>NZ_CP108474.1:0-602363 GCF_036226445.1 Streptomyces sp. NBC_01255
GGATATGCCCCGGCAAGCCGGGGCATAGAGTGCGAATTGCGCAAGCGCAATTCGAATTCCGGCGCAAGCGCCGGAATGGAATTCCGTAAACGGAATTCAGAAAAGGAATGCAATTCGCGCAAGCGCGAATTGCAGGCGACCGCGCAAGCGCGATCGCCCGGGCTGGCTACAAGGGGAGGTGCATCGCGCGCGGGCCTGTGTAGGGTCTGGGAATCCCAGCTACCACCCCCTGCAACGAGAGTGACGGATCATCGGCCTGACGGGGTGTCGGCCCCACCGCAGTGACGGGCTCCGCTGCGCGCCACCCGAACCCCTCCCCCACTCTCGAACCCAGCCACTCACGTTTACCAATGGCCCGTCAGTATGCCAAATGAACCATGATCGCGAGGGCGAATCAGTCAAGTGTCAGCCTCCAGATTGAACCTGTCGCGTGAATGATGCATCACTGATCCTAACTGTGTACAGTCTGGGATCAGACACCACTACCCCGGCCCACCACTCGCCGCACCAGACTTTCTTTCTGATTGCGCCGCGCCGTATTCCGCAAAAGGAGAACATGGAAATGGCCATGAAACTGCGCGACCATCAGATCGAGGCCGTTTCTGCCATTGTGCGCGGTCTCGATGTCCCGCCGGGCGGTATTCCTTGGAACGGCCTGCGTGGGCAGGTACACGCCGCGTGCGGGACGGGTAAGACCATCATTGCGGCGGCGTCGGCGAGGCGGCTCGTGCCCAAGGGTCGCATTCTCGTCCTGGTGCCGACGCTGGATCTTCTGACCCAGACCGTGCAGGCGTGGCGTGGGGCCGGGCATGCGGGGCCGGCGGTTGCGGTGTGCAGCCTCACCGATGACCCGGAGCTGTGGAGCCTGAAGGTGCGCTCCACGACGAATCCTGTGCAGTTGGCTCTGTGGCATGGCTCCGGGCCTGTGGTCGTCTTCGGGACGTACGCCTCGCTGGGGGTCCTGGCGGAGGCTTTCGAGGGCGCTTACGGGCAGCAGTTGGATCCGATGGACCTGACGGTGGTGGATGAGGCGCACAGGACGTCCGGATCGATGGGTAAGGCGTGGGCCGATGTCCATGACCAGGGGGTCATTCCGTCGCACCGCCGGCTGTATCTGACGGCGACGCCGCGGATCTGGGAGGAGCGGCTGGACCGGGAGGTCGCCGAGGGGGTGCGGGATCCGCTGCCGCGGGAGATGGCGGCCTCCATGGACGACGAGGCGGTCTTCGGGCCGGTTCTCTACAAGCTGTCGCTCGCGTCGGCCGTGTCGCGTGGGCTGCTGGCGCGCTACCAGATCATCGTCCTGGAACTGAAGGACCCGGTCGTCACCCCGGAGCGGCTGATGGGCGGGGACCGGCACAGCGAGAAGGTGCGCGGGGAGCGCCTGGGGGCGCTCCAGGCCGCGTTGCTGCACGCGATGGCGCAGCACGGTCTGTCGACGTGCATCACGTTCCACCATCGGACGATGGAGGCGCAGGCGTACGCGGAGGGTTTGGAGCGCGTCGCGGCGAAGCTGCACGCGGACCAGCCTGAGAGGTACCCGGCTCGGATCTGGGCGGACTGGTTGTGTGGTGAGCATGTCCCGGAGCGCCGGCGGGAGGTGCTGGGCGGCTTCGGGACCACGGCGCGGCGGGCGGTGCTTTCGAATTGTCGCGTTTTGGGGGAAGGCGTCGACATCAGAGCGGTGGACAGTGTTGCCCTTTTGGACCCCAAGGGCGCTCCGCACGACATCGTCCAGGCCATCGGCCGGGCTCTCCGTCAAAAGCCGGGAGAGGGAAAACTTGCCTCTTTGATCGTGCCGGTGTTCCTTCAGCCCGGAGAGAAGCCGGAAGACATGTTCACCTCGGGATCATATCGGCCTTTGGTGAAGGTTCTTGAGGGGTTGCGGGCTCACGATGAAGATGCCGTGGAATTGCTGGCGATCCCTCAGGAGCCACAGAAGGACGTGGCGCAGCCGTCCGAGTACATCGGCCCGCCGCCTGAGGAAGGCGAGGACGAATCCCGTCTGCTGCTCCGTTTCGCCGTTCCGCGTGATCCGGTGATGGTCGCGGACTGGGTGTCCTTCAACGTGATCGACACGGAGCGGCAGGACTGGGCGCGCGGCTGGGCGAAACTCAAGCAGTACGTCCAGCGGGTCGGGAACGCGCGCGTGCCGTATGGGCACAAAGAGGGAGCAACTCCCCTTGGGCAGTGGGTCGCGGAGCAGCGGCGGGCATACGGGGCCGGGGAGATGAGCGGGCAGCGTGCGCAGCGGCTGGAGCGGCTCGGGATGGTGTGGTCGGTTGTGGATGAGCGGTTCCAGGAGAACCTTCAGGCCGCCAAGGCGTACTACGAGGAGCACTGGACGCTGTGCGCGCCCCGGTCGGCGACGATGCTGGACCGGCCGGTGGGGCAGTGGCTGTCCAACCTCCGCCGCCCCGGCGCACTCACCGACAAGCCGAAGTGGGAAGCCGCGCTGAAGGAGATCGACCAGGACTGGAACCCGGTATGGGCGCCCGAGTGGCAACGGCACTACGCCGTGGTACGGGAGATGCTCGCCGAAGAGAGCATCCTCGCCTACATCGAGCCAGGCGTCACCGTCCACGGCATGGACATCGGTAAATGGCTCGCCCGACAACGCCAGCCCGAGGTCTGGGCAGCGCTGACCGACGGGCAGCGGGAACGCCTGGAGACCATCGGCGTCATCCCACACTCGCTCGGTCTGGAGGCATCGGTGAAGCCGTCTACGGCGCCTGTGAGCGCCTTCGAGCGGGGCGTAGCAGCCCTGGCCCAGTACAAGGCTCGCACCGGCTCCCTGACCGTCCCCAGGGGGCACGTAGAACGGCTAGTGGATGGCACCGAAGTGAAGCTCGGAGTGTGGATCATGAATCAGAAGGGACGCCGCGCGAAGCTCACCCCCGACAAACTCATCACACTCGCCGAGCTGGGATTGGAATGGGCACGGCAGGGTTAAAGAGTGGGGTAATTTTTTGGTTAAGCAACACTGGGTCCTGGCGGGAAGGTACAGGGATGGCGACTGAGGATGAGCTGTTCGCGTCCGTCGACGCTCTGTTGAAGGAGGAGCCTCAGCTCCCGCCTCCGGCGGAGCGTGCCCGGCTGCGTGAGGCCGCCGGCATCACGCAGGCCCGCCTTGCGACCGCGTTGAAGACGACGACCCAGTCGGTGAAGAACTGGGAGAACGGCCGGAGCGAGCCGAAGTCGCCGCGTCTGGATGCCTACCAGCGGCTGCTGAACGGGTGGGCGGCGAAGTATCCCGCCCCCGGTCCCGCCTTGGCTGTCACGTCGGCGGCAGCGGCGTCCAGTGAACCGGAAGCATCCGAGGTTGAGACGCCAGACGCCCCGCAGGCTCTCACCGTTCCAGAGACAAGGCCGGCACGTCCCGCCACCCGGCCGGCTGCGGCATCGCGGCGTCCGGCAGCGAAGAAGGCGGCTCAGCCCGTAGCCGATCCGCGGTTCCCGCACGGCACGCTTGCTGTGCTGGACGGCGACGGCTCCGCGTACGGCGTCGACGGAATCGTGCTCGACTGCCCGGCCACCACCGTGCCGGGGCTGGTGGAGTGGACGCTGCGCGAGTCGGGCCTCGGTGCGCCGAAGCTCAACCGGTACGGCAAGGACTCCGACCCGCTGATCGTGCTCACCGCGTCCGCGGCCGTGAGGCTCGGGCTGCCCGAGCGCCTGGAGGGCCACGAGCAGCGCCGCTCGCTGCGCCTTCCGGAGAACCACCCGGTGGTCAAGCAGGTGGCGAAGGCGAAGTGGCAGCTGACGCAGCGCGGGTTCGGCCCGTGGGCGCGGATCTACCGCAAGGCGCAGGGCCGCGACCGGCAGTGCGTGCAGATGGCGATCCTGTCGTGGGACGCCCTCGATGAGCGGTCGTGGCCCGGCGTGAGCGGGATGGAGCCTGCTGGTATCGCCCGCGTGCTCGGGGTGTACGCCCAGCGGGTCATCACCCCGCGCGGATCCACGGCCGTCTCGGGCCTGGAGCTGATGACGGCGCTGCGCCCGCCCACCCGTCCGGAGCGCGATGAGGAGACCGGCAACTGGTTCTCCGGCTACAACCCGGGCTCGCTGGGGACGGAGCCGATGGACCCGGCGCCGCCGGAGGCCACCCCGGAGCACCCGGTCGTGGTGAACTCCGGTTGGAGGGGCGGGTTCCTCAATGAGGAGGCATACCAGTGGGTGCGGTCGGTGGACTCGCTCAGCGATGAGGAGTGCATGCTGCCCTTCGCGGTCGGCCTGGACCTGAACACGGCGTTCCTCGCGGCCGCGGCCCGCCTGGTCGTCGGCCTGTCCGCCCCGGACCACTTCCACAACGTGAAGTTCAACCCGAAGATCCCCGGGAGCTGGCTGGTCGACCTCTCCCATGTGGAGCTGGACCCGCGCCTGCCCTCGCCGTTCACGCCGGACGGCTCCCGGCCGACGGGACCTGCCTGGTACCAGACGCACACCGTCGCCTACGCCCAGGAACTCGGGCACGACATCCAGCCGATCGAGGCGTACCTGCGCCGCGAGACCGGCGCGTACCTGGACCCGTGGCACGACCGCCTCAAGAACGCTTACGTCGACACCCTCGCCGACCTCGGCGTCACGAAGGACCTGGACGACCGCGCCTTCCTCGCTGCCATGGAGCAGCACAAGCAGGTCGACCCGGCCCTGGCCGCCGTCCTCGCGGCCATCAAGGCCACCGTGAAGGGCGGCGTCGGCAAGCTCCGCGAGCGCCCGCAGGGCCGCCACTACCAGGAAGGCGAGCGGTGGCCGGCCCTGGAGCGGCCGACCTGGCGCCCCGACATCAGGGCCGCCGTCATCTCCAAGGCCCGGGTCAACATGCACCGCAAGCTCAACAACATGGCGAAGATGACCGGGCTGTTCCCGCTCGCCGTGCTCTCCGACTGCGTCGTCTACCCCTCGCCGAGCGCCTCGCCGCTTGACTTCCTCCCCTACGCCGCCTCGGGCAAGCCGCAGCCCGGCGGATTCCGCCTCGGGCCCACGCCCGGCCTGGCGAAGCTGGAGGGCGTCCAGCCGATGCTGTGGGCGGTCGAGCTGATGGAGAAGGGTCTGAACCCGGCCCGCCACATCAAGGGCGGCGACGCCGTCCTGGACGAAGGTGAGTAGGACTGTGGGGGAGATCGACGACGCGATCGAACGCGCCGACCGCGAAGCGTTCACCAAGGACCCGCCCAAGACCCTCAAGGGCCAGATCGGCTACCTGCTCAAGCAGCTCGGCAGCGCCAAGGCCGTGGCGTCGGAGATCGGGGTCACCGCCGACTCCGTGAACAGGTACCGGCGCGGCGCCCGCAAGCACGCCCGCGCCGACGTCGCCGCGAAGATCGACGACGCCGTACGGCAGCGGTGGCAGCCCATGGTGCGCAAGCGCCGACAGAAGAAGGCCGCCACCACCACCGGAATCACCGTGGAGACGAGGGCCCGGTTCGGCTACACCGCGCCGGTCGGCACGACCGACGACGGACGGTTCCGGCGACTCACCGTGCACCTCCCCCCGCGCTACGCACAACGCCTCTTCGACGCCCGCAACACAGGCGCCAGCGACCAGCAGATGCGCGGAATCATCGCCGAGGGACTCAAAGAGATCTACTTCCAAGACGGCGGAGGCCGCGCCACAGGACTCTCCGGCGTCACCCTCAACGACATCGACTACCTCGACCTCGACTACTGACCTGACACCGGCCGCGGGCCCGGCACCTGCTCGTGTGGCGGTGGGGATCGCCGCCTCGGTCGGCACGGTGCCCAATAGCCGACGTCTGTGGGTGTTGTCCCGAACTGCGTGGAAGGGGCGGCCAAGTACGGAAGACATGAGGTCACCGGCCGCAGGGTGCCGCCCTGCAAGCTGCTTGAAGGGATGGATGTGGGTGAGATCGCGCAGGGGCTGGAGCGTGCGTTGCGCACTCGGTCGGTTCCCGCGAGCACCGAGGCCCGTCTGCGGTTCCTGCTCGCGGTGCACCGGGGTTCCACCCCCCGCCGGGTCCTGCGCAGATCCGGGCGATCGAGGCGGCGGTCCTGGAGCGGTGGCAGCCGCGGATCCGGGCCCGGCTGCAGGCAAGAGCGGAGGCGGAGGGCGTCATCCTGCACACCAGAGCGCGGTTCGGGTTCGCTGTGGCGGTGGGGCCTCGGACGATCCGCGGGAGCTCTCCCGCTTGCTGCTTCTCCAGCAAGCGGCGTACTACCAACGCCCTGGGCAGCCCAGCCCCATGGCGGCCGGCTCTTGCGTCTTGCCCCACCCCACGATCGCACCCGTGGCGCCCACCTCAACGGTTAAGAACTCTCGAACCTGAGGCAGCATCACCCTCCATGAGATGGAGCCCCGTGACAGCGATCCCGCCCCTCAATCTCTCACCTCATGACAGCAACACCCACGCCCACTCACAACCACTGACCAGCCCCGCAACACCCCGCCCCAGAGCGTCACCACCGCTCTCACCACCACCGACACCAAACCGAGAGATCGCAGGCACCTCAGGAGCACGAGCATCCTGAACACGGCAGGCTCGGCCGGCGCCAGATCATGACGCCGACCGGATGCTGTCCGCGTCATCGAGGTCGAGCGACGCGGCCGCGGTCAGGTGCTCGACGAACGTCTGGAAGTCCGTCGCCAGCGGGAGCTCCGTGTCGCCGTCCACGTCGAACCACGTCACGGACGGCTCCCCGCGCTCTCCGCATGCCCGGTAGTCGAGAGCGACCCAGCAGTGGCCGTCACCGGAGAGCAGGACCAGGGGAGACGGAAGACCCCACTCCTCGACCAAGTAGGCCGTGTCCAGCAATGACAGCTGGCTGTCGTGACGGCCGATGCCCATCATGTCGTCGAGTGGAACATGATTCTCGCTCCACGAAGTCGGCACGGCGGTCGGGAACGCGTTCCACAGATCCGCCACCAGGCCGCCGTTCTGGACCCGCAGAATCTCCAGCAACGAAGCTGGCAGACGGACACCGAGCCGCAGCTCGGCATCCTGAACGACCGCGTCGGTCAACGGTGCCTGCACCCCATACAGGCCCTCGCCCCAGAACGTCGCCTTAACCTCATCAAATCGAGCCACGAACGCATCCTATGAACTCCACGGACCGGCTTGACGATCTATAGGAGCTTCATCAGCCCCAGCCCCGGCACGGGGCGCGTTCCGGCTGATGAGGTCCTGGAGGAGCTCGCGGGTGGGCAGTGGCATCAGCCCCTCGGTGTCGAGGAGGTGCCACTGGCAGCCGGGAACGAGGTGGTCGAGCCGCTGGAACTCCCGGAGCTGGTAGAGCAGCAGCAGGGTGTCGAGGGCATGCTGTGCCGGTGGCCAGTCACGCTCCTTCAGCGTGCTGAGCAGGGCCAGGCCGGCCATCGCATAGCGGCAGTTCTGCCATTCCCTGGCTGCCTCGCCCAGCTGCCCTGCGGCGAGTTCATCCTCGGCGCGCGTGCACAGGTCCAGGGCCCATTGCCGTACGCCCTCCGCGGTTCTCCAGGCCCGTGCGAGGTCCTCCAGCGGAGCCGTGGCGGCCAGGTCACGCAGATGGTCGCGGGCATCCCGTACGGGGCCGAGTGCCAGATGGCCGTCGTCGGTCAGGACCGCGCCGGCGACCTCGGGGACGTCCTTGCGGGTGGTCTCGACGAGGGATGCGAGCGGGTTGGCCGTGGCGGTGGGGTTCATCGCGCGGAGCATGTCGCCGATGTCCTCCAGGGACATCGACCCGGTGATGACCGCGGCGGCCGCGGCCAGGGCGGCGTCCTTGGGGGTGGAGGGTGACGGGCCGGGGTTCTCGTCGAGGGAGGCGAGCTCGGCCGGGGGCCAGGTGTGCCCGCCGGCGCGGGCGAGGCGGGCGATGCCTTCGTCGATCCGCCGGGCCCGGGCGGGGACCAGGGTCACGGTCGGTCCTGCGTCGGCGATGTGGGCGGCGAGGTCGTCGAGCCGCTGGTCCGGGTCGCTGTCTGGTTCGTCGTCGCCGTGGACGGAGATGGTGTCCACCGCTGCCATGAAGGCGGCTCGCGCCGTCGGCTCGGGTACCGGGAGACCCTCGTCGAAGAGCAGCAGAGCCAGGTCCGTCGGGCGCTTGCCGCGGCCGGCGTGACGGGCGAGGCCGAGAACGAGGTCGAAGCTCTCGGGCGCCGGGCTGGAGGTGCTGCCCTTGCCGCGGCCCAGGCCTCCGCCGGGGATGTTGCCCGGCAGCAGGCGGCGGCTCCTCCAGACTTCCAGGTTCTTCTCGGTCACGGAGAGCCCGTGCCGGTGCGCGTGGTCGAGCAGCAGCTGATCGGCCGCGCTCGGAGTGTCGGTGGACATGCCAGGGAAGGTACCGGCGCCGCTCGCGGCCGTGGCCCGGCTGTCACCCCATCCGGTGGCTCCCCTCGGAACGGCAGCCACATGGCAACCCGATGGCGTAGCGGCGGCGGACGGCCATGGCTCCGGCGCCGTTTGGAGACCCCCCACCTGGGCCGGGTCCCCGCCCGGCCAGCCCGCTCAAATGGCGTGGAAACGGCAAGCCTGTGGCGTACCTACGCCGTGGCAGGCCGACCAGATTGGAGTCCGCGGCCGTGGACGACCTGCGGCCGCCGGACGACCCGACTCGTTGAGGAGCCCGGCATGCCCGCCAGCACGAACGCACCCCGCCCGGACCGCGATAACCAGGAGCTGCGCCTGGTCGTTCTCCTCCTGGCCCTGGCAGTGGGGCTGTTGGTGACGTCAGCAGCGGTCTACGTGGCCCTGGTCCACCCGTCGGCGGCCGAGCCGCTGGCGGTAGGCGCGGCTGTCCTGGGTGCCCTGACCGGCGCCGGTGGCCTGACCGCCCGCGTGCTCAGGCGCTGGCGGTGACCGGCCCCCGAGCCGCGTTTCGTACCCGGTCCGGCGCGTGAGCAAGGAAGGTGCTTCTGTGGAGTTCCGTACGATCCAGCGTCCCGCCGGCTCCTTCCAGCAGGGCATGACCATCGGGGACATCCAGGCGATCGTGCGGGCCGCGTTCGGCCGCCGCGCGGTGGTGGAGTCGGCGACGCCATCTCGGCACGCTGCGCCTGGAGCGAGATCGGCTCGGCAACGAGGCCGGTGTCGAGGGCTCCTATGGGGTGGTGGCCGAGGAGCCGGCCGCGCTGATCTGGCCATGGGGCAGGAGGAAGCAGCACCCGGGCTGGGTGGCGCCATTTCCTGGTGTGTTCACGCGGGATGCGGTTCGAGTCGACCTCGTCGAGCAGTCGGGCGGCGCCGGTCTCGGTGGTGCGGGCGTCGGGGCTGACGACGGTGAAACAGCCGAGCCACCCGGCGTTGGTGTGGGCGGGCACCGGGGCGGGCGTGGAACCGTACGGGTTCGTCCGCGCACTCCCCCGGGCCGATGGCCCAGGAGCAGGCCGCCGGCCCGCTCACCGAGGGCGCCCGGGGCCGTGGCGACGATCCCGGGCGTGGACGTACGGGCGGCGACACCGAGCTGCTGGAGACCGCGGCGCGCGGCTCATCTCTGTGCCCGGTGCTCCCTGAACAGTCGCCGTTGTCTCCAGAGAGCGGATGCCGCGAGCGTGGTCGTGGCCACGAGCAGGGAGCCCATGGCCCGTGTCGTGCGGCGGGCGCGGAGGGTGCGTCGGTGGGTGGCCAGTCCGGCGGCGAGGAAGTCCGTTTCGAGGGTGGTGAGTCCGCTCCGGCCGGTGCGGGAGGCGTGCGCGTCGAGCTGGGCGAGGCGGACCGGCGAGATCCGCACGCCGGGTTCCCGTCCGACCGCGTCCCAGGCGTCGGCCGCTTCGGTCAGCCACCGCTGGACGCGCATGTTCTCGCGGTCCCGCTCGATCCAGTCGCCCAGTCGGGGCCAGGCGTTGATCAGTGCCTCGTGCGCCAGTCCGACGGATGCCCCGTCGGAGGTGATCAGCCGGGCCCGGGTCAGTGATTCCAGGACCTCGTGGGTCTCCTGGTCCCCGCCGAGGGATTCGAGTTCGGCCCGCGTGACGGAGCGGCGGGTGTCGGGGGCCTTGCCGGACCCCGGGGTGATCATCCGTAGCAGGATCTGCCGTGTGATGTCCGCCCGCACGGTGTCGAGCCGGGTGTAGACGCCCTCGGCGCTCTGCGCGATGGCCCCTTGCAGGCCGCCGGCCCGCTCGTAGGCGTCCAGGGTGAGCGTACGGCCCTGCCGGCGAGTCCAGGTCTCAAGAAGGGCGTGGGACAGCAGGGGCAGTTCGAAGGTGTTGTCGGCGACGTCGGCGGTGAGCCGGGCCGTCAGCGCGCGTTCGACGACCAGTCCGTGCGCCCGAGCCGGTCCGACGATGGCCTCGCGCAGTTCGGCGGAACTCATGCGGGTCACGGTCAGGCTCGCGTCGCGTACGACCGAGGCGAGGCCTGGGTGGTCCAGGCAGCGCGGGACGAAGTCCGCGCGGATCCCGAGGACGACGCGGATCCCGCCGGACGGGCCCCGGTCCGCGAGGAGGGCCTTGACGAACTCCTCCCGTTCGACCGGGTCGTGACACAGAGTGAAGAGCTCTTCGAATTGGTCCACGATGAGGAAGACGGCGGACGGACGGGTGCCCGTGGACGACAGATGCGGGCCGTGGGTGGAGAGCGGGCGCTCGCCGGGGGTGATGATGCGGATCGTGGCGGGGCGCCGCGGGCTCTCCTCCCGCCCGCGCAGCCGGGGCACGAGTCCGGCGCGGAGGAGAGAGGACTTCCCGCTTCCCGACGGGCCGATCAGTGCGGAGACCCGCCGATCGCAGGTCAGTGTCCAGAGGTCGTCGACGAGGCGGTCCCGACCGAAGTAGAGGGCCTGGTCGGTGGGGTCGAACCGGGCCAGCCCTTTGTACGGGGGGTTCCCGCGGCCGGGGCGCTGTGCCGCGAGGGCCTTCGCCGCGTGGCGCCAGCGCGTTTCCCACGCCTCGGTGTCGCCGACGCCGCACGCCTCGACGTAAGCGAGGAGAACGGCGAGGGTGGGGAGCTGTTTCCCGGCCGCGGCCCGGGAGAGGGTGGCGACCGAGTAGGAGCAGTGCCGGGCCATCCGTTGGTACGGCGGGTTGCCGGCGGCGCGGCGGAGCCGGCGCAGGGCGTCGGCGAGCTCGGCGACCGGGCTCGCCGAGGCGTCGAGCGGATTCTCGTGTCGGCCCATGGCACTCCTGCTTTCCCCGTGGCGGCCTCCGAATCAACCGTCCCGCCGCGCCGTCCGCAAGAGGAATTCACGCCTCTGGGAGTGGCGGGGATTGTTTCGTGGCGCGAGGGGGCCTGCGCAACAAACCGTTTCAGGGCGGCAGTTGGGCACCACGGGGGCCGGCGGGCTGGGACGGGACCGAGCGATCCGGCGGGTTCGGGAGAGTTCGGCGGTCCCGCTCAGACCTGGGGAGCCAGTGGATTCAGCGGACTGGAGGAGACGGTTGAACGGGGTGGATCCGGCGTCGGCGGCGGTGGAAGCGGTGGCACGTGCCGCGCTCACCGCCGTGGGCGGAGCAGGCGGCGACATGATCGCCGGCCTGGTGCGCGGCCGGCTGCGGGACGTGAACCAGGGAGCGACCAGGCCATCACCAAGATCCGAAAGGGCGTTCCGGCCACGCTCGCGGCCGTCGTCGCGGTGGTCGTCGTGCTGGTCCTGGCCGTGTACGGGCTGGCCCGGCTCACCACGGGCGGCGACGGGTCCTCGTCGCTCAGACCCGACGGGCGCCGGGTCAGCGTGCTCAAGGACCCCGAGACGGTGACGGCCATCGCCCCCGACCTGCACAGCATGCCGACCGGCTGGACCGCCACGTCCTCGCCGCGCGTCGAATCGGGTGGAGACGCCTGTTCCGCGTCGACGGAGCGGCAGTGCGAAGGGGTCCTTTCGGTGGCCCGGTCGTCCTTCCGCAACGCGTACGACCAGTCCGCCTTCTTCCTGGTGACCGCCTGTGCCTCGGCCGACGCCGCCCGACGTGTCTACGAGGACCTCGCGGGACAGCCGGCGGACCCCGCCGCGCGGGCCCAGACGACCTGACGGAAGCCGTCGGAACCTGCACGGGATCACAGGCCGACCTGAGCACATTCACACGGCGACC
The DNA here is from genome assembly GCF_036226445.1 of Streptomyces sp. NBC_01255. Lineage (NCBI taxonomy): Bacteria > Bacillati > Actinomycetota > Actinomycetes > Kitasatosporales > Streptomycetaceae > Streptomyces > Streptomyces sp. NBC_01255. The sequence goes on from NZ_CP108474.1 coordinate 11,966, forward strand.
GGGCAGACCGACAGCGCGATGGCACCACCACGAACCGGACGACGCCTGAGCAGCCCCGGCCGAGGCGGCTCCCACCACACTTCATGAACCGTCATCGGCGAACGAGAACATTCCGCGCCCGAAGGGCCGCGCAACATTCGTAGAACAACCAAGGTCTGGCTTCGCCAAGGACCGTCACCACGGCTCATGGGTCTTCATGGAGGAGACCTGTGAACCGGTCCACGTCCGTCACGTTACTCGCCGTTCTGGGAATCATGGGGGGGCTGGGCTCGTCAGCGCCCCGCCTGCGATCGGCGCCACCGGCCCTGTCGGCATCGCCGCGTCGGGATCGGTGGCGCTGCCCACCGCCGGGGTCCTCGGCATCGGTGCACACGTCTATACCTCGAGGAACACCGGAATCTACTCGGGACCCGGCCTGAGCACGCCCCGGATCGGCACCGCGTGGGCCGGCGACAACGTAGAATCAGCCTGGATCTCCTGAGATCGCGCCGAGCCCGCCCTGAAACCGCCTACGAGCAAGAGTTCGCGAACCTCGTGGTGACACCCGACTACGGCCCCGCGCCGGACGATCAGGTGGCGCTGGCCGATTCGGTCGGCCTCGCCCTGCTCATCGTGCTGGACTCCCTCACCCCGAGCGAACGCCTGGCGTTCGTCCTGCACGACATGTTCGCGGTCCCGTTCCAGGAAATCGGCCAGATCCTGGGCAAATCCACCGACGCCGCCAAGATGGTCGCCAGCCGTGCCCGCCGCAAGGTCCAAGCCAAGGACCGGCCGGCGGGCCCCGGCGGCGAGCGCCGAGAGGTCGTCCGGGCATTCGGCGCCGCCGCCCTCAGCGGCGACTTCGAAGCGCTCCTGCGTGTCCTCGACCCGGACGTGAAGCTGACCGTCGACACTCCCGACGGCGTGGTCGTCACCCTCGGCGCCACCAAGGTCGCCGCCGGCGCCCGCATGTTCTCCGGCGAGGTCGCCCGCCAACGACCCGTACTGGTCAACGGCATCCCCGGTCACATGTCCTGGGGCCCCGACGGAACACCTCTCTCCGTCATCGCCTTCACCGTCGCCGAAGACCGGATCACCAGCATCCGCATCGTCGTCGACCCGGCCAAACTCGCCTCCGTCCATCTGCCCACCCCGCACTGAGCCGGTGCCGTCAGGGTCTGCCCGTGTAGGTGCACGTCATCCCGGGCCGACCACGCCCGACGAGCAGGCGGCTCGGACGCGGGGTCGGTTCTCGGCGGAGCCGGCTCACCTCGTCGAGGCCATCGGATGGCCGACCGGCCCGCTGCCGGCGACGCAGATCCATCTGTCGAGGCCCACGGGGCGTAGGGGTTCTCGCACACCTTCTGAACCGGCTGAGGCGAAGAGATGATTCTGTTCCCGTAGCCACATGGCCGCCTGTTTCGGCGGATCAGCCGCGGTCGAGGCGCGGCAGCGACGCACAGAGGCGCACGGGCAACTCCGGCAGGACTTTGTGGATGCCCACGCAACCCGCATCGCCGTTCGTGGCGACCGACCGCCAGCCCGAGGTCTCGGCCCGGTAGAACCAGCGCTGGGAGCCGCCTGAGGAGGAGCAGCCGTCGCCGGCGTCACCGCAAACCGGCCCCATCCGGGTCGACAGGTCCAGCGAGATCCTGGTCGTGCCGGACGCCCCCACCAGCGGCTCGCCGAGGAGCGGCTGCGGCAGGCGATGGAGCCGCCTGCCTGGCCGCCGCCGACATTGCAACGCGTGTGATCGCCGACCAGGCCGAGGCCGGGCGGTCCGGCCTCACCGGCTCTCATCGACGGCCGCGACCCGCTCGCCGAGCCCGGTGCCATGCCGTCGCTCGTCTGCCGGATCTACCGCACCCCCGACGGCCCGGCCGGAGCACCACGAGCCGGCCACGGGCGTGCGGGGTGGCTGCCGGGAGTGCACGAGCGGGACGTCGGCCTCTGTCTGGAGGTCGACCGCTTCCGGTTCGTGATGGTGGCGCGGCACGAGGGACGGCGGTTGGTGCTCCCGCCGGCCACGGGCGCTGACGAGGCGTGAGCCGCCGGGCGTCCGGCACGCATCAGACGCGCAGGGCCGTCACGTAGGGCCAGCCGTGTGGGAGAGCGGTCTCGGGTTCGCCGGTCGGGCCGGATGCGGTCTCGACCCAGGCGTGGTGGACGCGCGGCGGCGGGAGGAAGCGCACGCCGAGGCACCAGGAGAGGCGGTACCCCTGGGCGACGGCCGCCAGGCTCGCGGCGAGCGAGGTCTCCAGGCAGGCCGCGCGCCCCGGCCACCAGGCACCGGCTGAGTGCGCTGCCTGGACAATGCAGGCGGCCCGGGGCTGCGCCGGTTCCCTCAGGGGCAGACGGTGCAGCAGGCGCACGAGGGCGGTGGTTCGGTGCAGCGGGAGTCTCAGCAGGAGGACGGCGGTGAGGAAACCGAAGGATCCGCAGAGTAGCTGGGGCAAGGAGGGCTGCGGGCCGGCGGCAGGAGCGACGGGCAGGCTCATCGTCCGGTCCTCCCCGTGAACAGCCCGGTGAACGGCCACCGGCGGCGCGGCGGCACGTCGGGGTGCCGGATCAGGAGTCCCGCGGCGCGCAGGTCGTGGAACAGGGCCAGGAAGGCGCGGTCCGAGCGCGACGCGTCATCGCCCGGTACGGCCGCCTCGGCCGCGGCGGCCTCCGGGTCGGCGCCGGCGAGGATCGCCTTGAGGAGTGCAGCTCCTGGCCGGGACAGGTGGTACCAGCGTCCGGAGCGCTCGTCGAGCAAAGCGGCGCCCGCGGTGTCGTCATGGACGACGTGCACGGTGCGGGGCAGGACCCAGGGCACGGGATCGGTTCTCCTTCCACCACGTCGAACGGCTCTGGCTTTCCAGCTGCCGCAGCCACACCTCGACCGCGACGAGGTTGTGCACCGAGCCGAGCGGCAGCGGTAGCCCTGGCGCCGCTCGGCGCAGTACGGCGGCCACGGGGGCAGGGTCGACGAGCCCGAGGCGGGCGAGGCGGGAGCCGGTGCCCAGCAGTTCGGTGAGTGCGGCGGAGTGTTCCGCCAGGCCCGCGTAGACGGGCCCGCCGAAGGTTCCCTTGGTACGGCGGTCCAGGACCGGGTCGGCGACGATGCCGCGCATGGCGCGGGTGAGCAGCGGCTTGTACGCGCCGGGCACGTGCCGCTCCTGCGGCGGTACGCCGAAACAGACGGCGACCACCTCGTCGTCCAGGTACGGGGCCCAGAGGGGCATGCCGAGGCTCGCGGCCAGGTGCGCATATTGGGCGACGTCGTCGCCGACCCTGGCCAGGCCGTGCGCGTCGCGCCAGGGTGCGAGGCAGTTCGGCTGTTCGCGGGACCGGCAGGTGTCGGTTACGTGGTCTGCCAGGAGGTCACGGGTCGGGCGGGGCATCCAGTCGGCGACCGTCTGGACCGGCAGCCAGGCGGCATCGGCGCCGCCGGTCCCACGGTGCGCCGTGGCGGCGGCCGGGGCCGCGGGCCCGCGCAGCCGGTCGGCGAGGTGCCCGGCCTCCACTATCAGAGTGAGCGCGGCCTTGGACCGGGCGGCCCGCCACAGGCTCCACGCGGAGGTGTGGGTGACCCGGGCCGCCGCCCTGGCCGCCGCGGCGGCCTGGCGGCGGCGTCCGGCGCGCAGGGCGTCGGTCAGGACACCGGACGCGGTGAGCACGGTGTCGCCGCCGGTGCCCACGAAGTGGCCGCGCGAGCCGTGCGCGGCCATCGCTCCCAGGACCTTCGCCTTCATCGCCCACAGCACGACGGTGGGGCTCGGGGCGTCGGAGGCGGGGACGTCGAGGTGCTCCGGGCCGAGTCCGGTGTAGTGGAGGGTGGAGCGGTCGCCGGTCACCACGTGATGGACCGCGCCCGGCATCTCGTCGGCGGCGGCCGTCGCGTACGGGAGATCGTCGTTGCGCAGCCATTCGTCGGTGTACGTGATGGCATGGGTCTTGCCCGCTCGCGCGGAGAGGTGGGCCAGGGTCGTGGAGTCCAGTCCTCCGGACAGGTCGGCGGAGCGCAGCGGGGTCGACCGTACGCGGCGGTCGACCGCCTCGGTCAGCCGGGTGCGCAGGAGCCGGGTTCCTTCGGGCAGGGTGAGGTGCTCCGCGTGCGCCCGGGTGGTGGTGCCGGTATGGACGAGGCGGGTCGAGCCACGTTCGCAGAGCAGGGCCATGCCGGGTGGTACGCGGGCGACCTGTGGGAACAGGCCGGCGTGCGGGTCGAGCACCACGTCGGGCAGTGCGGTGCGGGCCGCGAGCGCGCGGAGTTCCGGGATCGGTGGGCCGGAGAGCGCGGCCAGCGGTGTCGCCGCGTTCGACCACCAGACTCCGCCGTCGACATCCGTACGGTAGAACACCGGCCAGACCCCGGCGCGGTCGCCGACGACCACCGTACGGTCGCGGGTCTCGGCCACCAGCAGACACGAACCCGGCCGTTCCGGCATCCGGTCCAGCTGGCCGGCCTGTATCGCGTGGAGCGTGGCGGCGAGTTCGTCATGCGTGGGCGGGCAGTCGCCGACGGCCGCGATCCGGGACGGTCCGGGGCCGTCGCCCTCGACCGTGCGCACCAGGACGGGTCCGACGGTCCACGCCACGGCGAAGCCGGGGATCGCCTCCCCGGCGACAGGCGTCGGGACCGGCGTCCCGCTCGTGTCCGGTCCTGCCCGGAACCCGGCCGCCCAGCGCATCAGTCGTGGGTCGGCGTCCAGTGCTGCGTGTCGTCGGGGTGGCCGTGCGACCAGTTCCCCAGGGTGACGTCACGCACCGATCCGGCGTCGACGAGGAGCAGTTCGGGGTCGCGCACGTCCGCCGCGGTCGCGGGGGTGTTCTCGTGTGCGGGGTCGCGGTGCTGGTGTGCAGAGTTCATCGCTCTCACTCCCGATGGGTCGTCAAGAAAAGTGACGGGCCGTGACAGACCGCCTGTGATGCCTTCCGCGAGGCTTTCCGAGGGTGTCAGCATGACCAGTCCGCACCGGCGAGTCCATCCCGGCGTGGTGGGGAATCGGCCCCTCCTCCCCGTACCGCGTCCAGTTGGCCGGATCGTGTTCCCGTTGCCCCATGATGGTCGGCGTGTGAATGGCATGGCCGTTCGTCACTCGTGTCGGCACCAGCCGATCACATCCGCGCGGCGAGTTGGCAGGCGAAGGGTTCCACCTGTTTCTTTCGTCCCGAGTACGGCCATGGAAGGCGCGCTCGACGTGCGCCACCACCGGCCCGGTGCCTCGCCGCCTTGGCCCGCATCCCGCTCACCCACCTGACGTGCGCCCTGCCCCGCCTCGCCGCCGACGACGACCGCCCACGGCTGCGAAGCGGCCGGCTTTGCCGGAGCCCGGCGCGAACCCCGGCATGCCGTCGCCCAGGGATCGCGACCTCTCCCGGCTCCGGGGTCGACGAGGGTCGTATCACGGACATCAAGCTGCAGAAACGCCTGAGGGCCGCGCGCGCCGACGTGTCCCTTCTCCGCCACCGAGTGGTCCTGATCGCCCGCCGCCGCTACGCGGACCGGGCGACCGTGTCACCGCGATGATCTCCGGTTACGGGAAGCTTGCCAGAACCACTCGGACGCGTACGCGGACAGCGGATCTGTCAGCGCATGCCCGCGCGCAACGCCGCGCCTGCCCGCTGCCGCTAGACGATGCTCAGCGGCGCGGGCAGCGGGAAGACCAGCTTGCCGCCGCGGGAAAGGAACTCGCCTTCCCGCTCGATGAATCCGTCCCGGTAGACCCATGGGAGGACCAGCAGCTGGTCGGGTCGTTGGGCGAGGGCCTCCTTCTCGGAGACGATGGGGATGTGGGTGCCGGGGGTGAATCGGCCGGCCTTCTCCGGGCTGACCTCTCCGATGCACGGCAGACTCTCCTCTCCGATGCCGCAGTACTGGAGAATCACGTTTCCCTTGGTCGATGCGCCGTAGCCCAGGGTCAGCTTGCCGTCCTTGCGCGAGGTGTCGAGGAAGTCACGCAGGTGGTCGCGGTGTTCGCGCACACGCTTGCCGAACGACTCGAAGGGCGCCATGGTGTCGAGCCCCAGTCCGGCCTCGCGGGCGCGCAAGCGGTTCAGCGCCGCCTCGTCACGCCGGTGTCCGGAGCCCTGCTTGGCGAGCGTGACGCAGAGGCTGCCGCCGTAGACCTCGGTGATCTCCGCTCTCACGACGTCGAGGCCGACGCGCTCGGCCATCCAGTCGATCTGACGAAGTGCGTAGTACTCCAGGTGCTCGTGGCAGATCACGTCGTAGGCGGTCGCGTCGAGCATTGCCGGAAGATAGCTCATCTCCAGCATCCACACACCGTCGTCGGTGAGCGTTTCCTTCACGTCTTCCATGAACCGGAGCGGGTCGGGCAGGTCGTAGAACATGGCGATCGAGGTGACGACCTTGGCCCGGCGGGAGCCGTAGTGCGTGGCGAAGACTTCCCGGGAGAAGAAGTCCGGGATCAGGTCGATGTGTTCGGGGTAGAACTTTCGCCACTTTTCGCCGGTCGGATCCACTCCGACGAGAGTCCGGCCATCCGCCGGGTACTGGGACAGCAAGGTCCCGTCGTTGCTTCCGATGTCCAGGACCAGGTCATCGGGTCCGATGTCGACAAGTCGGGTGATCTCGTCCACCTTGCCGCGGAGATGGTTGATCATGAATGGGCGGATGCCCGAGCGGTACCCGTATTGATCGCCGTACATCAGGCTGAGATCGGCGGTGTGCCGGAGCTGGACGAGACCGCATCCGTCCGGCGAACACTTGACCAGCTCGAGTGGGGCGGCCGGCACAACTTCCGTGCGACTGCGAGGGAATACGCCGGTCAGTGCCTGTTCTCCCAGATCCAGCACCTGAAGCAGTGTCCGGTTGCCGCACACACGGCACTCCGCGATGGTCATGAGTCCTTACCTCTCTAACCTTTCTCGTGGGCTCGTCCCGGTCATTCGTAGGATCGGGAGGCCCAGAGGTGTCGGGTGGGTCCTGGAGCTGAACCTGGTAGCCGAGCTGGTCGGGCGAGACGGCGATCGAATGCTGCGGGGCGACCGGGGGCCGCCACCACCGCTTGGCGAGGGAGTCCTCCACAAGCTGTCGGGCGGTCCGACAGGGCCGGGTTCAGTGCGGAGACCCCTTCGCGAACGACCAGATTTCGCGGATCACATAGTCGATCATTTCCTCGGTCACACCGGGGTAAATGCCGATCCACAACGTGTCGTTAACGACCTTGTCGCTGTTGGCCAAGCTACCGGATATTCGGTACTCGACGTGTTCATAAGCGGGATGACGGGTGAGGTTGCCGCTGAACAGGAGCCGGGTGCTGATACGTTTCGACTCCAAATAGAGTTGCAGGTCCCGGCGAGAGTACGGCGCTGAATCCTGAACCGTCAGCGTGAACCCGAACCAGCTTGGATCACTGTTCGGAGCCGGTTCGGGCAAGGTAAGACCTGGCACATTCTGCAGCCCCGATCTCATGCGGGCCCAGTTCTTGCGTCGACTGTCACAGAACTCGGACAGCCGCTCCAACTGAGACAGTCCCAGGGCCGCCTGCAGATCGGTCGCCTTCAGGTTGTACCCCACGTGGGAGAATATGTATTTATGATCGTAACCGAAGGGAAGCGTGCCCTGCTGCCAGCCGAAACGTTTATTGCACCGATCGTCTTCTCCCGGTTCGCACCAGCAATCCCGCCCCCAGTCCCGAAAGGACTCGACAAGGCGCGCGAGTTCCATGCTGCCCGTCAGGACGCAGCCGCCCTCGCCCATCGTGAGATGGTGAGCCGGGTAGAAGCTGACTGTGCTGAGGTGCCCGAAGGTTCCCGTTTTCGCGCCGCGATAAGTGGAGCCGACGGCGTCGCAGTTGTCCTCCACGAACCACAGCCCGTGCCGGTCGGCCAGCTCCCGGATCTCGGCGGCCTCGAAGGGGTTGCCCAGCGCATGCGCGATCATGATCGCCCTCGTCTTGGGGCCGATCGCCGCCTCCACCAGCTCCGCGGTGGTGTTGTAGGTGTTCAGGTCGATGTCGACGAAGACCGGCACCATTCCGTTCTGGATGATCGGGTTGACGGTGGTCGGGAACCCTGCCGCCACCGTGATCACTTCGTCGCCGCGGCGCAGGGCGCGGTCGCCCAACTCCGGTGCGGTCAGCGCCGCCAGTGCCAGCAGGTTGGCCGAGGACCCGGAGTTGACCAGATGGGCCTTGCGCAACCCGAAGTAGGCGGCCAGGGCCCGCTCGAACCGGATCGCATAGCTCCCGGACGCGATCCGCAGGTCCAGCGCCGCTTCGACCAGTGCCATCCGGTCCGCCGCCGTCAGTACGGCGCCCGAGGCCAGCACCCGGCTCTCGCCGGCCACCCATGCGGATGTCCCGGACCCGGCCGCCTGGTGGTACTCCTCGACCAGTGCGAGGATCTCGTCCTTGAGGTTGTCGTTCATCGGGTACCTTCCGCAGGGCAGCCAGCAATGGGTTGGGCCTGACCCTCTCCGGCGGTCCGCCAGATCCAGCGCAGGGTCTCCGGTAGCGTTCGAGCAGCCGACCAGTCCAGGTGGCGCCGGGCCAGAGTCGGATCCGCGATCTGCCAGCCGGCGGCCAGAGACCGCCCGCCGCCCTCGGGCGCCGGGAGCACGTCGATCGTGAACTCCACTCCGCTGGCCGACGCAAGCCCGCGGACCAGCTCGTAGGCGCTGCTCGCCCGCCCGGTGCCGAGATTGAGCACCGGTACGCCCGTGAGCCGCCTCGACACGGTCGAGCGGAGGACCGCCTCCGCCAGATCGCGGGCATCGGCGTAGTCGCGGTGCTGTCTCAGGTCGAACAGGGTGAGCCGCGCCGGGCGTCCGTCCCGCCGTGCTCGGTTGAGCGTCTGCAAGGTCCTGCCGAGCAGGCTCGCAGGCGACATGCTCGATCCGATGGCGTTGAAGATGCGGAGGACCACAACGTCCAGCGACGCCTCTTGGGCGATCTCGAAGATCCTCCGGGTGCCCCGCAGCTTGGTTCGCCCGTACTCCGACCGCGGTGCCTCCGGGCAGCCCTCGTCGGTCGCGTGCGGGTGGGGCAATGGTCCGTACTCCAGCGACGAGCCGAGATGCACCAACCGGGCGGTGCTGCGGAGGTCGGCCATCGCCAGCGCCAGTTGCTCCGGGAGCTCGGCATTGGCCGCCTGCAGCAGGGAAGTGTCATTCCGCCAGATCTCACCGACCGCGTTGACCACGGCATCCGGGGCGTACCGGTTGATCATCGAGGCGAACTGAGCCCGTCGCGGAGCGCCGGCGTCCAGCTCGGCCACTCCGCACCCCGCCGGCACGGCGGCCGGCCGCCGGGTCACCACGGTGACGTCCGTGCCCGCGGTGGACAGACTGTCGAGGACATGCCGACCGAGGAATCCGGTGCCACCGATCAGGAGGACTTTGGCGGGCCGGGGCGCGACGAGGGACTCCGAGGTCATCGGTGCCCCCCATCTCGCCGTCTGCCACAGTCACGTGTGGCGAGGCGAGGACCAGTCGATCGCGCTCGGCAGCCTGTCATCGAGGGCGCGAAGGTAGGCGTTCGTCGCGGGGAATCGCATATCGTTCTGCTCCCGGAGCCCACCGTCACCTTCCCCATCCTCTTCGACTTGAAGTGGTGCCCGCTAAAGACGGCTAACACAATGAGGTACTCCGCGCGTTCGCCGGGAATTTCGGGAAAATCTCGACGAGGCCTTTCCCGAACCGGTCTGCTGCCTCATCGCTCACCGACAACTCCGGTCACTGTGTTGGTCATTCTAAGGAACCTCGATCCGTATGGCGAGGCGTTCCACGTCGTCAATCAGTCGAGCCTGACGCCGGCTTACCGCTGATTGATCGAGCATGTTCGATCCGGTCAGCACCGCATTCGCGAAATACCGCACGATGTTGCCGAACTGGTCATCCATCGGCAGTGTGATCTCCTCGCGGTGATCCTGCCGCTCGATATGCAGCACCGGCTGCAATGACGGCGGCGGCGTGAACGCCCGGTCGAGCCGCAGCAGGCCGCTGCTGCCGGCGAACGCGCAGCTGGTTCGGTAGGAGTGCTCCATTCCGAAGACCAGGTCGGCCGTCACTCCCCCGGGCGTGCACGCGAGGATGCGTCCCGAGACCACGGCACCCGTGCGGGCACGAACCCGCAGTACGGCATGGAGCACTTCAAGAGCGGGGCCAAGGTAGTACAGCGCGGCACGGATCGGATAGACGCCCATGTCCAGCAGGGCTCCGCCGCCGATATCCGGGCGATAGCGCATGTTCTCGTCCGACAGCGGCGGAATCGTGAACACGCTCGTGAAGTCCCTCAGGTCGCCGACTGCACCGTCGGCGAGCATCTGCCGGACACGGACGTGCTGCGAGTGATGCGGGAAAACGACGTTCTCCAAAAGCACCAGGCCCCGTGATTCGGCAAGCGCCAACAGTTCGTCCGCGCTCTTCGCATCCCCCGTCAGCGGCTTCTCGGCGAGCACGTGCTTGCCCGCCCGCAGCGCCTTCGCGACCCAGTCGGCGTGGAACATCGCCGGCAGCGGTATGTAGACCGCGTCGATGTCGCGGGAGGCGAGAAGCTCTTCGTAGCCCAGTACCCGGGGGTCCCCGAAGGCCGCCGCGAACCGCCTCGCCTTCGCCTCGTCGCGGCTGGCGACGGCGGCGACCTCGATGTCGGGGCAGGCAGCCATCGCCGGAAGAGTGCGGCGCCAGGCGATGTCCGCGCAGCCGAGAACGCCGACGCGCAATGGATCTTGTGCTGCGGCCATCACCAGTCCTCATCAGGCGGGGGTGGTCAGTACGGGCGTCGCCGGCCCGTCGACGGACCGCCGCTGCAGGATGGAATCCGCGATCTCGCCGCCACGCACGGCGATGTTCGACAGGAGGGACGAGGTCAGTCCGTGGGTGTGTTCGGTGCCGCCCTGGAGGTAGATGCCGCACGACACATCCGGTGTGGTGACCAGCCGGTAGTCGCGATCGATCCGGTATCTTCCCGCACCGTCACGCAGGCAGTAGCCGTCGAGGTCGCCGAGTACGTCGCTCGGGTCCATGGCGTCGTAGCCGGTGGCGAAGACGAGCGCATCCACATCGAGGTCCTGGGAACCGCCGTCGAGCAGCGACTCCATGGAGACGCGCGACTCGTTCCCCATCCGCTTGACATTCGTGACCCGAGCCATGTTGAGGATGTTCAGGCGCTTGGTCCCGCGCAGTTCCTCCATGTACATCCGCTGATACAGGTCCCGGATGACTTCGTCGTCGACAACCGAATAGTTCGTGTTCTTGTGGTAGCGCCAGAAGGCTTCCCGGGCGCGCTCCGTACCGAAATAGTAGTCATCGACCGCCGTGGAGTCGAACACCCGGTTGGCGAACGGGGTATCGTCCGCGATTGAATATCCGTAGGACGGGATGATCGCGTAGACCTGAGCTTGCGGAAGGTTGTCGTACATAAACCTGGCGATCTCGGCCCCGCTCTGGCCGGCCCCCACGACTGCCACCTTCTTCAGGGTGTCCGGGCGGGCCTGCTTGAACCTCTCCAGGAATTCGGAGCTGTGCCAGACCCGTTCGTCGGATGCCACGCCGTCCGGCACCTGGGGAACGAGACCTGTGGAGATCACGACATTGCGGGCGGCAACGGTCCTGGTATCGCCCGTGCCGCTGTCACGCACCCTGACCTGAAGGTACTGGGCAGTTTTGGAAGAAGTTTCAACAGGCAATTGAATTCCCGCGACTTCCGATCCGTACGAAACCCGGTCGGAAAACAGCGCCTGAGCCCAGTCAAGGTACTGATGGAACTCCTCCCGGGTCGGGAAGAACGTCTGGGTATTGATGAACTTCTCAAGCCGGTCGGAGGCGTGAAGAAAGGAGAGAAAGCCAAACCGCGAGACTGGGTTGCGCAGGGTGGCGAGATCCTTGAGGAACGACACCTGCATCGTCGCCGACGGCAACAGCATATTGCGATGCCAGCCGAACGAGGACTGCCGCTCGAAGAACGCGGAGGCGACCGGGCCCGCAGGGGAGCCGGCTCCGTTCTCTTCCAAAGCGATGGCGAACGCCAGATTGGACGGCCCGAATCCAACGCCCACGACGTCGTATATCTCGACTGCATTGGCATCCATGGACACACTTCCTCCGCTGGCGTGGCTGCGACGTGACTGCTCAGATCCCTGTGCGACCTGGGAGTGACTCATGCGTTGCTCTGTCGGCAGATGGAGATCTCCGCCGGCGGCTGGTGCGCTCGTACCTCTCCACCGCCCTCCGCTACCTTTTCGACAAAGCCTCTGGCACTCACCCGCTCATACGCAATCAAGCTTCTGGGCAATTACGCTGCGACGGGCTGTTCCACGTGGGTCTTTCGTGTTTGACTTCGGCCCCGCATCCTTACGTAAACACGTTGCATTGAAGACCTGCGGCGCGTCAAGGTTGATAGCGTTGAGGGCGCACGCAAGAGGCCCCGTCCGCCCATCGGTTGTCCTGCCGACGGGACAGGACAACCGACCATTCCGATGCGATGGCTACTCGACTTCGAGGGGTGACATATCCACATGTTCGTTCCCCACCACTACCGCGAACCCGATGGTTCTTGGATGAGCGATCTGATCCACGGCAATCCGTTGGCGCTGGCAGTGACCAACGGTGGCGACGACGGGCCGTTTGCCACCCATCTCCCGATTATCCCGGATCACGGCACGGCGATCGATTGGTCGGACAGCCCGAATGGCACCGTCCTGCTCGGGCACTTGAACCGGGCCAATCCCCACTGGCGTGCGCTGCGAACCGGCGATGCCGTCCTCCTGGTGTTCACTGGTCCGCACGGGTACGTATCGCCTGCGGTGTACGACGTGAAGCAGGCCGCGCCGACATGGAACTTCACTTCGGTGCACGTGCACGGTGTGATAGAGAAGGTTGACTCGCTCGAGGAGACGCTCGAAGTCGTGAAGGCAACGGCACAGATCTTCGAAAGCAGTTTCGGTTCTGGATGGGATCAGTCAGAATCGATCGACTACTTCCGCAGCATCGTTTCCGGTGTCGGGGCGTTCCGCGTCACCGTGACAGGCGCCGAGGGCATGTTCAAACTCAGCCAGGAGCAGCCCTCCGAGGTCCGCGATCGAGTAAAGCAGTCCTTCAGCGAACGCGCTTGCAGTCGACACCAGGAAACCGCGGAGCTCATGGGGCGGCTTCCCCAAAATGGGCAGATAAAAGAGGGCAGGTAGAGGAGCGGCATGACGCGTCCCACAAACCATAGTCCGCGGATATCGACGAGGGTTGCGGCGCTGCGGGGCAATACCCTGGGGGAAATTTTCCTCATGGCGCGCGAACGCCAGGGAATCGATATGGCGCTCGGCACTCCCGGATACCCCGAGACCTCTGTCGACATCATCGGGGCAGCCAACGACGCGATACGTGCAGGGAAGAATCAGTACGTCTTCCCCCCGGGTCATCTGCAGCTGCGGGAGCACATCGCCGCCACCCTCCCGGTGCCGACCGACCCGGAGACCGAGCTGACCGTCACCGTCGGAGGCACCGAGGCCCTCTTCCTGGCCCTGCACGCGCTCATCGATCCCGGCGACGAGGTCGTCCTGCTGGACCCCGGCTACGAGCAGTTCAGGTCGACGATCGCCTTCGCGGGCGGCGTGCCCCGGCATGTCCCGCTGCACGCGCCCGATTGGCGGTTCGACCCCGACGAACTGGCAGCCGCCTTCAACTCCCGTACCCGTGTGGTCCTCCTGAACTCGCCCGGCAACCCCACGGGCCGAGTGCTGACCCGCCAGGAGCTCGGCTGGATCGCCGAGTTGGCGGAGCGGTGGGACGCCACGGTCATCTGTGACGAGGTGTACAGCAGCTTCGTCTTCGACGGCCGCGAGCAGACCTCGATCGCCGAGGTGCCCGGCCTCGCGGAGCGCAGCGTGCTGGTCGGTTCGCTCTCCAAGAGCTACGCGATCAGCGGGTGGCGGCTCGGCTTCCTGCGTGCGGACGCCACGCGCACCACGGCGATGCGGCGCGTGCAGGAGCTCACCACCAACGGCGCCCCGGGCCCTCTCCAGCTGGCCGTCGGTCTCGCGGCCGGCTCCGCGGACCTGAGGGCGGCATCCGGGGAGATGAGCCGTCGCCGCGACTTCGCCCTGGAGATCTTTACGGGCATGGGCATGAAGATCTCTCCCCCGGAAGGGGGGTGCTTCCTGCTGGCGGACATCAGCCCGCTCACCGGGGGGCGCACGGACGGCCGTGCCTTCACCCTCGAACTCCTCGACGCGACCGGGGTCGTGGTCGTCCCTGCGGCTCCCTCCTTCGCCGACCCCGTCCGCGGTGCACAGTACGTGCGCATCGCGTTCAACCGGCAGTTCGAGCTGCTGCACGAGGTGGAGCGCCGAGTCCGCGGCTTCCGGCCGTCCGGCCAGTGAGGTATTCCCGATGACCGAATCCACGATCAACCAGCTGGGCCCGCTTCCCGGCATCCTGCGTCCTGGTCCCGAGGATGTCGTGCGTGTGGTCGCCGGCACGGGCCACCCGTTCTGGCTCGTGCGCGGCTACACGCTGGGACGGTCGGTCCTTGCGGACAAGAGGTTCAGCCGGGCCGCCGCGCTCCAGCCGGGCGCCCCGACGTTCAATGACGCCCAGCCGGCGGCGGATTCCATGATGAGCATGGACGGCAATCGGCACGCCCGGCTGCGGCGCCTGGTCAGCGGCGCGTTCTCCACCGGTCGGATGGCCAGGATGAGCGCCTTCGTGACGGATCTGACCGACCGCCGGCTGGACGCGATCGCCGAGATCGGCAACGGTGCGGACCTGATCGAGACCCTTGCCCGGCCTCTGCCGCTGTCCGTGCTCACCACCATGCTCGGCATTCCCGAGGAGGACACGCCCCGCTTCCGCGGCTGGGTGGACGTGCTCTTCGACCTGGAGGTCACCAGCCCTCGCGAGAAGGCCCGGCGCCGTATCGAACTCATCGAGTACATCACGGAGTTGGTGGACCACAAGCGCCGCGATCCACGTGATGACCTGCTCAGTGACCTGACCATCGCGCAGGACCAGGGCGAGCTGTCCACGAACGAACTGCTCACCCTGGGGCTCACTCTGCTGATGGCGGGCTACGAGACCACCACCGGCCAGATCGGCCTCTCGCTGCTGGCGCTGCTGACCGACCGCAGCGCCTACGAAGAGCTCCTCGCACACCCGGAACACGTCGGGAACGCGACGGAGGAGCTGATCCGGCTGACCCCTGCCACGCCGCTGACCTTTGTTCGCATCGCCACCGAACCGGTGCGGCTCGGCGACGTCACCGTACAGAAGGGCGAGGGCGTCGTGGTGGCCCTGCTCCACGGCAACCGCGACGCCGAGGTGTTCGCCGAGCCGGCATCCATGAACCTCGAATCCGGCCACGGTTCCCCGCCTCTGACCTTCGGGCACGGGGTGCACCGCTGCCTGGGCGCACCACTGGCGAGACTCCAGCTGCGCATCGTCCTCGAACGGCTCCCGCGGCGCTTTCCGGCGCTGCGGCTCGCTGACGTTCCGGAACCGGTTGTCTGGAAGGACGGCCTGGGCATACGCGGCCTCTCACGGCTGCTGGTCGACTCCGAATGAGGGAAGATATGTCAGTCGCGGACACCCGCGGGGTCCCCGGACCGGACCCGATGAGCGACAAGCGGCGCGAACCGATCGCGATCGTCGGGATGGCGTGCCGCTTTCCCGGAGGCGTCACGTCTCCTGACGGCCTGTGGCAGCTGGTCGCCGACGGTACCGACGCCATCGGCCCGTTCCCGCGCGACCGCGGCTGGGATCTCGACCATCTCTTCCACCCCGACCCCGATCACCCCGGTACCTCCAGCACACGCGAGGGCGGATTCCTTTACGACGCCGCCGAGTTCGACCCCTCTCTCTTCGGAATCAGCCCCCGCGAAGCCGTCAGGATGGATCCTCAGCAGCGTCTGGTTCTCGAAACCTGCTGGGAGGCCATCGAGCACGCCGGCATCGACCCCACCGTGCTGCGCGACACGCGGACCGGCACCTACTGCGGCCTCATGTACGCCGAGTACGGGACGCACAAGAAGGAAGCGTTCGCGATCACCGGCAGGTTGCCGAGCGTGCTGTCCGGCCGCGTCGCCCACGCGCTGGGCCTCGTGGGTCCTGCCATGACCGTGGACACGGCCTGTTCCTCCTCGCTGGTGGCCATCCATCTGGCCGCCCAGGCGCTGCGCAACGGTGAATGCGACCTGGCGCTGTCCGGCGGCGCGACGGTCATGGTCAATGCCGCGCCTTTCGTGGAGTTCAGTCGTCAGCACGGTCTGGCCCCCGACGGCCGCTGCAAAGCCTTCGCCGCCACCGCCGACGGCACCGCCTGGTCCGAAGGCGTCGGCATGCTCCTCCTCGAACGCCTCACCGACGCCCAACGCCACAACCACCCCGTCCTCGCCGTCATCCGAGGCTCAGCCCTCAACCACGACGGCGCCGGCAGCGGCCTCACCGCCCCCAACGGCCCCTCCCAACAAGCCGTCATCCGCGCCGCACTCCACGACGCCCACCTCACCCCCGACGCCATCGACGCCATCGAAGCCCACGGCACCGGCACCGCCCTCGGCGACCCCATCGAGGCACACGCCCTCCTCGCCACCTACGGCACCCACCGCAACCCCCAACACCCCCTCCACCTCGGAACCGTAAAATCCAACATCGGCCACACCCAGGCAGCAGCCGGAGTCGCCGGCATCATCAAAATGACCATGGCCATCCACCACGGCCAACTCCCCAAAACCCTCCACACCGACCAGCCATCACCCCGCATCGACTGGTCCCAAGGACACCTCGCACTCCTCACCCACGCACAACCCTGGCCCGACCGCGCCCGCCCCCGCCGAGCCGCCATCTCCTCCTTCGGCCTCAGCGGCACCAACGCCCACCTCATCCTCGAACAACCACCCCAACCCACCACCACCGAAGACAAGGGCACCCCCACCGACCAGGACGGCTTCTTTCCCTGGCTGCTGTCCGGTCAGACCGAACAGGCGCTGCGTTCCCGAGCCGCACAACTGCACAACCACCTCACCGCCCACCAGGACCTGGCCGTCGCCGACATCGGCCACTCCTTGGCCACCACCCGCACCACCACACACACCCATCGCGCCGCGATCCTCGCCACCGGGCGCGCCGAGGCCCTGCGCAGCCTCCAAGCCCTGGCCAGGGGGGAAGCAACACCGCAGGTCATGACCCGTACGAGCACCGCGGCAGCCGGCCCGAGCGCGTATCTCTTCCCCGGCCAGGGCAGCCAGTACCCGGGTGCCGGCCGCGACCTTTATGGCCGCTTTCCCGCCTTCGCCCACGCCTTCGACGAGGCCTGTGTCCGTCTCGACCCTCACCTCGAGCACGCCCTCAAGGACGTCCTGTTCGCCGCGCCCGGCACCCCCGAGTCCGCGCTGCTCGGCCAGACCGCCTACACCCAGGCCGCTCTGTTCGCCCTCGAAGTCGCGTCTTTCCGGCTCCTGGAGCACCACGGCGCCGCCCCTGACCTGCTGCTCGGCCATTCCATCGGCGAGATTGCGGCCGCCCATGTGGCGGGTGTGCTCGATCTGGCGGACGCCTGCACTCTCGTCGCCCACCGGGGCCGGCTGATGCAGGGCGCCCCGGCGGGCGGCCGTATGGTGGCCGTCGAAGCGACCGAGGAGGAGATCCGCAAGGCTCTCGCCCCCTACTCCGGCCGGCTGGATCTCGCCGCCGTCAACGGGCCGAGGGACGTGGTCGTCACGGGCGATGCCGAGGCCGCGGCGGAGCTCTCGCAGGAGTGGCGCTCCCGGGGCCGCAGAGCCACGGAGCTGAAGGTCAGCCATGCCTTCCACTCCCCCCACATGGACGGTCTGCTGGAGGAGTTCAGGGACGTCGCCGCCCGGTTGGCCTACTCCGAACCCCGCATACCGGTCGTCTCCAATCTCACCGGTCGTCTCGCCACCGGGGCGATGCTGACGGACCCGGACTACTGGGTGCGCCAGCTGCGCGGCACCGTCCGTTTCCACGACGGCGTGCGCTTCCTCGAATCCCGAGGTGTCACCGAGTACGTCGAGATGGGGCACGGGGTGCTGAGCGTCCTGGCGCGCCGCTGCCAGGACCCGGACTCCCCGGGCGTGGTGACCTCCCTGGTGCGCCGCGGTCATGACCCTGTCGGCACCGTCACCACCGCGCTCGCCCGGCTCGCCCTGAACGGCGCCCGCCTGGATCCGGGAGAGTCCTTCCCCGGGGGCCGCCGGATCCCGCTGCCCACCTATCCCTTCCAGCGTCAGCACTACTGGCTGAACGCACCGGCCGCGCGCGAAGCCGCCGTCCGGTCCCACCCGGTACTCGACGAGGGACTGGAACCGGCCGACGGAAGCGGGCTGGTGTTCACGGGTCGTCTCGACGCCGCGGACATGCCGTGGCTGGCCGACCACAGCGTCGCCGGGACCCCGGTGCTGCCCGCCGCGGGCATCGCGGAGCTCGCGCTGAGTGCCGCCCACCGGGCCGGTGCGGAGCAGGTGGCCGAGCTCACCCTGGAACAGGTCCTGCCGGTCGCCCAGCCCACCGACATCCAGCTGATCGTCGGCGCTCTTGACGAGGACGGCATGCGTTCGCTCGCGGTCTACTCCCGTCCGGCGGACACCCGCGGTGCCGCGTGGACCCGGCACGCCACCGGAACGCTGTCGGCCGCGGGACCCGCAGAGGTGGCCGGACTCGCGTCCTGGCCGCCGCGCGGGGCCTCACCGGTACCGCTCGACGACCTGTACTCCCGGCTTGCGGAGCGCGGTTACACCTACGGCTACACCTTCCGGGGCTTGCGCGAGCTCTGGCGCGACGGCAGCGATCTCTACGCGGTGGTGGGGCCGCGTGCGAAGGCGAGCCGTGACGGCTTCCAGCTGCATCCCGCCGCCCTGGACGCGGCCCTGCACGCGCTGGCCGCCGCCGACGGGGGCGAGTCCCGGCTCCTCGTGCCCTTCGCATGGCGCGGCCTGACTCTCCACGGGCCCGGCAACGGCCCGCTCCGTGTCCATCTGCGGCGTGGTGCGGACGACTCCTGCTCCCTGCTCGTCGCCGACGAAACGGGTGCCCCGGTACTCAGTGCGGACAAGCTCGTCCTGCGCGAGCTCAGGCCACCCGCCCCTTCGTCGGCGGACGGCTCCGCGCTGCTCGCTCTGGACTGGACCGATCTCGCTCCCGGCACACCGCTTCTGAGCGGCACCTGGGCCGCGGTGGGCGCGGGCGCCGAGGCGATGTCCGGCCTCGTACGGTCGGACGGAGCAGCGGCACGCGTCCACACCGGCCTCGACGGCCTGCTCCGCTGCGTCGACGACGGCGCCGCGGTCCCCGAGGTCGTCCTCGCGTTCGTCACGGCTTCCCCGCCCGGCGGGCCCGAGACCACCGGGGCCACCGGGGCCACCGGGGCCACCGGGGCCGCTGCCCGAGAGGTCCTCGGTCTTCTCCAGCAGTGGCTCTCCGACAGCCGGTCGGCCGCCGGCAGGCTCGCCCTGATCACCCGGGATGCGGTGTCCGTGCCCGGCGACACCCGTTCGGACCCGGCGCACGCCGCGGTGTGGGGTCTGGTCCGCGCCGCGCAGTCGGAGCACCCCGGGCGATTCACCCTGATCGACAGCGACGGCGCCCCGCAGTCCGTCCGCGGCCTTCTCCAGGCCGCCGCCTCGCCAGAGCCCCAGCTCGCCGTCCGGGGCGGCCGGCTCCTCTCGCCCCGCTTGCTCCCTCACCGGCCGTCCCGCTCCGGCCGCGCTCCGTTCGACAGGCACAGCCGTGTCCTGGTCACCGGCGGGCTGGGCGCCTTGGGACGACTCGTCGCCCGTCATCTGGTGGACCGGTACGGAGTCCGGCAGCTGGTGCTCGTCGGGCGGCGCGGCCTGCGCACTCCCGGCGCGGCAGAGTTCGCCTCCGACCTCGAGGCCGCCGGCGTCCGGGTGACGGTCGCGGCAGGTGATGCCGGGGACCGTGCCGCCCTGGCCGGCATCCTGGACGGCCTCGACCAGCCGCCGACCGCGGTGGTGCACGCGGCCGGTGTCCTCGACGACACCGTCGTGCAGCGGCTGACCCCCGAGCGTCTGGATGCCGTCCTGCGGCCGAAGGCGGACGCGGCCGTCCATCTTCACGAACTGACCCGGCATCTGGACCTGTCCGCCTTCATCCTGTTCTCTTCCTCCTCCGGCACGCTCGGTCTGCCGGGCCAGGGCAACTACGCGGCGGCCAACGCCTATCTCGACGCACTGGCTCTGAAGCGCCGTGCCGAAGGGCTGACGGCCACGTCCCTCGCCTGGGGGCTGTGGGCCGCCGGAGACGGCCTCGGCGGCGGGCTGGGCACGACGGAGCTGCGGCGCCTGGCCCGCCGCGGAGCTGCGGCGCTGTCGGTCGAGGACGGTCTTGCCCTCTTCGACACCGCTGTCGCGGACACCGCCCCCGTCCTGCTGCCCGCCCGCCTCGACACGCGGGAACTGACGGCGGATTCGGCCCCGCCGCTCCTGCGCGCGCTCGTTCCCGCCGCCGCGAAGTCTGGCCGCCCGGTGCCCGCGCCGTCGGCCGCGGGCACTGCCGCCGCGTTGCGCCGACGGCTGGCGGACGCGCCCCGTACGGCGCGGCAGCACCTCGTCCTCGAGGCCGTACGTGCCGAGGTGGCCGCCGTTCTCGAGCTCTCCGCCCCGGATCGGGTGCCGGCCGCCGCGCGCTTCCAGGACCTGGGCGTCGACTCCCTGACCGCGCTGGAGCTGCAGCAGCGGATCGCCTCGGCGACGGGTGTTCGGCTGGCTTCGACAGCCGTCTTCGACCACCGCAGCCCCGCCGCCCTCGCGGATCACCTGGTTGCGGAGCTCGCCGCCGAGAACGGCGAGGCGCACGTCCCGGCGGAGCCCGGCCCTGAACCGCCGTCCGAGGACACCTCGCTGGAGACGATGAGCGCCGAGGAGCTGGTCCGCCTGGCTTTGGGGACGGACCGCAGTGAACGCACCCCGACAGAGATCGACGGAGAGTCCCGATGACGGCATCGCACGACGAACTGGTCGACGCACTACGGGCGGCCTTGCAGACCAATCAGCAGCTTCGTGCCGCGGCCGCGAAGGCGGAGCACGATTCCGGCCCGATCGCCATCGTCGGGATGGCCTGCCGCTACCCCGGCGGGGTCGAGTCCCCGCAGGACCTGTGGCGGCTGGTGACGGACGAGCGCGACGTGATCGGGCCGTTCCCCGAGGACCGCGGCTGGGACCTGTCCTCGCTGTACGACCCGGACGCGCAGCGGCCGGGGACGTCGTATGTCAGGGAGGGCGGATTCCTCGACGACGCCACGGGCTTCGATGCCGAGTTCTTCCAGATCTCGCCGCGCGAGGCGCATGCGATGGACCCGCAGCATCGACTGCTGCTGGAGACCTCGTGGGAAGCGTTCGAGAACGCGGGAATCGTCCCGGCGGCACTGAACGGCAGCCGCACGGGCGTCTTCATCGGCACCATGTACGACGACTACGGTTACCGGGTCCTGCCGTCGCCGGCCGAGTACGAGGGGTATATGGCCCTCGGCAGCGCGAGTGGCTTCGCCTCCGGGCGTATCGCCCACAGCTTCGGGTTCGAAGGTCCTGCCATGACGGTGGACACGGCCTGTTCCTCCTCGCTGGTGGCCATCCATCTGGCCGCCCAGGCGCTGCGTAACGGCGAGTGCTCCCTGGCCCTGGCGGGAGCCGCCACGACCATGGCGACACCGGTGTCGTTTGTGGAGTTCAGTCGTCAGCACGGTCTGGCCCCCGACGGCCGCTGCAAAGCCTTCGCCGCCACCGCCGACGGCACCGCCTGGTCCGAAGGCGTCGGCATGCTCCTCCTCGAACGCCTCACCGACGCCCAACGCCACAACCACCCCGTCCTCGCCGTCATCCGAGGCTCAGCCCTCAACCACGACGGCGCCGGCAGCGGCCTCACCGCCCCCAACGGCCCCTCCCAACAAGCCGTCATCCGCGCCGCACTCCACGACGCCCACCTCACCCCCGACGCCATCGACGCCATCGAAGCCCACGGCACCGGCACCGCCCTCGGCGACCCCATCGAGGCACACGCCCTCCTCGCCACCTACGGCACCCACCGCAACCCCCAACACCCCCTCCACCTCGGAACCGTAAAATCCAACATCGGCCACACCCAGGCAGCAGCCGGAGTCGCCGGCATCATCAAAATGACCATGGCCATCCACCACGGCCAACTCCCCAAAACCCTCCACACCGACCAGCCATCACCCCGCATCGACTGGTCCCAAGGACACCTCGCACTCCTCACCCACGCACAACCCTGGCCCGACCGCGCCCGCCCCCGCCGAGCCGCCATCTCCTCCTTCGGCCTCAGCGGCACCAACGCCCACCTCATCCTCGAACAACCACCCCAACCCACCACCAACACCGAAGACACGAGCACGGGCCCGGCACCGCTGCCCGTCGTCCCCGTCGTCCTGTCCGGGCACAATCCGGCCGCGTTGCAGGCCCAGGCCCGCCGGGTCCTCGACTCGCTGACCGGGGCGTCGGCTGCCCCCACGGACCTTCTCGACCTCGGCCTGTCCCTTGCCACCACCCGCAGCCACCTCGCGCACCGCGCGGTCCTGCTTCCCCGCGGGGAGGGCGGCCTGCTCGACGGCCTGCGCGCCCTGGCGGCGGACGCGGATGCGGATGCGGCGGTGCGCGGCCGGGCCACCGAGGGGCGCACCGCTCTCCTGTTCTCCGGGCACGGCGTCCAGCGGCCCGGTATGGGCCGGGAGCTGTACCGGACCTTCCCGGCCTTCGCCTCCGCGTTCGACGCCGTCTGCCGCGAACTCGACGCCCATCTGGACCAGCCCCTGCGCACGGTGCTCTTCGACTCCGAGACCGCGCTGCTCGACCGCTCGGAGTACTCCCCGCTCGCACTCTTCGCCTACCAAGTCGCGCTGTTCCGCCTGCTCGAGTCCTGCGGAGTCGCGCCCGCGGCGGTCATCGGTCACTCCGTCGGCGCGGTCGCCGCCGTTCATGCCGCCGGTGTGCTCTCGCTCGCCGACGCGGCCGAACTGGCCGTGGCTCACAGCCGGTCGGTGAAGGGGCTTCCGGGAAGCGGAACCGCGGCCGTGAAGAACCTGGACTTCCGTGAGCCGGAGCTCACGGTGGTTTCGGGTCTCACCGGGCAGGCGATGAGGGAGAGCGAGTTCGCCGACCCCGACCACTGGGCCCGCCAGGCGGTCGAGTCGTTCCGCTTCGCGGACGGCGTGCACTCCCTGAGCGGCCTGGGCTGCAACCGGCTGGTGGAGGTCGGCCCGTCGGGCGAACTCACCGACATGGTCGCCGACTGCTTCGCCGGCCAGGCCGCGCCGACGGCGATCGCGGCGCAGCGCGACCAGGAGCCGGAGGCCACCACGCTGGTGACCGCGCTCGCCCGGCTGCACGCGGTCGGCGCCGACGTCGACTGGGCCGCCGTGTTCGCGGATCGCGGAGCTCATCGGATCCCGCTGCCGACCTATGCCTTCCAGCGGCGCCGCTACTGGATCGACGCGCCGCAACGCACAGCTGCCCGTTCGGCCGGGATCACCGGCCTCGACCATCCGGTCCTGGGGGCCGCTGCGGAGGTACCGGCGCCGGACGGAGTCATGTTCACCGGACGGCTCTCGCACGCCACGCTTCCCTGGTTGGCCGACTACCGGGTCGCCGGCGGGACGCTGCTGCCCGGCACCGCCCTGCTCGACGCAGTGGTGAGCGCCGCCCGCGTGGCGGGCGGCGACACGGTCCAGGAGCTCGTCCACGAGGAGCCCCTGGCCGTGCCGGACAGTGCGGAGCTCGATCTGCGGATCTTCATCGCGGCGGCCGACGCCGACGGCAGGAGCACCGTCACCGTGCACGCCCGCCGGGCGGACACCGAGGAGCCGGCCTGGACCCGGTGTGCCCACGGCACCATCGCCCGGCTGGGCTGGGAGCCCGGCGCCGAGCCGCGGCGCGGCCTCCCCGTGGACGCCGCGCCGCTCGACATGCCGCCTCACGAGCTCTACCGCGCCCTTGCGGAGCGGGAGTTGGCGTACGGACCGGCGTTCCGCGGTGTCGGCGCGATGTGGAGCTCGGGCCCGGGGATCGTCGCCGATGTGGCCCTCCCCGGCGGACTCCTGCCCGGCACGCACGCCCTGCACCCCGTGCTCCTCGACGCCGCCCTGCACCCGCTCTCCGCCGAGGGTGCCGCGGGCCCCGGCATGCTCCCGCACATCTGGCGGGACGTGCGGGTCCGGGCCACCGCCACCGGCGCGGCCCGGGTGCGGGTCCATCTGACACCCGCGGGCCCCGACGCGGTCTCGGCCGATCTCACCGACCCCGACGGCAGGCTGCTGGCCTCGATCGGTTCTCTCGTCCTGCGGCCGGTCCCGGCCGCAGGCGCCGGTCCTTCCGGCGCGCAGGAGGCCGACGGTCTCCTGGTGCCGCGCTGGACACCGGTTTCCGAGGCTGCCGACGCCGTGGCGGACGAGCCGTGGACAGACCTCACCGAGGTGCTCGCCGCAGCTGGAGCGGTCCCGCGAACGGTCGTGCTGCCGTGCCGGACCGGCACGGCCGAGACCCCGGCGGCCGTCCGGGAAACGTTGCTGGAGGTGCTGAACGCAGCCCAGGGCTTCCTGGGTGACGAGCGGTTGGAGGATTCCCGGCTGGTGGTGGTCACCCGCGGCGCCGTTGCCGTGGAGGACGAGCAGGACCCCGCCATCCGGCCCGCCCACCGCGCCGTGTGGGGGCTTATCCGGTCGGCGCAGGCCGAGCATCCGGGCCGGTTCGTCCTGCTCGACGAGGACGGCACCGCCGCCTCGCGCGAGGCGTTCGCCGCCGCGCTGGCCACCGGCGAGAGCCAGCTCGCGCTGCGTGAGGGGACCGTGTACCGGCCGGTCCTCGGCAGCGGCGCCGATGCTCCGGTCCCCGGGGGTTCCTGGGACCCTTCACGAGCGGTGCTGATCACCGGTGGTCTCGGCTGGCTCGGCCGGATCACGGCCCGGCACCTGGTGGAGCAGCACGGTGTGCGCCAGCTGGTCCTGATGGGGCGCGGCGCCCCCGGCGCCGACGCGGAGCGCGTCATCGCGGATCTGCGGGATCTCGGCGCGCGGGTCCGCACGGTGGCCTGTGACGCCGCCGATCGCGAGTCTCTGGCCGGTGTTCTCGACGGGCTTGCCCGGGCCGGTGTCCGCATCGGCGGTGTCGTCCATGGCGCGGGTTTCCTCGAAGGCGGTCTGCTGACCGACTTGACGGCCGGCGACCTCGAACGGTCGCTGCGTCCCAAGGTCGACGCGGCGTTGCATCTGCACGAGCTGACCGCCGGCCTGGACCTGTCCGCGTTCGTCGTCTACTCCTCGGTCGCCAGCACGCTCAACTCGGCCGGGCAGAGCGCCTATGCCGCCGCGAACGCGTTCCTGGAAGGCCTGATGGAGCAGCGGCACGCCGCCGGCGAGCCCGGCGTGGCCATCGTGTGGGGCCAGTGGGACGTGTCGGGTGGCATGGGCAGCACCCTCACGAACGCGCAGATCGACCGTATGGCCCGGGCCGGCGTCCTGTTGATACCCATCGAACAGGGTCTGCGCTTCCTCGACGCGGCGGTTCACGGGGATCGGCCGGTGGCCGTGGCGGGACGCTGGGATCGCGACGCGTTGGCCGCGCAGCACCGCGGCGGCACCCTCCCGCGGATCCTGGAGTCTCTCCTGCCCGCCGATGCCGGGAAGCCGCAGGGAGGGGGGTATCAGCCGTCGGCCGCGCTGCCGCTCGACCACGGGGACACCGCTGCCGCGGGAGGGGGCGACACGCTGCTGGAGTGGCTTCTGGCCGAGGTCGCCGGCGTGCTCGGCCACGCCTCCGCCGACGCGATCGACCCGGACACCGCCTTCGACCACGTCGGCATGGACTCGCTGGGAGCGGTGGAGCTGCGCAACCGGCTGATGGCCTCCATGGGGCTGCGTCTTCCGGCCACCTTCGTCTTCGACTGGCCGACCCCGCGGCTGCTGGCCGACGTGCTCGGTCAGGAGCCGCCGTCCGACGGACGGACCGCCACCGAGAACGGAAACGGAACCCCGACGCCATGACCGAGCACACCCGCACCGCCGCCCCTGCCGGACCGACGAGCGCGTCCGACCTGGTGCGAGAGATATATCTGGCAGGCCCCGACGGCCGCGAAGGTCAGCTCAGCACCGATCTCACGGCGTTGGAGGAAGCGGCTCGCGCGGTCCTCCCGCCCGCGGTGTTCGGCTTTGTGGCCGGCGGCTCCGGAACGGGAGCCACGGGGCGCGCCAATCGGGACGCTTTCGACCAGTGGCGCCTGCTGCCTCGGGCGCTTTGCGGCTTCACGCGGCGCGATCTGACGGTGGACCTTCTCGGTCAGCTCCTGCCCGCACCGGTTCTGCTGGCACCGATCTCCGCGCAGACCGCCGTGCACCACGAGGGTGAGATCGCCACGGTCCGGGGCGCGGCCGACGCCGGGCTGCCGTTCGTGCTGTCCTCCTACTCCTCGCACAGCCTCGAGGAGGTCGCGGCGGCTGCCGGGCCGGGGCCCCGCTGGTTCCAGCTGTACTGGCCCTCGGACGACGAGCTGGCCGCGTCCCTGGTCCGGCGGGCCGAGGCGAGCGGCTACACGGCGCTGGTCCTCACCGTCGACAATCCCTCCGTCGGCTATCGGCCCGCGGACCTCGATCACGGCTACCTTCCGCTGATACGCGGCACCGGGCTGGCCAACTACACGAGTGATCCCGTGTTCCGGGCGGCGCTGCCGCCGGATGCCGGGCCCGAGGCGGTCGTCAGGCACTGGGCCCGGGTCAACGGCAACCCGTCGCTGACGTGGGAGCGGCTGAACCGGCTGCGCGAGTGGACCGGGCTTCCTCTTCTCGTCAAGGGGGTCCTGCACCCCGACGACGCGCTCCTCGCAGTGGCCAATGGGGCGGACGGCGTGATCGTCTCCAATCACGGGGGACGTCAGCTGGACGGTGCGGTGGCTGCCCTGGACTGCCTGCCCGCGGTGCGCGGCGCGGTCGGCAGCGCCGTCCCTGTGCTGATGGACTCCGGTGTCCGTACCGGCACTGACGTCGCCAAGGCTCTGGCCCTCGGTGCGGACGCCGTCCTGCTCGGCAGGCCCTATCTGTACGGGCTGGCGCTCGATGGACGGCTCGGCGTGCGGCACGTCCTGCGGTGTCTGCTCGCCGAGCTCGACGTGGCGCTGACGCAGATCGGCTGCGGCAGCGCCCGGTCCCTCGGCCCGGAGCTGCTCGCTCCGGCGGGACCTCTGGGCGGGCCGCAGCCGACTGTGCGTCCGGATCGTTAGCGGTCCGCGATCCGTTCCAGTTCCCGGACGAGCTCGGCGGGTGACGGCTGTGCGGCCAGCTCCTCGCCGAGCCGCCCGGCGGCTTCCCGGAACGACGGCTCGTCCAGCAGCCGCAGCAGCTGCTCCCTCACCCGCAGCCCGTCCAGGTCTTCCGGGGCATCTCCCCGGATCCACAGGCCGGCCCCGGACTGTTCCATGCGCGGGCCGCGTTCGGCGATGTCCGTCATGGCGCGGCCGATCACCAGTTGCGGGACGCCGTGGGCGATCGCTTCCAGGAACCCGGGTACGCCGCCGTGGTGGATGACGGCCGAGCACGACGGGACGACGGCGTGCAGGGGAACGAACTCCACCAGTCTGGTGTTGGCGGGGACCCGTTCCAGCTCTCGCTGGAACTTCTCGGGCAGCGTCATCACCAGCTCGATGTCCAGATCGGCCAGTGCGTCGAGCATTCCCTGCAGCTGCTTCAGGGAGGACGCGGCCGTCGCCGGATCCATGGCCAGGCTGAGTCCGAAGGTGGCCAGGACCCGGCGCTTGGCCGGGTCGCGTCGGGCCCAGTGCGGCACGACCGACGGCCCGTTGTAGGGGACGTAGCGCAGGGGAAGGTGCGGGGTCGGGGACTCCAGTCGCATCGAACCGACGCTCTGTTCGATCGCGAACTGCCCGGTCACCATCTCTTCGGTGAATTCGACGCCGAACTTCTGCGCCCACTGCCCCAGCCAGTCCCCCAGCGGGTCCTCGCGGTCCTCGGGCGCCTGCTCCTCCCGTACCCGCAGGAAGTGCCGGCGGGCCCGGTCCTCGACGGCCAGCTCGGTGCGCATGCGGCCGTGCGGTACTCCGATCGCCGTGGCGGCGATCGCGCCCGCGTGGCTCAGCCAGTCCCAGAGCACCAGGTCCGGCTGCCACCAGCGGCAGTACTCCACCAGTTCCTCGACCATCGCGTCGTTGGAGGCCCGCGAGGTGGCGGCCAGGAACCGGCTCCCCCATCGCAGGCGCTCCCAGGTGAGTACTTCTTCGCGGTCCTCGCACACGTCGACGAGGATGTCGTTCTGCTCGCCGTGGGCTTCGACGAGTTTCTGGTACACCTCTCCCTGCTCGCGTGCGACTCTCCCGAAGACGGGTTCGTCGGAGCCGACGGGTACCGCCGGCAGGCCCGAGGCGGTGACGGCGTCCGTCAGTTCCGGGCCGCTGGCGACGCGGACCTCGTGCCCCGCCGCCTGCAGCGCCCAGGCCAGGGGCACCATGTGCTGCAGGTGGGTTCGCCAGGGAAAGACTACGAACAGGACGCGCATGGCGCTTTCCTCCTTCGGAGCGAACTCATCCATGGTTCGCAGGCTGGGCGGGCAACGGCGTCAATCGGTGAGCATCTGGAGTTTCGACACGGCCAGCAGGTCGTCCAGGCCCAGGAATTCCGGCCGCTGATCCGGGTCCGCCCGCAGGTTGGGATACCGGTCCAGGAGGATCCGCAGGCAGATGCTGCTCTCGAGGCGGGCGAGCGGCGCGCCGATGCAGAAGTGGATTCCGCGGCCGAACCCCAGGTGCGGGTTGGGGTCGCGGCCGGGATCGAACTCGTCGGGCCGCTCGAACACCCGCTCGTCGCGGCTGCCGGCGCCGAGCCAGAGCCGGACGAGGCTCTTCTTCGGTACCTTGACGCCGGCCAGCTCGGTGTCTTCGGCGGTCGCGCGGACGGAGGCCGCGAGCGGGCCGAGGAACCGCAGGGTTTCCTCGGCGGCTCCCGGGATGAGGGCCCGGTTCGCCCGCAGCCGGGCGTACTGCTCGGGGTGGGCGTCCAGGCACAGCAGCATGTTGGCGATCGTCGCGCTGGTGGTGAGGTGTCCTGCGACCAGGAGTTCCCTGGAGAAGTTCACCACCTGGTTGTCGCTGAGGCGCTCGCCGTCGACTTCCGCCTCGACCAGCTTGGTGAGCAGGTCCTCGCGCGGCTTGGTGCGCCGTTCGGCCGCGTGCGCGCGCAGGTACTCCATCAGTTCGGGCACTTGCCCCATGGCGGCCGCGACGTCCTCGTCGTCGAGCTGGGTGGCCGCGCCGGCCTTGACCGCGTCCTCCACGTTCACTTCGCCCGCGGCGGAGAGGATGGTGTCCACCCACTGCTTGAAGAGGTCCCGGTCACTGCGCGGCACGCCGAGCATGTCGGCTATCACCATCACCGGCATCGGATAGGCCAGGTCCCCGACCAGTTCCAGGCGTCCCTTGCCCGGCGCCTCGTCGAGGAGCTGACCGGTGACCTCGGCGATCCGCGGTTCGAGGTCGGCGACCAGCTTCGGGGTGAACGCACGGCTGACGATCTTGCGCAGTTTCGTGTGCTTGGGCGGGTCGGCCGCGCTCAGCGCGCCCTCGCTGAGGCTTTCGCCCTCGGGCGCCCCGAACAGCAGGGCTTCCACGTTGGACGAGTACACCTGCGGGTCGCCGTAGACCTCCAGGATCTCGGCGTGGCCGTAGACATGGACCACCCCGTTCTCGTCCACGGTGACGGGCTGCTCCGGTCGGTGGCCCCACATCCAGAAGAACGCCGGGTTCACTCCCCAGCGGTCGGCGAGCTGTGTCATCTCCATCCCTCCTGTTTCTCGTTCTGTACGGGCGCGGGTCCTACTCGCCCATGGCGTGGCGCAGGCTCTTGGGCCGCAGATCGGTCCAGTTCTCCTCTACGTGGGTCAGGCACTTCGGTCGGTCCTGCGGGCCGAAGGCGATCCGCCAGCCGTCCGGGACGTGTGCGAATGCCGGCCACAGGGAGTGCTGTTCCTCGTCGTTCACCAGGACGTAGAACGTGCCGTTCTCGTCGTCGAAGGGGTTCGTGGTCACGCGGTCTCCTCAATCACGGAGGTAGCGGTTGACGATGGTGCAGATCTCGGCCGCGGGCTTCGGCTCGGTGAGGCCGAAGTGCGTGGCGTCGATGTCGAAGGTGTGCAGCTCGCCGTCGACGTACGGCTCCCAGGGGGCGGGCCGTACCTCGGGGCTGTGCGTCGCGCTGAAGAACAGCACGGTGCCGCGGTAGGTGGGCTGGGGGAACTCCACGACCATCCGGGAGTGCTCGACGATGACCGTGGCGCCGTTCTCGACGATGTTCCGGCGGTCGTCGTCGTCGGCGTTGCCCGGCAGGTAGTCGTCCAGGAAGTCGCGCGCCTCCGCCCGGGTGAGGTGGGCCTCCGCCAGCTGTG
Source organism: Streptomyces sp. NBC_01255 (assembly GCF_036226445.1). Taxonomy (NCBI): domain Bacteria; kingdom Bacillati; phylum Actinomycetota; class Actinomycetes; order Kitasatosporales; family Streptomycetaceae; genus Streptomyces; species Streptomyces sp. NBC_01255. Next base: position 42,308 of record NZ_CP108474.1, read on the forward strand.
TGAACCCGCTGCTGGGAACGGCGTCGAGGAGCACCACCAGGGACACCTCGTAGCCGCGCTGCTGGAGTTCGGCACCGACGGCGTGGGCCAGGGAGCCGCCCAGCGAATGCCCGGCCAGCTGGAACGGACCGTGCGGCTGCACGGCGAGGACCTGTTCGGTGTAGTCGGTGACCATGGCGGCGAAGCTGGCCGGCAGCGGCGCGCCGTCGAAGCCGCGCGCCTGGATGCCGTACACGGGGCGGTCCTCCAGCTGGGTGGCCAGCCCCAGGTAGGACCAGCACAGGCCGAATCCCGGGTGGAAGAGCCACAAGGGCGTTTTGGTCCCGCCGGTCCGCAGCGGCAGCAGGGTGTCGAAGGGGCCGCCGTCGCCGGGATCCCGGAGGCCGCCCGTCAGGTGTTCCACCAGTTTGGCGACGGTCGGCGCCTGGAACACCGTGCGGATCGGGACTTCCGCGCTCAGCACCGTGCGGATCCGGCTGATGAGCCGGGTGGCGAGGAGCGAGTGGCCGCCGAGAGCGAAGAAGTCGTCGTCGATGCCGACCCGCTCCATGCCGAGGACCTGCGCGAACACGCTTGCCAGCAGTTCTTCCTGGGCGTTGCGGGGGGCCCGGTAGGCGGTGTGGCTGAGGAACTCGGGCGCGGGCAGCTGCCTGCGGTCGACCTTCCCGGTCACGGCCAGTGGCAGACTCTCCATGACCAGGATGGCCGAGGGCACCATGTGCTCCGGCAGTCGTTGTCCGGTGAAGGACCGCAGGGTGTCCGGGTCGGGCCGCTCGCTCTCGGCCGGTGTGACGTAGGCGACGAGGTGCCTGCCGATGCCCGGCTGGTCCCGGGTGATCACGACGGCCTGCGCGACCTGCGGATGGTCGGCGAGTACCGCCTCCACCTCGCCGAGTTCGATCCGGAAGCCCCGGACCTTGACCTGGTTGTCGACGCGGCCCCGGAACAGGAGGCGGCCCTCCGGTGTCCAGGCGGCCAGGTCGCCGGTGCGGTACATCCGCTCGCCCGGCCCGCCGAAGGGGCAGGCCACGAAGCGCTCCGCGGTGAGGCCGTACCGGTCCAGATAGCCGCGGGCCAGTCGTTCGCCGGCGACGTACAGGTCTCCGACGACCCCGACCGGCGCCGGTCGCAGCGCCGCGTCCAGCACGTACAGGCGGGTGTTGTCCATCGGGCGCCCGATCGGTACGGCCTCGCCGAGGTCGTCCGTGCCGGTGATGACGTGCATGGTGGTGGCCGCGGTGGTCTCGGTCGGGCCGTAGCCGTTCACGATGGTCAGGTCGGCGCATGCGCGGAGCACCCGTTCCAGGGCGGCCGGGGTCACCACGTCACCGACCGTCCACACCTCACGGGCGCCGCGGAACGCCTCGGGTGCCTCATCGGCGAAGGCCATGAACTGGCCCGCCGGCATGATGAGTCCGGTGACTCCTTGTTCGGCGATCATCCGTGTGAGTCCCGCCGGATCCAGTCGGCCGGGCGGAAGGATGACGACTGCGCCGCCGCGGAGCAGGCCGGCCCACAGCTCGTAGGTGAAGGTGTCGAAGGCCTGGGTGTGGTGCATGAGAACGCGCTCCAGGCGGCTCTCGTCGTAGCCGCGGTCCGCCGACAGGACTGCCAGCGACCGGTGGGAGATGCCGACGGCCTTGGGCCGGCCCGTGGAGCCGGAGGTGTACACCACGTAGCAGAGCTGGTCCGGGTGCGCGGCGGAGTCTGCGGCGAGCGGGTCGGCCGGGGCCGCCGCGATCTCCCGGGCGGTCCGGGGCGCGTCGATGACCAGGAGCGGGCAGTCGCTTGCGGGCAGCGTGGCCGAGGTCTGTGTGTCGGTCACCACGAGAGCGGGGTCGGCGTCGCTCAGCATGAAGGTGATCCGCTCGGCGGGGTAGGCAGGGTCGATGGGCAGGTAGATGCCACCCGCCTTCGCGATGGCCAGTACGGCGACGATGTACTGCGGTGAGCGCGGGAGGGCGAGTGCGACGGGCGATTCCTGGCCCACGCCGCTGGCCGCCAGGACCCGTGCGAGCCGGTTGGCCCGTTCGTCGAGCTCGCGGTAGGTGAGAGTGGTGTCACCGCACAGCACGGCGTGGGCGTCGGGGCGGTGGGCGGCGCGCTGTTCGAACAGTGCGGCCACGCCGGTCCCGGGGACCTCGGCGGTGGTGTCGTTGAAGCCGGTCAGCACGAGTTCGCGCTCGGCCGGTGCCAGGGGGTCGATTCCGCTCAGCGGGGTGTCGGGGTCCGCCGCGATGTCGCCGAGGATCCGTGTGAGGCGGTGCGCGAGGCGCTGTACGGTCTCGGAGTCGAAGGCGTGGTCGCGGTGGCCCAGCATCAGCTGGAGGTCCGGGTCGGCGGTGGCGAACAGGGCGAGCGGGTAGTGCACCGCCGCTTCCCAGTCCATTCCGGTGATGGCGATGCCGGCCGCGCTCAGCGTCTCGTCGAGGTCGTCCCCGCCGGCGGGGTAGGACTCGTAGACCACCACCGAGTCGAAGAGCACGGGGAGGTCGACGGCCCGGTGGATCTCGGCGAGGCCGAGGTGGTGGTGGTCCATCAGCGCGGCCTGGCGCTCCTGAAGGTCGAGGAGCAGTTCGGCCGCGCTCTGTCCGGCCGTCGTGCGTACCCGGACCGGGAGGGTGTTGATGAACAGGCCCACCATCTCGTCCATGCCTGCCACCTGCGGCGGGCGCCCGGAGACCGTGGCGCCGAACACGACGTCCTGGCGGCCCGTGTGGCCGGCGAGGAGCAGTGCCCAGGCGCCCTGCACCAGATTGTTGAGGGTGATGCCGAGTTCGGCGGCGCGCTGCGACAGGCGGCGTGCCAGGTCGCGGTCCAGGTCGACCGGTGTCCTGCGGTGGCCGCCTCCCGCCTGCTGCTGACTGCGGGGGGCGACCAGTGTCGGCTCGTCCAGCCCGTCCAGTTCGGTCCGCCACGCCTGTGCCGCACTTTCGTGGTCCTGTTGCGACAGCCAGTCGAGGAAGTCGCGGTACGGGCGTACCCGGTTCAGTCGTCCGGCGTCCCCGAAGGTGGCGTACAGGTGCAGCAGGCTGTGCAGCACGAGGGGCGAGGACCAGCCGTCGTACACGATGTGGTGGACGGTCATCACCAGTTCGTGGTGCTCGGGTGCCCGCTGGACGAGGGTCAGGCGCAGCAGGGGCGGGGTGGCCGGGTCGAAGGGGGTGGCCCGGTCCCGGTCCCGCAGGTCCCGCAGTTTCTCCTCCTGTTCCCGTTCGGGCAGGCCGCTCCAGTCCATGGTCTGCCAGGGGAGCTCGACACGGTCGAGGAGGACCTGTACGGGTTCGCCGGCGGCTGTGGCCACGAATGCGGTGCGCAGGCTGTCGTAGCGGTCGAGCAGGGCCTGGCCGGCCGTCCTCATCCGTTCCGGGTCCACGTGTCCGGTCAGGTGGAAGACCAGTTGCACCTGGTAGGCGTCGAATTCGGCGCCGTCCAGCCGGCTCTGGAACAGCAGGCCGGACTGCAGCGAGGTCAGCGGCCATACGTCGACCACGTCCGGGTAGCGCTCCTCCCAGACTTCCAGGTCCCGCTGTCGTACGCGGACCAGGGGCACGTCCGACGGTGTCAGGCCGCCCGCCCCGGGAGCGGTGGCGTGTCGGGCCAGGCCTTCCAGGGCGGTGCGCCACAGGTCCGCGAGTTCCTGTACTTCTTCCCGGGTGAGCAGCCCGGTGGGGAAGGCGAAGTCGGCGGTCAGCTGCGGGCCGTGCGCGGTCTCGGCGGAGAAGGCGGTGATGTCCACGGCGGTCAGGGCGGGTGCGTTCGGTTCGGGTACGAGGTCGTCCAGGTCGCCGGACATCGTCCAGCCCGTGCCGTTGTCCTCCTGCGCCGAGGCGACCGGGCCCAGCCGGCCGAGGTAGTTGAAGGCGACCTGTCCGTCGCCGTATGCCGTGAGGATCTCGGCGGTCTTGGGGTTGAGGTGGCGCAGCAGGCCGTAGCCGATGCCCTTGTCCGGGATCGCGTGGAGCTGTTCCTTGATGGTCTTCATCGCGTAGCCGGCTGTGCGGCCACCCGCGACGGCGTCCTGCAGATCGATGCCGCTGACGTCGAGGCGGACGGGGTAGATGCTGGTGAACCAGCCGATGGTGCGGGTGAGGTCGGCGCCGGGTACCGCGGCTTCCTCGCGGCCGTGTCCTTCGAGGCGGATCAGCGTCGAGGGTTCGTCGATGTCCCGTGCCCTGTACCACCCGGCGAGGGCCAGTGCGAGTGCGGTGAGCAGGCCGTCGTCGACGCCGCTGTGGAAGGCGGCGGGCAGTGTGGTCAGGAGCGCTTCGGTGGTCGGGTGGTCCAGCGTGATCCGCACCGTGTCCATGGTCGCGCGCACGTCGATGGCGGGGTCGAGGGCCCGGGCGCCGAGCTGTGGCTCGGGCCGGTCCAGCAGGTCCCGCCAGTGGTCGAGTTCGGCGACCCGGTCGGGTGCCCCGGCTGCCTGCAGCAGGCCGTACGACCAGCTGCGCATCGTGGTGGGCACCGTGGCCAGCCGCGGGGAGCGGCCCTGTCGCACGGCGTCCCAGGCCTGTGCGAGGTCGGACAGCAGGATGTGCCAGGAGACCCCGTCGGTCACCAGGTGGTGCAGGACGATGATCAGTTGGCCGGCGGTGTCCGGGCCTGCGTCGCACCAGATGAAGCGGGCCATCCGGCCTGCTTCCGCGTCCAGTTCACGGGCGGCGGCGACGACGTCGGCCTTGGTCTCCTGCCGCCAGGCGGGGTTGTCCCAGTCGCCGGTGCAGGGCCTGCGGCGGATGAGCGACGCCACGTCGAGGGTGCCGGGTGCGGCCGCGTCCAGGCCCTGCTCCCCGGCGTGGACGCGGAGGCGGGAGCGCAGCATGTCGTGATGGTCGACGACCGCGGCGAGGGTCGCGGTCAATCCGGTCTCGTCGATGCCGGTCGGCAGCTCCACCACCGTCGACATCGTGAATCCGTCGTGGTTTCCGACGTGCTCGGCGATCTGTCGCATCACGGGAAGCAGTGGCATCCAGCCGAGTCCGCTCCCGGCGGGTTCCCGGCGGTCCGTGCCGGGCTGCCCGCCGGCCGTGGCGGCCGCGGCGAGGGCGGCCACGGTCCGGTGCTTGAACATGAGCCGTGGCGTGATCGCCACGCCCTTCTCGCGGGCTCGGGAGACGACCTGGATGGAGCGGATGCTGTCGCCGCCGGCCACGAAGAAGTCGTCGTCGATGCCGACCCGGTCCCGCCCCAGGATGTCGGCGAAGATCGCGGCGAGTGTCGTCTCCGCCTCGGTCTGGGGAGCCCGGTAGCTGGTGGCCGCCGTGGTCGGCGGCGCGGGCAGGGCGGACTTGTCGAGCTTGCCGTTGGCCGTCAACGGCAGAGTGTCGAGCAGCAGGAACACCGAAGGCACCATGAATTCCGGCAGCCTCTCGGACAGGAAGGCGCGCAGGTCGTCGGCGTCCGGGCCGCGGCTTGTCGACGGGGCGGGGGTTCCGGCCGGTGCGGGCGCGGGCACCGCGTAGCCCACCAGGCGCTGCCGGCCGTCCTTGCCCCGGTGGGCGGTCACCACGGCCTGTCCGATGCCCGGGTGCTGTTGCATGACGGCGGTGATCTCGCCGGGTTCGATGCGCAGCCCGTTGATCTTGACCTGGTCGTCGCTGCGGCCGAGATAGTCGAGTTGCCCGTCCGCGCCCTGGCGCACGATGTCCCCGGTCCGGTACATGCGGGTGCCGGCGGGTCCGTACGGGTCGGTGACGAAGCGCTCGGCGGTGAGCCCGGGGCGGTTCAGGTAGCCCCGGGCCAGGCTGGGCCCCGCGATGTACAGCTCGCCGGCGACGCCTGGTTCGACGGGGGCGAGCCGCTCGTCGAGCACCCGCAGCCGGTTTCCGTCCACGGCGGTGCCGATGGGTGTGCGGCCGGTGCCGAGGGGGGCGCTGACCGTGCCGCACACGGTGGTCTCGGCGGGACCGTAGGCGTTGACGAAGCGGCGGCCCGGCGTCCAGGCGGCGGCCAGCGCCGGTGGGCACGCCTCGCCTCCGACGGTGACGGTGCGCAGTGCGGTCAGGGTGCGGGACGCGTCGGCCGGGAGCGCGGCGAGCACGCTGGGCGGCAGCATGACGTGGGTGATGTCGAGTTCGGTCAGGTTGCGGGCCAGGTCTTCGCCGACGAGGCGCTGTTCACGCGGGACCACCAGGGTGGCGCCGGTCGTGAGGGTCTGGACGTACTCCCAGATGGCGGCGTCGAAGCTGGGCGCCGCGACCTGGAGGACTCGGGAGTCCGGGCTCAGCGCGAGGCGGTCCTGTGTGGTGCGGCTGAGGGCCGCGATGCCGGCGTGGGTGACGACGACGCCCTTGGGCCGTCCGGTCGAGCCGGAGGTGAAGATGAGGTAGGCGGGATGCGCGGGGGTCAGGGCGACGTCCGGGTCCGTGGCCGGGCCGTCCTGCCAGGCCTGCGTCACTTCGGGGGCGTCGACGGCCACGACATCGGTGCCCGGGCCTGCCGGCAGCCCCGTCGCGATGCCGGCCGTGGCCAGAAGGACGGCGGGGGCGGCGTCGTCGAGCATGAACCGGATGCGATCGGTGGGATAGTCGGGATCGATCGGCAGGTATGCCGCGCCCGCCTTGAAGATGCCCAGGACGACGGCGACCTGGTCGGCGCCGCGTGGCATGGCGACGCCGACCGACTGCTCGGGGCCGATGCCCCGGGCGATCAGCCAGTGCGCGACTCGGTTGGCCCGCTGGTTCAGTTCCCGGTACGACCACACCCGGCCGCCGGATTCCACGGCCGGTGCCTGCGGGGCTCGCAGGAGCTGTTGCCGGAACAGGTCCGGGAAGGTGGCCGTTGCGACCTCGCGTCCGGTCCGCTGCTCGGCCGCGAGCAGTGTGCCGCGTTCTTCGGCGGTGGGTTCGCCTGCCCCGCCGATGTGCTGTGCGGGGTCCTGGACGGCGGCGGCGAGGAGCCGTTCCCAGTGGGCGATCACCGTCTCGATCGTCGAGGCGTCGAAGAGCTCCGTGGAGTACTCGACGGCGATGTGTATGCCGTTCGGCGCGGTGCGGTCGCGGAACGTCTCGGTCAGGCTCAGTGTCACGTCGTAGCGGGAGGTGCCTGTGCCCACGCCCTCGCTCGCGACGCGTACACCGGGCAGTTCGAAGTCCGCGTCCTCGGTGTTCTGCAGGATCAGGGCGACCTGGAAGAGCGGGTTGAGCGATGCCGAGCGTTCCGGGTTGAGCTTCTCCACCAGGGCTTCGAAGGGAATGTCCTGGTGGGTGTACGCGGCCAGGCTCGTCCGGCGTGTCTGGTTGAGCAGTTCGACGAAGGTCGGGTCGCCCGAGGTGTCGATGCGCATGACCTGCACGTTGACGAAGAGGCCGATCAAGTCGTTGAGGTTCTGGTCGATCCGGCCCGCGATGCCGCTGCCGAGCGCGATGTCGGTGCCTGCGCCGAGCCGGGTGAACAGGGCGGCCATGGTCGCCTGGAGCACCATGAAGGGGGTGGTGCCGGTGGCGCGGGCGAGCGAGACGATTCCCTCGTGGAGCGTCGTGTCCAGGGTGAACTCGAGCAGATCGCCGCTGCGGTCGAGCTCCGCGGGGCGCGGTCGGTCCGTCGGGAAGGTGACGGTCTCGGGCAGCCCCGCCAGCTGCCGGGACCAGTAGAGGCACTGCCGGCTGAACAGGCTGTCCGGGTCGTCGTCGCCTCCCAGGAGCTCCCGCTGCCACAGGGCGTAGTGCGCGTACTGCAGCGGCAGTGGTGTCCAGCGGGGTGCCTGGCCTCGGGTGCGGGCCGTGTAGGCGGTGGCCAGGTCCTTGGCGAGGGGTGTCGCGGACCATCCGTCGGCCGCGATGTGGTGGATCACGAGGACCAGGGCGAACTCGTCCGGGTCGGTGCGCAGCAGCACGGCCTTGAGCGGAATCTCGGTGGCGATGTCGAAGGGGTGGCGGGCGGCCGCGGCGATGGCGCCGGCCAGGTTGTCCGCGTCCGCGACCGGGCGCACGGGGAGGGCGATGCGGGCCTCCTCCGGCCCCAGGATGTGCTGGTACGGCCGCCCGTCGACCTCGCGGTAGACGGTGCGCAGGATCTCGTGCCTGGTCACGAGGTCGTTGACGGTCTCTTCCAGGGCCCGCACGTTCAGGTCCCCGCTGAGGCGGAGGACGATGGGCATGTTGTAGGTCGCCGCGCGGCCCTCGAACTTGTGCAGGAACCACAGCCGTTGCTGGGAGAAGGACAGCGGGAGCCGCTCGGGGAGCTTCTCGGGGGGAGCCAGGGGTGCGCGGGCCGCCCCGGCCCGGTCCAGATGCGGGACGAGTTCGGCCACGGTCGGAGCGGCGAAGAGGGTACGCAGCTCCACTTCGGTGCGCAGCGCGGACCGGATGCGGTTGACGAGCTTGATGGCCATGATCGAGTGGCCGCCGAGAGCGAAGAAGTCGTCGTCGACGCCGACCCGGTCGACATGCAGGACTTCGGCGAACAGCTCGCACAGCAGCTCTTCCTGAGGAGTGCGCGGGTCACCGCCCGCGGCCGCCGCGGCGAAGTGCGGTGCGGGCAGCGCTTCCCGGTCCAGCTTGCCGTTGACGGACAGCGGAACCGAGTCGAGGGCGACGACGGCGGCGGGCACCAGGTGTGCGGGCAGCCGCTCGCGCAGATAGCCGCGCAGGGTGCCGGCCAGGTCCGTGCCGTCAGCTTGCGGGGCGGCGGGCACGACGTAGGCGACGAGCTGCTGGTCGCCCTCCTCGGCTGTGCTGCGGGCGATGACGACGGCCTGCGTGACATCGGGGTGGGTGGCCAACGCCCGCTCGATCTCGGCGGGTTCGACGCGGACACCGCGGATCTTCACCTGGTTGTCGTCGCGGCCGACGTACTCGAGTTGTCCGTCGGCCGTCCAGCGGGCCAGGTCTCCGGTGCGGTACATCCGCGCACCCGCGGGGCCGTGGAGGTCGGCGACGAAGCGCTCGGCGGTCAGGGCGGCTCGGCCGGCGTAGCCGCGTGCGATGTTCCCGGCGACGTACAGCTCGCCGGTCACGCCGGGCGGGACGGGCGCGAGGGCGGGCCCGAGGACGTAGGTGCGGAGGTTGCCGATCGGCGTCCCGATGGGGACGCTGCCGGTGTCTTGCCGGGTCTGCTGCGCCGGGACGCTGAACGTCGTGGCGTAGAACGACTCGGTCTGCCCGTAGGCGTTGACGATGCGTACTTCGGGCTGTTCCTGCCGGATGCGGTTGACCAGCCCGGTCGGCAGTTTCTCGCCTGCGAAGACGAGGGTCGCCCGGTCCGGAAGGGCCGGGATCCGGCCGCCGAGCGCGGCGAAGACCGACGGGACGGTGCTGATCACGTTCGCCGTCATCGTCTCGCGTTCGGCGAGCACGAGGGCGTCTCCGGCGACCTCGACACGGCCGCCGTGAACCAGCGTGGTGACGGTCTCGAAGACGGACACGTCGAAGTTGATCGAGGCGCCCGCGAGCATGCGGGTGTCCGCGTCGATCCCCACCCGTTCGGCGAGCCGCGTGACGCCGTTGACGACGTTGGCGTGGCTGACCACGACTCCCTTGGGGACGCCCGTGGAGCCGGAGGTGAACATCACGTAGGCGGCGTGCTGCGGTTGCCGTGCCTTCGCCCGGCCCGTGACCGGGGCGGCGGTGGCGAGTTCCACGTCGTCGAGGAGCAGCGTCGGGATGTCGGTGCCCGGCAGCCCGTCGGCGGTGCCGGACTGGGTGAGCAGCAGGTGGGGCCGGGCGACGCTCAGCATGTGGTCCACCCGGGAACCGGGGTTCTCCGGGTCGATGGGCAGATACGCGCCGCCGGCCTTCCAGATGCCGAGCATGGCGGTGACGAGGTCGGCCGAGCGAGGCATCGCCAGGCCGACGACGGTTTCCGGTCCGACGCCGCGTGCGGCCAGTGCGGTCGCGAGACGATCGGCGCGGGTGTTCAGCTGCGCATAGGTCAGCGTGACGTCGCCGCAGGTCACCGCGGGCCGGTCCGGTGTCTTGGCGGCCTGTCGCTCGAACAGGTCGGGGATGGTCGCTTCGGGGGTCTCGGCGGCGGTTTGGTTGACGTCGAGGAGGATGCGGTCGCGCTCGGCGGGCTCCAGCAGGTCCACGCTGCTGAACGGCAGCTCCGGGTCCTCGGCCAGCCGGGCGAGGACGCTTCCCAGGCGCCGGGCGAACACAGCGGCCTGGTCCGGGGACACGAGGTGGTGCTGGTACTGGAGGGCGATGGTCAGATGCGGCTCGGCGGACGCCATCACCACCAGCGGGTAGTGGGTACTGCTGAGAGGGCTCAGCCCGGTCACCCGGATTCCGGCAGCCGCATAGGCGTCGTCCAGGGCCGCGCTGTCGATGGGGTAGGACTCGTAGACGACCAGGGTGTCGAAGAGCGCGCGCACGCCGGTGAGCCGGTGCATCTCCGGGAGGCCGAAATGGTGGTGGTCCAGGAGTGCGCTCTGCCGCTCCTGGAGTCCGGTGAGGAGGGTGCGCAGGGAGTCGCCGGGGGCGCAGTCCATCCGGACCGCGAGGGTGTTGATGAACGTGCCGACCATCTCGGCCACGCCGTCGACCTGCGGCGGGCGACCCGAGACGGTGGCGCCGAAGGTGACGTCCCGGCGTCCGGTCAGGCCGGACAGGAACATGCCCCACGCGCCTTGGACCAGCGTGTTGAGGGTCAGGCCCAGCTCACTGGCGCGGCGGGCGAGCCGATCGGACTGCTCCGGGGTGAGTGGCACGTCCACCTGGCCGACTCCGACGGATTCGCCGTTGCCTGCGGGAACGTCGGGTACCAGCAGCGTGGGCTCGTCGACGCCCTCCAGCTCCCGTTCCCAGGCTCGGGCTGTCGCCGTGCGGTCCTGGTGGGAGAGCCAGGTCAGGAACTCGCGGTAGGCGGGCGCCCTGCCAAGGTCGGAGTCGTCGCCGTGCGAACGGTACAGACGCAGCAGGTCCAGCATCAGGAGGGGAACCGACCAGCCGTCGAAGAGGACGTGGTGGGCGGTGAGGACCAGGTCCCAGCGGTCGGCTGCCAGCTTGACGAGGGAGAACCTCACCAGTGGCGCGCGGGCCGGGTCGAAGTGGGTGCTGTGCTCCGCGGCGAGGAAGCGCCTGCGGTGCTCGGCCTGTTGGTGTTCGGGCAGGGAGGACAGGTCCAGCTCCTGCCAGGGCAGTTCGATTCCGTCCTGGACGATCTGGACCCGGTCGCCTGCGGTGTCGGTGACGAACGCGGTGCGCAGGTTGGGATAGCGGTCGAGCAGCGCCTGTCCGGCCGCCCGCATCCTGCGCGGTTCGACCTCACCGGTCAGGTGGAAGGCGAACTGCATCTGGTAGACGTCGACGGCCGTGCCGGCCAGTTCCGCGTGGAAGAGCAGCCCGTCCTGCATCGCGGTCACGGGCCATACGTCGGCCATGCCCGGGTACTGCTCCTGCCAGCGGTCCAGCTCGCCCTGGCCCGCTGTGACCAGGGGGACGTCGGAGGGTGTGAGGCCGCCCGCTTCCGTCTGTCCGGCATGCCGGGCCACGCCTGTCAGGGCGGTCCGCCACAGGTCGGCGAGCTCGCGGACATCGGCCTCGGCCAGCAGCCCGGCCGGGTAGTCCAGACTCGCCTCCAGTCGCGGGCCCTGCTCGGTGTCGACGACATGCGCGTTGACGGACAGGGAGGCGAGGGCGGCCATGTCCGCGTCCAGCGGGGGTGTCAGCGTGACGGTGTCCTCGACCTGGGTGAAGCCCAGACCGTGCAGGTCCTGGGGCATGTTGGCCGATCCTGTGTAGCGGCCCAGGTAGTTGAAGATGATCTGCCCGGATCCGTACCGCTGCAGAACGGCTCCGGTCTCGGCGTTCAGGTAGCGCAGCATGCCGTAGCCGATGCCCTTGTCCGGGACGGCGAGCAGCTGTTCCTTGACGGCCTTGACCGCGGCGCCTGTCGCCGTGCCGCCCGCGAGCGCCTGGTCCAGGTCGACCCCGGAGACGTCGAGGCGGACGGGGTACATGCTGGTGAACCAGCCCATCGTGCGGGTGAGGTCGGCGCCGGGGACGATGTCCTCCTGGCGCCCGTGGCCCTCCAGGCGGACCAGCGTGGAGGGCGCGTCGACACCGCGGCGCCTGCGCCAGACGGCGACGGCGAGGGCCAGTCCCGTCAGCAGGCCGTCGTTGACGCCGCCGCGGTAGGCGGCGGGCAGGGTGGTCAGCAGGACCCGGGTGGTCTCGATCGGCAGGTCCAGTCGGACTCGCTCGACGGTGGCGATGGTGTCGACGGCCGGGTCGAACGGCCTGGTGCCGAGCATCGGATCGGGTCCGGAGACCGTCCGGCGCCACAGTCCGAGTTCCGCCGCCCGCTCTCCGGTCGCGGCGTCGGCGAGGGCGTGCGTCCAGCGGCGGAACGAGGTGGCGGTCTCGGGCAGCCGGGGGGTGTTGCCGTCGCGGATCTGCCGCCAGGCCGAGGCGAGGTCGGGCAGCAGGATGCGCCAGGACACTCCGTCCACGACCAGGTGGTGCAGCAGGATGCTGAGGCGTCCGGGGGTCCCGGTGCCCGCGTCGAACCACACGAACTGCGCCATCACTCCGTTCGCGGGGTCCAGCCGGCTTGCTGCGGCGTCCAGTTCGCTCTGTGCCCGTTGCCGCCAGGCGTCGTCCCACGTGCCGTCGCTCGCCACTGTGTGGACGAGCGGCTGTACGTCGGTGGTTCCGGGCGCGGCCACCTCCAGCCCGGCCTCCCGGCCGGCGGTGCGCCGGGAGCGCAGGATGTCGTGCCGGTCGAAGGCCGCTGTCAGCGTCCCCACCAAGCCGTCCCGGTCCATCCCCTGCGGGAGATCCACCGTCATCGCCATGGTGAACCGGTCGGCGTTCCCGCCCAGTTCCTGCAGATAGTGGCCGACGGGCGGCAGGGGCACGAAGCCCACGCCGCCGCCCGGCAGCTCCTCCAGCTGCGGCTCCGTTCGGCTCCCGCTTGCGGCGACGCGAGCGAGTTCCGCCACGGTGCGGCACTCGAAGATCTGCCGGGGAGTGACCTCGATGCCCTGGGCCCTGGCCCGCGCGACGACTTGGATGGAACGGATGCTGTCGCCGCCGAGCGCGAAGAAGTCGTCGTCCGTCCCGACCCGGTCCAGGCCGACGACATCGGCGTAGACACGGGCGAGTATCTCTTCGCCCGGCGTGCCGGGGGCGCGGTAGGCCGAGCCGGTGAACTCCGGTTTCGGCAGCGCCTTGCGGTCCACCTTGCCGTTGGGGGCAAGCGGCAGCCGGTCCAGCATGACGAAGAGCGACGGCACCATGAACTCGGGGAGTTTGGCGGAGACGAACGTGCGCAGGTCGCGAGGTGAGAGGGTGGCCGTGAGGTCGATGTCGAGGTCTCCCAGGCTCTCCACCGCCGAGCGCCCCGGTTCCCTCCTGGCGGTCGGCACCACATAGCCCACCAGATGGTCGCGGCCTTCGTGCCGGCAGGTGGTCACCAGGGCCTGTGCCACCGCGGGGTGGGCGGTCAGCGCGGACTCCACCTCGCCCGGCTCGATGCGGAAGCCGCGTACCTTCATCTGCTCGTCGTCACGGCCGACGCACTCCAGTTGGCCGTCGGCCCCCCAGCGGGCGAGGTCACCGGTGCGGTACATGCGCGCGCCGGCCGGGCCGAAGGGATCGGCCGTGAACCGTTCGGCGGTCAGCCGGGCCCTGCCGAGGTACCCGCGCGCCACGTTTCCCGCCACGTACAGCTCACCGACGACGCCGGGGGCGAGGGGCTGGAGACCGGGGCCGAGAACATACGCGCCCATATTGGCCAGCGGGGTGCCGATGGGTGCTGTGGCCGCCGTGGCCGTCCACGCCTCGCCGGCGGTGAAGGCGGTGGCGTAGAACGACTCCGTCTGGCCGTAGGCGTTGATCACCCGCACGCCCGGAATGGTGTCCTGGACCCGCTTGACCAGCGAGGCGGGCAGGGCCTCGCCGGCGAAGACCACCGTCTCGGCGCGGATCGTCCCTCCTGTCTGGTCGAGGAGTTCGGTGAAGACCGAGGGAACCGTGCTGATGACGCCGCCGGACCAGCCGCCCCGCTCGCCGATGACGAGGACGTCGCGGACCACTTCGAGGACGCCGCCGCTCGCCAGGGTGGTCACGGTCTCGAAGACGGACACGTCGAAGTTGACCGACGTGCCGGCGAGAACGCGCGTGCCTGCATTGATGCCGACGATGTCGGCGAGCCGCAGCACGCCGTTGACGACATCCCGGTGAGTGATCACCACGCCCTTCGGCGTGCCGGTCGACCCCGAGGTGTACATCACGTATGCGGCGTGCGCGGCCAGGCAGGCGGCCGGTTCCGCCGCCGGGCCGGCGGCGTCGAAGTCGACCTCGTCGACGCACAGGCGGGGGATGTCCGATGCCGGAAGCGCTTTCGCGTGGGCGGTGTCGGTCAGCACCAGGTCCGGGCCCGCGTCGGACAGGATGTGGCCCAGTCGCGCACCGGGGTAGCGGGGGTCGATCGGCAGGTAGGCGGCTCCGGCCTTCCAGATCGCGAGCATGCCCGTGATCAGGGCGGCCGAGCGCGGCAGCGCCAGGCCCACCAGGTGTTCCGGGCCGATCCCGCGGGCGGTCAGTTCCCGTGCCAGTCGCTCGGCCCGCGCGTCCAGCTCGGCGAAACTGAGCTCGTCCTCGCCGTCGATCACGGCCGTCGCGTCCGGGGTCGCCGCCACCTGACGCTCGATCAGTCCGGCGGCGGTCAGATCGGGAGTGTCGGCGGCCGTGCCCTCGAAGGTGCGCCGGGCCCATTCCCGTTCGCTCTCCGTCAGCACGTCGGCCAGTGCGACGGCGCGGGACGGCGCGTCGAGCAGGTCGCCGGCCAGGCGCACCAGTCGGTCGACGAATCCCTGCGCCGTGGCGCGGTCGAAGTGGTCTGTCGCGTACTCGAGGTAGATGGAAAGGCCCGGCGTGCCGGGCTCGTTGAAGAAGCTGAACTCCAGGTCGAACTTGGCCATCGACGTCCACAGCGGGGCGATGTTCGCCTGCACGCCGCCCGGCAGGCCGAACTCCAGGCGGGCGCCGGTCGACCAGGTGAACATCACCTGGAACAGCGGGTGGTAGGCGCTGGAGCGCTCCGGGTTGAGTGCCTCGACCACGCGCTCGAACGGCGCGTCCTGGTTGTCGTACGCGGTCAGCGCCTTGTGCCGTACTTGCGCGAGGAGTTGGTCGAAGGTCGGCCGGTCCGACAGATCGGTGCGCAGGACCCAGGTGTTGGCGAAGAAGCCCACCAGGTCGGCGAGATCCGGGTCCTGGCGGCCGGCGACGGTGGAACCGAGGGCGATGTCCTCCCCCGCGCCCAGCTGGTGCAGCAGTACGGCAAGGGCGGTCTGGAACACCATCGGCACCGAGGAGCCGGTGCGCTTGGCGGCCGCCTCCGCCCTGGCCAGCAGCTCCTCGTCGACGGTGCCTTCGACGACATCGCCGCGGCGGCTCGGCTTCGGGCGGCGCGGCCGGTCCATGGGCAGACGCGTCTGCTGCGACAGTCCCGCCAGCGCGCCGCGCCAGTAGTCGAGTTGGGTGGCGAGGAGGCTGTCCGGGTCGTTCTCGTCACCGAGGAGGTCGCGCTGCCAGAGCGTGTAGTCGGCGTACTGGACCGCCAGTTCGGGCCAGTCCGGGGCGCGGCCGTCGACCTGTGCGGTGTAGGCGGCGCTCAGGTCCCGGACCAGCGGGGCGATGGACTCGCCGTCGCAGGCCATGTGGTGGATCAGCAGCAGCAGGTGGTGTTCCTGGGCGCCCGTGCGGAACAGGACGGCGCGTACCGGGATCTCCTCGAACGGTGTGATCGTGACCGCGGAGGCCTCCCGCACCGCTTCGTCCAGCTCGTCCGGAGCGATGTCGACCAGCCCGATGTCCAGCCGCACTTCGTCGGCCGGCACGATCTGCTGGGCGGGGACGCCTTCGGCGTTCTCCACGATCAGGGTCCGCAGGCTCTCGTGGCGGGCGACCACATCGCGTACCGCGGCGGTGAGCGCCGCAGTGTCGACCTTTCCCGTAAGCCGGATGAGGAAGGGCACGGTGTATATCGCCGACGGCCCCTCGATCCTGTCGACGAACCACAGGCGCCGCTGTGCGAAAGACAAGGGGATCATCACTCAGCACTCCTGTTTATCTTGTCCACGGGCATGGTCGACCCATCGCCTGTTGCGCATGCAAACATTTTCTGTGGCTGCTCAGATCCCTGTGCGACCTGGTGCGGTTCGTTCGTCGGTCTGTCCGCGGGCCTCGCCGGGCGTCGTCCGCGGTACGACGTCCTGGGCGTCTGGTTGCCGGGCAGGCCCGGGTGATCAGGCGGCGGCTGGTTCAGGACTCCGTAGGCGGCGGCAGGCGCGCGGCACACGATGCCGGCCTGGTGCCGTTCACCGGCCGGCGGGCCGGAGATGACCCGCGGAAGGTGGAGGCACAACTCCGGCCTCCTCCGCAACCGGTTCGGCAAAGAAACGCCGGCTCTCACCCGCTCACACGCAATTGATCTCCTGAGTGGTCGGCATTCCCTCACGCCGGTTCTGCCGGGCGCCCGTTTGCGAGCCAATGGAACACGCATTAGGTAACCACGTCGACCTAATATCGTGTCAACCATGGCCGGACTGGCCGCTGGACGGCGAAGGTGTCCCGCCAACAGGACACCGGAGACGGGTTTCCATTGACTCACCGACCGGGGATGTGAGGTATGTTCAGGCACATCCACAGTTCATTCCGCCGCACCGCCTTCCACCTATCTTTATACTCCTTTCACCGCTCCAAGAAATAGGAGTTCACAGCATGCGGCTTGAGATCCTAGGGCCGGTCCGTGTCGCTGACGGAAATGCCATCAAGGCTATAGGGGCCCAGAAAGTCGAGATTCTGCTGGCGACTCTCGCCATCCGCTCCGGTCAGGTCGTCAGCGTCGACCAGCTCATCACCGAAATCTGGGGCGACGAACCGCCGCGCAGCGCCATCGGGGGCCTGTACGTGTATGTCTCCCAGGTCCGCAAACTTCTCCGCCGCCCCGGGGCGGCGGCAAGCCCCGTCGTCACCAATCCCTCCGGATACATGCTGACGCTGGGTCCGGGCGAACTCGACCTCCACGACCTCAACCGCCTGGTGAAGGAAGGCCGGGTCCAGCTCAGGAACGGTGAGCACGAGGATGCGGTCCGCAGTTTCGAGGAGGCGCTCGCGCTGTGTCGGGGGCCATTGCCCACTGCGGCACGCGGCCCGATCCTGCAGGGGTTCCAAGCCTGGTTCGACGAGATCCAGCTGGAGTGCCGGGAGGGCCAGATGGAGGCGCACATGGCCCTCGGGCACCACCGCGAGCTCGTCAGTGACCTCTACCTCCTCAGCACCGAGCACCCCCTGCGGGAGGTGTTCCACCGGCAGCTCATGCTGGCGCTTCATCGAAGCGACTGCCGGGGCGACGCCCTGCTCGCCTACCGTCAGGCCTGCCGGACCCTGCGGGAACAGCTGGGCGTGGAACCCGGCCCGGCGCTGAAGGACATCCAGCGTTCGATCCTGATGGACAACGGCCGCTGACCGGCCCCGGACGGCCTTGCCGGCCAAGGGGCGCCCCGCAGCGCCCGACCGGCGACCACCCCGGCACCGGCCCGGCATTGCCGCACCGCCACGCGAAGGGCCAGGCCGAACCCCTCGGCCGAAAGCTCCTGCGCGGCTGCCGCCTCGGTACCGGCGGTGGGGACACCTCTCAGCTACGGGAGACCTCTCAGCGCGGTCCGGAGCGGTCCACGATCCGCTCCAGTTCCCCGACGAGCTCGGCGGGTGACGGCTGTGCGGCCAGCTCCTCGCCGAGCCGCCCGGCGGCTTCCCGGAACGACGGCTCGTCCAGCAGCCGCAGCAGCTGCTCCCTCACCCGCAGCCCGTCCAGGTCCTCCGGGGCATCTCCCCGGATCCACAGGCCGGCCCCGGACTGCTCCAGCCGCGGGCCGCGCTCCCCGATATCGGGAATGGCGCTGCCGATCACCAGCTGCGGCACCCCCTGGGCGATCGCCTCCAGGAACCCGGGTACGCCGCCGTGGTGGATGACGGCCGAGCACGACGGGACGACGGCGTGCAGGGGAACGAACTCCACCAGCCTGGTGTTGGCGGGAACCCGTTCCAGCTCCCGCTGGAACTTCTCGGGCAGCGTCACCACCAGCTCGATGTCCAGATCGGCCAGCGAGTCCAGCATTCCCTGCAGCTGCTCCATGGAAATGGCTTGATGCCTCGCCGCCTGCTCCAGACTGAGTCCGAAGGTGGCCAGGACCCGCGGCTTGGCCGGTTCGCGTCGGGCCCAGTGCGGCACGACCGACGGCCCGTTGTAGGGGACGTAGCGCAGGGGAAGGTGCGGGGACGGGGACTCCAGCCGCATCGAACCGACCATCTGCTCGATCGCGAACTGCCCGGTCACCATCTCCTCGGAGAACTCGACGCCGAACTTCTGCGCCCACTCCCCCAGCCAGTCCGCCAACGGGTCCTCGCGGTCCTCGGGCGCCTGCTCCTCCCGTACCCGCAGGAAATGCCGGCGCATCCGGCCCACCACGTCGAGTTCGGTCAGCATGCGGCCGTGCGGCACTCCGACCGCCGTGGCGGCGATCGCGCCCGCGTGGCTCAGCCAGTCCCAGAGCACCAGGTCCGGCTGCCACCAGCGGCAGTACTCCACCAGTTCCTCGACCATCGCGTCGTTCATGGCCGCCTGGGTCCGCTGCGTCATCTGGTATCCCCACCGCAGGCGCTCCCAGGTGAGCTCCTCCTCGCGGTTCTCCGACAGGTCGGTCAGGAGGTCGCCCCGTTCCGCGAGTTCCTGGACCTTCGCCATCACTTCCGGAACCAGCAGCGCATCGAGTTTCTCCACGACCGGCTCGTCGGAGCCGACGGGTACCGCCGGCAGGCCCGAGGCGGTGACGGCGTCCGTCAGCTCCGGGCCGCTCACGACGCGGACCTCGTGCCCCGCCGACTGCAGCGCCCAGGCCAGCGGCACAAGGGCCTGGAAGTGGGACCGCCAAGGAATACAGGTGAACAGGATTCTCAAGCCGATCAGCCCCTTCATGAACTCCGCACCCACCTGGACACCGGAGACCCTCACCCGGCCACCTTGGGCCGATCTTGGCCCTCTCTTGGTGTCCCGGATCCGGGTGGCACACCCGAAGTCCCCTGCGCAGGCCCCGCCCGACTCCCGGTGCCCATCGCACTCCTCATCGGGTCAGCCCTTCCAAGACGCGCATTAGACCGGCTTTGGACGGTCCCCCGAAGATGCGGGAAACCGATCACGGGGGGCGCGGAGCGAATGAAAGGCATCATTCTCGCGGGCGGCAACGGCACTCGTCTGCAGCCCCTCACGTTCACGGCTTCCAAACAGCTCGCCCCGATCTACGACAAGCCGATGATCTACTATCCGCTCTCCGTGCTCATGCTGGCGGGCATCCGGGACATCCTCATCATCACGCGTCCGACCGACCTCCCCGCATTCCAAGCGCTTCTGGGCGACGGCCGGCGTCTGGGGCTGTCCATCGACTACGCCACGCAGGACAAGCCGCGCGGCATCGCCGACGCCTTCCTCGTGGGCGAGGACCATATTCGCGGCGAACAGTGCGCGCTGATCCTCGGGGACAATCTCTTCCACGGCGCCAACCTGCCCACTCTGCTGCGGCGCACCGCGCTCAAGATGGGTGGCTGCGTGCTGTTCGGCCATGAGGTGGCCGACCCGGAGCGGTTCGGTGTCGCCGAGATCGATTCGCGGGGCGAACTCGTCTCCATCGAGGAGAAGCCTCGCCGGCCGCGCTCGAACCTCGCCATCCCGGGGATCTACTTCTTCGACGCCCAGGTCACGGACATCGCCAGAGACCTGGAGCCGTCGGCCCGGGGCGAGCTGGAAATCACGGACCTGCTGCGCGTCTATCTGACGATGGGCACCGCCGAGCTGGTGTGGCTGGGCCGGGGCGTGACCTGGCTGGACACCGGCACCCATGAGTCCCTGCTCGAAGCAGGCACATTCGTGAGGGACACACAGCGTCGGCAGGGCACCCGGCTGGGCTGCATCGAGGAGATCGCCATGCACATGGGGTACATCGACCCGGACGACTGCCAAGCCCTGGGGGCGAGCATGGGCAACTCGCCCTACGGCGAATACGTCATGGAGCGGGCCCGCCTCGCCCGTGCGGGCATGCTGCCCCCGCTTCCTTCGGAGGAGCTGTGAATCTGCTGGTCACCGGCGCTGCCGGATTCATTGGCTCCGCTTATGTGCGGATGCTGCTCGCGGCCGACGCGACGCAGGGCTCCGGCGTGTCCCGGGTCACGGTGCTGGACAGCCTGACCTACGCCGGCAGCCTGGACAACCTCGATCTCGGCGATCCCCGGCTGACGTTCGTCCGGGGCGACATCTGCGATGCCCGCCTCGTCGACAAGCTGATGGAACAGGCCGACCAAGTGGTGCACTTCGCCGCCGAGTCCCACGTGGACCGCTCGATCGCCTCCGCCGACGCCTTCGTCCGAACCAATGTCACGGGCACCCAGACCCTGCTGGACGCCGCGCTGCGACACGACGTCGACCGCTTCGTGCACGTGTCCACGGACGAGGTCTACGGCTCGGTGGAGAGCGGCTCGCGCACCGAGCAGGACCCCCTCGACCCCAATTCGCCCTACGCCGCTTCCAAGGCGGCCTCGGATCTTCTGGCCCTGTCGTACCACCGCACCCACGGCCTGGACGTGCGGGTCACCCGGTGCAGCAACAACTACGGGCCGCGGCAGTTCCCCGAGAAGATCATCCCGCTGTTCCTCACGAGCCTGCTCGACGGTGGCGACGTCCCGCTCTACGGCGACGGACTGAACCGGCGCGACTGGCTGCACGTCGACGATCACTGCGCGGCTGTCGAGCTGGTCCGCACCGGCGGCGCTCCGGGCCGTGTCTACAACATCAGCGGCGGCATCGAACTGAGCAACCGTGAACTGACCGGCCTGCTGCTCGCGGCCTGCGGCGCGGACTGGGCACGGGTGCTCCATGTTCCGGACCGCAAGGGCCACGACAGGCGCTACTCGATCGACTGCACCAGGATCCGGACCGAGCTGGGCTACAGCCCGCGCCGCGACTTCACCTCCGGGCTGGCCGAGACCTTCGCCTGGTACCGCGACAACCGGGACTGGTGGGAACCGCTCAAGCGCCGGCAGACCACGTGAGAACGCGGGCCGGGAAGGCCGGGGCGGCGGTCGCAGGCCCCCTCGGCGGCCTACCCGCGTAGATGTCCACGACGACCACCGGCCCCGTGCCGGCTCCGGTGCGGCGTCCGTTCCTGTGCGGATGGAGACGATCCACTCGATCCCGGAACGTGAAGCCGCACCGGCGTCTACCCCGCCAAGATCTCTTCGGCCGCGCTGTCGAGCGTGACGAGCACCCACTCCTCGAGATCGATCCCCGCGTGCGATGCGGCACTGTGCCACCGCCGCATGTGGCCGACCGGAACGGCGAGCCGCTCGGTCGGTTCGGCGTCCTGGCCCTCGCCCGCGATCTCGTTCTCCTGCGCAAGACGCACGGCCTTGCGCAGCTGCTTGGTGCTCCACTCGTGCGCCTCGCACTGGTCGAGCCAGTGCTCCTGCTCCGCTATCGACAGCGAGGCCACCTCGGCATGGTGCTGAAAGCTGAGCGAGGCCCGTCGCCGGTCTATGGCGAAACGCCGGGCCACCCAAGCATAGTTACGCAGCGTCTGATACCGGAGACCGACAGTACGAATTCCCCGCTCGTAGCGATCGCTGTAGTGGTCCTTGCCGTATATGAGCCAGTCACCGAGCCACCAGGAAGAGGAATTTATGATTCCAGAAAGCCTTCTTCCGGTGTTCTCCCAGTTCTCGAAGGTCAGTCCGGCGGGGATCTGAAGGCCGACATTCGTCGTCAGCACCTGGCTGCGATGCGGACTGTCAACAGGCCCCCGCTGCTGCCCCACGACTGCCTCGACATCACTCTGGCGACGTAACGAGGTTCGTGGATCGGATCGTGATATAGCCATTTTCTTCCCCCTACCGAACGTTTACAGGCACGTGCGAGTCAGGTGAATCCCAAGCCGCGCTGGAACCAGCGACTCGAATGCATTCCAGCCTGGAGCGACCCCTTTATGACCTGGACAAGTAGAGCCCATGGGTTGTGTACCGGGCAAGGGCCCGTCTGACTTCGCCAGGCGGGGCGCCCCGGCATGATCGACTGGCCCGGACGGGCGCAACAGGAGCCCCACCCGCACGACCGGTACCACCCTGGACCGCCCTGGCCAGGGCGGAGACGCCGATCTCGGTGACTAGCTGACATTGCGTCAGCTGGCCGGATTTCGTGGCCACGGGCGCGACGGGCAGCAGGTGCGTCGGCGCGGCACGGCCGGTTGCCGGGAGCCATCGAATTTCCGCCACGGTGAGCGGTGCCAGGGCGCCGGAACCGTCTCCGCCGCCCTTCGGCCGCACTCGTTCTTCGCGGCCCGGAATGCCTCCTCGACCGCCCGGCGCATCCCGGCGATCCGCACCGGTCCGGCGACAGGAGTGCCGGCCGGCGCGCGGGCGGGGCAGCAGGCGAGCCGGCAGTCCCCCCTGTAAGCTCGCTCACCGGATTGGCGCCTGATCCTCGCGGCAGATGCGACTTCGGCACGCGCCTCCTCGCAGGCGGGCGGCGCCTTTCTGCTGCCGGGCCACCGGACCGTCCAGTTCCGCTGAATTCCCAGGGCCGGCGGACGCCCGTCTCGGGGAGCCTCGGTATCTCCCGTGCGGTCTCGCTGCCGCCCTTCCCCATGTACCGGGCTCTTCCTGTGACTGTCCAGTCGACAGGACAAGGCCGCGTCCTCGCAGTGGTGCAAAAGCTCGACGTGTCGGGTCTCGCCGAAGGTCCGCTCGATGACGTCCGGATGCCGGATCCGCTGGTGGCGCCCGAAGGGCAACGCCTCATGTCCGACCGGTACAGATCAGGGAACTGATGCCGTAAAGGAACGATGTCGCGGGCCGGTGAGCACTTCTCATCCACCCCATGGCGCGTGAAAATCGCGTCCGGAGGGCCGCCGATCGCATGCGGCACATGGGTGATCCGCTCCGAGCCGATCCTGCGTAAGCTGCTTCACGAGCAGGCACCAGCCGGCCGACTGCCCACGTCGCGAAGGAACGCACGCGGCCTCGGGGCCGGTCCCGTATGCCGGGTGCCGGACCTGTCACCGTCCGCAGGCTGCTGGACGATCAGCTCATTCCCCTGATCGGCGCGCTGGAGACGGCCCTGTGGCGCCTGAAGATCAAGAGCGGCTCGATCGGGTGACGATGAGAACTGCGCACCGGCCCGAATCCACCGACCGGAGAAGGAGCATGGAGTGACGAACACGCGCAGCCGAGGCGCCGCCGCCCGCGGCGGTTGGATACGCCAGTACCACACCCCGAGGGGCGATACCCCCACCCTCGTCTGCTTCCCGCACGCCGGGGGTTCCGCATCGGCGTACTTCGCCCTGTCAGCCGCCCTTTCCCAGGGAGCCGAGGTGCTGATCGTGCAGTACCCCGGAAGGCAGGACCGTCTGGACGAGCCCGCTCTGAAGGATCTGGGAGAGCTGGCGGACGGGGTTGTCGCGGCTCTGGCGCCCTGGACGGACCGCCCATTGGCGCTGTTCGGGCACAGCATGGGGTCCGTCGTGGCCTACGAGGTCGCACGACGGCTGGAGCGGGGACCGGGACCCGGTCCGGTCGGGCTCATCGTCTCGGGCAACACGGCACCGTCGGTCGAGCGGGACCAGGGCGTCCACCTGCTGGACGACGAGAAGCTCGCGGCATGGATGTCGGAGATCGCGGGCACGCCGCCGGCCGTGCTGGCGGACAAGGAGCTCCTGGCCACTCTTGTCCCCGCCTTGCGTGGCGACTTCACGGCGCTGGAGACGTACCGCGCCCCGGAGGGCGGCTCGGTCGAGTGCCCCATCAGCGGCTACGTGGGCGACCACGATCCGCATGTGCCGCGCGACGGCTTCCTCCAATGGGCGGAGCACACGACGGCGGAATTCACCGTCCAGGTCTTCGAGGGCGGCCATTTCTACATCGAAGACCAGGTGCAGGACGTGGTCTGGAGCATTCTGCGGGACCTGTCCGCCTTCGTCTCGCGGCGCCCGGCGCGAGGCTCCCTCGCCTGAGCGGGCCATACGGCCTGCCTGCGCGCGACGCGACCGGGCCACAAGCGATCTGACGGTCCATCAGTCGACTGCCGCCACCTCCCTGCGCCCGGCCCCCTGCTGCGCAGCCGATCCATCCGCGGCCCGCGCCGGGCACCCCCGCCTCCGCGATGCCGCCATACCCGTCGCACCCGGAGGTATCCGATGACCGGCTCAGACACACCGGACCGGCCCGTCCCGCAGGCGTCGGCCGTCTTCGGCGAACCCGTCACCAGCGGCGGGGTCACCGTCATTCCGGTTGCCGGATCGGCTTCGCCGGGGGCACGGGCCCCGAGGCCGCAGCCGTCGGAGCCGGCGCCGGCGAAGGAGGGGGGCGGAGCCGGCGCCCGTCCCCGCGGCCACATCGAGATCAAGGACGGCACCGCCACCTACAGGCCCTTCCGGGCCCCCTGGGTGAAGGCCGCCGTTCCGCTCGCCGCCCTCCTGGCCGGAGCCGTCGCCCCCCTGCTCGTTCGCCGCCTCGCCAGGCGCCGTCCTCGCTGAGCGACCGCAACGGCGACGGCGACGGCGACGGCGACGGCGAACCGGAGATCGACTCTCACGCACCGCCCTCCGGCACGCGCGCCGGCCGCCGGATGCCCGGAGAGTTTCGGCCAATCAAGACATATCTCGATGGTTGACACGCGTTATATCGCGTGCCACAGTCCGAGGACAGGGTTCGGCCGCAGGTACCCCTGTCCGGCCTGTGCTGCCGAATGCCCACACATGTCCGCGACCCTTTGACCACAGGAGCGCTCTATGCCAGAAGCCATCCATGCCGAGGGCCTGGTGAAACACTTCGGCGACGTACGGGCGGTGGACGGTGTCGACCTGAGCGTCGCCCAGGGAACCGTGCTCGGCCTGCTCGGCCCCAACGGCGCGGGCAAAAGCACCATCGTGCGGATGCTGACCACCCTGCTGATGCCCGACGCCGGCTATGCGACCGTCCTCGGAGCGGATGTCGTCAAAGACCCGGACACGGTGCGCCGCTCGCTCGGCATGGCGGGGCAGTTCGCCGCGGTTGACGAGTTCCTCACAGGGCGCGAGAATCTGCAACTGATCGGCCAGCTCTACCAGTTGAGGAAGCGCGACGCGATAGCCCGCGCCGAGGAACTGTTGACGCTTTTCGACCTCACCGACGCCTCCGGCCGAACGGCCAAGACCTACTCCGGCGGCATGCGGCGCCGTCTCGACCTCGCGGCGGCCATGCTCATGAAGCCGGCGGTGCTGGTCCTCGACGAGCCGACCTCGGGCCTGGACCCCACCAGCCGGCGGGTGCTGTGGGACGTCATCCGCGCGATGGTCGCCGAAGGCACCACACTCCTGCTGACCACGCAGTACCTGGAAGAGGCCGACCAACTCGCCGATTCGATCTGCGTCATCGACCACGGCGGCGTGATCGCCTACGGCACGGGTGACGAGCTCAAGGCGCGCGTCGGAAAGGACCGGGTCGAGATGGTCCTTTCCGAGGGCGAGGACCTCACCGGCGCCGGCCTGGTGATGGCCTCGGAGGGTCGGGGCGAGGTATCCATCGAGGAGCACACCCGCAAACTGATCGTGCCGGTTTCGGACGGTTCCCGCTCGCTCGGCGGCATCATCCGCAGGCTGGACGAGCTGGGCATTCCCTTCGACGACATCGCCCTGCGCCGTCCGACCCTGGACGACGTGTTCCTCTCCCTCACCGGTCACGCTACCGAGACCGGTCAGGACAGCGAGGACCCTCGAGTGAAGGAGACCACCGAGTGACCGTCCTGTCACCGCCCCCCGCCGTCCGGCCGCCCACCGGGGGCGCCATCGGCCAGTCCCTGCGCGACTCGTTCATCGTCGCCAAGAGCGGGCTGATCAGGGTCAAGCGCGCTCCGGGCATGATCATATTCATGCTGATCCAGCCGACCATCTTCATCGTGCTCTTCACCTTCGTGTTCGCGGGCTCGGTGAGCATCGGCGGCAGCACCGACCGCGCGGCGTTCCGCGAGTTCAACGTGGTCGGCATCATGGCCCAGACCGTCGTCTTCTCGGTCATCGCGACCGCCGCGGGCATCGCCGACGACATGCGCAAGGGACTTGTCGACCGGTTCCGCTCGCTGCCGATGGCACGCGGCGCGGTGCTCACCGGCCGCACCCTGTCCGACGCGGTGACGATCGCTCTCGTCCTGGTGGTACTGGGCAGCGTCGGAGCGGCAGTCGGCTGGCGCTTCCACGAGGGCATTCCCAAGATGCTGGCCGGCTTCGCGCTGCTGTTCCTGCTGGGATACGCCTTCACCTGGGTCGGCGCGCTGACCGGACTGATCTCACGCTCCCCGGAGACGGCCTCGTCGGCTCCCATGCTGTGGATCTTCCCGGTGTCGTTCATCTCCAACGCCTTCGTGGACCCCACCCAGATGTCCACCCCACTGCGGTACATGGCCGAATGGAACCCGTTCAGCGCCACCGTGCAGGCCGCCCGCATCCTGTTCGGCAATCCGGGTACCGGAGCGAGGGACGCATGGCCGATGCAGCACCCGATTGAGG
Organism: Streptomyces sp. NBC_01255; assembly: GCF_036226445.1. Lineage (NCBI taxonomy): Bacteria > Bacillati > Actinomycetota > Actinomycetes > Kitasatosporales > Streptomycetaceae > Streptomyces > Streptomyces sp. NBC_01255. Next base: position 68,841 of record NZ_CP108474.1, read on the forward strand.
CGTCGCTGATCTACTCGGTCATCATCATCGTCGTCTTCCGCACCCTGGCCGTGCGCAAATACCGGCGTACCGCCACATCCTGACGGGCGTTGCCCCGGATGCGGGTGCCGGCGAGTTCAAGGCAGAAGGGGCGGGTCGCCAGACCCGCCCCTTCTGCGTCGCATCGTTCGCGCGATCCCGTCCGGACGGCGAGGGCCGGGCCGCGGGAACCGCGGAGTCACTGATCTTCGGCCGGCCCCTGGGTGCAGTACGGCAGATAGGCGTCCAGCAGGTCGTCCAGGTAGCCCTGCGCGCTCCGCAGCCCCGGGCGGAAGTCCGGAATATGGGACTGGAGCCGGCGGATCGACACGCGGGTGACTGCCGCGTCGCCGGGAACGTACGTCCGCACCGCGCTCGTGCCCAGCCGCTTCTCGATGCCGTCCAGGATCGCCTCGACATGCTGCGGCGCCCCGGATGCCACATTGAGGACCTCGTCCCGCACACCCTGGCCGAGCAGTCGCCCGATGGCATCGACGAGGTCGTTGACGTCCAGCAGGTCCCGGTGGACGCCCTGCTGCACCCGCACGGCGCCGGCCCGTACCTGCCGCGTCAGTCCGGGCAGCAGCTGGTGAGACCGTTGGTGCCGGCCCACCGTGTGGCTCAGCCGCAGGATCAGATGCGGGACTCCCGACCCGCGGATCGCCGACTCGAGCGCCAGCTTGCTCCGGCCGTACGCCGATGGCGGAGCCACCAGGTGGTCCTCCTCGGAGCACGGGGCGCCGGTGGACCCGTACACCGCGAATGAGGCCGAGGAGAAGAACAGCACCGTCCTGTGCCGGTCCCTGCACTCGCGCAGCACCTCGCGCACCAGCTCGGCTTCCCGGGCGAACTCCGCGGGCGGGACGCCCGAATGACTGGAGACGCCGGCCGCGATCGCGGTGACCCCGGAAAACCGCTCCGTGAAAGCTTCCGAGAGATGCCGGGCGAGAAAGCCGTGGCCGATGATCTGCACGTTTTGCTCCAACTCTGCGGCTCGGGAACCCAGGAAGCAGATCAGCGCAGAAGCGCGTGACGAATCGTCAGTTTCCGCATGCTCACGGTCCCGTGGATCCGGATACGCAGCCGGCCGGAACCGGAGGACCGCCGGGGCTTGTAGGACAAGCCCTTCATCCCGGTGTTCATGTCCTCGACGTCGACGACCGAGTCGCGCGGCACGATGATCCGGACGCGTCCCACGCCGGCCAGGACCTCGAGGTCGACGACCGGATGCTCGATGACCGCCCGGGACAGGTCCAGGTACACCGTCGCGAGTGCCGATGCGACCGTGAGGTCCGCGGGCACCCTCCACCGGCCGCGCCGGACGATCAGCCCGCTCACCGCGGTGATCGTGGTCCGGTCGTCCGGGTTCTGTGCCGGGAGCCCCGCCACGGCCACATCGAGCTGGCCTCGCGTCGTGGCGCTCAGCGCCTGTTCGAGGCACTGGTCCAACTGCTGGTGCGTGAGCTGTCCCTTTGCGTACGCGTCCTTCAGTAACTGTGTGGCCCGGTCTCGGTCGTCGTCGCCGATGAGCGTATTCGGGTCCTTCGGCTGGGAAGCCATGTCCTCAACTCTCATGTCATGCCAGTGGATCACCTGCATCTTGCCAACAGCAGGCTCTCACCGCGGGGGAACGCCCCGGGCCGTCTCGGGCCCGGGGCGCACAATCGGGCGAATCAGGACCCGTCACCCGTGTCCCTCCGGCGCAGCCGCGGCGAGCGGGCCTTCGGAGCATTGTCGACGATGCGCGCCAGCGCCGCGACGTCGGGAGCTGCGTACACCTCGTTGATCAGCACCCTGACCCCCAGTGTTCTGCCGATCCGGCCGGTGAGGCCGGACGCCAGCAGTGAGTCGCCGCCCAGATCGAAGAAGTTGTCGCCGACACCCACCTGGTCGATGTGCAGCACATCCGCTATCAGGGCGCACAGCTCCTTCTCCGCCCGGGTGCGCGGCGGCGTGGAGTCCTGGCGGGGGCGGCCGGGTTCGGACAGCGCGTCCCGGTCCAGTTTGCCGTTCTGGTTGAGCGGCAGCGCTTCGAGCAGGGTGTAGGCGGACGGCAGCATGTACTCCGGCAGAACCTCCCGCAGGCTGGTGCGCACGTCGTCGAGCAGGGCGGCCCGGCCGGACCACCGTGGCGGGGCCGTGGCCGGCGTGGCTTGGGGGCCGGGGTCCGCGCTGCGGCCGTCGTCGCGCCGGGCGTAGACGTTGTAGAGGACCGTGTTGTGCAGCAGGCCGCTGTCCTGTTCGCACACGACCTCGAAGCCGTGGTCGGTGAGGAGCGCCTCGACCTGTGCCAGCCTGCCGTCGACGTCGTGGAGTTCGATGGCGAGCTGCCGGATCCTCGGCCAGTGCTCCGGGCGGATGCCCTTGAGGACCTCGTGTTCGGCGCCCTCCACGTCGATCTTCATCAGGTCGATCCGGTCGATGGCTTCCTGTTCGATGATCTCCGAGAAGGTGCGCACGCGGCAGGTGAACGTCCGGCTCTCGAGGCGGGACTCGACGACCTCGTCGATCAGGTCCTCCTCGGTGGCGCCGGGCCGCGCGCCGTCGGCCGGCTGCGCCTTGTTGCGCAGGTAGGCGCGTACCAGGTCGCGTGCCTCGGGCGCGGTGGTGGCACGGGTGGAGTTGACGGTGTTGTGGGGGTAGAAGGTGAAGGTCTCCTCCTGCTCCTTCGCCCCCAGTGCGCAGTCGAACAGCTTGGCGTCGATGCCGTGGAGCTCGACGTTGCGGCGCAGCGAGTCGTGCAGTGGGGGGAGCGGTTCGAAGGCGTAGAGACGGCCGTTCGGGTTGCGGTTCGACGCGAACAGGGTGAACAGGCCGATGTTGGCGCCCACGTCGACGATCGTGTCGCCGTCGTCGATGGTGATGCCGCCTCGCAGGTACTCCTCGCGTGTGAATATCTCGTCGTAGACGAAGTCCGTCTCGCTCTTGTTGTGGTGGAACACCGTCATGCCGTTGGGCAGTTCGCGGACCGGCGGGCGGGCGTCGCCGTCGGTGCGTTCCAGGCGGAGCAGTTCGAGCACCGCCGGTGCGCGGTCCGCGGCGGGGACGAGGTAGGCCACCAGTCGCTTGTCCCCGTCGCCGTAGTCGCGGGTGACGACCCGCGCGTCCTGGACGGCGGGGTGTTCGGTGAGCCGGGCCTCGATCTCCCCCGGTTCGATCCGGAACCCGCGGACCTTCACCTGGTCGTCGTTGCGTCCCAGGTACTCGAGGGTTCCGTCGGGCAGCCGCCGGGCCAGGTCCCCGGACCGGTACATCCGTGCGCCCGGCTCGCCGCCGAACGGGTCCGGAAGGAAGCGCTGGGCGGACAGTCCCGGGCGGTTGAGGTAGCCGCGTGCCACGCCCGCGCCGCCGACGTACAGCTCGCCGGTGACGCCGGCCGGTGTGGGGCGCAGGTACCGGTCGAGTACATAGGTGCTCAGGTCCGGCAGGTGCCGGCCGATCGGGCTGACGGCCCGGTCCGTGTCGGCCCCGGTCAGGTGGTGGTAGGTGGTGTGCACCGTGGTCTCGGTGATGCCGTACATGTTCACCAGCCGGGTGCGCCGGTTGGCCGGGCGCCGCATCCAGGGCTTGAGCAGTGTCGGGTTGAGTGCTTCGCCGCCGAACACCACCAGTCGTACGGCGTGCGCCGCGCCGGTCTCGCCCTGGGCGGCGGTCAGCTGGTGGAAGGCCGTCGGCGTCTGGTTCAGCACCGTCACACGCGAGGAGCACAGCAGCCGGTACAGATCCTGTGGGTTGCGGGCGATGTCCTGCGGCACGACGACCAGAGTGCCGCCGTGCAGCAGGGCGCCCCACATTTCCCACACCGAGAAGTCGAAGGCGAACGAGTGGAGCAGTGCCCACACGTCGTGCTCGTCGAAGGCGAAGTGGTCCCGTGTGGTGGTGAACAGCCGTACGACGTTGCGGTGTTCGACTGTGACGCCCTTCGGGGTGCCCGTGGAGCCCGATGTGTAGATGGCGTAGGCCGCGTGGGCGGGCCGGACGCCGGTGTCCGGCAGGTTCTCGGCCGGGAGGCCGCTCCACCGGTCGGCGTCCGCGCGCACGTCGAGGACCGGGACCGGCGGTATTGCGGGGTCCGGGTCGGCCGGGGTGTCGGTCAGCAGGAGGTGCGGTGCGCTGTCGCGCAGCACGAGGGCCACCCGTTCGGCGGGGGATGCGGGGTCGATCGGCACATACGCGCCGCCGGCCTTGAGTACGGCGAGGACGGCGATGACCAGATGCTCGGTGCGCTCCAGGCGCAGCGCGACCAGGGTCTCCGGCCCGACGCCCAGGTTCCGCAGGTGACGGGCCAGGCGGTTGGCGCGTGCGTTGAGTTCCCGGTACGACAGGCTGTGGTTCCCGGCGGTGACGGCGACCGCGTCCGGGGTGGCGGCGGCCACGTCCTCGAACCATGCGTGGATGCACCGGTCCGGCGGTTGTGCTGCCGGCTCGTCGTTGCGCTCGGCCAGGACCTGGCGGCGTATCTCGTCGTCCAGGACGGGCAGTTCGAGGGTGGGGCGCTGGGCGGCCCGGTCGGAGTCGAGGGCGTCGGCGAGTCGCGCCACCGAGGTCTCGAGGTAGTCGATGACGGACTGCGGGTCGTAGGGCAGGCCGGCTCGCCCTTCGAGGGTGAAGCGTCCGTGGAGGTCGCTGATCGCCACTTCCACGGGTTCGGCGCGTTCGTCGTCCGCGGCATTCCCGTTCGCGTGCGGGCCTGGGAAGTCGAGGATCGTGCGGGGCCGCGGGGGGTGTGCGGGGTGGCCGGATCCGCGCAGGTGCCGGTCCATGGTGTGCACCAGGTCGCGCGCGCTCATCGCGGTCAGGTCGACTCGGACGGGCCGGTTCTCGCCGAGTGCGGTGCTGCCGAAGCTCACGTCCGCGCGTCCGCTGAGCATCGACACCGTCAGGGCCCAGCCCGCGTGGAAGAGCGCCGCCGGGTGGGTCCGGAATTTCTGCGCGTACGTGCGGACCCGTTCGCCGAGGTGGGGGTCCAGCGCTCGGCTGTGGGCACTGGGCCCGGTGTCCTCGTCGGCTGTCAGTTCTCCTGCGGGCTCCTGGACGACGAGGTCGCCCAGCGGGGCCCGTATGTCTGCGGCGATCCGTTGGAGAACCCGCCCGTACAGTGCGGCGACTTCCTGTGCGTAGTCCTGGTCGAGGAGCTGGCGCTGGTACTGGATGTTCAGCTGTAGCCGGTCACCGTCGGGGTGGGCGAACACGGTCACGGGGAAGTGGCTGAGGGAGTGCAGGCCGATGCTGGTGACGGCGAAGCCCGCCGCCTCGGCCGCCTCGGCCGCGGCCTGTCTGTCCAGGGGGAAGGACTCGAAGCCGATGACGGTGTCGAACAGTGTCGGCAGTCCGGCGGCGCTCTGGATCTCGCCGAGTCCGCAGGGAGGGCGGACCAGGAGGGTTCCCTGGCGTTGCTGCAGCTGTTCCAGCAGCTGTGCGGCGGTCTGCTGCGGGTCGCATCGTATGCGTACCGGCACGGTGTTGATGAAGGTTCCGACCATGCGGTCGGCGTCGACGAGCTCCGCGGGCCGCCCTGCGACCGCGGCTCCGAACACGACGTCGCGGTGGCCGGTCAGATGGCTGAGGACGACGGCCCAGGCCCCCTGTACCAGGGTGTTGAGGGTGACCCCGATGTCGGCGGCCCGGTCCGGCAGTGCCAGGGCGGCGGCGGCCGGCAGGGGGACGTCGATGCGGTCGGTGCCTTGCGCCGGGCCGGCGGGAGGGGTGCCGGCCGCGAGCAGCGTCGGTTTGGTCAGGCCGGCCAGCTCGCCCGCCCATGCGCGGGCGGCTTCCTGTGTGTCCTGCCGGTCCAGCCAGGCGAGGTACTCGCGGTAGCTGGGGGCAGGTGGCAGCGCTGCGGCGCTGCGGTCGGCGTAGAGCCGCAGCAGGTCCTGTGTGAGCAGGGGCAGGCACCAGCCGTCCAGGGTGGCGTGGTGGGCCGTCAGGATCAGTACGTGAGCGTCCTCGGCCAGGGTCAGCAGCGACATGCGCAGTGCCGGTGGCAGGGCGAGGTCGAAGTGGATCGTCAGGTCACTGGACAGGAACTGCCGGTATGCGCTGTCGCGCATGGCTTCGGCGAGGCTGCTCAGGTCGAGGTACTGCCAGGGCAGCTCGACGCCGTCCACGACGAACTGGACGAGGGTGCCGTCGGGTCCCGGGGCGTAGGCGGCCCGCAGGCCGGGGTGGCGGTCGACGAGGGCCTGTGCGGCGGTGCGCAGGCGTGTGGGGTCGATGGGCCCGGACAGGTGCAGGGTGTACTGGACCTGGTAGGTGTCGACCTCGGCGGATGTCTCGTGTTCCATCAGCGAGTGCACGAGCAGTCCCTGCGGAAGCGGTGCGACGGGCCAGACGTCGGACAGGCCCGGATAGTGCTGCTGCCAGTCGTCGAGTTCCTGCTGGGTGATGCCGGGCAGGAGTACGTCCGACGGTGTCAGGCCGCCTGCGCCGGTCCGGGCGGTGTGCCGGGAGATCGCGTCGAGCGCCAGGGCCCACAGATCTGCCAGTTCCTGCACGTCGGCGGTGGTGAGGGCGGTTGGGGAGCCGGTGAACACGGCTTCGAGGCGCGGGCCTTGGGGGGTGTCGACCACGGCGGTCCGGACGGCGAGGTCGGCGTCCGCGGCGGCGTCCGGTGCCGTGGGCACGGTCCATCCTTCGGCCGGAGTGAAGTGCGCACCGGGCAGGTCCGCGGCGGGGGCCGGGAATCGGCCCAGGTGGGCGAAGGAGATCCGGCCGCCCGGGGACCGCTTGAGGACGGCTGCGGTCCTGGGGTTGAGGTGGCGCAGGAGGCCGTAGCCGATGCCCTGGTCGGGCAGGGCGCGCAGCTGCTCCTTCACGGCCTTGACGGCGGTGCCCGCGGCGGGTCCGCCGGCGAACGCCTCTTCCAGGTCGACTCCGGTCATGTCCAGGCGTACCGGGGTGGTGGCGGTGAGCCGGCCGACGGTCCGGGACAGATCGGCCCCGGTGGCGTCGGCTGCCGGCCGGCCGTACTCGTCCAGGCGGATCAGGGCTGACGGCGTGTCGGCGCCGGATGCCGCTCGGCGTTTCGCCAGGGTCATCGCGAGCGCCGTCAGCAGGCCGTCCTCGACTCCGCAGCGGAAGGCGGACGGGAGAGTGGTCAGGAGGGTGTCGGTGAGGGGGGCGGGGAGCAGGATGCGGGCGCCGACCGGTGCGGGGTGGGTGTCGTGGGCCGGGTGGGGGTGGCGTGTGCCGACGGCCGGGTCGGGCCCGTCGACGGCGGCGAGCCACGTGTCCAGCTCGGCCGCGCGTGCGGGCCGGTGTGCCTCCAAGGTCAGGGCGCGGGCGGCGAGCGGCAAGGGTGTGGTGACCGGGGGCAGTTCGATGGTGCGGCCGGTGCGGAGCTGTTGTCCGGCGGTGGTGAGGTCGGCGAGGAGGATGCGCCAGGAGTGGGCGTCCACCAGGAGGTGGTGCAGGACGATCAGCAGCCGCCCCGCTTGGCGGGTGCCGGTGTCGAACCAGGTGAACTGCGCCACGGTGCCGGCTGCCGGGTCCAGCCGGGCTGCGGCGGCCTCGAGTTCGCTCTGCGTCAGGCGCTTCCACTCCTCGGCCCGGTCGGTGCCGGCGGCGGCTTGCCAGGGGGTGTCCGCGGCGACCCGGCGGATCAGGGAGTCCGCGGCCACCGAGCCGGGCGGGGCCACGACGAGCCCGCCTGCGTCGGATTGCGTCACGCGGACGCGGAGCATGTCGTGGTGGTCGATCAGCGCGGTCAGGGTGGTGGCCAGTGCGGTGCGGTCCATGCCTTGGGGAAGGTTCAGGAGTATCGCCTGGCAGTGTCGCGCGGAGCGGGGCCCGAGTTCGTGCAGGAGGTGGGTGGCCGGGAGGTGCGGCAGTCGCCCCGCTCCCCCGTCGGCACGTTCCGTGGCAGGGTCGGGTTGTGCCGCGCTGATCGCGTCGGCGAGAGCGGCGACCGTGCGGGACTCGAAGATCTGCCGGAAGGAGACCTCCAGTCCTCGTGCCCGTGCCTGTGAGGCGACGCGCATGGCCTGGATGCTGTCTCCGCCCAGCGACAGGAAGTCGTCGTCGATGCCGACGCGGGCGAGGCAGAGGACCTCGGCGAAGGCGTCGGCGAGGTGCTCCTCGGCCGGGGAGCGGGGCGGGCGGTAGTCGGCCCCGCGGAACTGCGGCCGGGGCAGTGCGGCCCTGTCGGCCTTGCCGTTCGGCGTCAGCGGCATCTCGTCGACGACCATGATCGTTCCGGGGATCATGGCTTCCGGCAGCCGCCGGGCCAGGAATGCGCGCAGCTCGGCCGCGCCGAGTCCCGGCCCCAGGGTGAGCTGCCCGGCCCGGCCGGCAGGCCCGTCCCGGTGGGTCTGCGTGTCGGGCGCCGGCACCACGAAGCCGACCAGGTGTTTTGCCCCGGTGTCGGTGTCGTGGACCACGACGGCGGCCTGGCGCACCCTCGGGTGTGTCGCGAGGACCGCCTCCACTTCGCCGAGTTCGATCCGCTGTCCGCGCAGCTTGACCTGGCCGTCGCTGCGGCCCAGGTATTCCAGCTGTCCGTCGGTGCCGACTCGGGCCACGTCGCCGGTGCGGTACATCCGCCCGCCCGCGGGGCCCAGCGGATCGGCCAGGAACCGCGTCGCGGTCTGGGAGGGGCGCCCGAGGTATCCGCGGGCCAGTCCCGGGCCTGCGAGGTACAGGTCGCCGGCCTGGCCGTCGGCGACCGGTGTGAGGTCCTCGCCGAGCAGGTACGTGCGGGTGTCCGTCATCGCGGTGCCGATCGGCACCTTACCGTCGCGCAGCGGTCCGGCGAACGTGGCCCACACGGTGGCCTCGGTGGGGCCGTAGGCGTTGAACAGTCGTCGTTTGGTGCCCCATTCGGCCACGAGGGCGGGGGTGCTCGCCTCCCCTCCGACGACCAGGACCCGTAGGTGGTCCAGGGAGGCGGAGGTGCCGGTGGGCAGGGTGGCCAGGACGCTCGGCGGCAGCGTCGCATGCGTGACCTCGCGCTCCGCCAGGACCTCGGCCAGCTCCTCGCCCACCAGTTGTTCCTGCGCCGGGAGGACGAGCAGGGCCCCTGTGGTCAGAGCCGTCACCAGGTCCCACACGGACATGTCGAAGCTGAGCGCCGCGTACTGCAGCACTCGGGCGCCCGTAGCTGTGCCGAGTTCTCCGACCCGCACGGCCTCGGCGCGCAGTGCGGCGAGCCCGAGGTGCGTCACCGTCACTGCCTTGGGCCGGCCTGTGGAACCCGAGGTGTAGATGACGTAGGCGGTGTTGGCCGTGCTCAGCGGCGCGAGGCGGTCGGAGTCGAGGGGGTTCGTCTCCGGCGCGCCGCGCCGGTCGGCCGCGGTCTGCGGCGCGTCGACGGCCAGGACGTCTGCATCGAGCCCTGCGGGCAGCCGGGCGGCGGCGGTTCGTGTGGTGAGGACGGCCGTCGGTGCGGCGTCGGCTGCCATGTAGGCGATGCGCTCGGCCGGATGGCCCAGGTCGAAGGGCAGATAGGCTGCGCCGGCCTTCATGATGCCGAGCAGCGCTGCGATCTGCTCGGCCGAGCGCTCCATCGCCACGGCCACCGTCTGCTCCGGGCCGATGCCGCGGCCGATCAGCCAGTGCGCGAACCTGTTCGCCGCCGCGTTCAGCTCCCGGTAGGTCCACAGGGTGCCGGCGCACTCGACGGCCGGATTCAGCGGCATCTCCTGGGCCCGTGCCTCGAACAGCTCGGTGAAGGTGGCCGGAGGAACACCCGTCCCGGCGAACGGCTCGTCAGCGGACGATCCTCGTGGGTCGCTCACGGATTCTCCAGAGTCTGGGGACGATGAATGGGGATCGAGGGCTACCTGGCTGACCTCAAGGAGACCGGCAGACTGCTGTATCCGTGGAGGAAGTTGGAGTGGATGGGCCTGGCCTCGCCGTTCGGCACGGCCTCGGCGACATGGGTGCGCAGGGCGCAGAGCATGGCGGCGATCTCGGCCCGGCCCAGGTGGGCGCCGGGGCAGAAGTGCGGTCCGTAGCCGAACGCCACATGCTTGTTGGGAGTCCGGCCCAGGTCGAAGGAGCCGGGGTCGGCGAAGAGGTCCTCGTCGTAGTTGGCGGAACTGTTCCAGAGCGTGACGACGTCGCCGGCACGAAGGAGGCGACCGCCGATCTCGACGTCCTCGAGGACGCGCCGGCCGAAGTGCATGGCGGGGCTGGCCCAGCGCAGCACCTCTTCCACGGCGCTGTCCACGCTGACTTCCCCCGAGGTGAGCCGCCGCCACTGCTCCGGGTGCTCCATCAGCGCCCGCATGCCGCTGATCATCGAGAGCCTGCTGGTCTCGTCGCCGCCGATGATGATGCTGTAGCAGTTGAAAATGATCTCTTGTTCGGTGAGCGGCTCGCCGTTGATCGTGCTGGTGGTGAGGATGCTCAGCACGTCGTCGCGCGGGTCCTTGCGCCGTACCGCGGCCAGCTCCGCGAAGTAGAAGAGCAGTTCGTTGCGGGCGACGACCGCCTCGTCCGCGGAGCTGCCCTCGTCCTCGGTGCTGAGCGCCTCCTTCGTCAGGACCAGCAGCTCGTCGCGGTCGCCGGCAGGGACCCCCAGCAGGTCGGCGATGGTGGCCATCGGGATGTGCTCGGCGACGTCCTTGGCGAAGTCGCAGTCGCCGGCCTCGACAGCGTGGCGCACCAGCCGGTCCGTGCGCTCGCGCACTGCGGCGAAGACCGGTTCGAGCACTCGGGGTGCGAACGCCTTCAGCATCAAGTTGCGCAGTTCACGGTGGCGTTGGCCGTCGGTGACGGCAAGCATCTTGCCTGCGGCGGAGTCTCCGCCCTCCAACAGGGTCGCCAGCACGTTGCCGGACTCGGAGGTGAAGCGCTTGTTGTCCCGGTAGACCTCCATCACGTCGTGGTAGCGCGAGAGCACCCAGAAGCCGGGCACGGCACGGCCGTCCACTTCGTGCCAGTGGACCGGACTCGCCGACCGGAACCGGCTCCACATCTCCACGAGTTCGGCACGGGGCGCGAGGAAGGTCTGCGGGTCGGTAAGGTCGGCGCACTCAACACTCAGGGTGGTCACGATTGTTCTCCGGCCCTTTCCTGGCACTGGGAACTCACAACGGTTTTCTGAGGTTCGCTGACGATGCGCGACAGCTACGCGGACTGTAACGCAGCCGGCCCCGGACTCACCGGCCCGGATTCGCCCGGCTCTCACCTTGTCCGGTCGCCAGGACAGACCTTGTGTATCGCGGAATTCGTCCGGGGCGTGCGCAAGGGGCGGCGGTCTCAGCCTTGTCGGGCAAGACCCTCAGTGGGACCATTGCCGGGTGGTCAACCGCCCGTTCAATGGGCTAGTGGATTTCTCCGAACCGCCCATTTCGAACTCTATGGAGTCTACGTGACCGAGAATCTGTCAACCCCTGCCGGCCAGGGTGCTGAAGGCGCGTCGGTAAATCTCGACGGCTATTACTGCGTCGCTGTGCTGCCCGAACCGGGTGTCGCTCAGACGAGTGAAGAGGCGTTCGCGAGAGCCGAGTCGCAGGGGCTCATGATTCCGCTGACACAGGTGTACCAAGCGAAGTCGTGGGTTTCAACCGGTGCCAACACGCCGCTTCTGCGCCAGGACGTGGTCAACGGGATAGGCCTGGACAACCTGGAAGCGCTGGCCGAGGCTTCGGGGATTTCGGTCGACGATGTCGTTGCCGAGGCAATGGAGAAGCTGCCGGCGCTTGTGGACGGGGCTTCTCCGGAAGGAACGCTGATCGTCGACTCCGAGAACCCGCCGGCGGTCGGTCTGGGTATCGCGAGGATCGTCCTCGCGAAGGTCTCCGAGTAGCGCGGGAGCGCTTGCCCGTTATGCCTCGAGCGTGTTCAGGCACATCAGCAGGGTACGGGCCTGTGCGCTGACGTAGTGGCTGTAGCGGGTGAACGCGGCGAGCTGGTCGCGGGAGACCCAGCGGAAGCCGGGTGGTTCGTGCAGGGGTGCCTCGCTCTCGGTGGCCTCGACGACGAGGTAGCGGCTCACCGAGTCGAGGAAGCGGCCTCCCTCCTCCGAGTGCAGCGCCGAGTAGCGGATCCGCGACGGCGCGGCGGACCTGACCAGGTCGAGGAAGGGCGGCCGCTCCCCCGCGGGCAGGTGGTCGTGGTTGCGCGGTATGCACTGCACGGTGGGGCCGAGCTCGGCGTCGCAGAAGCCGGCTTCCGCGCGGGCGCTGACCAGGACGTGCGGCACGCCGGCGAAGGTGCGGGTCACAAACGCGACGACGCCCTGGCCGTTCGGTTCGATGAGGGGCTGGGTCCACTCGCCCACTTCTCGGTTGCCTGCCTGTACCGACACGGCCATGACGCGGAAGTACCGTTCGTCGTCATGGTGGATGGAGTGCTCGTCGCGCGTCCAGCCGGGGATGTCGGCGAGCGAGACCGGTACCCCGGTGATCGGGGTCAGCGACCGGCGCGCCGCGAGCCACGACAGCAGGTCGGTGTCGGAGTGCAGGGCAGAGGAGGCGCCTGCCCCGTACAGGCCGGCCAGAGCCGAGCGGGCGTCGAAGTTCATCGTGTTGTCGTGGCCCAGCAGTTCGTGGATCTGTCCCAGAGTGAGCCAGCGGAAGTCCTCGTGGTCGGGGACCGGGCCGGTGACCTCCACGACCATGTTGCGGTTGCGTTTGCGGCGGAACCACGAGCCGTGCTCGCTCTGCAGCACGTCCGACAGGACGCGGCCGCGGGATGTGTCGGTGAAGTACTCCAGGTAGCGGACGTCCGCACCCTTGTGGATCTTGGTGTAGTTGCTGTAGGTGGCCTGCACGGTGGGTGAGATCTGCACCAGCCCGGGATTGCCCGGCTCCATCTTGGCCTGCATGAGGAAGTGCAGGACCCCGTCGGTCTCCCGCGCGAGAATCCCCAGGATGCCGACCTCGGGCTGGGCGATGATGGGCTGGTGCCAGGTCACGCGGTCGGGCTGCTCGCCCACGCTGACGCGTAGTCCCTCGATGGTGAAGAACCGCCCGCTGCGGTGCACGAGGTTGCCGGTCTCGGTTGAGAAGGACCAGCCGTCGAGCTCGTCGAACGCGATGCGCTGCACCGTGAAGCCGACTTCCTTGCGGCGCCGGTGCACCCAGGCGGTGATGTCCTGCACACACTCGCCTCGCCGTGCGGCCGCGGACCGTGTGATGCGCTCAGGCAGCGTGGGATCCTCGCGATCCGTGAGCTGCGGCCGTACCTGACTGTCCTTCGTACTCTGCAACGCCGGCTCCTCACGAGGTCGATGATGCCGTCGGCATCGGTCTGCCCTGCGGCGAGTGTGGGCGCCGCGGCTTGGGCCGATCTAGGCCCGCCCTTGCGGAGCCGGCGGCCGCCGGACCCCGGCCGCGGACCCGGCCGCCGGACCCCGGCGGCCGGGCAAGAGCGGCCCAAGACCGGCTTTAGGCAGTCCGCCGACTGTTCTCGGCATCCCGCTGTCGATGGAGGTGTTGGTGCTGTGCGCGTCCTCATCGTGTCCTGGCCCTGGAGGACTCACTTCCAACCGATGGTCCCGTTGGGCTGGGCACTGCAGGCCGCGGGGCACGAGGTGCGTGTCTCCAGCAGCCCGGACCTGGTCGAGTCGCTGACCGCGTCGGGCCTGATGGCGGTCCCGGCCGGCCCCCCCGATGTCCTGAAGACGATGTACGAGCAGTTCACCGAGGAACAGGTGGAGCTCGTGCGGACCCTGGAGCAGCTCGGATCGCGCGACGACTTCTTCTTCGATTTCGCCCTGGACACCGAGGGGGCACTGACCTGGGACCGGCTGCGCCTGAGAACGCGGTACTTCACGCAGATCCTCAAAGGCGTGAACGACGCGATGGTCGAGGAGCTGGTCGACTACTGCCGCTGGTGGAAGCCGGACCTGGTGGTATGGGAGTGGATGAGTCACGCGGGCGCGATCGTGGCCCGCGCGACAGGCGCGGCCAGCGCGCGGATCCGCTCCGAGATCGATGTCGACGCCTGGTCCCGGCGCGCCTTTCTCCAGCTCCGCGAACAGCAGCCGCCCCAGGAGCGGGAGGACGCGCTGGCGGACTGGCTGGGGCGCTGGTCGGAGAGGTTCGAAAAGCCGTACTCCGAGGAGATGGTGACCGGGCACTTCACCATCGAGCACATGCTGGGTTCCATGCGGCTGGATTCGGATGTGCCGCACGTTCCCCTGCGCTATGTCTCCTACCACGGGCCCGCCGTCGTACCCCAGTGGGCTCGCCGCGCCCCGGCGAAGCGGCGCGTTCTGGCCACCTTCGGGATCAGCCAGAACAAGGGAAAGGAATACCAGGCCGTTTCTGTCAGGCAGCTGCAGCAGATACTCGACTCCCTGGCCGATCTGGATATCGAACTGGTGGTAACGGCGCCGGAGAAAGTCCAAAGAAGTCTGAAGCGGGTTCCCCCCAATGCGATGCTCGCGGAGTTCGTCCCCTTGCACGCGGTGGTCCCGACGTGCTCAGCTGTGATCCATCACGGCGGGATTCCCGCATTCATGGAGGCGGTCGCGAACGGCGTTCCGCAGTTGATGGTCGGCCGGGTCGTCGGTGACATCGACTTGCGTGCCCCGCTGCTGGAGAAGGCCCAGGGAGGCCTCTACCTCTCAAGGCCGCAGTTGTCCGGGGAGCGGGTCCGGGAGTGCCTGGTGCGGCTGCTGGAGGAGCCGGCGTTCCGGGAGGGCGCCGAAAGGCTGCGTAACGAGCAGGCCACGCAGCCGACGCCCAGCCAACTGGTCCCCGAACTGGAAAAGCTCACGGCCCGCTATCGCTCCCGCTGAACGGGTCTCGTCCTGCTCTCGGTACCAAGGAGGAACATCACCATGCTGGCAGATCGACTGGCGGAGCTGCGGGACATGGCAGCGGACATATTCACCGTGGAACCCGAAGAAGTGGAGGGGGCCGGCAGCTTCATCGAGGATCTGGGCGCCGACTCGCTGCTGGCCGTCGAGCTGCTGAGCCGGATCGAGCAGCGGTACGACGTCATGATCGACGTCGGCGACCTGGAGAAGATGACCGATCTGCGTTCCACGTACAAGGTCGTGGCCGACGCGGCGGGGTGGTAGTCGCTGTGCACCGCGTGGTCATCACCGGCCTCGGGCCGGTGTCGAGCATCGGCATCGGAGCGGACGGTTTCTTGCATGCCGTGCGGGCGGGGAAGAGCGGGATCTCGCCCGTCTCCTCGTTCGACGTGTCGGGGTTCGAGCACAAGATGGCGGGTGAGGTGGCGGACTTCGACGCCGCGGGACTGCTCACCCGGCTGAACGTCGCCGACTGGGGACGGGCCTCGCTGTTCGCCGCGGCCGCTGCCCGCCTGGCGGCGGACGACGCCGGCATCCGGGACTTCGGCGATGACGCCGCCGTGGTCATGGGAACGACGTCGGGCGAGATCCCCAACGTCGTGGCGATGACCGAGTCCTGGTATGTGAACGGCCCGGCGGTCCCTGACCGGACGCTCGCCGCGCAACTGCCCGCCGGCCGCCTGGCCCTGGCGGCCGCGCAGGAGATCGGTGCCACGGGCGAGACGATGACGTTCTCGGCCGCGTGCGCGGCGGCCAACTGCGCCATCGGCTACGCCTACGACCTTGTCGCTTCCGGGGAGGCCGCCGTCGCCATGGCCGGCGGCGCCGACGCGGTGAGCCGGTTCACCCATGCCGCGTTCAACCGGCTGGGCGCGCTCGCGAAGGACACCTGCCGGCCCTTCGACCGGGAACGGGACGGCATGCTGACGGCAGAGGGCGGTGCGGCGCTGGTTCTGGAGACTCTGGACGGCGCGGTCGAACGGGGTGCCCGCATCTATGCGGAGGTTCTGGGATACGCGGTCAGCTGCGATGCCTACCATCCCTCGGCGCCGGAGCCGCAGAGCATCGCGCGGACCATGGACAGCGCACTGCGGCGCTCCGGTGTGACGCCGGACGAGGTCGACTACATCTGCGCGCACGGTACGGGCACCCGGCTCAACGACCGGGTGGAGGCACAGGCCATCCGCAGCGTGTACGGCGAGACGGCGCCACCGGTCAGCTCCCTCAAGTCCATGCTGGGGCACACGATGGGGGCGGCCAGCGGCTTCGGCAGCATCGCCTGCGCGCTGGCGGTGAGCAGGGGTTTCATCCCGCCCACCATCAACCACCGCCACCCGGATCCGGAACTGGACGGCATCGATCCCGTTGCCGGCGCGGCGCGGGAACAAGCCGTTCGCGTGGCCCAGAACAACGCCTTCGGTTTCGGCGGCAACAACGCCATCGTCCTCTTCGGGAGTGCTCCATGCACATCGTGATCTCCGGCCGGGGAGCCGTCCGGCCCGATCCCGTCCCCCGGACGCACACCCCGCCGTCCGGGCCGGCCTTCACTGCCGGCTCCTTCGACGGCGAGGCGCTGCTCGGCCGCAGGACCGCTCAGTACAACCACCGCAGTGCCCAGCTGGCCATGGTCGCCTTCGGCAGGGCGCTCGATGACGCGGGTCTGCGGGTGAGCGATGACAACCGTGACCGCATCGGCGTCACGCTGGGCACGGCGGCGGGCAGCGTCACCGGCATGGCCGAGTTCGGCATGGACACCTTCTCCCAGCCGCGTCCGTACATGGTGGCCGCCGCCAAGTCCTCGCACTGTGTGCTCAGTTCGCCCGCGGGGGCGGCGGCCATCGCCTACGGCCTGCGGGGTGCCAACGCGACGGTCGCCTCCGGGCCGGCGACCGGGCTCGCCGTGCTGCGCCATGCCGTGGTCATGCTGAGGGCCGGGCACGCCGACGCGGTGCTCGCGGGCGCCTCGGAGGAGTTCACCGGGCCGACGTCATGGGTCGCCCGGGCGGCCCGCGGCCCGCAGGTCCAGGGCGAGGGCGCGGCCGCTTTCGTGCTGGAGGGCCAGGAGGCGGCCCTGGCCGCCGGCCGCACGCCTCTGGCGGCTCTCGCCGCCGTGGACGTGCGGGCGGTGCCCGACCTGTCCGCCGGGCAGTTCGCCGGGACGATCGCCCGCGCGCTGGCACGAGCGGGCGTGTCGGCGCCGGATGTGTCGGCCGTGGCGTTGCGTCACACGGGTGTCCACGCGGTGGACGAG
The DNA here is from genome assembly GCF_036226445.1 of Streptomyces sp. NBC_01255. Lineage (NCBI taxonomy): Bacteria > Bacillati > Actinomycetota > Actinomycetes > Kitasatosporales > Streptomycetaceae > Streptomyces > Streptomyces sp. NBC_01255. The sequence continues at coordinate 85,823 of NZ_CP108474.1, forward strand.
GCCCAGCGCAGCGGACTGGCCCAGGCGCTGCCCGAGGCGGCACACGTCAGCGACGAGGAGCGCATCGGGGACTGCTACAGCGCCCACGCGCTGCTCCAGCTCGACCGGCTCCTTCACGAGGCGACGCTGCCCGCCGTCATCGTCGCGGCGGACCCGGACGGTCTGCTGTCGGTCGCCGTACTGAAGGACGTCCCGCGGTGAGCCGCGCATCGCAGGACCGGCACCCGGCGGGGAGGCACCGTGGAACATCATGACCCCACGGCGGACAACCTCGGCCACTACCTCCTGGCTCCCGCCGCCCGTACCCCGGACAAGGCCGCCGTGGTGGAAAGCGACGCGACGGGGATGCTCGCCGAGGTCTCCTACCGGCAGCTCGCCGCGCTCGTGGAGGACTACACCCGAGCCCTGGAACCACTCGGCCTCGATGTCGGCGACCGGGTGGTGGTGGAAGCACACACCTCCGCGGCGGCGGTGGCGCTGCTGCTTGCCTGCTCCCGGCTGGGGCTGCCGTTCGTCCCGGTCAGCCCGCAGACCCCCGACAACCGCCTCCTCTCGATTCTGAGGTCGGTCGAGCCGGCGCTGCACGCCCGGGCCGACGGCCTTGACCGGCGTGATCTGCCGTGGGCCGGTGCCACCGCGCGCTTCGGGCGCAGCGGGCTGAGAGCAGAACACCCGCCGGCGCTGCGGACACGGCGCCGCCGGAGCGTACTCGCCGTCGACACGGCCTACATCGTCTTCACCTCCGGGTCGACCGGGCGCCCCAAGGGCGTGGTGATGAGCCACCGGGCGATCGTCACGTTCCTGCGCGCGGTGATCGCGGACGGACTGGTCGGCGACACCGACCGGGTCGCCGGCACCTCTCCGCTCCAGTTCGACTTCGCGCTCTTCGGGATCGGTGTCGCTCTCGGCAGCGGTGCGACCCTGGTGCCGGTCGGACGCGAGTACCTCGACTCGCCCCGGCGCATGGTCAACTTCCTGCGTGACACGGCCGTCACCCAGGTCCATGGAGTGCCCTCGCTGTGGCGCCCGGTCCTGCGCCACGATCCGCAACTGCTCAAACGGCTGGACACGGTGCGCTCGGTGGTCTTCGCCGGCGAGGGCTTCCCTCTTCCCGAACTGCGCCGTCTCCAGGAGATGCTGCCCGGCACCCGCCTGGTCAACGGCTACGGGGCGACCGAGTCGATGGCCGCCTCGTTCACCGACGTTCCCGACCCCCTGCCCGCACAGCAGCAGGCGCTGTCGATCGGTCACGCGCACCCGGGAGCCGAGATGACTCTGGTGGACACGGCCGGAGCAGTGGTGACGCGGCCCGGGGTGGTCGCGGAAATCCACCTGCGCAGCCCCGCGCTGTTCAGCGGCTACTGGAACGACCCTGGGGCCACCGCCCAGGTGCTGGTTCCCGACCCACTGGACCCGCGGCACGGGCAGCTGGTGCTCCGCACCGGCGACCTGGCCTACCTGGACGAGCACAACGAGCTGTACTTCGTCGGCCGCGCCGACTCCCAGGTGCAGATCCGCGGCAACCGGGTCGAGCTGGGCGAGGTGGAGAGTGTGCTGGCCCGTCTGCCCGCCGTGACGGCGGCCGCGGCCGCCGTCACGGCGCGCGGCGGGGACCACGTACTGATCGCAGGCGTCGTCCTGGACGACACAGCGGCGCCGTTCGACGAAGACGCGGCACTCGCCTTCTGCGCCCGGGAACTGTCCGCCTACATGACGCCGCGCCTCATCCGGGCCCTGCCCGACCTGCCCCTGACCGAGAACGGCAAAGTCGACCGGACGCTGCTCGCCCACCTGGTGACCACCACCGTTCACGACGGACCCGCTGACACCGATCCGACACCGAGGAGCCCCGCATGACGTACACCCTGTCCCTGGACCGCCGCGTACTGCTGGCGGACATCGAGTCGATCGCCGCCGCGACAGGCCCCGGGCTGGCTCTGGACGGTGGCGTGCGCGAACGGGTCGACGCCTCGCGGCGCACGCTGGAGAAGTTCGTGGCGGACGGCCGGATCATCTACGGCGTGACCACCAGCATGGGCGGATTCGCCGACTGGCTCGTCCCCGTCTCCATGGCACGCCGGCTCCAGGAGAACCTGCTCAACGCGGTGGCGACCAACGTGGGCGAACGCCTGGACGACGTCACCGTCCGCGCGATCATGGTGTCCCGCATCGCGTCGCTCTCCCGCGGCAACTCGGCCATCTCCCTGGTCAACCTGGACAAGTACATCGCGGTCGTGAACGCGGGAATCGTGCCCTGCGTACCGGAGAAGGGATCGCTCGGCACCAGTGGCGACCTCGGCCCGCTCGCCGCCATCGCGCTGGTCTGCATAGGCCAGTGGAAGGCCCGGTACAACGGGGAGGTCCTGCCGGGCGCCGAGGCACTGCGCCGGGCCGGCATCACCCCGATGGAACTCAGCTTCAAGGAAGGCCTCGCCCTGATCAACGGCACGTCGGGGATGGTCGGCCTGGGCTCCCTCAACGTGCAGCGGGCCCGCCGGCTCATGCAGTCCTACCTGCTCGTCTCCGCGCTCTCCGTGGAAGCCCTGGCGGGCAAGACCAAGCCGTTCGACCCACGGGTCCACCAGCTCAAACCGCACCGCGGACAGCGTGAGGTCGCGCAGTACCTGTGGCAGACGCTGGGCGACTCCCGGCTCGCGGTCGACGAACTCGACATCGAACAACTCCTCGCAGGCGAGATCGCGGACACCGCGAAGGCCGGATCACAGTCGATCGAGGACGCCTACTCGATCCGCTGCACACCCCAGATCCTCGGACCGGTCCTGGACAGCCTGGCCACGATCGAGCAGACCGTCGAAGACGAGCTGAACTCCTCCAACGACAACCCGCTGATCGACCCCGACGAGGCAGAGGTCTTCCACAACGGACACTTCCACGGACAGTACGTGGCCATGGCAATGGACCACCTGGTGATCGCCATGACAACCCTGATGAACCTCTCCAACCGCCGTATCGACCGCTACCTCGACAAGAGCAACAGCAACGGACTGCCTCCCTTCCTGTGCCGGGAAGACCCGGGCCTGCGGCTGGGCCTGATGGGCGGACAGTTCATGACCGCGTCACTGACCGCCGAGACCCGGGCGATGGCGATGCCCATGTCCATCCAGTCCCTGACCACCACCGCCGACTTCCAGGACATCGTCTCGTTCGGCTTCGTCGCGGCACGCCGCGCCCGGGAAGTACTGGACAACGTGGCCCACGTGGTCGCGTTCGAGCTCCTGTGCGCCTGCCAGGCAGTCGACATCCGCGGTACCGACGGCCTGTCCTCCGCCACCCGCGTCCTGTACGAACAGACCCGGGAACTGGTCCCGTACCTCGACCACGACATCACGACCACCGAGTACGTGGAGGAACTCGCCCAGCGGCTGCTGACACACCCGGGCCTGGGCTGAGGACCACCGTGCCCTCCCCGCAACCCAAGGCAGCCATGTCCGCCCTGCCCGTGCCCCTGACATGGAACGAGCGGACACCCGACAACACCCACGCCGTACTACGGCTCCCGGTCGATCACGCCGCCGACTACATGGCCGGCCACTACCCCGGCTACCCGATCCTGCCGGGAGTGGTCGTCATGGACTGGGTCCAACAAGCCGTCGACAGCCTCCACGACGGCGGCCTGCGGCTGCACCGCCTCGACAGAGCACGCTTCGTGGCGCCCCTCTTCCCCGGAGACATCCTGGAAATCACCCTCCGGACACGCCCCCGCGAACCGAACGGCGAAGAGATCCACGCCCACGCCCGCATCGTGCGCCACTCCGACCACCGCCTGGCCGTCGAACTCGACGCCACCTTCACACCGGTGGACACCCATGCTTGACCACGCGCGGATACGCGGCCTGCTACGCCAGCGCCCCCCGATGATCCTCCTCGACACCGTCGGGGAATTCTCCCCGACCTCCCTCACCGCCACAAAGGCCATCACCGGCTCCGAACACTGCTACCAAAACCTCCCCGACAACACCCCCCTGGCGGGCTTCGCGTACCCGCAGGCACTCATGGTGGAGTCCTTCGGGCAGGCCTGTTCCCTGCTGTGGACGCTGGCCGGTCTCGGTCCGGCCGACCGCATCCCCCTGCTGGTCGCCGTGAACGGCCTGGCATTCCATGCCTCGCCCCTCCCCGGAGACGTCCTGGAACACCAGGTCCGGCTCGTCCACCACTCCAGCACCGCATGCGAGTTCACCGGCCGGTCCCACGTGAAAGGCACCACCGTCCTCGACATCGGCTCCCTCCTCGTCGCATCACTACCCGGCCCCTCCCCCACCTGACACCACACCCCACACCCCCACACCCCCACGACCCACCCCGCACCCCGCACCCCACGACCTGCCCCACACCCCGTGACCCGCCCCGTACCCCGCACCCCATGGACCCGCCCCGCACCCCGCAACCCCGCAGCCCCGCACCCCACGCCCCGCACCCGCCCTGTACCCCATGACCCGCCCCGACCGAAGGACGAACCATGCAGGACACCGACCACCCGGCCGCACACATCCGGTCGATCGTCGCCGGCATCGTGGGCCTGAGCCCGGACGAGATCGACGACGACCAGGACTTCATCGACTTCTACCGCGCGGACTCCCTCAACCTGATCGAGATCGTCGCCCAGCTCGAAAAGCACTACCAAGTCGAACTGCCCGTAGCCGAGCTGCAACGCGCACGCACGGTCAACGCCCTACGAGACCTGCTCGCCCAAAGCCTGGACACACCCCTAACCCCGAACCCGGCCGGATAACAACCCGCAGACCACCATCCAGCCCCCCGCAGACCACCATGCGGCCCCCTCGCGGGCCTCCACCCGCCATCCGGGTGGAGGCAACCGCTCACAGAGCCACGCCACCATCAATACGGAACACCTGGCCCGTGACATACCCGGCCTCAGGCGACACAAGAAACGACACCATCGCAGCCACCTCCTCGGGTGTCCCGAAACGACCCAGCGGAATACGGTCCACAACAGCCTTCTTCGACACCGAAGCCACCATGTCGGTATCAATGAAACCAGGCGCCACCGCATTGGCCCGCACCCCCAGCCGCGCGAACTCCCGCGCCATCGCCTGAGTCAGCGCGATAATCCCGGCCTTCGACGCAGAATAATTAGCCTGCCCCGCATTACCCACCACCCCCGCAGCCGACGACACCGTGACAATCGCCCCCACACCACGCCGCGCCATCGGACGAGCCACCGCCCGCAACACATTCGCCGTACCGTCCAGATTCGTCCGCACCACCGAGTCCCACTCCTCATCGGACATCAACATCAACGACCGGTCCCGGACAATCCCCGCAGACGCCACCACCGCCGTGATCGGCCCGAACCCCGCCTCCACATCCGCAACGAAACCCCGAACCCCACCACGGTCAGCAACATCAACACGCCGGACCAACACCCGCCGCCCCACCTCACGAACCTCCTCAGCAACCACCTCCGCAGCAGCCCCGTCAGAACGGAAACACAACGCCACATCAAACCCATCACGCGCCAGGCGAACCGCAACCGCCCGCCCAATCCCCCGCGACCCCCCAGTCACCAAAGCCACCCCACCAGCAGCCACCACCACACCGGCCCCACTCGAAACACCCGACATACACCCACCCCTCCCAAACAAAACGAAAACAAGCATCACCTCCCCCCCTACACCACACCTAACGCCACACTTAAAACAACATTGCCCCCCTGCCCCGACACACCCACACGAAGCACACAACAAAAGCCAGTCCATCACCGAACAACGGACTATCAACCAGGAATTGAACCCACAACGAGTACGACGCCACGAAGCACCGACGAAAACACACACCTGCATCAACGCACCCACACCGGAAAACCCCCACCCCGGTGTGGGCCGGAGCGGGCGGACCGGCGCGCATCGCTCCCCTCTTCCTGCTGTACGACTACAGGTTCCCGGCCCGGGCACGACGACGCGCGAGAATTCGCTGGAGAAGGCGCACGAGGCCGGGATCGTGCGCACCGACGAGTTCTTGCTGCACCCGGACCCTTGCGCCAGCCGACAGGACTGGTGCGCGGCGCGCGTCGAGGAGACCGAGCGGCGGCTGGCCGGCCGACTAGCACACCCGCTTCGACGTACGGGCCGTCGTGTACGGGCATCTGCACATCCCGCGCAGCACCGTCTACGACGGCGTGCCCTTCGAGGAGGTGGCCCCCGGCTGTCCACGGGAGGGGGCCGCTTCGGTCTGCGCCCCGACCTGGCCCGGCGGATCCTGCCGCGGCTGTCAGGAGACGGGCGCGGACGCCGCCGCGTGATCGAGTCGATCCCGCCCGCCGCCGTGCGGGCCGTTCAGTCGTTCACCGACCGGATGGACTTCACCCTGTCCCCGCAGGAAGAGGCGCTCGTCGCGCGGGACCGTGCCCAAGCGGCGCGCCGAGTTCACGACCGTGCGGGCCTGCGCCCGCGGCGCCCTCACCGCGCTCGGCGTGCCACCCGCGCCGCCCGAACTCGCCCGCCTGCGGGGGTGTTGGGCTGCCGGGGACAGGATTTGGTGACGGCTGTGGTGGTGGAGAAGGACTGACGAGGACCCGGAGGGGGCAGCCTTGTGCCGCACGCTGTCACGGGCGCGTTTTCAGCGGAAACCCGGATGCCAAAACCCGGATGACCAATGGTGGCATGGGCGTCCTGATCGGGAGGCCGCTCGTCGTATCGGCCGGGGACGCCCTGCTTCAGCGCCTCCTGCGTCGCGCCAGGTGGCTCAGGATCGCCGCCCCGGCCGCCCCGGCCAGGAGGCCGCCCGTCAGTGGTACGAGGACGTTCACCCAGGGATCGCGGATGGGTTTGTACGTGGTCCTGCCGTCTTTGATCTCGATGAAGCCGAGCGGTTTCGCTTCGACCCCGGCGCCGACCAGGCTGTCCTCACCGGCCTCCTGGCCGGCGTTGCCGCCGAAGCCGAACCCGATGCGCGCCACAGGGATCACGGTGACGTCCTGGCTCACGATGGGCTCGCCGAACACGATGGTGCCCGGGGCCCGGCCGCCGAGCTTGTCGGCCAGCCGTTCCAGCAGAACGGCAGAGACATGGTCTGCCGTCGTCGCTTCCAACGGTGCGTTCTCGGAGGCGGTCATCGGGGGCCGCCCCCAGCCGGGTGTTCGGCCGGGCTCAGAAGGTCGACGGCGACCGGGCAGGAGATTCGAATCTCGGCAAAGGCGAAGCAGTCCACCGCGGTGAGAATACACGCGGCCGGGGCCGGGGCGGGGGGGGACGTCAACGGGGACATGTGTTCGCAGTGATCGCCTTTCCAGCGTTGCCTGTGTCGTTCCCTTCGGTTTCAGTCCCCCCGAACTACCAGCAGTTGAGGCCGATGAGGCCCTCGGCGCAGGAGGCCAGGTCCGGGTGTGAGCCCTGCGGGGCGAGTCGTGCGAGCGGGGCCGGGCCAGGTCCGGATGCCGGGCAGTCGGCGCAGGCTGGAGGATCTGCAGCCCGCTGGGCAAAGCACTGTGATCCACCTGACGGAGCCCGGTGGCCACCGCGACCTGCGAACCAGCCCCTTACGCTCCTCGCCATCGCCTAAGCCGGCGTGTAGCGAGCTACGTCGGCGTGCCCCCGACGGGGGATGTCGGGGGCACGGGGCGAGGCGGTGCGGGAAGCAGCGGATCAGTCGACTCGGGCCCGCCTGGCAGCTCAGGAATTGACGTCGTTCCCGCATGCGGGGCGGAACGCCCGTCAGAAGGAGAACACCGCTCCCGTGGCGACGGTGGCCTCGCAGTTGTTGCCGTAGGTCTTGGTCCAGTCGACGGTGCGGCCCTTGTACGTACCGCGCGCCGTCAGGGTGACGGGGGCGTACTCGGCGGTGCAGGTGGCGTCCGGCTCGGTGTTCAGGCGGTCCAAGTCTCCGGCGGCGGCGTCGAGGGCGGCGCAGGCCTCCTTGCGGTGGGGGTGGGCGGGGCGGTCGCTGGCGGGGCAGTCGAGCCAGACGTTCCCGATCGCCTCAGTCTCGCCCTGCGTGCGGGCCGCGGTGAGATGGAGGCGTGTGTCCTCCGTCGGCGGGGGTGCGACGGCGGTCGCGGTGGGGGCGAGGCCGACGGCGAGGAGCGTGGCGGCGAGGGCGGTGACCATCTTGTTCACTGCGGAACAACGCGGGGACGGGTGGCCGGTCACCTCGCTCGATGGGGTCATGGGTTCAGTCCCCGTTCCGGTCGCCGGCCGCGCCCCAGACACCGATGCCGGCCCCCTGGGATTGGTAGGCGTCGTTGATCCTGTAGCCGTGTTCGGCTGCCCGCTGCCGTGGGTGGGAAGCGAGTGTCACAGGCTGTGGTCGCGTCCGTCCCGTGGGGCGAAGGCCGCGAGGACGTCGGCGTCGGTCGCGCGAGCGTGCAGGAAGTAGTCGGCCCATTCGGTGATGTCGGGGTAGGACGAGTCCTGGCACAGCTGGGTGGTTGCGGCTTCGAGGTCGAAGTGCGTGGTGCGGAGTTCGACACCCGGGCCCAGCAGGGCCCAGTGTGCTCCGGTTCGTCCGTAGGGCATGCCGATGCTGCCGGGGTTGATCACGAGCAGGCCGTGGGCGAGACGGACGAACGGCATATGGGTGTGGCCGCAGACCACGGTGCGGATGTCGGTATCGAGTCCGCTGAAGACTTCCTTCCAGCGGTCGAGGCGGGAGTCGACCAGGACGACCTCCTCGTCGTCGCGCGGGGTCGCATGGCAGAACAGCACCTTTCCCAGGCCAGTAACGGACAGGGAGAGTTGTCGTGGAAGCGAGCCGAGAAGGTCGAGATGGTCCTCGCGGAGCTGTTCGGCTGCCCAGGGAGCGATCGGGTCGGGGATCGAGTCGCGTTGTCCCCGGCGGTATTCGACGAGTTCACGGTCGGCGTTGCCGCTGATCCAGATGACGCGGTCGCCGAAGCTGGTCAGCAGGTCGAGAACCTGGGTCGGTTGCGGGCCGGCGGCGATGTCGCCGGTGAGCACGATGCGATCGGCGGCGGTGACGTCTGGTTCGGCGAGTACTGCCTCCAGGGCCGGCAGGACTCCGTGGATGTCGGACAGGACGGCTACTCGGTTCAGCATGGTCACCACTGTGAGGTGAAGGCAGCCGAGTGGTGCGATGTTTCGCCCGGCGCGTAGTTCAAGGGGTGGCCGGGCCCCTGCGAGATCACCAGCGGCCGCGAGGCCCCCACCCGCCTGTACGCCCGAACGGATCGCCGAGTGCTCTCAGCGTGCTCAGAGAGCACTGGCACTCTCCGGACAGTCGGACAGTCCAGCAGTCTTCCGTCGGTGGTGCCGATGAGGATTCGGCCAGGTTCCGCGACGGTCGGGGGTGCGTTCGGGTCCTGTTCGAACGTGGTGGGTTCCGGGAGCGGTTGTCGCCGATCCCGCGGGTTCACCCACGCCGCCATCGACGGCCTTCAGGAGTAACTGCGCCCGCTCGTCGGCTTGTCCGGCCACCTGAGTGGCGTCACCGGCTCCGGTTCTGAACGGCGAGCCGGCCCCCTTGTTTACCTTACGGGTCGACCCGTAAGGTAAATGCCATGAGTTCCTCTCCGCCCTCCAGGGGGCGCCCCAGGGATCCCCGATCACACGAGGCGATCATCGGCGCGACGGCAGAGCTGGTGGTCGAGGTCGGCTACGCCGCGACGTCGATCGGGGCGGTGGCCGCGCGGGCCGGTGTCGGCAAGGACACGATCTACCGGCGGTGGCCGGGCAAACCGGAGTTGGTCTTCGAGGCTGTCTTCACGACCACCGATGACGCTCCGCCCCCGGACACCGGAACGCTGGCCGGGGATCTGACCGCGCTGCTGCAGGGCCTGGTCGACGAGTTCCGCGCGCCTGCCGCCGCGGCGGCACTCCCGGGGCTGCTCGCTGACTTCGCCGCCGATCCGGAATTGAAGGCTCGCATCCGCGGCGACTTCCTGGCCCCTTCGAAGGATCGGCTGCTGATCGTCTTCGAACGCGCCGTGGTGCGCGGGGAGATCGCGGCCGAAACGCCTGTGGACCTGGTCCTGGACACGCTGGCAGGAGCTGTGTTCTTCCACGTAGGGCTGGTCGGGGAGCACCCTGACCAGCAACTGGCCGCGCTGCTGGCCACTGTCGTGGCCAAGGGAATCGAGGTCCGATGAACAGCTGGCTTCTCGCGGCGGGTATCACCGCTGTCGGCGTGGCCGCAGTGCACATCGCCGGCGGGCGCCGCGATGTGGTGCACCCGCTGCTGGCCTGTGGACTCGCGGACGAACCCAAGCGTGTCCTCCACGCCGTGTGGCACATGGTGAGCGTCGACCTGGTGCTCTCCGGACTCGCCCTGCTTTACCTCTCCCTGATGGACGGTACGCCAGGGACCGGTCTGGTTGCGTGGTTCGTGGCTGCGCACTTCGTCGCGTACGCGGCAGTCTTCCTTGTCGTCACGCTGTCCGTCGGCTGGACCAGACCACTACTCCGCCTGCCGCAGTGGATTCTGCTCCTGCCTGTCGCGGTGCTGGCAGCGGCAGGTGCCCCGTAGCCCTGACCCCGGAGAGCGCCGCCGGTGCTGTCCGCCGCAGAGACCGAATCGCACCGCGTAGCGCGCACGCCTCCGTGGACCCTGCGGTGTCCGTTGCTGAACTTGCTGGATGGCGGTTGCTGAGACCACGGGCTGTGCGGGGATACTGCTGCGGTGTTGTTGACATGGATCGCCGAGGTGGCGGACGAGCCCCTGGTACTGGAGCCGGCTGACCGTCGGGTGGAGTGGGAGACCAACACCTGGTGGCTGAGTGCGGAGGACGAGGACAGGAAGTCGTTGTCCGTTTCCGCGGTGGTGGCCGCCTTCGAGCGGACTGCCTCAGCCGTCCAGGTGCGTATCCGCGAGCTGGGCTTTCCCGGAGTGGCGACGTTCTACGTGTGGCATGACGCGCAGGCCGGTCAGCTTCGGTGCTCGACGGGATCATTGCCCGCGGATGCGTTGCCGTTCGGCGGCGCCTACGTGCTTTCCGGCCTCGGGCCAGTCATCGAGGGGTTCCTGGCCGACAGTGAGCCGGGTGTCACAGGCTGGTCGGGCCTGGAAGGCGTGCACAACCACTCGGAGCAGATCGACACCGAGCCAGATTTGGTGCCCATCCGTGTCTGGGCGAGCAGCGTTGGAGCAGCCTCATGCTGACCCGTTCCGCGCGTCCGCACGGGCAAGGCGGCGGTGGCAGCTGAGGGACGCGGAGATACTCGTGAAGGCGAGAAAGTGGTCGGCCTTGCGCTCCTACCGCCGGTGCCGGCGACGGCAACCGGCAGCTCAGGACAGGACAGGACATCGTGCGTTCCACGACCCGGCGATGGCTGCCCAGGCGTTGGGAGGACTCGATGCCACGCCGGGCGATCCGCGGCACGATGCCGCGCTCGCGCAGCGTTGCCGCAGATGGTCGGAGTCGTAGCCCTTGTCAACCTCACGGCCTCGCGAAGACCTTGCCCCTGCTACGCGCTGCCGCCGATGTCGCATTGCTCGGCTTCACCGGCGGCTGACAGTCCTGCTGCATCGTCGGCCCACTGGCCCGTACGCTGCCAGGCGCACCACTCGTCGTCCGGCGGCCGAGGACACCGGTCGCCGAGTTCGCCCGGAGCCGGGAACCAGGGCTCGAATCTCGGCGAGGGCTTCCTCGTGCGCGATGAGGTCGCCCTGAGGATGGACACGCACTGCCTGGTCACGGCCGGGCAAGGCACCGCATATGGCTGTGTGCGCGAAGCCGTTCTGACGGGCAACGTCCTCCGCGTGTCACTCGATCCTGAAGCCCTGGACGACCTGCGGTTGACCGACAGCGAGATCGAGGCCGTCATCGAAGCACCGGCCGAAGACATCGTCCTCTTCCGCGAAGTCCTCGCCCGCGTGCTCGGCTACGGACGTGCGGACGCTGTGCCCACCCGTGTTGGCATCTGACCAGCCCGACAGGCGTCGGGCACCAGTGATACAGAGCGGCCCGACAGGGTGGGGAATTACATGAGGATGCAGCGTCATCCGTGGGGAATTGCGTGACCATCGACAACGGGTTCGTCGACTTGCCCGAGGCCCCGGGCCCGGTCGTGGGCGACCTGCCCCCGGAGCCAGGTGGGTGAGGGCGGCGTGGGCCTCGGCGAGAGGCTCGACCGCCGGCCCGACGAACTCGACGCTGATGACGAAGTCACTGGCCTTGCTGCGATCCTCACGTAGCCCGCAGGCCCCGTCCGGATCGTCCCTGCCCGGGTCCTCCGTCGTGGCGAACAGGCCGATGATCCCGATCACGACGAAGAACGCGGGATCGCCCAGATGCCCGACGATCAGGCACGTCCTCGACGGCTGTCTCGGCGCCTGCGGCGGCGCTCCTCGTCCTGCACCGGGGGGAGGGGGCTGCTGGCCGGCTGGGCCCCGCCCGCGCTGTTCCGCCGAGAGTGAAGACCGGCCCGACCGGGCTCGACCGTCACTACAGTCCGCTCTCATGACGACGATCACCACACGCAAAATCGAGTACCCGGCCGACGGCCTGACGATGGTCGGGCACCTCGCACTCCCCACCGGTGTCGACCGCCGGCCCGCAGTCCTGATCGGTCCGGAAGGGCCGGGTCTGAACGACTTCCAACGACGCCGGGCCGATGCCCTCGCCGAACTGGGTTACGTGGCGCTGGCCTTCGACATCAACGGCGGGCGCTGGTTCACCGACCCCGAAGAAATGCTGGCGCGCGTGACCCCGTTACTCACCGACCCCGACCGGATGCGGGGCATCGGCCACGCGGCGCTCGACGTGCTGCGCGCCGAAACACGAACCGACCCCGAGCAGATCGCTGCCATCGGTTACGGCACCGGGGGCGCCATCGTGTTGGAACTCGGACGTGACGGCGTCGACCTGCGCGCCATCGGGACAGTCAACGCACTCTTGACCGGCCGGCCGGGCGAAGCGGCACGTATCCGCTGCCCCGTCTGGGCCGGAGTCGGATCAGAAGACCCGATCATGCCGCCCGCGCAACGAGACGCGTTCGCCGCCGAGATGCAGGCGGCCGGCGTCGACTGGCGCCTCACGGTGTACGGCGGAGCACTGCATGCCTTCCACCACCCGCCTGTCGACCAGAAGGTAGTCCCCGGCGTTGGCTACCACCCGCAACACGCGCACCGAGCCTGGCAGGACATCATCGGCTTCCTGGCCGAATGCCTTCCCATAGCGGAATGAACACGTGTCAAGGGACTGCCCACGCGGCCGCCGGCCCTGCCTACGACAGCGCCCGGCGACCGAGCCGGTAGCGGCGAGGAGTTACCTCGGCTGTTCGGCGCAGCCCGCGCAAGCTGGGAAGCCGCACATGCACGGCACCAGTCGGTCTGTGGTGTGACTCCATCGAGTTACGTATCCAAGCGCCTTCGGCGTCTGTTGACTCGATCATGAACAAGATCCTCACAGGGCTGCTCGGTGCCGGCATCCTCGCCGCAGGCCTCGCTCCCGCCGCATCCGCCGTAGGTCTCGTCGAACCGACCCTGGACGCGCACCTCCTGCTCACCGCCACCCGGATGCAGGGCGAGACCGAGGTCATCGGGTTCGTCCGGCTCGACTGCCCCGGCTCCGAAGGCCACGACCATCCGCTCACACGCGAGGCCTGCCGAGACCTCCGCACGGCCGACGGCGACCTCGACCGTCTGCCGGGGCAGAGCACCGCCGTCTGCTCCAACGACTCCACAGCCGTCACGGTGACCGCGCACGGCACCTTCCGAGGCCGCGAAATCCGCTGGGAACGCACGTATGAGGACGACTGCGCCCTCATGCTCGCGACCGGGCCTGTCTTCGACTTCTGACCCCGTGTACGAGCCCGCTGAAAGCCCACTCGCCCGCCCCGGAGCTGAACACTCGACCCGCTCGCACTCGACGCCGTTCGCGGCGAGACGTACCAGGTATCCAGCCACCTCGTCGATGAGATGCGATGTACGGCTGTGGCCTTGAACCGGGCGACAGCACCCGGGTGCAGCGCGTGGTCATGGACGTGGGGGTGGGGTCGGCGGCGACGGGTGAGCGTCCTCGCCATCGGGGGCGAACAGCGAGGGGCGTCAGCGCGTGTCCTTGGGATGGCCTCTCGGAGGGATCGTGCTGTGCTGCTCCAGGCGGTCGTCGTGGAGGTCCGTGGTCCTGATGGCCAGGGCGCCGGGGGGAGATTCAGATGTCTGCATCGGGCAGGAGCGGAGCTCTCTCGGCTCGCCTCAGGGGCGGGAACTATTGTCACGAGCATGGTCGAACACGATGCCTTCAGTGCCGCCCGCGACGCCTACGACACTGCTGCCCCTCTCTATGCTCAATTGTTCCGCGACACGCTGCGTGACAGTCCCCTGGACCGCGCGATCTTGGCTGCCTTCGCCGATGTCGTCAGCGCGAGTGGGGACGTCCAGGTCGCGGATCTCGGGTGTGGGCCCGGACATATCACCGCCCATCTGGACGAGCTGGGGCTGGAGGCGTTCGGTGTCGACGCCTCTCCCGCAATGATCGAGCTGGCTCGGCAGGCGAATCCGGAGCTGCGGTTCGACGTCGGCTCCATGGCGGAGTTGGACATCGCTGACGGCGTGCTGGGCGGCGTACTCTCGCGTTGGTCCGTCATCCACACTCCGCCGCTGGAACTCCCGGTCATCTTGGCGGAATTCCGTCGCGTGCTGGCGCCTGGCGGCCACTTGTTGATGGGCTTCTCGGCCAGCGATGACTCTTCTCACCCGACACAGGTCTTCGATCACGCAGTCGCCCCGGCCTACCGGTGGTGGCCTGATCACCTTGCCGCGTTGCTGCGGACATCCGGGTTTGCCGAGGTGGCCCGGATGGTTCGCGAGCCCCAGCCCACGGACCGACGGCAGTTCCAGGAAATCCACCTACTCGCCCGCAAAGCCTGATCCATGTCCGGCGCGTGAGCCTGGGGGTGTTCCGCCGTCACGACGAAGACCGTGCCCGTGTCGAGCAGGCGTCCTGGTTGCGGGGGGGCGCTGTGGTGGGTGATCAGAGAGGAAGCCTTCACCCGGAGCGTGGTGACTCTGGTGGTGGCGGCTTTCTGTGTGGGTGTCCGGTCACGAGGTTGTGGGGTGCGGGCGTACTTCCCCGGGAGTAGGCGGCTTGGTGTGCCGACCCTCGTAGTAGTCCTCAACTCGGTCTTCGGTGCGACGAATCCTCGTTCCGGGAGCGGGAATCTGGGATCGACTGTTGAGGATCTACGGAGGGAGGCCCGATGGAAGGGCGCAAGAGGATCGTCGGCTGGGGGGTGTTGGCGTTGTGGGTGATCGTGCTCGCTCTCGCCGCGCCCCTCGCGGGCAATCTCGGTGATGTACAGCGTGACAGGGCCGTCGACTACCTGCCGGCGAGTGCCGACTCGACTCAGGTCGCGAAGATCACCGAGCAGATGCCGGGCGGGGAGTCCACCGACCTCGTCCTCGTCTATCACCGCGAGGGTGGGCTCACCGACGCCGACCGGGCGAGTGCCGCTCGGGAAGTGGAGGCGGTCGCCGCCGAGCACCCGCTCACCTCGGTTCCGCGTCCGGTTCCCTCCGAGGACGGGACGACCCTTCTGTACGCGGTGTCCAGTACCCAGCCCGGGACGGACGAGGTGGCCAGGGACGCCTTCGTCCACGACGTCCGCGAGAGAGTGAGCGGTGAGGTCGGCGGGCCCGGTGCCCTGGCCACGGACGCGAGCGAGGTGTACGGCTCTCTCGACGGGCCGTTGCTCTACACGACCGTCGCGGTCGTGGCGGTCCTGCTGATCGTCATCTACCGCAGTCCGTTCCTCTGGCTCGTGCCGCTGACCGTCGCCGGGGTCGCCGACTATCTGTCGATGGCCGTCACCTACGCCCTGCACCAGGGCTTCGACATCAGCGTCTCCGGCCAGAGCACCGGTGTGATGACGATCCTCGTCTTCGGTGCGGGAACCGACTACGCGCTGCTGCTCGTGTCCCGGTACCGCGAGGAACTGCGCCGGATTCCCCGCCCGTACGACGCCATGGTCGCCGCCCTGCGCGGCTGTGGGCCCGCCGTCCTCGCGTCGTCGGGGACCGTGGCGCTGGGCATGCTCTGCCTGCTGGCCGCCGACATGAACAGCAGCCGGGGCATGGGGCCCACGGCGGCCGTCGGTGTCCTGTGCGCGCTCGTCGCGATGCTGACGCTGCTTCCGGCCTTGCTCGTCGTGCTCGGGCGGCGGGTGTTCTGGCCGCTGATCCCGGCGTACGGGAGTGTGCCGAAGGCCGCGCGCCGTTCTCTGTTCGCCGCCATGGGCTCCTCCGCCGGCCGGCGTCCCCTCGCCGTCCTGCTCACCGGTGCCGCCGCTCTGGCGGCCCTGGCGCTCGGTGTGCTGAACCTGCCCGGGGCCATCAAGCAGGAGGACTCCTTCAGTTCCACCCCGGAGGCCGTCACGGCGATGAAGACGCTGGCCGCCGCGTATCCCCAGATGGGCACCCAGCCCATCACGGTCGTCGCGCCCAAGGCGGCTTCCGGCGGGGTGCTGGAGCGGGCCCGTGCGACCGAGGGGGTCACGCGAGCCGAACTCGCGCGCAGCGGCAGCGGCTGGAGCGAGATCTCCGTCGTCGCGTCGCATGCGCCGCAGTCCGCGGGCGAGACCGCCACGATCAGGGAGCTGCGCTCGGTGCTCGGCGAGGGGGTGTACGTCGGCGGGCCCAGCGCCGAGCAGCTCGACATGGCCGACACCAGTACCAGCGACCAAAGGATCGTCGTACCGCTCGTCCTCGTCGTGGTGCTGATCGTGCTTGTCGTGCTGCTGCGCAGTCTCGTCGCACCGCTGATCCTGGTCGCCGCGGTCGTCGCGGTCTGGGGCGCGGCCCTCGGCATCGGCGGTCTCGTCTTCGAGGGGCTCTTCGGCTTCGAGGGCACTGATCCGGGCTTGGTGCTGCTCTCCTTCGTCTTCCTCGTCGCCCTCGGCGTCGACTACGGCATCTTCCTCATGCATCGGATGCGCGAGGAGTGCCTCGATGGGCTGGAGCCGGGGCCGGCGGCCTTGGCCGCGCTGCGCTCGACCGGCGGTGTGATCGCCTCGGCGGGGCTCGTGCTCGCCGCCACCTTCGCGGTCCTCATCAACATGCCGATGGTGCAACTGGCCGAGCTCGGCTTCGTCATCGCGGTCGGCGTCCTCCTCGACACCTTCCTGGTCCGTACGTATCTCGTGACCAGTGCGAGCGTGCTCCTCGGTCGCCGGGTGTGGTGGCCGGGTCCCTTGGCCAAGAAGCCCGCGTCAACGGCCGGTTCAGAGTCCGAGCGGCTGCCCGTAGGGGTCTGATCAGGGGCGGGTGGGGGCTCCCCCGGACTGCCAGGAGCCCCCGCCCGCTGGGAGGATGGACACCATGGACTTCGCAGCGGCTTTCACCCGTGACCCGCAGGCCGCACCGTATCCGGTGCGGTGTGACGCGACGGCCGCCGCGGTCTTCGCGGTGCTCGCCGGAGTGCTCGCGCTCACGGTCGACGACGGCCGCCGGCCGGACCTCGTCGGCTGGGCGCTGCTGCTCGCCGCGCACGTCCCGCTGGCCTGGCGGCGCAAGGCCCCCCTGCCGGTGCTCCTTGCCGTCGTGGCCGTCGTCGCCCCGTACCACGCGCTCGACTACATGCACCTCGCACCGATACCGGCCTCCATGACCGCCTTGTACACGGTCGCGGCGACCGGTCGGCCCCGGCGGACGGTGCTCGTGGCGCTCATCGTCACCTCCGTCACGCTCACCATCCAGCTCGTCGTCAACCCGCACGAAATGGTGGAGCTGCTCAGAGTCTCGGGCTGGGTGATCGCGATGCTCGTCTTCGGCGCGAGCATCCGGCTCTACCGGCAGCTGGTTGCCGGTGTGATGGAGCGGGCCGAGCGGGATGCGGAGCGGAAGGTCGTCGAGGAACGGCTGCGGATAGCCAGAGACCTCCATGACCTCCTCGCCCACTCCATCACCCTCATCGGTGTGCAGACGTCCGTCGCCGCGCACGTGCTGGTGGCCACACCGGACCGGCTCGACCGGGAGGCGCTCGTCCGGGCGCTCGACGAGATCGCCGAAACGTGCCGGGACGCCCGCGCCGAGGTGCGTACGACCCTGGACGTCCTGCGGGCCGCCCCGGAGGGCCCGTTGCCGGACCTGGCCTCACTGCCCGACCTCGTTCGGACCTCGGGCGCCGATCTGACGGTACGGACGGGGACGGCGAAGGTTCCCGCGGCGGTCGGCGCGGCGGCCTACCGGATCGTGCAGGAATCACTGACCAACGCCGTACGGCACGCGGGCCGGGGAGCGGGCGTGCGGGTCGATGTCGGGCTGGTGGAGGAGGAGTTGACCGTGAGAGTGACCAACGGGGGTGTCGGCGGAGGGGGCGGGGCCGGCGGTTTGGACGCCCTCGGTGAGCCTGATGGTGATGGCGGGCTGCATGGTCTTGATGGTGTGGGTGGTGTGCATGGCTCCGGTCGAGAGGAGGGGGCGGGGTACGGGATCATCGGGATGCGGGAGCGGGCCAGGAGCGTGGGCGGCACCCTGAGTGCGGGCCCGCGCGAAGGCGGGGGTTTCGAGGTGTCGGCGCGGCTGCCGCTCACGGTGGGGAAGGTGGCGGTGTGATCCGGGTCCTGCTCGCGGACGACCAGAATCTCGTGAGGGCGTCGTTCGCGATGCTTGTCGAGTCGGCGCCGGACATGGAGGTCGTGGGACAGGCGGCCAACGGCAAGGAGGCGGTGGAGCTGGCCCGTTCGGCGCGGGCCGACGTGGTGGTGATGGACGTCCGGATGCCCGAGCTCGACGGCATCAGTGCGACCCGGCTCATCGCCGCCGACGAGGACCTGGCCGGGGTGAGGGTGCTGGTCCTGACGACGTACGACACGGACGAGCACGTCATGGAGGCGCTGCGGGCGGGCGCGTCGGGCTTCGCGGTCAAGGACATCCGCCCGGCCGAACTCCTCGCCGCGATCCGTACGGTCGCGGCCGGCGAGGCTCTGCTGTCTCCGGGCCCGACGTCTCGGCTGATCGCCCGGGCCCTGGCGCTCCCCCAGGCCCCGGCGATGGGCGGACCGGAAGGCCTGACAGATCGTGAACGCGAGGTCCTGACCCTGGTGGGTCGGGGCCTGAACAATACGGAGATCGCTGAAGCACTGGGGCTCTCGCCCCTCACGGCGAAGACCCATGTCAGCCGGATCATGGGAAAGCTGGCAGCGCGGGACCGCGCCCAACTGGTCATCGTCGCCTACGAGTCGGGGCTGGTGACTCCTGGTCGCTGAGCGCCGGCGGCGATCGGTCCGCCTGCCTGTCGTGTCGCACTGTCGTCCCCGGTGTTCGCTTCGCGGCGGCGCCGGGCAGTGGGGCTCCTCCTCTCGGATGGTACGTCTTAAGGGCGCCACAAAAAACCGCGCATGTGGTTTGATTTGCATGGCTCGTCGCGGGCTCCTCCCCCGGCGCGGCGTCCCTTCGGCGCGCCATGGGCACAACCGGGTGTCGGTGAGTCCCATGGCCAACGCCGAACCGCCCTGGCCGTTCGCCCTGAAGGAGAGAGTGCCGTGCGATTCAACCTCATCGGACCGTTTCAGATCGTCGGCGACGACGGCGGGATTCTTCCGGCGGGCAGCCCCAAGGTCTCCCAGGTCCTGGCCGTGCTCCTCGCTCATGCCAACGCCCCCGTCACGCCGGACACCCTCATCCGGGAACTGTGGCAGCACAGCCCGCCGCGCTCGGCCCTCAACACCGTGCAGACCTACGTGCACCACGCACGCCGGCTGCTCGCCTTACCGGACGCCCGCCCGGACGGCCCCTCGGACGGCGGCCCCTCGGGCGGCGGCCGCCCCGTGCTGAGCACGCAGTTCGGCGGATACACGCTGCACGTCGACGAGGCGGCCGTAGACATCAAGGTCTTCGAGCAGTTGGTCGCCCGCGGGAAGGAGGAGTTCCTGGCGGGCCGGTACGAGGCGGCGGGCGGGGCGGTCGGCACCGCGCTCGGCCTGTGGCGCGGCCCGGTGCTTTCCAACGTGCCGACGGGCAGCGTCCTCGCCGGCAGGATCGTCCATCTGGAGGAGCTGAGGATCAGGGCGCTGGAGCTGAGGATCGAGACCGCACACCTGCTCGGGCGGCTCCGTCAACTCATCCCCGAGCTGCGCACGCTCGTCCACGACTACCCGCTCAACGAATGGTTCCACGGCCAGTTGATCGCCGCCCTGCATCAGGCCGGGCGGCGCGCCGAGGCACTGGACGCCTACCGGAGCATCCGGCGCCTGCTGCGGGACGAGCTGGGGCTCGAACCGTCGCCCGATGTCCAGCGGTTGCACGAGCGGGTACTCAGCCCTCTCCGGATCCCGTGGGAAAGCGGCGGCGTCGCGCCGCCCCAGAGGGAGCCCGCTCACCCGGGATGAGCAGGGATCAGTGGGTGATGCCGGCGGCGGACCCTGCCGTCTCGACACGCCAGGCCGGCATGTCGTCGTAGAGGTGAGCGGCGCGGGCGGCCGAGACTTCCAGGCGGGGCAGGACGGCAGGGGTCGCGACGCCCGCCAGGAGGAGTCGGATGAGCAGGGAGATCTCGCCTGCCAGGTCGTACGTGCCGGGGAGGCCCTCGGTCACCACCCGGACTCCCGTCCAGGTGGACACGATCATGCGGGCGATCTCTTCCTCGTCGGTGTGCGCAAGGACCTCACCCCGCGTCTTGGCGTCCTTGAGGAAGCCGGCCATCAGCTCGGTCCAGTCGGGCCAGGCCGTGCCGAACTGACGGCGCGACTGGGGGTCGACCGCCATCCGCAGGGCGGCGCTGAGCATCGGCTCACGGGGCAATCGATAGGCCAGCAGCAGGAGGGTGTCGACCATCTCCTGCAGCTTGAGGTCGTGCGGGCGGACGCCGTCGGTGGTCACGGCGGCGGCCAGGACGCCGCGCGCCAGGTCCCCCTTGGACGGGAAGTGGAAGTACAGGGCCCCCTTGGTCACTTCGGCCCGCTCCAGGACCTCGGCGATGGTCGTCGCCTCGTAGCCACGCTCGTCGAAGATCGCCGCGGCGGCCTCCAGGATGACCTTCCGGGTACGGATCGCCCGCTCCTGCTGCGCCACAGCCACCCCTCGCTCTCGCGTCTTCATCACGATCGAAATAGACCGCTTGCGCGGTATCTTAACTTGCGGTGGTAGCCCGGCCCCCTCGCTCCCGGCCCGATCCAGCGGCTCGGCTGCGCCGGTGTCGTCCTGGGGAGGGGGCCGTTCAGCCATCCGTGCCCGGGGTCAGCGGCGGTCCCCGTCGGTCCAGATGCGGCTCTTCAGGTCCGAGCCGCGAAGCACCTGCACCCGCCAGGGATCGATGCGCAGGACGTGGTAGCCGGGGTCCTCGGGGCCGCCGCGCCAGAACCCGATCGGGTCGTAGCCGACGCCCGCGGGACTTCCCTTGCGGTAGAGGTCCCAGGCGTACTGCCGGGATTCCGGGTCCGTGGCCCAGGTGGAGACGCTGTCGATGAACACGGCGTTCTGCCGGGGGTTCCAGTACGAGTACGTCGTATGCGGGTTGTGGGCCAGGTGGGCAGCCTTGACGGGGGTCTTGTAGGCCGCCAGCCAACCCACCGGCTTTCCGTCGACCATTTCCCAGACGGGCAGCAGCACACGGGCCCTCGGGCGCGATTTCCTGTCCACTGTGATCATGGTGCAGTAGACGATGTCCTGGATGTAGGCGAAGAATTTGTCCTCGATTTCCGAGAAGGATTCCACGGTGGCTGCAGGCATTTCTCTTCCTCTCGGCAGGTGATCCGTGACGCCAGGCGCCGGCTGTTCGCGCGCCGGCCGGGAACTACCTCGCCGCCTCGACGGGCACGGCCTTGTCGGGGGCCGGGGCGGGTACGTGGCCGGTGTCGCCGTCCCCCGCTCCGGCCCCGGATCGGGTGCGCAGGCCGAAGGCGCTGATGACGGCGGCGACGAGGGCGGCGACCAGAGGCACGACCAGGGCGGCGCGGTAGCCGTCGAGGAGAGCCGCCGGGGACGTGCCGTCCGTCGCGGCGATGTTCACGGTGGCGACGAACGACAGGCCGAGGGCGGCGCCGAACTGGAAGGACGTGTACAGCAGACCGCCCGCGACGCCCTGCTCCTCCTCCGCGACACCGTCGGTGGCCAGGATGGTGAGCGGCCCGTACGCCAGGGAGAAGGCGAGGCCCAGGATGATCAGGCTCGGGAACATCGCCAGATACGTCCAGTCAGCGCCGACCGGCAGGAACAGGGCGTAGGACAGCGCCGCGAGGAGCAGGCCGCCGAAGATCACCCGGGCGTTGCCGAACTTCGCCACGAGCCGGGGAGTCAGAGTCGGGGACAGGATCGCGTCCACGCCGATGACGATGAGGGCGAAACTGGTCTGCAGGGTGGACCAGCCGCGCAGCTCCTGCAGGTAGAGCACAGCGATGAACTGGAATCCGAAGAAGCCCGCGGCGAAGAGCATGCCGGCCAGGTTCGCGCGGACCAGCGAGCCACTGCGGAAAATCCCCAGGCGTACCAGCGGCGAGGCCGCTCTGCGCTCGATCGCGATGAACACGCCGAACAGGACCAGGCCCGCCCCGATCGTGGCCGCCGTCACGGCCGCGGAGGCGTGCGCGGCACGCTCGACGCCGAAGACGAGCAGCAGGATCGCGCCGGTGACGCTGAGCGCGCCGGCCAGGTCGACACCCTGACCCTCGCGGTCCGGGCGAGGCGACTTCGGGATGAGGACGAGCGCCGCGACGAGGATGACGAGCGTGAGGATGACAGGAGCGAAGAACACCCAGCGCCAGTTCACGGCGGCCAGTAGACCGCCGACCACCAGGCCGATGGAGAAGCCGCCGGCGGCGGTGCCGGAATAGACCAGGAGGGCCTTGTTGCGCTGCGGGCCCTCCTCGAAGCCCGTGGTGATGATGGACAGGCCCGCAGGCGTCATGAAAGCGGCCGCGACACCCGTCACGAAGCGGGCGACGATGAGCATCCAGCCTTCCGTGGCGAATCCGCCCAGACCGGAGAAGAGCAGGAAGACCACGAGCCAGAACACGAACATCCGGCGGCGCCCGAACAGGTCGGCGGCCCGGCCGCCCAGCAGCATGAACCCGCCGTAGCCGAGCACGTAGGCACTCATCACCCACTGGAGCATGCCCGTGGACATCTCCAGGTCCTCGCGGATCGAGGGCAGCGCCACATTGAGCATGGCCACGTCGATGCCTTCGAGGAAGATCGCGCCACAGAGCACGAGCAGCACGCCCCACGCGCGCCCGCTCATGCGGCCGGTACCGCTGTCCGAAGGTGATTGCAGTGTGGACACAGAAATCTCTCCTTGTAAGTGCAGGAATATCCCAAGGGAACCGTCCGCATTCTGGCCGCGGGCGATTGGAGTTCCCTTGACGTGTGCGTGAGAGCAGGAAGGGCGAAAGACGGGGGACGGCCGGCAGTCGAACTCGCCGGAGACCGTTCCGGGTCTCTTCTTGCCGCCACTGGAATCATGCGGGGGTGGCGGGAAGGACGGAAGAACGCACTTTGAAGTCACCAAGGCACCCCAGGGGTACCGGTCCCGACGACGGCATCACGTCGGCGGATGCCGTCACGGTCACGGGCCCCGGTCGCAGGGCCCCACCCTGGCGTCGGGGGAAGTCCCGAAAAAGTTCGGCCGGCGATGTCGAGAAGCCGTGGCCTGCTCCGTCCCCGTAGTGAACGCGGCCAGAATGGCCCGCACCGGACCGAGGAGAGACACCATGGCGAAGTACCTGCTGCTCAAGCACTACCGCGGCGCCCCCGCCGCCTCCAACGACGTGCCCATGGACCAGTGGACACCGCAGGAGATCTCGGACCACGTGCAGTACATGCACGACTTCGCGGCCCGGCTGGAGAAGACCGGCGAGTTCGTCGACGGCCAGGCGCTCGCACCCCAGGGAAGCTGGGTCCGCTACGACGGCGAGGGCCGCCCGCCTGTCACCGACGGCCCGTTCGCCGAGACCAAGGACCTGATCGCCGGCTGGATGGTGATCGACGTCGACAGCTACGAGCGCGCCGTCGAACTGGCCGGGGAACTCTCGGCCGCCCCCGGAGCGGGCGGTAAGCCGATCCACGAATGGCTGGAAGTACGCCCGTTCCTGACCGCGCCGCCCACCATCACCGAGTGACCTCACCCATGAACGACGCCCTGCTGCGCACCCTCACGCCGAGCGTCCTCACCGTCCTCGTCCGTCGCGGAGCCGACTTCGCGGCGGCCGAGGACGCCGTGCAGGACGCCCTCGTCGAAGCCGTCCGCCTCTGGCCGGACGATCCGCCGCGCGACCCCAAGGGCTGGCTGGTCACCGTGGCCTGGCGCAAGTTCCTGGACTCGACCCGGGCCGACACCGCCCGGCGGCGGCGCGAGGACCGCCTCGACCAGGAACCGTCGCCCGGGCTCTCGGCCCCGGCGGACGACACGCTCCAGCTCTACTTCCTGTGCGCCCATCCCTCCCTGACGCCGTCGTCCGCGGTCGCGCTCACCCTGCGCGCCGTCGGCGGGCTCACCACCCGCCAGATCGCCCAGGCCTACCTCGTCCCCGAAGCGACGATGGCGCAACGCATCAGCCGGGCCAAACGCACCGTCTCCGGCGTCCGCTTCGACCAGCCCGGCGATGTCGCCACCGTGCTGCGCGTCCTGTACCTGGTTTTCAACGAGGGATACTCCGGCGACATCGACCTCGCCGCCGAGGCCATCCGGCTCACCCGGCAGCTCACCGCCGCGATCGACCACCCCGAAGCCGCGGGGCTGCTCGCCCTCATGCTCCTCCACCACGCCCGGCGCGCCACCCGGACCACGCCGGACGGCACCCTGGTCCCCCTCGCCGAGCAGGACCGCGGCCGGTGGGACACGGCCGCGATCGGCGAAGGCGTCACGATCCTGCAGGCGGCGCTCGCCCGGGACCGGCTGGGCGAGTTCCAGGCCCAGGCCGCCGTCGCCGCACTGCACGCCGACGCGCCCACCGCCGGGGAGACGGACTGGGTACAGATCGTCGAGTGGTACGACGAACTCGTCCGGCTCACCGACAGCCCCGTCGCCCGCCTCAACCGCGCGGTGGCGGTCGGCGAAGCCGACGGACCACGGGCCGGTCTCGCCGCGCTCGCCGCCCTCGACGACACGCTCCCCCGCCACACCGCCGTGGCGGCCTACCTCCACGAACGCGACGGCGACCTGACGACCGCGGCGCGGCTCTACGCCACGGCCGCCCGGAAGGCGCCCAATCTGGCCGAACGCGACCACCTCACACGCCAAGCCGCCCGGCTCAACACGCACCTGAATCCGCACCCGGACCGGGACGCGGACCCGAGAGGGAACCCTCGCGACGAGGACTTGTCCGGCTGATGCACGCCATCGACCATGTCAGAGGTAGTCGACGCTGTGGACGTTGTCGGCCGAGAAGCTGAGCTCGCCGCCGGTGAGAGTGAGGGGCGTACCGGGGCCAACCGGGGCCCGTAGCACCGCCGAACGATCCGGGGGTAGCCGCCTCGTCGTCGGCGTTCGACGGAAAGGTGCCGGACGGATCCTCCGGCCTTGTCCCCCTCAGCCTTCGCGAACTCAAGGGAGAACCCCGTTGCAGCATTAGGGGGTGGGCCGAACCTCCAGGGACCAGTCCCCTTCGGCGTCTCCGACCCTCACCAGCACGGGGCCCTCCGGCAGCGGCACCCGGTACTCCGGGCGCCTGTGCGACTCGCTGATGAGCAGATGGGCGTCCCAGACGCCGCGGGCGCGCGGCGTGCAGCTCTCCACCAGGAAGTAGGCGAGCTCGACTTCCGGGTGCAGCTGGGCGGACAGCTCGCCGGCGGGCCCCGTGTGGAGCAGCACGTCCCGTCCCCGGCCCGTTGCCCCGAGGCCGAGTTCCTCGACCACGCTCACCGGCCGGAACGTGAGCTTCCACGCACGGTCCGGGGCGTGGACACGCAGACGCAGCGGGCTGCGGTCGTCGTGCCGCATCAGGGCCCGGCCCTGGAAGTCCTCCAGGCGCGTGTGGGCGATCAGGTCGAGGCCCGGCTTGGTGTCGTCGACGACGTCCACCATGAAGGAGCCGTCGCCCGACCGCTCCGTGTCGACCACGAAGAAGCCGGTCGGCAGGGGATCGTCGACGGTGAACTCGAGCGAGCCGCTGCCCTCCCGGACGAACTCCGGAAAGTCCTCACCGAAGAGCGCGGCGGCGGGGGATGACTCCCTGCCCGCGCGGACGGGAGGCTGCGCCTTGGCCAGGCGGGGCGCCTCGGGTCCGGGGCCGGAAGCTGTGCCGGGGCGGCCGGCGGCTGGACGGACCGCTCGGACACCGGGGCAGGGGCCTCGGACGCCGGGACCTTGGCCACGCCCTCGATAAGCACGGGCTCGCGCCCGGGGACTCTCGCCGGGGCCCCGCCCGCGATGCCGAAGTCCTCCGCGAGCCCGGCGAGCCCGGAGTCGTACCCCTGCCCCACCGCGCGGAACCGCCACGCGCCGTCGCGCCGGTAGAACTCGCCGAGGACGAACGCCTTCTCCGTCGTCGCGCCCTCGACCTCGTACAGCGCCAGCTGCTCCCCCGTACCGGCGCTGATCGTCCGTACGAGCAGCCCGGGCACCTGCCCGAACGTCCCCTCGTCGCTGGAGGCGGAGATCACGATCCGCTGGACGCCGGGCTCGACACGCGCGGTGTCGATCTCCAGCCAGTCGGCGACGCGCCGCTCCTCGCTCCGTACCTGTCCGACGAGCCGCACCGCCCCGGAGGTGTGGGCACGCCGGTCACGGAAGACGAGGTCGCCGTCGTCCCTGACGCGGCTCGCCGCATCCAGGAGCAGCGCGGCGGCGTCGACCTCCGGCACTCCGCCGCCGGACGCCCCACGGACGACCGCAACCTTCCACACCTGCCCGGGGACCGGCAGGTTTCCCCCCTTGATGATCTGTGTCACCGCGTCGTGCTGGCACGCACCCCGGGGGGAAGTCGACGGGTGAAAACCCCACGTTCCGCTAGAACCACGGCTTCCACAGCTGCTTCCACCATGGACAGTGGCCTCGCCCTCGTCCCCGACGTCCTCCACCCGGACCAGAGCATCCGGCCAGCTGCGCCCGTACGGCAGGTGGAGACCCAGGTCACATCCCGTCGTGTCACAGGGGGGCGGCCTGCCTCGTCTCAGGGGGTGTAGCCACCTTCCAGCACCCCACGGGAGCACACCATGGACGCACGACTGAACCTCTTCGCCAGCCCCGTCACCGGCAAGGCCTTCAAGCACCTCATGTCGGCGGGCAAGGTCGTCAAGGACTCGTCGCTGCCGGCCGCGACACAGGAGCTGGTGTCGCTGCGCGTGAGCCAGATCAACGGCTGCGCCGTCTGCATCGACATGCACACCAAGGAAGCGACCGCCGCCGGCGAGACCCCGGTGCGGCTGAACCTGGTGACGGCGTGGCGGGAGGCCACGGTCTTCACCGAGGCCGAGCGTGCCGCGCTGGAGCTGGCGGAGGAGGGGACCCGTACCGCCGACGCGGCCGGCGGAGTGGACGACGAGGTGTGGATGCGTGCCGCCCTGCACTACGACGAAGAGCAGCTCAACGCCCTGGTGCTCCTGATCGCCTTCATGAACCTGGCGAACCGGATCAACGTCATCACCCGCCAGCCCGCCGGCGACTACGAGCCCGGCTCGTACCACTGAACCGCCCGGCCCCGGTTCGCTGCGGACCGCCAGGAGCGGCAGGAGCTCGCGACCCGGTTCTTTGACGCGCTGAAGAACGGCGACGTCGACGGCCTGCAGGACCTGCTCGCCGCCGACGTACAGCTCGTCGGCGACGGCGGAGGCAAGACCCCGCAGCTCGCCAGGGCCGTCGCCGGCGCACAGAACGTGGCCCGGCTCCTGGCCGCGTTCTTCCCCTGGCTGTGGCGCATCGACGTGACGCTCACGCCGCAGGAGGTCAACGGCCAGCCCGGCGCCGTCTTCCGCGACCGGGACGGCAAGATCCTCACCACCATGGTCCTCGACGTCCTCGACGGACAGATCCAGGCCATCCGTTCCGTGACCAACCCCGACAAGCTCGGCCACCTCGGACCCGTCGCCGACGCCTGGGGCCTCAACGACGAGGTGAGGCAGGCCCGCCGCCGGCACACCCGCTGACGGGCGGCGAAGCGGGTGGCCGGTTACTTGGCGAGCTTGCCGTCGGCCGTCACGGCGAACCAAGTGCCGCCCACGCCCTGGCCGTTGGTGTCACCCGGGGTCTTGTCACCGGTGAACCAGTACAGCGGCCAGCAGTCGATCGTGAGCTGCTTCGTGCCGTCCGGGCGGGTGTAGGTGATCAGCTTCTTCGGGTCGATGCCCTCGACCTTGTTGAGGTCGACCAGCTTGGCGGGCCGCCACTTCTCCAGGCACGCGCCCTCGCAGTTCGACTTCATCGGCCAGGCGGTGTCCTTGGTGAAGCGGTACAGCGTCCGCCCCTTGCCATCCCGGATGATCTTGCCCAGCTTGTCGTCGTCGGTCAGCGAGAGCGCGGGCAGCGCCGCCCCGCCCGTCTCGCCGGAGCCCGGCGCAGTCGTACCCGGCGCGGCGGTGCCGGGCTGCCGAGCGCCCGCCTTCTTGCCGTCCGGGGTGACCGCAAACCAGGTACCGCCCACGCCCTGCCCGTTGGTCTGGCCCGGCGCGGTGTCCTTCGCGAACCGGTACACCGGCCAGCCCGCGATCGTCAGCTGCCGCACACCGTCGGCCCGCTGGAGCGAACCGACGCGGGAGGCGTCCACCCCGCCGGGCTGGGTGCTGCCCGCGGGGACCGGGGGCCAGGTCTTGGCGCAGTCTCCGGCGCAGGCCGAGGTGGAGGGGTCGGCGGTGTCGTTGTCGAACCGGTAGAGGGTGAAGCCCTCGGCGTCGGCGACCACGGGACCGAGCGTGGCGTCGTCACGGACCGCCAGCGGCCCGGAGGCCGTCGTCCCGCTCGGCGGTGCCTCGGAACTCCCGTCCGTGGCACCGCCGTAGGCGTCGCCGCCCGCGGCGGTCGCGGCGGGCGGCGCGGCGGCGGGACCACTCGCGTCCGTCCCCTGCGTTCCACAGGCCGTCACCCCGAACAGCAACGCGGCCCCGGCCGTGGCGACGGTGAGCTTATGCACGTTCTTCATGACAACTCCTCTTATCCAGTACTTCGTTGCGCTGTGTCGGCACCGGAAACACGCGGCCCGCCCAAGCCGGGTTCAACGAATCCGAAGAAACTTTTCGCGGGCACACGAACGCCGGCCGGGCACAGGGCCCGGCCGGCGTTTCTGCGGTGTTGCGGTGCTGCGGTGCTGCGGCGGCTGTTCTACACGGGCACGGTGACGAATCGCCTGCCCGCCTCGTTCTCGACCACGATCGCGGCCACGTCGGCCGGGGCGACCGCGGCCGAGCCGTCGAGCGAGGCGCCCTTGCCCTCCCCTTCTCGGGCTCCGGCGCCCACGACCCAGCTGCCGGCTGTCGTCCGGCTTCCGTCCCGGCCCACCACGACCAGCGTGCAGCGCTCCCCCTTGGGCAGTCCGGTCACCGCCGCATGGACACGGACCCAGCCGACCGCCGGGGTCACCTGTACGGTCATCCGCGCGCCGGAGGAGGTGTCCGTCGCCGACGCGACCCGCGTACCCGGCACCGGCGTCGGCGCGGAGGGAGACGCGGGTGCCGTCGGGACCGGCGAGGGCGGCAGCGCGACGGGCGCACCGGCGTCCGGCAGAGCCGTCCCCGCCCAGAACACACCGGCCAGTACGGCGGCCGCCGCCAGGCCCGTCACCGCCCCGCGGCGGCGGCGCCCGGCGGCGCGTTCGCCGCGCATCTGCCGCAGGGTCCGCTGGAGCAGCAGATCGCCTCCCTCGGGCGGCCCGTCGACGAACGCCTCCGGCGGCACCTCGCCCAGCGCCGCCTCCATCTCACGCAACGCGTCCACCTCCCCACGGCACGACTCGCACCCCGACACATGCGCCTCGACACGCCCTGTGTCGGCGCCGTCGAGGACCCCGAGCACGTACGGGCCGAGCAGAACCTCCTCCTCATGCCGCTGCCCGTTCACGCGACCACCTCCCTGAACCCGCCGGGCCGCCCCGGCGCACTTGCCTCGTCACCCTCACCGAACAACCCGCGCAGCGCCTTCAGCGCGTAATGCGACCGGGACTTCACCGTGCCCGCAGGGACGCCCAGACTCTCCGCCGCCTCGGCGACGCTCCGCCCGCGGAAGTACAGCTCCGTCAGCACGTCCCGGTGTTCCGGTGTCAACCGGTCCAGGGCCCCCAGCACTGCCATGGTGTCGACGACCCCATCGGCATGATCCTCCTCGATCGGTGGCGTCGCGGGGGACTCGGCGACCTCGGCCGGCCGTGCGGCCCTGGCCCGGTAGCGGTCGGTGATGATGTTGCGGGCCACCGTCAGCAGCCAGCCCCGTACCGATCCCTTGCCGTTGACCAGCACGTCCGAGTTCCGCCACGCGCGGATCAAGGTCTCCTGCACGACGTCCTCGGCCATGGCACGGTCTCCGGTCAGCCGGGCGGCGTAGGCGAGCAGCGCACCCCCGTGCTCCTCGTACACCGACCTGATCAACACCTCGTCACCCGAGCCGCGCCCGCCCCGCGGCCACAGTGGTCCGGCCATCACACCCACTCCGCTCTCCGTTGCCTGCGTCGTGCCCAACACGCATTCCCCGCACGATCAGTTCATGTGAGCTGCGTCACATCTACTGTCGGCAGTGGCGGCCTGTGTTGAGGCAGTCGGCGACGGCCGCCATCCGGGCGTCCGTCATCACGTTGACGAACATGGCGTGGTCGGTGATCGGGCTGTGCCGTTGTTCGGGGAAGGAGTCCAGCGCGATCGGCACGTCCGGCCCGGGCACGTCGTAGGCCAGACGGATGGTCAGTTCGGGCACGGCGAACGTGTCCTCGGGGCAGACGCCGTTCGCCGCTCGGAAGGCCAGGTGCGTGCGCTCCGGTCCTGCGGTGTCCAGGCCGTTCCAGCAGCTGGGGAAGGTGAGGGTACGGGTCAGCCGGTCGCCGGCCGGGCAGCGGGGATAGCGGGTCGTGAACCGGTCGGGGAGGCTCGCGCAGCCCCAGCGCGCCCGGACGTTCTGGTCACCGGCCGCGGTGAGCGCCACCGCGTCCCCCGTGACCGCGCGCAGGAAGCGGGGCATCGGGACGACCTTGCCGACCGGGTTGCCGCCGAACTCCAGGCGTACCTCGGCGGGTTGGAGGATCTCTCCGGCGTTGCCGTGCCCGGCCGCCTTCTCGTACGCATGCGTGGCGGGCCGGTCCGTACGGCGTAGCACCGGCCAGTAGTACGTGGAGCGGTCGCCCCCGCGGCAGGTGGTGGGCGCGGCCGCCAGGCTCGCGTCGGTGGAGCGGGCGTCGGTGGACAGGTTGCCGACGTAGGCGTGGGTGTGGTGGGCGCCGCCTCGCAGGCCCGGCGAGATGACCAGGTTGTCCTCGTTGTAGTGCGCTTCCTCGTTGCGGCCGCAGTCGATCGTGACCGTGCCGGTCGAGGCGTCCGGCCCCCGAAGCGGCTCGCTCCGGGCGGGCGGTACGTCGCGGATGTCGACGAAGTCCCCCGGCGCCGCCGTGGTGCCGGCAGTCCCGTGTGACGCCCCGCCGTCTCGGGACACACCGAGGATGGCCACGGTCAGGGCACCCCCTATGACCAGGCAGATCAGCACAGTGAACCAGCGACGTTCTCTCCCCATGCCCGCCACCGTCTCTGCCGTGCACCGCCCGCGTCAACTACGGGCCTTGGCCGGCCCGGGCATCTCGGCCACGGCGCGAGAAGGCGCCGGTGGGAGCCGGCGCCGTGGGGACGGCGACGGCTCCCATCGGGACGAACCTCAGGTGGATCAGGGGCAGCTGATGCGGGCGTCGCCCGGGTCGGTGGTGCAGGTGTCGGTGCCGAAGCCGCCGTTGGCGGTGTCGTTGGCGAGGACCGCGTCGGTGGTCGTGAGGCGGTCGTTGCCGTAGGAGCCCGTCAGGGTGTCGTTGCCGGGGCCGCCGTTCATCGTGTCGTCGCCGAAGGCGCCGTCGAGGTTGTCGTTGCCGTAGCCGCCGTGGACGGTGTCGTTGCCGTAGCTCGCGCGGACGGTGTCGTTGCCGCCGAGGCCGCAGATGACGTCGTTGGCGTAGCCGCCGGTCAGGGTCTCCGGGCCGCTGGTGCCGATGATGGTGCAGCCGCGGGCGTTGTTCACGGACGTGGTCCCGCCGGCCGTGTTGTCGGAGGTGACGGGGTCCGACGGGGTGCCCGCGACGGTCGCCGTGTGCGTGAGGGTGCCGGTGGAGCGGGGCTCCGCCGTGAGCGTGAGCGTCGTGCTCGCGCCCGGGGCGAGCGAGCCGAGGGAGCAGGTCGCCCGTGTCGCGGTCGTCGTGCACGTGCCCTGTGCGGGGGTGGCGGAGGTGAGGGTCACGCCGGCGCCGGCGAGGGTGTCCGTCAGGGTGATGCCGGTCGCGGTGGCGGTGGAGGTCGCCCTGTTGGAGACGGTGAGCGTGTACGAGACGCGGTCGCCGATGCTCACCGCGGCCGTGGTGCTCGTCGTCACCGACAGATCCGCGTGCGGCGGCGGAGGCGTCGTCGCGTCGCCTCCCTGGTAGCGGGCGAGCGCGAAGGCGAAGCCCGCCCCGTACCCGGCCGCGACGATCTTGCCGTCCGGCTGGACGAGTACCGAGCGGGCCTCGTCGAAGTCCCCGAAGCCGGTGACCACGAAGCCGTCGCCGCCGAAGCCGGTGTCCACGGTGCCGTTGGGGTGGAAGCGGGCCAGGCCGAAGTCGTTGGCCTCGGAGCTGTTCGGGTCGTCGGCCCCGCCGGCGAGGACGATCTTCCCGTTCTGTTGCAGGGCCATCGCGTACGCGGTCCCGCCGTCCCCGGGGAAGGCCACCGAGGTCCGGCCCCCGGTACCGAATCCGGCGTCGGGGCTGCCGTCGGCGTGGTAGCGGAGGAGCGCGAAGCCGGCGCCGCCGGAACCCGCGGCGAGGATCCTGCCGTCGGGCTGGACCGCGACCGCGTGGCCGAACTCGGTGCCGCCGAAGTCGGCGCTGACCATGCCGTCGCCGCTGAAGCCGGGGTCGAGGCTGCCGTCGGGCAGGTAGCGGACCACGCCGATGTCGAAGGCGGTGTTGCCCACGTAGCCGACGGACACGACCCGGCCGTCGGGTTGGAGTGCCATGCTCCGGGCGATGCCGCCGGCTTCCTGGGGCGAGGAGGGTGTGAATCCGGCGACGACCGCGCCGTCGCCGCCCAGGGTCGGGTCCAGGGTGCCGTCCGTGTCGAGGCGGACCAGCGCGAACCCGCCACCGCCGCCCTTGCCCGCGGCGACGATCCGGCCGTCGCTCTGCACCGCCACGTCCGCGCCGTCCGCGGATCCGCCGAACTCCTCGACCCGTACGAGGCCGCCGTCGCCGAAGTCCGGGTCCAGGGTGCCGTCGGGCAGGTAGCGGGCCACGGAGAAGAAGCAGCAGCCTCCGCCCTCCTCCGCGATCACCTCGGTGGTGCCGGCCACGACGATCTTCCCGTCGGCAGGCTGGATCGCGACGGCGTTCGCCGTATGGGCTCCGCCGCCGAAGGCGCTGGTCACGAGGCCGCCGGTGCCGAAGCCGGGGTCGAGGCCGCCGCCGGGCAGGTAGCGGGCGAGCGCGAATCCGCCCTCGCTCAGGCCCGCCACGACGAGCTTGCCGTCCGCCTGCCGCGCGATGTCACGGCCCTCCGCGTACCCCGGGAAGGGTGTGGTCACCCGGCCGTCCGGGCCGAACGTCGGATCCAGGTCTCCGGGCGCGGCCGCCGCCGCACCGGGCAGTGCGAGTACGAGCGCCGTGGCGAGCGCGGCCGAGGCGGCGGCCCTCCCCCGCGTCGTTCGTCGGCGCCGCGCGGGTCTCGGATGTGTCCGGGTCATGGGTGTACAGCCTCCGAAGTGCGGTGGAGTGCGGACAGCAGCGGCGCACAGCTTCGTGACCGAAGCCCGCCCGCGGACCGCGGGCACCGCCTCACTGCGCCCACTGGCCCCCTCGAACCACCCCGGCGAGGGAGCGCACACGGGGCGGCCGACCGCCCGCCGGACGGGCGAACACTCTGAGATGCGCCCCCCTGTGGTGCGGGCTCTCCGCGGTACGGACTCCTCAGACGGGACCGCACGTCGGGTCGGCGATCGCGCTCACCGTGTACGGGGGCAGGCCCGGCGGATCGTCGAGCTGGCTGTTGACCACGTACAGCCGGCAGCCGTGACGCGCGAGCGTGGTCGGCAGGTCGAAGGGGCCGTCGGTGAGGCGATGGGTCACCGTGCCCGACCGCAGCTCCTCGTCCAGCCGGGCGATGTACACACCGTGCGGGGCTCCGTAGTTGAGTACGGCGTACAGGGTCCTGCCGCGCAGCACCATGCCGTCGGGGCCGAAGGACTCCTCGCCCAGGTCGAGCCTGCTGACGTCCCGGCCGGCCGTGCCGATCCGCCAGACGGCCTCGGTGCCGTTGGACGCGACCAGCAGGGCCGTGCCCGACTCGTTGGCCACGATGCCGTTCAACAGCCAGTACCGCGCGGGGAACTGCGGGAACGCGGAGCGGATGTCGAGCCAGGGTTCGAGCGGACCGAGGACGCCGCCCCGGATCTCCGCCCGGAGAACGACGGGGTTGGCCCAGTCGGTCACGTACACCGCGTCGTTCGTCACGGCCAGGTCGTTCAGGTCGGGCGCGCCGAGGGGGCCGCCGGGTGCCGTACGGGTGGCCAGCAGGCGTCCGTGCCGGTCGTGGACGGTCAGCGTCGCCCCGCCCACCGAGAGGATGCGCCCGCGCCGGTCGGTGTGGACGCCCAGGGCGCTGGGCCGATTCTCCAGTCCGCGGGCCGGGAAGGGCTTCATGTCGGGGGTGCCGACGCGGCCGCGGTAGAGGGCGCCCGTACCGTCCGAGGACACGTACATGGTGCCGTCGGGGGTGATCGCGATGCCCTCCGGGAGGACGCCGGGTGCCCGGGAGACGACATAGGAGCCGGGCAGGTCCCGGGCGGTGGCGGCGGGGCCGGGCACAGCGGCGAACGCCGTGAGGAGGGCTGTGGCGGCGGTGAGGCGGACGAGGGGGCGGGCGGTTCTCCGGCGGGTTCTCGGGGCGGGGATGCGGCGCATCGGTACGGCCTCCGTTGTGGGGTCGACGTCGTGGACACCCGGAGCGTGCAACGGCGTCGGCCGTGACGCATCGCCTTTTACCCCTGGGTAAAAGGGTCCGCCTGGCCGATAATCGGCTCGCATGATCCGCCTTCACTTCACGGCCGCCGATCTCCGTCAGATCACTCTCGCCCCGGCGGCGAACGCGCTCTCGGAGACCGCCCTGAGTCTGCGGCTCAGCCTGCGCTCGAACGGCGGCAGCGGCGGCGGTCACGGATACGGGCCGTGGGACCGGCCGCGTCCCGCCGCCCGTCAGTGGCACCAGGCTCTCCGCGGGACCGCGAGCGCCCGGGCCGGCGTCCTGGCCGAACTCGTCACCGAGGACGGGTTCCTGCCGGACTTCCTGCTCCAGCCGTCCCTGCACGACTTCGCCGACGCGCTGGAGGCGGCCGCCGCGACTCCGGCGGAGCAGCTGGCGCGCGACCTCGGGATCCCCCGAGCCGCGGGCCGGAACGGCCGTCTGACGCGCCCCGGGCCCTGGGTCCGGGAGCTCGCCCAGGGCTCCCCGAGCGCGACCCGCACGCTGATCGCCGACACCCGCCGGTACTTCCACACGTCGGTGGAACCGCTCTGGCCCCGGATCAGCGGCGGCGCCCTCACCGATCGCGCGCTGCGCTCCGAGATGCTGCTGCGCGGAGGCGTCGACGCTCTGTTGACCACCCTGTCGACGACCTGGAAGTGGCAGCCGCCGACGCTCCACCTGCCGTCGGGGTCGGCGTACGACATCCCGCTGTGCGGTCGCGGCCTGCTCCTCGTTCCGTCCTGGTTCGCGACGGGCCCGCTGGTGATGTACCGCCCCAGGGCGGCGACCGTGCTCGTCTACCCCTTGCGGGACGACTCCGACGCCTCGGCGGGCGGACCCGACGGCAGGCCGGAAGCGCTCGCCGCGCTCCTCGGCCGCACCCGCGCGCACGTGCTCGCTCTCCTCCGCACGCCCGCCACGACCACGGCCCTGGCCGAACGCGCCGCCCTCTCCCTGCCGGCGGCGAGCCGGCACACACGGGTCCTGCGCGAGGCCGGACTCGTCGACACGACACGGACGGGCGTCGCCGTCCTCCACACCCTCACACCCCTCGGGCACAGCCTCCTCGCCGGAACGTGACCGGCGACGCGCAGCCCGGGGCGCCGCTCACGGTGCC
The DNA here is from genome assembly GCF_036226445.1 of Streptomyces sp. NBC_01255. Lineage (NCBI taxonomy): Bacteria > Bacillati > Actinomycetota > Actinomycetes > Kitasatosporales > Streptomycetaceae > Streptomyces > Streptomyces sp. NBC_01255. The sequence continues at coordinate 121,908 of NZ_CP108474.1, forward strand.
CGGTGACCGCGGGGAACCACCATCCGGGCCAGAAGCGCTCCGCCCGGGCGGAGGCCCGGCCAGGTGCCCTGCCAGGTCAGGACGGCCGTCGCCGAGGTCGGGAACTTGGTCCGTACGCGGTCCAGGGCGTCCCCGGCACTCCTGGCCGCGAGCAGCAGGACCAGGTCTTCGAGGCCCGGGTTGTGTCCGACCAGGAGCAGGGTGCCGGCCTCGTCGGGTACGCCGTGGAGGACGTCGAGGAGCTCCCCGGCGTCCGCCCCGTACAGGCGTGGGTCGTGGCGGGTCGGTGGAGGGGCGTCCAGTTCGGCGGCGGCCAGTTCCCAGGTGTGGCGGGCGCGCCGGGCCGGGGAGCACAGGACGAGGTCGGGCAGCACTCCGGTCTCCGCCAGGAAGCGTCCGGCCGCCGGGGCGTCGCGCAGACCACGTGGGCCGAGGGGCCGGTCTCGGTCGGGGACGCCTTCCGGCCAGGCGCTCTTGGCGTGACGGAGGACGACGAGTCGGCGCGGCCGGCCGTCGGCGGGCTCGGTGCGCTCGGGTGTTCCGGTGGAGGATGGCACGTGCCCGAGCGTAGGGGGCTGGTCCGCGGACGGCCATGCACGCTACGGGTAGGTGCGCACGTCGTCCTGGTAGTCGCGGGCCCGTTCCCGTACGAGTTCGGGCAGGGTGCCCGCCGCCAGGTCGGCGAGGGTCGTGCTCTCCAGGACCTGGCGCAGGCTCGTCCGCACGGCACGCCACACGTCCGGCATGGGCGCCGCCGCGCCTTGGTACTCCAGGCCCGTCAGTTTCAGGTCCCGGACGCTGACCAGCGGTCCGTCCATCGCCCGGATGATGTCGGCGAGGGTGATCTCCGCGGGCGGGCGCGTGAGGGTGTAGCCGCCGTCGGGGCCGCGGACGCTCCGTACCAGTCGTGCCTGCCGCAGGTCGCTGAGCACGACGAAGAGGAAGCGGACGGGGATGTCCTGGCGTCCTGCGATGTCCTCGGCCTTGAGGGGGCGGTCCGGGGAGCAGGCCAGTTCGGCCATGGCCCGGATGGCGTAGTCCGTTCGTGCTGAGATCCTCACCCACCCAATGTCTCACGAGTGGCGGGTTCCTGACCTGGGCGGCTTGTGACGGGCTCGTCAACGGCTCGGTGGTACGGCGTTGTTGTCCGGAAGCGGCGTTGTGACTCCACTTTGTTCATCGACATAGTGAACATTGGTCGTGCAGTGCCCGCCCTTTGGTTCGGAGGTCTCCGTGGTGTCCGTGGTACCTGTCGTGTCGTCGTCGCCCGCCGCGTCACCCGAGTCAGCCGACATCGCGGAACACGCCGAGTCCGGGCGGCCGTCTCGGCCCACCGTGGCCGTCGTCGGCGCGGGCGCGGCCGGCGCGCTCGTCGCCGTCCAGCTGTGCGAGGCGGCGGCCCGGCGGCGTATCGCACTCGATCTGGTCCTCCTCGACCCCGCGCCGGAGGCGGGCCGGGGCGTCGCGTACGCCACCGAGGTCCCCGAGCACCGGCTCAATGTGCCCGTCGGCGGCATGAGCTGCTACCCGGACGACCCGGGGCACTTCCGGCGCTGGCTCTGCCGCCACGGCGAATCCACCGTCACGGCGGCCGACTTCGCCTCCCGGTACCGCTACGGCTCGTATCTCGCCGACACGCTCGGGCGGGCCGTCATCGCCGCGCACGGCACGGTCTCCGTACGCCGGTTGCGCACCCGGGCGACGGGGTGCGCCGACGCGGCCGGGGGGCGGCTGGAGCTCCGGCTGGCCGACGGCGGCACGGTGACGGCGGACAGCGTGGTCCTCGCCACCGGGCCGGCGGCGGGCAGGGCGGGCTGGGCCCCGGCCGAGCTCCTCGCCTCCGACCGGTTCGTCCCGAGTCCCTGGTCTCCCGGCGCGCTCGACGCCGTCGGCGAGACGGACGACGTCCTGCTCGTCGGTACCGGTCTCACCGCCGTCGATCTGGCGCTCGTCCTCGACCGGCCCGGCCGTACGGTGCACGCCGTGTCCCGGAGCGGGCTGCTCCCCCAGCCGCACGCGGTCGCCCCGCTGCCCGCCGTTCCGCCGCCGCCGGGCCTCGCCGGGCTTCCCTTCCACCGCCTCCGCCGGGAGTTGACGCGGCACTTCGCCGCCACGCGGCGGCTCCACGGCGACTGGCGGCCCGCGCTCGACGGGCTGCGGCCCGAGATCGTACGGCTCTGGCAGGGCCTCACCGACGACGAGCGGGCGGAGTTCCTCGGCCGCGACGCCACACCGTGGAACGTGCACCGGCACCGTATGGCGCCGTCCACGGCCGAGACGGTCGCCCGGGCCCGTGCCGCCCGCAGGCTCCGGATCCACGCCGGCCGGGTCGCCTCCGCGGCGCCGGGGCAGGAGGGTGGTCTCGTCGTCTCCCTCGCCGACGGCCGCGAGATGCGCGTGGCCTGGGTGGTGGACTGTACGGGGCCGGGGCTGCGGGCCGACGGCGGCGGCGACCCGCTGTGGTGCGGTCTGCTGGCCGACGGCTTCGCCGTACCCGGGCCGCTCGGCATCGGCGTGTCCACCGACCGCGGCCGGCTGCTCGACTCCGGCGGACAGCCGGGGCGGCCGCTGTTCACCCTGGGGGCTTCCCGCCGGGGCGAGTTGTGGGAGACGACCGCGATCCCCGAGATCCGTGCGCAGGCGAAGGAAGTCGCGGAGGCCGTACTCGCCCCGCTGACCCGCGCTCCCCGGTCGGTACGCCGCCGGCCCACCGACCAGTTCGGGCTGCCGCTGTCCACGCACGCGGCGGCCGCGGCAGCCTTCCGGGGCGGACTCGGCCGGGTGGTCACCGTACGGGCGAAGGCGGCCGAGGCGTTCGCGCGCGCCACCGAGCTGGATCCCGGGTTCGCGCTCGGGCACGCCGCGCTCGCGCTGCTCGGGCACGAGTGCGGAGCGGATGTCGATGTCGCCCGGGAGCTCGCGGACGCCCAGCGCAGCGTGCGGGAGCGCGGGGACGAGCGGGAACGGTCGTTCGTCGACGTCGTCACGCGCCGCATCACGGAGCACGAAGCGCAGGGGGGCGGCGCGGGCAAGGGAGCGGGGGACGGTGACGCGGCGCTCGTCGACCACCTAGGCCGCTACCCCGCCGACGCGTTCGCGCTCGGCATCGCGGTCCCGACCATCGCCTTCTCCGGCGTCGCGGACCTCGACGGGACCCTGGCCCTGGGGCTGGTGGAGCGGACTGCGCCCGCCTACGCGGGGCACTGGTTCCACACCTCGCTCCTCTCGTTCGTCCGGCAGGAGCAGGGGCGGATCGAGGAGGCCGGGGAGCTCGCCCGGGCGGCCCTCGCCGAGGAACCCGCCTCCGGCCACGCCGTGCACGCCCTCGCCCATGTCCACTACGAGTCCGGTGACCACCACGTCGGCCGGGACTGGCTCGACGGCTGGATCGGCGGTCACGGGCGGGGCGCCGTGCACCGAGCGCACTTCTCCTGGCATGTGGCGCTCCACGAACTGGCCCTCGACGACTCCGCGGCCGTCCGCCGCCGGTGGTTCGCCCAGCTGGCCCCGGGTCAGGTGAACGGGGTGCGGGCGCTCGTCGACTCCGGGTCGCTGCTGTGGCGGGCCCGGATGTCCCGGAACTGGACCGGCCGCGTGCCCGTCGACGGGGTGCTCGACGCGGTCGCCCGCGAACTCGTCGAGCGTCCCTCGACCGCGTTCACGGCGCTGCACAGTGCCGTGGCGCTCACCGCCGCGGGCGACCTCCCGGCGCTCCGCCGGCTGAGCACGCACGCGGCCGGCGCGGACCCGGTCCAGCGGGAGGTCATCGTCCCCCTGTGCGGCGCGCTGGAAGCGGTGCTGGAGGAGGAGTGGGCGACGGCGGTACGGGAGCTGCGCGGGCTGCTGCCCTCGCTGCGCCGGGTCGGAGGCAGTGCGGCGCAGCGCGAGGTCATCGAGGAGACGCTGCTGTACGCGCTGGTCGAGGCGGGCCACAGCGACACCGCCCGCGACCTCCTCGAACAGCGCCTCGACCGGCGCGCGTCGCCGCTCGACCGGCGCCGGCTGGCCGGGCTGAGCGCCTGACCCGGAAGCCGCGGGCGCCGGGAAGGGACTGAACGTCGGAGGCGGGGCGGGGGCGTGTGCCCCTGCCCCGCCTCCGTGTTGCACCTGTACCCCCAGATGTAGTACTTCTTATACATGAGCGAGCAGGTACACAACAGGCTGGCGGTTGTACGGGCCGAGCGGAAGGTGTCGCGACAGGCACTGGCCGAGGCAGTGGGCGTCCACTACCAGACCATCGGCTACATCGAGCGCGGTCAGTACAACCCCAGCCTGGACCTGGCCCTGAAGGTGGCCCGGTTCTTCCGGCTGCCCGTGGAGGCGCTGTTCTCCCTGGAGCCGTTCCAGCCGCTCACCGACGAGGTCTACGGGAGGAAGCAGTGATGACCACGACGCGCTACGACCGGCACATGTACGCCATGATGAACGACCGCCGGGCAGCGGCGGTGTACGCCACGGCCGGGCGCCGACGGCTGCTGGTGGGGACCCACTTCGCCCTCACCACCGTCGGGGTGGGCTCCTATATCGGCGCGGTCTTCGGTTCCGGGTTCGGCTCGGTCGCCGCGGTCGCCATCGTGCTGCTGCCGTGGGTGCTGCTCACGGGCATGCTGAACGGCGCCACGCACGGCCTGCTCGAACTGCGAGGTCGGATGCTGGACGAGCGGCAACTCGTGGAGCGCGACCGGGTGCGGGCCCTGGCCCACCGAATCACCCTGTGGCTGCTCGTGGCCGCCGCGTTCGGCGCGGGCACCTACAGCGTCCTGACGGACGCGCCGCTCCAGGCGGCCGTGACCCCGGTCCTCATCGGCGTCCTCGCGGCGCACTGGATGATGCCGCTGTGGGTGGCGGGCCTGCGGGTCCAGGACGATCTCGGGGACGTGGACGACGAGTTCGGCGGCGCGTCCTGACGAGTCCTGCGGCCCCGCTGAGGCCACGCTCTCAGCGGGGCGTCAGCACGGAGAATTCGTTGCCGTCGGGATCGGCCATCGTCACCCGCCCGGTCTCGTCCTTCTCCGTGTCGGCGAAGGTCGCTCCGAGGGAGACGAGGCGGTCGATCTCCGCCTGCTGATCCGTATTGGGCGGCGGAGCGAGCTCGAAGCGGAGTCGGGTCCTCCCGTCCCTCGGGTTCAGCGGCGGACCGCCCCAGGTGACCTTCGGTCCGCCGTGCGGCGAGCGGATCGCGGTCTCCTCGTCCTGGTCCCAGACCAGGGGCCAGCCCAGCGCCTCGCTCCAGAAGTACCCGACGGCCTGCGAACCGTCGCACGCGAGCGCCCCGATGAATCCGCAGTCGGCCAGGAAGTTGTTGCCCGGCTCGATCACGCAGAACTCGTTGCCTTCGGGGTCGGCGAGCACCACGTGCCCGTCGTCCGGGGTCTGGCCGACGTCGATGTGGCGTGCGCCGAGCGCGAGCGCCCTCGCCACGACCTCCCGCTGGTCGTCGAGTGACGTGCTCGTCAGGTCGAAGTGCAGCGGGTTCTGGACCGTCTTCTTCTCCTGGGTGGGGAGGAAACGGAGCCGGAACCCGGTGTCGTCGCTCGGGAGGAGCACGATGCCGCTGTCGGCGTCGCCGCCGGATGCGTCGCTCATCTCCCAGCCCAGGACTCCGGCCCAGAAGCGGGCGAGAAGGGACGGGTCGTTCGCGTCGAAGCTCAGCGCGTGGAGGTGGGACGTCATCCCCCGGACACTGCCCGAAGGGCGCCGGCCGATCAACCCGTTTTCTCGGCTCGCTGTCGCACGCTCGCGAGGAGGTCGTCGAGGGGGGCCGGTACCTGTCCGGGGCCCAGGGCCTCGACGAGGAGGGTGCCGTAGCGGATCTTGCGGCCCTTCTTCGTACCGAGGAAGCGCCGCAGTTGCAGATGCCGGGGGCGGCCGTGCTGCGCGGGCTGGTGCAGGAAGGTCTGCCAGGGGCGGAGGTCGCCCTCGGTCCGGACGATCTCCTCGACCCTCTCCGTGCCCATTGCGCGGATGAGTTCGTCCTCCAGGTCCGCCGCACACACGAAGACGTCCCGCGCCGACGCCCCTGCCCGCGCCAGGCCCCTGTCGTAGAAGGGCCGCTCGCGCTCGTCGCACAGCCCCACCAGGCGCAGGCCGAGGCCGGGCGGGCCGAGGAGGGCGGCGTAGCGGCCGATGTTCATCGCCCCGCCCATCGACACCACGCACACGCCCTCCGCCGCGAGGTCCCGGCCACGGCGCGCGGCCAGGGCCTCGACGGCGGCGAGGTCGCTCAGCCCTTCCAGCAGCACCGCCGTCCGTACGTCCAGTCGCACGGCCAGCTCGCGCGCCGGCTCGCCGGGGCCGCCGCTCGCCCAGGCACCGACCGCTTCTCGGAACGCGTCCATCTCTTGCATGGGGCGAGTCTGTACCTCCCCCGACGGCACGGCACGGGATTTTCGCCGGCCGTGGCGATCAAGAGGTGGCACTCCGGGGGTCATGACGGCAGAGGGACGGCGGCGGAGAGCACGGTGCCTTCGCCGGGGGTCGATTCGACGGCGAGGGTGCCGCCGAGCTGCCGCACGCGGGCGCGCATTGCGGGCAGGCCGTGGCCGCGTACGCCGCCCGGACTGTCGGTGGGCCGCTCGGTGGGGGTGAAGCCGCGGCCGTCGTCGGCGACGTCCAGGACGACGTGGTCGTCGAGGTACGTCAGGGTGAGGGCCGCGGCGGTGGCGTCGGCGTGTTCGCGGATGTTGGCGAGAGCGCCCTGGGCGATGCGCAGCAGCGCGGACTGTACGCGTTCCGGGAGGGGCGTGGCGGGGGCGCCGTCCTGGTGGAAGCGGACCTGGAGGCTGTCGGAGGTCTCCCGGTCGGCGAGGGTGCGCAGCGCGTCCTCGAGGCCGCCGCCGTCGGCGAGGTCGGCGGGGGCGAGGTCCTGGACGAAGCGGCGGGCCTCGGTCAGGTTGTGTTCGGCGATGGAGGCGGCGGTACGGACGTGCCGCCGGGCGGCCACGGGGTCGGTGTCCCAGAGCCGGTCGGCGGCCTGGAGGAGCATCTGCTGGCTGGACAGGCCCTGCGCGACGGTGTCGTGGATCTCCATGGAAATCCGCTGGCGCTCGGCGAGGGTGCCCTCGCGGCGCTCGGTCGCGGCGAGTTCCCGGCGGGTGCGGACGAGGTCGGTGATGACGGTCCGCAGCCGGTCGGCCTGTCGCTGGGCGTAGATGAACATCGCCGTGGCGACGGCGGCGATGGCCGGCGGTGAGAACAGCAGGTTGGGGTCGAAGCCGAAGCGCAGCCGCAGTTTGACCTGTGCGGCTACGACGGCGGCGGTCAGCAGCGCGACGAGGATGACCGCCGGCCGGGTGCGCAGGGAGCGCAGGCCGGTGTAGAAGAGCGGCACCGCGCAGTAGCCGAAGCTCGGCGCCAGCACCACCAGCGTGAGCCAGGTGCCGATCACGGCGGTCAGCCAGAGCACGGCGGCGGCGGTAAGGGCGCCGGAGGTGGCGGACCGCTGGGGTCCCAGGACCGGGCCCAGGACGTAGAGCAGGGCGAGGACGACCGCGAGGACGATCACCCAGGGGGTGGCGGGCGCGCCGGGGTGGACGATCAGGTAGCGGGTCAGTGACGAGCAGAGGAGGACGAAGAAGGCCACGTGCATCACGGTCGCGAGCCAACCCGCGTCGGGGTCGGCCGCCTCCTCGCCGAGGGGTGACCGTTCGTTCGTCCGCACTGCTTCGCTCCTCGCCGCCGACCGCTTCTCCCGAGGCCAGGCTATCCGGAATGATCTATTCCGTATCAACCGATCGGTTGACCCCCGGGTCCTCCGCAGGGGGCGCCGGAGGCAGCCCGTAAGCCGACCGTCCACGGCCCGGGGCGGCACCAGGATGGAGTGCAGAGCGGGAACGCAGAGAGCTTCCCGAAGCCCCTCAGAGGGCGCATCCCAAGGAGCTGACGACCGTGAAGAAGCTGTCCCTGCGCACCCGTGTCCTGACCGGTACCCTCGCCGCCGCCGCGCTGGCCGCCGGCACGTTCGGCGCGGTCTCCGCCAACGCCGCCACCCCGGCCGCCGCCCCCGCCGCGGTCACGGCCGACGCGAAGAACAAGAACACGACGGAGTCGACGCACCTGACGATCGCGGCCGCGACGAAGGCCGCGCAGGCCACCCTTGACGCCGCCGAGAAGGAGAACCAGCGCGTCTCCGTCGCCGTCGTCGACCGCAACGGCAACACCCTCGTCACCCTCCGCGGCGACGGCGCCGGCCCCCAGTCCTACGAGTCCGCCGTGAAGAAGGCGTACACCGCCGTCTCCTGGAACGCCCCCACCTCCGAGCTCGCCAAGCGCCTGACGAACGCGCCCACGCTCAAGGACATCCCCGGCACCCTCTTCCTCGGCGGCGGCGCCCCCGTCACCGCCAAGGGCGCACCCATCGCAGGCATCGGCGTCGCCGGCGCCCCCTCCGGCGACCTCGACGAGAAGTTCGCCCAGGCCGGCGTCGCCAGCCTCGGCAAGTAGCACCCCTCTCTGACTCCGGCGGCATCCGGTCCCCCCGTCCGGGTGCCGCCGGCCTTATTCGTACCGGCATGGAGGAACGAGATGGACGACCGCAACCGCCGCCTGCTGACGGCCGCCCGCCGGGGCGACGCCGGTGAGGTCCGCGCCGCCCTGGACGCCGGGGCGCGGGTGGAGGCCCGTGACGAGGAGCTGCGCTCCCCGCTGCTCCTCGCCGCGCTCGGCAGTCATGTCGAGGCGGCCCGTGTGCTGGTCGCGGCCGGGGCCGATCCGAACGCCCAGGACCGCCGCCACGACAGCGCGTGGCTCGTCACCGGCGTGACCGGGAGCGTCCCGATGATGCGCGCGCTCCTGCCCGCGGGCCCGGATCTGGCGCTGCGCAACCGCTTCGGCGGGATCTCCCTGATCCCGGCGAGCGAACGCGGTCACGTCGCCTACGTCCGCGCGGTACTGCGGGAGACCGAGATCGCCGTCGACCACGTCAACGACCTCGGCTGGACGGCCCTCCTCGAAGCCGTGATCCTCGGCGACGGCGGTCGCCCGCACCAGGAGGTCGTCGCACTCCTCCTCGCCGCCGGCGCCGACCCGGAACTCGCGGACGCCGACGGCGTCACAGCCCTGCGGCACGCGCGACGCCGCGGCTTCGACGCGCTCGCGGCCCTGCTCGCCGACGCCTGACATCCGCCGGCGCCTCGCCGTCGCCTCACGTGCCGCGCAAGGCCTCGGCGGGCGCCGGACGGAAGATCGTCCGGCACCTTCCCGGTGAGCGGGAACTGGCTCCTGCGCCGGGCCGCCCATCCCTGCCAGGCTCCGGACCGCTGTGGTTCCGGGCCCGCGACCCCCACGAGGGGCCGGGCGGCAGGGGAGGACGTGACGGATCATGACAGGCGCGCAGACGGTCGCCCGGCTCGCGGACCGGGCCGCTGAGAGGTACGGGGACGAGGAGGCCCTCGTCTTCGGCGAGGACCGCTGGACGTTCGCGGAGTTGCGGGACCGGGTCGACCGGGTGGCACGCGCGGTGATCGCCCAGGGGGTGCGGCCCGGCGACTCGGTCGCCGTGTGGGCGCCCAACAGCGCGCGCTGGGTGGTGGCCGCGCTGGGCGCGGTGGCCGCGGGCGGGGTGCTCGTCCCGGTGAACACCCGTTACAAGGCGGCCGAGGCCGCCGACATCCTGCGCCGCTCCCGCACCCGGCTCCTCTTCACCGAGCACGACTTCCTCGGTACGGACTACCGGGCCGTGCTCACGGCATCGGGCGAGGAACTCCCGCTGCTCGAACGGACCGTGACCCTGCACTCCGGTGCGTGGGACCGGTTCCTGTCGGGCGCGGACCGCGTGACCGGAGAGGAACGGCTGGCCCGGAGCGCCGCCGTCCGCCCCGAGGACACCGCCGACATCCTCTTCACGTCCGGGACCACCGGGCGACCCAAGGGCGTCCCCACCACCCACGCACAGAACCTTCGCGTGTACGACGCGTGGGCCCGCGCGGTCACCCTCCGGCGCGGCGACCGCTATCTCCTCGTGAACCCGTTCTTCCACACCTTCGGCTACAAGGCGGGCGTCCTCGCCTGTCTGCTGCACGGGGCCACGATCGTCCCCGAGCGGGTCTTCGACGCGGAGACCGTCCTCGGCCGCATGCGGGACGAGCGGATCTCCGTCCTGACCGGCGCGCCCACCGTCTTCACCTCGCTCGTCCACCACCCCCGGCGGGCGGCGTACGACCTGTCGTCGATGCGGATGGCCGTCACGGGTGCGGCCAACATCCCCACCGCGCTCATCGGACAGATCAGGTCGGACATCGGCGCGCGGAACGTCAGCACCGCGTACGGACTGACCGAGTCGACAGGTGTGGTCGCGATCTGCCGGCCGCACGAGTCCCCCGAGACCCTGGCCGGTACCTCCGGAACGGCTCTGGAGGGCACGGAGCTGCGCGTCGACGCGCCGCCCGGGGAGCCCGGGGAGATCCTCACCCGTGGCCACCACGTCATGCACGGCTACCTCGACGACCCCGAAGCCACCGCCGAGGCCGTCGACGCGGACGGCTGGCTGCACACCGGGGACGTCGGCGTCCTCGACGAACGCGGATTCCTGCGGATCACCGACCGCCTCAAGGACATGTTCGTGGTCGGCGGGTTCAACGTGTACCCGGCCGAGGTGGAGCACGTGCTGCGCGGCCATCCGGCGGTCCTGGACGCGGCGGTCGTGGGCGCGCCGGACGAACGGCTCGGGGAGGTCGGCGTCGCCTACTGCGTACCGGCGGCAGGGGCTCGTATCGACGCGGCGGACCTGACCGCGTACACGCGGGAGCGGCTGGCCAACTTCAAGGCCCCGCGGGCCTTCCACTCCGTGCCGGCGCTCCCCCACAACGCCGCCGGAAAGGTCGACAAGGCCGCCCTGCGCCGGCGGACCACCACCAGCTGAGGAGAGTACGAACGTGAACGACAGCATCACCGACTCCGTCGACATCGTGGTCGTCGGAGCAGGCGTCACCGGCCTGTACGCCGTCCACAAGCTGCGCGGCCTCGGCTACCGCGTGCGCGGTTTCGAGCGCGGGGACGACGTGGGCGGCGTCTGGTACTGGAACCGGTACCCGGGCGCCCGCTGCGACGTCGAGTCCGTGGACTACTCGTACTCCTTCGACGAGGAGCTCCAGCAGGAGTGGGACTGGAGCGAGAAGTACGCCACCCAGCCGGAGATCATGCGCTATCTGCGCCATGTCGCCGACCGCTTCGACCTCCGCCGCAGCTACACCTTCGCCACCTCGGTGACCTCGGCCGAGCTGGACGAGAGGACGCTGCGCTGGACGGTGCGCACGGACGGCTGCGAGGTGATCTCGGCCCGGTTCTGCGTGTACGCCGTCGGCTGCCTGTCCAGCACGCACGTGCCGGACATTCCTGGGATCGCGGAGTTCGGCGGCGCCACGTACCACACCGGCGCCTGGCCGCACGAGGGCGCGGACTTCACCGGTCTGCGTGTCGGTGTCATCGGCACGGGTTCCTCCGGCATCCAGGCCATCCCGCTGATCGCCGAGCAGGCGGCCCATCTGACCGTCTTCCAGCGCAGTGCCAACTACAGCATCCCGGCCGGCAACGCGCCGCTGGACGAGGAGACGCGCGTACGGCAGAAGGCCGGCTACGCCGAGCGGCGGCGTCTCTCCCGGCTCAGTGGTGGCGGCTCGCCTCATGCGGCGCACCCGTCCCGGACGTTCGAGGTGTCCGAGGACGAGCGGCGGGCGGCGTTCGAGAAGCGCTGGGAGCTGGGCGGTGTCCTGTACTCCAAGACGTTCCCGGACCAGTTGACCGACCGGGCGGCCAACGAGGCGGCGCGCGCGTTCTGGGAGGAGAAGGTCCGCGCCCTCGTCGACGACGAGGACTCCGCCGGTCTCCTCGTCCCCACCGACCACCCGATCGGCACCAAGCGGATCGTCACCGACTCGCACTACTACGAGACGTTCAACCGCGACGACGTGCGCCTGGTGAGCCTGCGCGAGAACGCCATCGAGCGGGTCGACGGCAGCGGGGTCGTCCTGGCCGACGGAACCCGGGTGGAGCTGGACGCGATCGTGTTCGCGACCGGCTTCGACGCGATGACCGGCGCGATCGACCGGATCGACGTCCGGGGGCGCGGCGGGCGGAGGCTGAAGGATGTCTGGAGCGCGGGCCCCCGCACGTATCTGGGCCTCGGTGTCGACGGCTTCCCGAACCTCTTCAACCTCACCAGTGCCGGCAGCCCGTCCGTCATGGCCAATGTGGTCCTGTGCGCCGAGCAGCACGGTGACTGGCTCGGCGACTGTCTGCGCCACCTCGACGCGTACGGCTACCGGGGCATCGAGGCGAGCGCGGAGGCCGTGGAGGAGTGGGTCGCGCAGTGCCGCGACCGGGCGGCCGCCACGCTCTTCCCGGCGGCGAACTCCTGGTACCTCGGGGCCAACATCCCGGGGAAGCCACGGGTGTTCATGCCGTTCATCGGGGGTTTCGGGGTGTACGGGGACATCATCGCGGACGTGGCGGACTCGGGGTACAAGGGGTTCGACCTGATCACCACCGTCTGACACGCGCGCGACGCGGCGATACGCCTCCGCCCCCACCGGATCCGGTGGGGGCGGAGGCGTACGGGTGCGCGCCCGTCGTGCGGTGGTCAGTGCGGGCCGAGCGCGGCGCGCAGGAAGCCGAACGCGGTCGCGCGGGCCTCGGCGGCCTCGGGCAGGCCGTCGGCCGCCATGGTGAGGAAGCCGTGGAACATCCCCGCGTAGTGGTGGGCCTCCACGGGGACGCCTGCGGCGGTGAGGGCCGCCTCGTACGCCTGGCCGTCGTCCCGCAGGGGGTCGAAGCCGGCGGTGACGAGGTGGGTCGGCGGGAGCCCGGACAGGTCTGCGCCGGCCAGCGGGGCGGCGTAGGGGTCGGTCCGGTCCGCGCGCTCCGGCAGGTACGCGTCCCAGTACCAGCGCAGATGGTCGGAGGTGAGGAAGTGGCCCTGGCCGTTCTCGCGGTGCGAGGGCCGGGAGCGGGTGGGGTCGAGCATCGGGTAGTAGAGCGCCTGGCACACGATGCGGGGGCCGCCCCGGTCACGGGCGAGCAGGGTCAGGACGGTGGCGAGGTTGGCGCCCGCGCTGTCCCCCGCGACGGCGATACGGCGGTCGGGGAACGTCTCCGCCGCCCACAGCAGCGCCGTGTAGGCGTCCTCGGGGGCGGCGGGGAAGGGGTGCTCGGGGGCGCGGCGGTAGTCCACCGAGACGACGGTCGCGCCCGTGGCCAGGGCCAGGGCGCGGCAGAAGCCGTCGTGGCTCTCCAGGTCGCAGAGGACGAAGCCGCCCCCGTGGCAGTACAGGATCACGGGGGCGTTCTCGTGGACGCCGGGGTCGTAGACGCGTACGGGTACGCCGGCGGCGTCCTGGTCCGCGACGCCGGCGACGGGCAGCGGGGTGACCGGGGGCCTCGGGCGGGCGGCGAAGAAGGCCCGTATCTCGGCGATGTCCGTCATCTCCGTTCCCAGCGGCGGGAAGTGGGCGGTGGCCAGGTCGATGAGGGCCTGGACCTCGGGGGTGGGCCGGGTCATGCGTCCTCTCCCTTCGGGGGCAGGGCCGGCATCCGGCCGGCCGACGCCCCGCCGTCCACGGCGAGTTCGGCGCCGGAGAGGTACGAGGCGTCGTCGGAGGCGAGGAAGGCGACGAGGCGGGCGACCTCGTCGGGCTCCCCCACGCGGCCGAGCGGCGCGGCCGGGTGGACCGTGGTGCCGAGGTGGGCGGTCATCGCGGTGGCGATGGCCCCGGGGTGGACGGAGTTGACGCGGATGCCGTCCGGGCCGAGTTCGAGGGCGGCGGTCTTGGTGAGGCCGCGCAGTCCCCATTTCGCGGCTCCGTAGGCGCCGTGCCCCCAGATGCCCTGGAGGCCGGCCTGCGAGGAGATGTTCACGATGGACCCGCCGCCGTTCGCCCGCATCGCCCCGGCCGCGGCGCGGATGCCGAGGAACGGGCCGATCAGGTTGACCCGGAGGAGCGCCTCCACGCGGGCCGGGTCCTCGTCGACGATGGGCGAGGTGGAGTAGATCGCGGCGTTGTTGACGAGGACGTCGAGCCGGCCGAAGGTGTCGACGGCGGTGGCCACCGCGGCGGCCCAGGAGTGCTCGTCGGTCACGTCGTGCCGTACGAATCGGGCGGCGGGGCCGAGGGACGCGGCCGTCGCCTCGCCCTCCGCTTCGAGGACGTCGGTGAGGACGACCCGCGCCCCGAGGGCGACGAGGAGACGGGCTTCGGCCTCGCCCATGCCGCGGGCCGAGCCGGTGACCAGGGCGACCTTCCCGGTGAGGTCGGCGGGCATCAGCGGCTCCCCTGGTCGGCGCGGGTGCGGGCGATGTCGTTGACGGCGAGCCAGCTGAAGGTCATGGCGGGGCCGATGGTCGCGCCCGGCCCGGGGTAGGTCTCGCCCATGACCGCCGCCGAGACGTTGCCGGAGGCGTACAGGCCGTCGATCGGGGTGCCGTCCTCGCGCAGTACGCGGGCCGTCGCGTCGGTGACGAGGCCGCCCTTGGTGCCGATGTCGCCCGGATGGACGGGGATCGCGTGGAAGGGCCCCTTCTCCAGTGGCGCCAGGTTGGGGTTGGGGAGCGTCGGGTCGCCGTAGTAGCGGTCGTAGACGCTGTCGCCGCGGTGGAAGTCCTCGTCGCGTCCGGCGCGTGCGAAGCCGTTGAAGCGGTCGACCGTGGAGCGCAGTCGCTCCGGGGCGACGTCGATCCGTACGGCCAGTTCCTCCAGGGTGGCGGCCTTCTTGACGAATCCGCTCTCCAGCCACGGCTTGGGGAAGGGCTGGCCGGGGAGCAGGCCCATGAAGAGGTAGCGGGACTTGGCCGCGGCGTCGAGGATCAGCCAGGACGGGACGGTGGTCGCCCCGGGCTTGTCGTTGGCGTACATGGCGTCCACGAACTCGTGGTACGGCGCGGCTTCGTTGGCGTAGCGGTCCCCCGCTCCGTCGACGATCACCATGCCGGGGACGCCGCGGTCGGCGACGAGGAAGAACGGCTTGCCCTCGGGCACCACGACCGACGGCGCGCCCCACACCTTGTCCATGAGGTCGGTCCCGGCGCCGAGCGCCGTGGCCAGCTCCAGGGCGTCGCCGGTCTGTCCGTCGGCGGCGGCGCTCCACTCGCTGGAGGTGGGCGCCGGCAGGTGTTTCTCCCGCAGGCGCTGGTCGTGCGAGAAGCCTCCGGAGGCGAGGACGACGCCGCCGGTCGCCCGGATCGTGAGGTCGCGGCCGTCTCGGAGGACGCGGATCCCGGTGATCCGGCCGTCCTCCTCCAGCAGGCCGGTCAGCGGCGCGGACAGCCACAGGTCGCCGCCGAGGGTGGCCAGCGAGTGCCGCATGCGGGCGATCAGTGCCTCGCCGAGGGAGAGCAGTTGCTGTCCGGAGAGCAGGGCCTTGACCGCCCGGCCGCCGACCCGGGCGGCGGTCCGCCGGCCGGCCCAGGTCCGGCCGACCATGTTGAGCCGGCGGAAGTCCTTGGAGGTGATGGTGAGGCCGTAGGTGGGGAGTCCGGCCCTGCGCATGGTGGCGCGCTGTTCCGGATCCAGCGTCTTGAGGTCGAAGATCTGGGGTTCGATGGAGCGGCCCTGCGGGTAGCCGCCGAGCCGCTCGGGGTAGTAGTCGGAGTAGCCGGGGGTGTAGACGAACCTGACGGTGGTGCGGTCGTGGAACTCCCGCACCATCCGGGGTCCGTGCGCGAGATAGGCATCTTTGCGCGCGGCGGGTACGCGGTCGCCGACGGTGGCGTCGAGGTAGGCGCGGGCCTTCTCGGGGGTGTCGCCGAGCCCGGCGGCGTCCAGGTGGAAGTTGTTCGGCACCCAGATGGCACCGCCGGACAGGGCGGTCGAGCCGCCGTAGACGTCGGTCTTCTCCACCACCAGGACGGTCAGTCCGCGGAGCCGGGCGGTGAGGGCCGCGGCCATCCCGGCGGAGCCGGAGCCGACCACGACCACGTCGTACGTGTGGTCCCAGGTGTCGTTCATCGGGTTCTCCCTCGTCATCGGGTTCTCCCTGGTCAGCGGGGGGTGATCAGGGCGTCGGTGAGGACCGGCGCGTCGTCGCGTTCCGCTGCGCCGGCCGTCAGCCGGTAGCCGTCGGCCGTGTCCCAGACGCGCAGCCGCAGGGTCTCCCCCGGGTGGAACACGCCGGCGAAGCGGGTGCGGCAGCCGGCGACCGCGCTCGCTTCGGCGTCGAGGAGGCGGTCGGTGACGGCCTTGACCGCCATCCCGAAGGTGCAGAGGCCGTGCAGGACGGGACGGTCGTAGCCCGCGCGGCGGGCGGTGGCGGGGTCGGCGTGCAGCGGGTTCCAGTCCCCGGTGAGCCGGTAGAGCAGGGCCTGCTGACGGAGCGTCGGGATCTCCAGGAGCAGGTCGGGTGCCCGGTCCGGCGCGGGGAGGCGGTCGGAAGGACCGCGGTCGCCGCCGAAGCCTCCCTCCCCGTGGACGAAGATCTGGTTGCGCTGGGTGAGGAGGGGCGCGCCGTCCTCGCCGAGGAGCGTGGACTCCTGGACGATGACGGCGGCCCTGCCCTTGTCGTACACGTCCGTCACCCGGGTGACGGCGGTCCCCCGGGCGGCGGCGGGCAGCGGACGGTGCGCGGTGATCTCCTGGCCGCCGTGCAGGACGGCGGCCAGGTCGATGTCGACGCCTGGCAGGTCGAAGACCTGGAATCCGACGCCTCCCGTGCCGCCCGCGACCACGCCGAACGTGGGCAGGACCTGGAGCCCCCGCTCGTGTCCCTCGAAGACGTAGCGCAGCTCGCGCGGGTCGGTCTCGGGGACGCCTGCGCCGAGCGCCAGGTGGTAGAGCCGCACGTCGCGCTCGTCCCACACCACCTCGGTGCGTACGGGCGGGGCGGATGTCGCCTTGTCGACGTCGATGGGCATCAGAACGCCCCGACGGCGTAGCGGCTGCGGAAGAACAGCAGCGGCCGGCCGTCCTCGCGGGCGTCGAGCGCGACCACCTGGGCGGTGACCAGGGAGTGGTCACCGGCCTCGTGGACGGAGTGCAGTGCGCACTCGACGAAGGCGAGGGCTCCGTCGATCCGTACGGTCCCGTGCTCGCCGACGCTCCAGGGCACGTCCGCGAACTTGTCGGCTCCGCTGCGGCCGAGCGCGGCGCAGGTGTCCCGTTGCTCCTCGGCGAGGATGTTGACGCAGAACCGGCCCGCCCGCTCGATCCTCGGCCAGCTGCTTGAGGACTTGCCGACGGCGAGCATGACCAGCGGGGGGTCGAGGGAGAGCGAGGCGAAGGACTGGCAGGCGAATCCGACGGGTTCGCCGCCGTCGAGCGCGGCCACGACCGTGATGCCGCTGGCGAAGCGGCCGAGGACGTCGCGGAAGTCGGCGGGGTCGATCAGCCGTTCCACTGGTGGCCCCAGAAGCTGTCGGCGGTGATCTCCTTGGCGACCCAGGTGGCGGGGTCGACGATCAGGCCGTCCCAGCCGTACTCGACCTGGAAGCCGCCGGGCGCCTGGGCGTAGAACGACACCATCCGGTCGTTGGTGTGGCGGCCGAGGCTGGAGGCGATGGGGATGCCCGCGGCCTGGGTGCGGTCCAGGCCGCGGCCGACGTCGTCGAGGGTCTCCAGCTCGACCATGAAGTGCACGATGCCAGGGGGCAGGGCGCCGGGGTAGAGGCCCAGGCTGTGGTGGCGGCTGTTGGGGCTCAGGAAGTGCATCCAGTGGAAGTCCCGCTGCTCCGCGGCGGTCGGGACGGCCTGCGGCGGGAGCTTCATGGAGTCGCGGAGCTGGAAGCCGAGGAGGTTCTCGTAGAAGTCGAGTGCGGCCTCGATGTCCGGGACCGGGAGCACGACGTGGCCGAGGCCGAGGTCGCCGGTGACGAAGCGGTTGCCGTACGGGGTGCCGAGCGCGGAGTGGTCCTGGGCCTGGCCCCAGTAGATCTCCAGCGGGTTGCCGCAGGGGTCCGTGACGTGGATCAGGCCCTGGACGCGGCGCTCGGCGAGTTCGGACGCGTCGGCGGCCTTGACCACGACGCCCGCCTCCTCCAGTTCGGCGGCGGCGGTGGCGAGCGCTGCGGCGTTGGCCACCTCCCAGCCGGCCGCGAGCAGCCGGTCGCTGCCGCCCGCCTGGATGGCGATGCGGTAGGCGCGGTCGTCGACGCGCAGGAGGAGGGTGTCGTCGGTGGTGCCGGTCGCCTGCACCATGCCGAGCACGTCGAGTGCGTAGCGGCGCCACGCGTCGAGGTCGGTGGTCTCCAGCCGCAGGTATCCGAGGGCACGGATGTCCATGGTGATGCACCTTTTCCGTTCGTGGTGTCAGTTCGTGATGTCAGTGGGAGAAGAAGTCGAGCGCGAGGCGGTTGAACTCGTCGGCCTGCTCGACCTGGGCCCAGTGGCCGCAGTGCGGGAAGACGTGCAGGCGGGCGTCGGGGATGGTCTTGAGGGCGACGAGCGCGCCGTCGAGGGGGTTGACGCGGTCCTCGCGTCCCCAGGTGAGGAGCACCGGCTGGGTGATCCGGTGGGCCTCGCGCCAGAGCATGGCGTCCTCGGCCCAGGCGGGGTCGGCGAACGAGGCCCCCATGCGGGCGTTGCCGAGCCGGGTGTCGGGATCGTTCGCCGAGGCCCAGCGCTCCTCGACGAGTTCGTCGGTGACGATCGACCGGTCGTACGCCATGACGCCGAGGAACGCGCGGAGTTGCTCCTTGGTCGGCTCCGGGGCGGCGCTGAACTCGAAGAGCCGCTTGATGCCCTCGGTCGGGTCCGGGGCGAAGAGGTTGACGGAGACTCCGCCGGGGCCCATGAGGAGGAGCTTGGCGACCTTCTCCGGGTGGTTCAGGGCCATACGGGCGGCCGTGCCGCCGCCGAGCGAGTTGCCGACGAAGTGCGCCTGCTCTATGCCCAGTTCGTCCATCAGCGCGGCAACGGCGTCCGCGCTGTAGCTGAAGTAGTCCTTGTCGAGCTCCGGCTTGTCCGAGCGGCCGTAGCAGGGCTGGTCGACGAGGAGCGTACGGAAGTGCTCGGCGAAGACGGGGAGGTTGCGGCCGAAGTTGCTCCAGCCGGAGGCGCCGGGGCCGCCGCCGTGCAGCATGATCACGACGGGTGCCCGGTCCCGGCCCGCGGGTCCGGCCTCGTGGTAGTGGAGGGTGAGTCCCGCCGCCTTGGCGGTGCGGGACGTCGACGCGTGGGTGAGCTCTGCCTCTGCCATCGGGGGCACCTCTCAGGCCATGGTGTCGTGGATGTCGATGCCGAGCGCGCACTGCCCGTACATGACGAGGGCCCGCTCGGGGTCGTTGGCGGCGTGGCCGCGGCCGGTGTGGGCGTCGCGCCAGGCGCGCTGGACGGGGCTGGGCCCGGTGCGCATGGCGTTGCCGCCGGCGTTCTCCATGAGGAGGTCGACCCCCGCGACGCAGCGTTCGGTGGCGAGCACCTGGTCCCGGCGGGTGCGGGTGCGGAGCTCCATCGGGAGCTCCTCGTCGCGCTGCGCGTACGCGTACATCTCGCTGATGTTGCGGGTGATCTGGAGCCAGCTCGCGTCGATGTCACTGGCGGCGCGGGCGATGCGGACCTGCGCGAAGGGGTCCTCGGCGACCTTCTGGCCGTAGGAGACGCGGAACCGCTGCCGGGTGGCCTCGGTGTAGGAGTCGTAGGCGCCCTCGGCGATGCCGACGATCGGGGTGGTGATGGTGGTGGTGAACACCCCGGCGTACGGCAGCCGGTACAGCGGTTCCTGGTTGAGTGCGTGGCCGGGCACCTTCAGGGCGGTGACCGGTCCGAAGCTCAGGGCGCGGTGGTCGGGGACGAAGACGTCCTCGACGACGACGTCGTTGCTGCCGCTGCCGCGCAGGCCGACGGTGTCCCACACGTCGTCCACGCGGTAGTCGGAGCGGGGGATCAGGAAGGTGCGCATGTCCACCGGGTTGCCCGCGGCGTCGGGGACGAGGCAGCCGAGCAGGGCCCACTGGACGTGGTCGCAGCCGGAGGAGAAGTGCCAGCGGCCGGACAGCCGGAAGCCGCCGTCGACCGCGGTCGCCTTGCCGGTGGGGGCGTACGAGGAGGCGATACGGGTCTTGGGGTCCTCGCCCCACACCTCCTGCTGGGCGCGCGGGTCGAACAGGGCGACGTGCCACGGGTGGACGCCGACCACGGAGGCGACCCAGCCGGTCGAGCCGCACGCCTTGGCGATCTCCTTGACCGCCGTGTAGAAGACCAGCGGGTCCGCCGCCCGGCCGCCGAAGGCCGTGGGCTGGAGCAGCTGGAAGAAGCCGGTGTCCTCGATCTCCTTGATGGACGCGTCGGGTACGCGGCGCAGGGCCTCGGCCTCGGCCGCGCGCTCGCGCAGGCCGGGGGCGAGATCGCGGATCGCTGCCAGGACGTCGTCGGCCATGGGGCATCCCCTTTCGGGTCGTGGTGGGGGAAGTGCCAGGACCGTACGACGCGGTGTCGCGCAGCGAAATGCGGTGCTCCCACTGAGCGGGAAGGAGCGGCGGATGCGGCGCGGTGGAGGGGTGTCGTATACGGCGGTGGCGTTCAGAGCATCGGGTCGTGGACCGCGATGCCCAGGGCGTCCTGGCCGAAGAGGAGCAGGGCCCGCTCCACGTCGTTGGCCGCCTGCCCACGGCCGGTGTGGAGGTCCCGCCAGGCGCGCTGGAGGACGTCGGCGCCGCCGCGCATGGGGCTGCCCGCGGTGTTCTGCATCAGCAGGTCCACGGCCGCGATCGCGCGTTCGCTGGCGAGCGCCTGGTCGCGGCGGGCGCGTGCGCGCAGGGACGTCGACGGTTCCCGTCCGTCGCGGGCGACGGCGTACAGCTCGGCGGTGTTACGGGTCAACTGCAGCCGGCTCGCGTCGATGTCGCCGGCCGCGCGGGCGACACGTACCTGCGCGAAGGGGTCCTCGGCGACCCGCTGTCCGGAGGAGGCGCTCACACGCCCGCGGGCGGCGGCGACGTACTCCTCGTACGCCCCTTCGGCGATGCCGACCATGGCGGTCGAGATCGCGGTGGTGAAGACGGCGGCGTACGGCAGCCGGTACAGCGGCTCGGGGTTCGCCGAGTGTCCCGGGCAGCGCAATGCGGTCACCGGGCCGAAGCCGAGGGTCCGGTGGCCGGGGACGAAGGCGTCCTCGACCACGATGTCGTTGCTGCCGCTGCCGCGCAGGCCGACCGGGTCCCAGACGTCGTCGACGCGGTAGTCGGCGCACGGCACCAGGAACGTCCGCATGTCGACGGGCCGCCCCTCGGCGTCGGTGACGACACCGCCGAGGAGGGCCCACCGGGCGTGGTCGCAGCCTGCCGAGAGGTGCCACCGGCCGGACAGCCGGAAGCCGCCGTCGACCGTGGTGACGTTCCCGGTGGGGGCGTGGGAGGAGCAGACGCCGGTGGCTCGGTCCGGGCCCCAGACGTCCTCCTGGGCCTGTGGGTCGAAGAGGGCCAGGTGCCAGGGGTGGACGCCGAGGACGGCCGCGGCCCAGCCCGTCGAGCCGCACGCCTTGGCGATCTCCCGCAGCGCGGCGTAGAAGACGTCCGGGGCGGCGGCGAGTCCGCCGTACGCCCTGGGCCGGAGGAGCCGGAAGAAGCCGGCCTGTTCGAGCTCCTCGACGGTGGAGTCGGGCACGCGGCGCAGCGCCTCGGTGGCGGCCGCGCGCTCGCGCAGGGCGGGCGCGAGGGCGCGGACCGCGGCGAGAACGTCCTCTTCGCGCATGCACGTCCCTCCCGGATCCTGGGCCCGTCCTCCGAGGTCGCCTGCTGAGCTCGTCGTGCCGGGGCCGAATGACGTGAGGAAAACTACGCGTTACTGTTCCGAGACGGAACACCCTCTTCCCAGCCGCCGGGACACTCTGGCAATCTCCACGCAATACCGGAGATTGCGGACGCGGCCAAGGCTTCCGCCGTCCGTGTGGGAGGTGCCGATGGCGACGCCAACTGTCGAGGCCGGATGTCCGCCGCTGTCCCTGCTGGAGAAGGCGGCGAAGGTGCTGAGCGCCTTCCAGAGCGCGGGGCCCCGGCTGACTCTGACCGAGGTCGTGCAGCGTTCCGGCATCCGCCGGTCCTCCGCGCACCGCATCCTCGATCAGCTGGTGCAACTGCGCTGGCTGGAGCGCGAGGGCCGGGACTACCGGCTCGGCATGGGCATGCTGGAGCTCGGGGCGATGGCCTCGCACCACAACAGGCTGCGCCGGGCGGCGCTGCCCCATCTGCACGCCCTGCACGAGTCCACGGGCCACCTGGTCCATCTCACCGTGCTCGACGGCGCCGAGGTGGTCTATCTGGAGCGGATCGGCGGGTCGGACGACTCCGGCGTGCCCTCGCGGACGGGCGGGCGCCAGCCGGCGTACTGCACGGCGTCGGGCAAGGCGATCCTGGCCTTCAGCGACCCCTCCGTGACGGAGCAGGTGATCGCGCACGGACTGCGGCCGCGGACGCCCCGGACCATCACCCGCCCCGAGTCGTTCCGGGGCGAGCTGGCGATGGCGCGGGAGCGAGGGGTGGCGTTCGACCACGAGGAGGGGTTCCGGGGGGTCTTCTGCGTGGCCGCGCCGCTGCGTGGCGCGGGCCGGGCGATCGCCGCGATCTCGGTGTCCGGCAACGGCGTCCACCGCGACCTCGAACGGATCGCGCCCGCCGTGCGCGGCTGCGCCCGATCCGTCTGGCAGGCGATGTTCGGTCCGGGGCGGCACACGGAGAAGCAGCTGCAGCCGGCCGGGGCGAAGCCCGATCCGGAGTTCCCCCAGCCGTCGATGGACAACATGATGACCTGGCTGCGTTTCAGCGAGTGGATGTGACGGCTCCGTCCCCGGCGGACACGCGAAGGTGTCCGCCGGGGACGGAGTGGGACCGCCTCCGCCTGGGGGGCGGTCCAGGCGTCACCAGGTGCGGTCGCCGCGCAGGACCGCGTCGGCGCCTCCGTCGGCGAAGACGACCTGCCCGGTGACGTGGGTGTTCTCGGGCGAGACGAGCCACGCGATCAACGGGGCGATCTGTTCCGGGCGGGCGTGGCCGTGGAGCGGCATCGGCACGCTCCGTTCGACGAGTCCGCGCATCTCCGGGTCGTCCAGCAGGGGCCGGGTCAGCGGTGTGACGACCACGCCGGGGGCCACGGCGTTGAGCGGGATGCCCGCCCCTGCCCAGTCGTCGGTGATCGCGTCCTTGAGGTCGGCGCCGATGACGGCATGGCCCTGGGCCCGCAGGAGGGCGGCCGTGGCCTTGCCGATGCCGGAGGCCGATCCGGTGACCAGACAGGTACGAGGCATACGGGGTTCCTTGTCCGATGTCAGGAATGTCAGGAGTAGGTGATCGCGACCCTGTCGGTGAGCGGCAGGGCCTGACAGGCCAGGACGTATCCCTCGGCGATGTCCTCGTCGTCCAGGACGTCGTTGCGGAGCATCTTCACGTCGCCGGTCACGACCCGGCAGGTGCAGGCGCTGCAGGCGCCCTCCCGGCACGAGTACGGGGCGTCCATCCCGGCGGCCAGGAGCGCGTCGAGCAGCGGGGTGGCCCTTGGCCAGGCGAGGGTGCGGGTCTCGCCGTCGAGCTCCACCTCCGCCGTGCCGGCGCTGTCCGCCGTACTGTCGCCGACCGCCTGGGCGGGGATGTCGAAGACGTGGCCGCCCAGGGAGAAGAACCGCTCCCGGTGGATGCGGTGGCCCGGCGCGCCGACCGCGCGCAGCGCCTGCTCGACGGCGTCCATGAGCGGTTCAGGGCCGCAGACGAAGGCTTCTCGGCCGGCGTACGGCGCGAGTGCGGCGGCCAGCCGTTCCGCGCGGGGCAGGCCCTGGAGCGATTCCAGCCAGTGGAGCACGAGGAACCGGTCCGGGTGGTCGGCGGCCAGCTCCCGCAGCTCGTCGCGGAAGATGACCGAGGACTCGTCGCGGTTGGCGTACAGGAGGACGACCCGGCCCTGTCCCGCGGCGAGGGCCGACTTGGCGATCGAGAGCACCGGCGTGATGCCGCTCCCCCCGGCGGCGAGGAGCAGGTCGTCGTCGAGGGAGTCGGGGGTGAAGGTGCCGGCCGGGGGCAGCACCTCCAGCTCGTCGCCCGCCGCCAGGTGGTCGCACACCCAGTTGGAGCCGTGCCCGCCGGCCACCCGTTTGACGGTGACCTTCAGGGGTTCGCCGGTGTGGGGCGAGCTGGCGAGGGAGTAGCAGCGGGCGGCGGGCTTCCCGTCCGCCCCCGGCAGCTTGAGCGTGAGGAACTGCCCGGGGCGGTACGCGAAGCGGTCCACGCTTTCCGGCGGCGCCTGGAGCACCAGGGAGTGCGCGTCGGCCGTCTCGGCGATCACCTGGACGACGCGCAGCCGGTGGGTGCGCGCCCCGGGCCCTTGCTCGGCCGTCGGCTCAGGCATCGACGACCTCCAGGATGCCGTCCTCCACCGCGCGGTCGATGCTCGACCGCAGGGCCCGGCAGGTCCGTATCCGGGCGCTCGTCACGCCCTCGCTCACGCCCTCGCTCACCCGGTCGCGGAACTCGGCGCAGACGACGGCCGCGTCGGCGGTCCACTGCACGGAGGTGTGGGCCGGGCTGAACTTCTCGCACAGGACCTGGTTGCCGCAGGTCGCACACTCCACCGGTCGCATGTCAGGCTCCGGTCTCCGGCGCCGCCGCGCGGCGGGCGAGGTTCTCCTCGACCTCCGCGTGCCAGGCCTTGTTGGCGCGCTGGGTGTCGATCTCGAACTCGAAGCGGCGGGTCATCTCGTCCTTGACGTCGGCGACGTCGACGTAGAACTGCTCGTACCAGCGCCGCAGTTGGTAGACCG
Organism: Streptomyces sp. NBC_01255; assembly: GCF_036226445.1. Taxonomy (NCBI): domain Bacteria; kingdom Bacillati; phylum Actinomycetota; class Actinomycetes; order Kitasatosporales; family Streptomycetaceae; genus Streptomyces; species Streptomyces sp. NBC_01255. The sequence goes on from NZ_CP108474.1 coordinate 146,568, forward strand.
GGCCGTCTTCCTCGGTGAGCAGGGGGTTGTCGATCCGGGTCTTGTTCCTCCAGATCTCCACGTCCTGCTCGAATCCGACGGTCGTTCCCTCGGCGGTGAGCCGCGCGGCCTCGTCGGCCTGTTCCTCGGTCATCCCGGGGAGCCGCTTGACGATCGCCCCGTACTGGAGCAGGAAGCTGTTCTCGTCGATGGGGTAGTGGCAGTTGATCAGGACGACCTCCATCTCCATGCCGCCGCCGACGTCGCTGTAGAGGTGGTCGATCATGTAGGAGGGGCCGTAGTAGGAGGCGTCGGAGCGCAGGCGGCCGGCGCTGAGGGTGCCGAGTTCCATGTCGCCGCGGGGGCTGCTCTCCATGTACTGGGTGGCGACGTGCCCCTCGAAGACGTTCTTGAAGTACTCCGGAAAGGCGTAGTGGACGTAGTAGAAGTGCGCCATGTCGACGACGTTGTCGACGATCTCGCGGCAGTTGGAGCCCTCGACCCGCAGGGTCTTCCAGTTCCAGTCGCTCCACTGGTCCGCTTCGGGGCCGTGGACGCCGGCGATCTCGGGGACGGTGACCTCGGGCGGCGGGGGGTTGCCCTCGGGGTCGTGCCAGACGAAGAGCTGCTTGTTCCGCTCCAGGGTGAGCCAGGAGCGGGTCCTGGCGCGCGGCGGGACCCGGCGGGCGTACGGGATGCCGGCGCAGCGGCCGTCGCCCGCCCAGCGCCAGTCGTGGAAGGGGCAGGCGACGGCGTCGCCCTTGACGGTGCCGTGGGCGAGGTTGCCGCCCATGTGGGGGCAGTAGGCGTTGAGGACGTGTAGCTGCCCGTCGTCCGCGCCCTGGAAGACCACTAGCTTGGTGCCGAAGGCCTCGATCTCGTGCGGGTTTCCGTCCGTGAAGTCGTCGGCGAGGCCGAGGCAGTGCCAGCCGCGGGCGAAGCGCGCCGGCGGCCTGCCCGCCTCGATGACCCGGACCTCGTCGTTGAGAGCAGTCATCTCGTTGTCCCTTCGTGTGTGGAGGTTTCAGTTCCGCGCGGCGAGTTCCACGGCGATGTCGATGAGCTGGTCCTCCTGGCCGCCGACGAGGCGGCGTTCGCCCGCGCGCAGGAGGATCTCGGCACCGGAGACGCCGTAGCGCTCGGCCTGCCGGTAGGCGTGCTTGAGGAAGCTGGAGTAGACGCCGGCGTGGCCCATGAGCAGGGCGAGCCGGTCGAGCCGGCACTCCTCGTCCATGACCGGGCGGACCACGTCCTCCGCCGCGTCGATGATCTTCAGGACGTCGATGCCGGTGCGGATGCCCATCTTGGCGCAGACGGCGACGAGGGCCTCGACCGCGGTGTTTCCGGCGCCCGCGCCGAGCCGGCGGGTGGAGCCGTCGATCTGGAGCGCGCCCGCCTTGACGGCGGCGATGGAGTTCCCGGTGCCGAGGGCCAGGTTCTCGTGTCCGTGGAAGCCGACCTGGGCGTCGTCGCCGAGTTCGGCGACCAGGGCCTCGACCCGGGCGGTGACGTCGTCCATGACCATGGCGCCGGCGGAGTCGACGACGTACACGCACTGGCAGCCGGCGTCGGCCATGATCCGGGCCTGCCGCGCCAGGTTCTCGGGCGTCGTCGAATGGGCCATCATCAGGAAGCCGACGGTCTCCAGGCCCCGCTCGCGGGCGAGTCCGAAGTGCTGGACGGCGATGTCGGCCTCGGTGCAGTGGGTGGCGATGCGGCAGATGCTCGCGCCGTTGTCGTGCGCGGCCAGGATGTCGTCCTTGACGCCGAGTCCGGGGAGCATGAGGAAGGCGATCCGCGCCTGCCGGGCGGTGTCCACCGCGATCTTGATGAGTTCCTGTTCGGGCGTCTTGGAGAAGCCGTAGTTGAACGAGGAGCCGCCGAGTCCGTCGCCGTGGGTCACCTCGATCACCGGGACGCCGGCGTCGTCGAGGGCCGCGACGACGGACCGTACGTCCTCGCCGGTGAACTGGTGCCGTTTGGCGTGCGAGCCGTCGCGCAGCGAGGAGTCGGTGATCCGGATGTCGAGAGTGTCCGAGTAGGGGGTGTCGGAGTAGGCGGTGTCCGAGTAGGGCATGGGGTGGGGGCTCCTTACGCGCGAGGCGCGAGGAGCGCCTTGGCGAACTCCTCACCGACCCTGGTGGCGGCGGCGGTCATGATGTCGAGGTTTCCGGCGTAGGGCGGCAGGTAGTCGCCCGCGCCCTCGACCTCCAGGAAGATCGCGACGCGCGCCATCCCGCCGTTCTCGGGGCTCGGATCGTCGAACTGCGGCTCGGTGCGCAGGCGGTAGCCGGGGACGTAGGCGGCGACCTGTTCGGCGACCTCCTTGACGGAGGCGGCGATGGCCGCCTGGTCGGCGTCCGCGGGGATCGCGCAGAAGACGGTGTCCCGCATGATGACGGGCGGCTCGGCGGGGTTGAGGATGATGATCGCCTTGCCGCGCGCGGCGCCGCCGATGGTCTCGATGCCGCGCGAGGTGGTCCGGGTGAACTCGTCGATGTTCGCGCGGGTTCCGGGCCCGGCGGAGACGGAGGCGACCGAGGCGACGATCTCCGCGTACGGCACGGGGACGACGCGGGAGACGGCGTACACCATGGGGATGGTGGCCTGTCCGCCGCAGGTGATCATGTTGACGTTGGGCTTGTCGAGGTGCTCGCGGAGATTGGCGGGCGGGACGACGGCAGGGCCGACGGCCGCCGGGGTGAGGTCGACCGCCTTGATGCCGAGTTCGGCGTAGCGCGGGGCGTTGGCCCGGTGGACGTAGGCGCTGGTGGCCTCGAAGACGATGTCGGGTTTCTCGTCCTGGGCGAGCAGCCAATCGACGCCCTCGTGGCTGGCCTCCAGGCCCAGCCGGCGGGCGCGGGAGAGGCCCTCGCTGTCGGGGTCGACGCCGATCATCCAGCGGGGTTCGACGTGTGCGGAGCGGAGCAGCTTGTAGAGCAGGTCGGTGCCGATGTTGCCGGATCCGACGATGGCGGCTGTCGCCTTGGTCCTGGTGTTGATGGTCATCACCTCAGATGAAGGGCAGGGAGACCGAGCCCAGCCCGGTGAACTCGGCGGTGAAGGTCGCTCCGGGCGCCACGTCGACGGCCCGGGTGCAGGAGCCGGGCAGGACCACGTGTCCCTTCTTCAGGGACACCCCGAAGCGGGCCACGGTGCGGGCCAGCCAGGCGACGGAGAGCGTCGGGTCGCCGAGGACGGCGTCGCTGCGCCCCTCGGCGAGCAGTTCGCCGTCGCCGGTCAGCCGTGCGTCGATGGTCGTCAGGTCGAGCTCGCGGGGGTCGCGGCCGTCGCCGATGACGTATCCGGCGGAGGAGGCGTTGTCCGCGATGGTGTCGGCGATGGTGATCCGCCAGTCGCGGATCCTGCTGTCGATCAGCTCGATTGCGGGCACGACGCGTTCGGTCGCGGCGAGCACGTCGGCGGCGGTGCAGGTCTCGCCCGGGAGGTCGTCGCCGAGGACGAACCCGACCTCGACCTCGACGCGCGGGTGGCAGTAGCGGGAGACGGGGACCGGGACGTCGGGCCGCAGCTCCATGTCGTGGAGCAGGTGGCCGTAGTCGGGTTCGTCGACGCCCATCATCCGTTGCATGACGGGCGACGACAGGCCGACCTTGTGGCCGCGCACCTCGGCTCCCGCCGCGACGCGGTGCCGGATGTTGACGAGCTGGATCTCGTACGCGTCCTCGGTGTCGATGCCGGGGAAGGCCGAGGTCAGCGGGGCGATCGGCGTGACGCCGTGTTCGGCGGAGCGCAGCAGCTCGGCCGCCTCGTGTCTCTGGCGGTCCGTGAGCATGGCGGGTCCCTCCTGCGGGCGGTTGGGGCTGTCCGGCGAGGCTAGGCCGGTACCGATGACCGCAGGGAGCGCCAGTTCCCGGTGAGCGGGAAAGGCCCCCGGAGGGGGCGGAACGCACTGCGGGGCGGGCTCGTGGCGTTCCCGTCACGAGCCCGCCCCGCAGCTGCGTGAGTCGGTCAGTGCGCCCCGTACACGGGCTGCGGGGGCTCCGCGTCCGCGAGGAGCTTCAGCGCCGTGTCGCCCGCCTCGGCCGGGGTCCAGCGGGCGCCCTTGTCGGCAGTCGGGCCCGGCCGCCAGCCCTCCATGACGGTGATCCGGCCGGCCTCGGCCTCGAAGACCCGTCCGGTCACGCCGGCCGAGGCGGCGGAGCCCAGCCAGACGACGAGGGGGGAGACGTTCTCCGGGGCCATCGCGTCGAAGGCGTCGTCCTCGGGGGCGGCCATCGTCTCGGCGAAGGTCCGCTCGGTCATCCGGGTGCGGGCGGCGGGGGCGATCGCGTTGACCTGGACGCCGTAGCGGCCCGTCTCGGCGGCGGCGACGAGGGTGAGGCCGATGATCCCGGCCTTGGCTGCGGCGTAGTTGCCCTGGCCGACGCTGCCGAGGAGACCGGCTCCGGAGCTGGTGTTGATCACCCGCGCCTCGGGCGTCCGGCCGGCCTTGGCCTCGGCGCGCCAGTGCGCGGTGGCGTACTTGAGCGGCAGGAAGTGCCCCTTGAGATGGACGCGCATGACGGCGTCCCACTCGTCCTCGTCGAGGTTGACGAGCATGCGGTCGCGCAGGAACCCGGCGTTGTTGACGAGGGTGTCGAGGCGGCCGAAGGCCTCCAGGGCGGTGGTGATCAGCGAGGCCGCGCCGTCGGCGGTGGCGATGTCACCGCCGTGGGCGACGGCCTCTCCGCCCGCCGCCGTGATCTCGTCGACGACCTGCTGGGCCGGTCCCGCTCCCCCGCCGCTGCCGTCCGGGGCGACTCCGAGGTCGTTGACGACGACCTTGGCGCCCTCGGCGGCGAAGGCGAGGGCGTGCGCGCGGCCGAGGCCGCGGCCCGCCCCGGTGACGACGACGACGCGTCCGCTGCACAGTCCTGTCATGGTGTGGTCCTTTCACTCGAGCTGGGTGGGGCCGTCAGTGGTTGACGGTGGCGGCGTCCAGGAAGCCGGGGCGTTCCCCGCCGCCGTGGACGTGCAGGCTGGCGCCGCTGATGTACGCGGCGCGGTCGGATGCGAGGAAGACGCAGGCGTCGCCGATGTCGGCGGGTTCGGCGAGCCTGCCGAGGGGCACGGTGCGGCCGACGGCGGCGACGCCTTCCTCGTCCCCGTAGTGCAGATGGGACAGTTCGGTGCGCACCATGCCGAGGACGACCGTGTTGACCCGCACCCGGGGCGCCCACTCCACGGCCATGGAGCGGGCGAGGTTGTCCAGGCCCGCCTTCGCGGCTCCGTAGGCCGCGCTGCCCGGTGACGGGCGGGTGCCGCTGACGCTGCCGATCATGATGATCGCCCCTCCCCCGGTCTGGTGGCGCATCACCTCGTACGCGGCGAGGGAGGCGGTCAGCGGGGCGACGAGGTTCAGTTCGACGACCCGGGCCTGTCGCTCGGCTCCCCCGTCGTCGAGCATCCGGAACGGGGTTCCGCCGGCGTTGTTGACCAGGGTGTCGAGCCGTCCGTGGTCCTCGCGGACCCGCTCGAAGAACCCGCCGACGGCCTCCGGGTCGCGCAGGTCGACGGGGAGGAAGCGGGCCGTGCGGCCCGCCGCCTCGACGGGCTCGTCGGGTGGCCGTCGCGCGCAGGTCACGACCTCCGCGCCGGCTTCCAGCAGGGCACGGGTGATTCCCGCGCCCACGCCCCGTGTTCCGCCGGTGACGACGGCGACGGATCCCGACAGATCGATGATCGCTGCCAATGGGCACCTCCCGCAGCGCGCGAACCGCTGCTATCTTCCACCTAACAAACGTTAGGTGGAAAGGTAGCTGATCTGCTCATGGGTGTCTCCACCTCCGCCCCGGAAGAGGGCATCGCCGTCGTCACCGTGGACTTCCCCCCGGTCAACGCCCTGCCCGTACAGGGCTGGTACGACCTGGCCGCCGCGGTACGCGCCGCCGGCGCCGACCCCGAGGTGCGCTGCGTGGTGCTGGCCGCCGGGGGCCGCGGTTTCAACGCCGGCGTCGACATCAAGGAAATCCAGCGCACGACCGGGCACGACGCCCTCCTCGGCGCCAACCGCGGCTGTTACGAGGCCTTCGCCGCGGTCTACGACTGCGAGGTGCCGGTGGTCGCCGCCGTGCACGGCTTCTGCCTGGGCGGCGGGATCGGCCTCGTTGGCAACGCCGACGTCGTCGTCGCCTCCGACGACGCGACCTTCGGCCTGCCCGAGCTGGACCGGGGCGCGCTGGGCGCGGCCACCCATCTCTCCCGGCTGGTCCCCCAGCACCTGATGCGGGCCCTGTACTACACCTCGCGCACCATCACCGCCCAGGAGCTGCTCGGGCACGGCTCGGTGTGGCGGGTCGTCCCGCGCGAAGGACTCCGCGAAGCGGCCCTCGAGGTGGCCCGGGAGATCGCCGCCAAGGACGGGCAGCTGATCCGGCTCGCCAAGGCCGCGATCAACGGCATCGATCCGGTGGACGTCCACCGCAGCTACCGCTTCGAACAGGGCTTCACCTTCGAGGCCAACCTGAGCGGTGTCGCCGACCGGGTCCGCGACACCTTCGGCACCGAGAAGGGAAACACCGTGAACGAGACGGTCAAGGAGGAGCAGTCGTGAGCAGGGACAAGACGATGACCGCCGAGGAGGTCGTCGGCCGCCTGGAGAGCGGGATGACGATCGGCATCGGCGGCTGGGGCTCGCGGCGCAAGCCGATGGCACTGGTCCGGGCGCTGCTGCGGTCGGACCTCACCGACCTGACCGTCGTCTCGTACGGCGGCCCGGACGTCGGGCTGCTCGCCGCCGCCGGGAAGGTCCGCAAGCTGATCGCGGCCTTCGCCACCCTCGACTCCATCCCCCTGGAGCCGCACTTCGGCGCGGCCCGGCAGAGCGGCTCCCTGGAGATGGTGGAGCTGGACGAGGCCATGGTCATGTGGGGGCTGACCGCCGCCGCACAGCGGCTGCCCTTCATGCCCGTACGGGCCGGGCTCGGCTCGGACCTGATGAGCGTCAACCCGTCGCTGCGGACGGTCACGTCCCCGTACGACGACCGCGAGGAGTTCGTCGCCGTCCCCGCGCTGCGCCTGGACGCCGCACTGGTCCACCTCAACCGCGCCGACGCGCACGGCAACGGCCAGTACCTGGGCCCCGACCCGTACTTCGACGACCTCTTCTGCGAGGCCGCGGACACCGCGTACCTCTCGTGCGAGCGGATCGTGGAGACCTCCGAGCTGCTCAAGGACTCCGGGCCGCAGTCGCTGCTCGTCAAGCGCGCGTTCGTCAACGGCGTCGTGGAGACCCCGAACGGCGCGCACTTCACCTCCTGCACCCCCGACTACGACCGCGACGAGACGTTCCAGCGCGCCTACGTCACGGCCGCGCGCGATCCGGAGGCCTGGCGGGCCTTCACCAAGCGATTCCTCTCCGGCGACGAGGACGCGTACCAGGCCGCGGTGGCGGCGTTCCACGAGGAGGAAGCATGAGCGGCGGCCGCACGACGACGGATACGACGACGGCGACGCGGGCCGAGTACTGCGTGGTGGCGTGCGCCGAGGCGTGGCGGGGCGCGGGAGAGATCCTCGCCAGTCCTATGGGCACCGTCCCGATGATCGGGGCCCGGCTCGCGCGGCTCACCTTCTCCCCCGACCTGCTCCTGACCGACGGCGAGGCGCTGCTCATCGCCGACGTGCCGGCGGTCGGCGCCCCGCCCCGGGTCGTGGAGGGCTGGCTGCCGTACCGCCAGCACCTGGCCCTCGTCACCACCGGGCGGCGGCACGTGATGATGGGCGCGAGCCAGATCGACCGGTACGGCAACCAGAACATCAGCTGCATCGGCGACTGGGAGCGGCCCAAGCGCCAGCTCCTCGGCGTCCGAGGGGCACCCGTCAACACCCTCAACAACCCGACGAGTTACTGGGTCCCCAAGCACTCGGCCCGGGTCTTCGTCGAGCGGGTCGACATGGTCTCCGGGGTCGGCTACGACCGCGCGGCCGCGGCCGGCCCCTCGGCCGCCCGCTACCACCGCATCCCCGAAGTCGTCAGCGACCTGGGGGTCTTCGACTTCGAGACCCCGGACCGCACCATGCGGCTGCGGTCGCTGCACCCCGGTGCCACCCTCGAACAGGTCACGGCGGCCACCGGGTTCGCGCTCACCGTCCCCGACGAGGTGCCGTACACCCGCGAGCCCACGGCGGAGGAACTCCGGCTGATCCGCGAGGAGATCGACCCGAAGGGACTGCGGGACCGCGAGGTTCCCGCATGAGCGACGTCACGATCGCCACCCGCCTCACCGAACTGGTCGGGGTCCGGCACCCCCTCGTGCAGACCGGCATGGGGTGGGTGGCCGGCCCCCGGCTGGTCTCGGCCACCGCCGCAGCCGGCGCGCTCGGGATCCTCGCGTCGGCGACCATGACCGTCGACCAGCTCCGCTCGGCGGTGCGCGAGGTCAAGTCCCGGACGGACGCGCCCTTCGGCGTGAACCTGCGCGCGGACGCCGGGGACGCGGGCGAGCGCGTGCAGATCATCATCGACGAGGGCGTACGGGTCGCCTCCTTCGCGCTCGCCCCCTCGCGCGAGCTCATCGCGCGGCTCAAGGACGCGGGCGTCGTCGTCATCCCCTCCATCGGGGCCAAGCGGCACGCCGAGAAGGTCGCCGCCTGGGGCGCCGACGCGGTGCTCGTGCAGGGCGGCGAGGGGGGCGGTCACACCGGGAGCGTCGCCACCACGGTCCTGCTCCCGCAGATCGTGGACGCCGTGGACATCCCGGTCATCGCGGCCGGCGGCTTCCGCGACGGGCGCGGCCTCGTCGCGGCGCTCGCCCACGGCGCGGCCGGGGTCGCCATGGGCACCCGGTTCCTGCTCACCTCCGACTCGACCGTGCCGGACGCGGTGAAGGCCCGCTATCTGGCCGCCACGGTCCAGGACGTCACCGTCACCACCGCCGTCGACGGCCTGCCGCACCGCATGCTGCGCACCGAGCTGGTCGACGCGCTGGAGCGCTCGGGCCGGGCCGCCTCGCTGCTGCGGGCGGTCCGGCACGCCGCGGCCTTCCGCCGCGAGACGGACATGAGCTGGGCGCGGATGGTCCGGGACGGTCTGGCGATGAAGCACGGCAAGGACATGACCTGGAGCCAGATCCTGCTGGCGGCCAACACGCCGATGCTGCTCAAGGCCTCCATGGTGGAGGGCCGGACGGATCTCGGCGTGATGGCGTCCGGGCAGGTCGCGGGGCTCATCGACGATCTGCCGTCGTGTGCCGAGCTGGTCGACCGGATCATGGCGGAGGCGCGGGCCACGCTCGCGTCGCTGCCGCGCGCCGTCGGCTGAGCGTCGGACCTCATGAACACGTTCAGAGGCGCTCGATGATGGTGACGTTGGCCTGGCCGCCGCCCTCGCACATCGTCTGCAGGCCGTAGCGGCCGCCGGTGCGCTCCAGCTCGTGCAGGAGGGTGGTCGTCAGCTTGGTGCCGGTGGCGCCGAGCGGATGACCGAGGGCGATGGCCCCGCCGTTGACGTTGACCTTGTCCGGGTCGGCGCCGGTCTCCTTCAGCCAGGCGAGGACGACCGAGGCGAAGGCCTCGTTGATCTCCACCAGGTCGATGTCGTCGAGCGTCATCCCGGCCTTCTTCAGCGCGTACGCCGTCGCCGGGATCGGCGCGGACAGCATGCGGATCGGGTCCTCGCCCCGTACGGACAGGTGGTGGACGCGGGCGCGCGGCGTCAAGCCGTGCTCCCGTACGGCCCGCTCCGAGGCGATCAGCATCGCCGAGGCTCCGTCGGAGACCTGGGAGGAGACCGCGGCGGTCAGCCGGCCGCCCTCGACCACCGGGTTCAGGCCCGCCATCTTCTCCAGTGTGGTGTCGCGGCGCGGACCCTCGTCGGTGGTCACGTCGCCGTACGCCACGATCTCCCGGTCGAAGCGGCCCTCGTCGATGGCGCGGGCGGCCCGCTGGTGCGACCGCAGGGCGAACTCCTCCATGTCCCGGCGGGAGATGCCCCACTTCGTGGCGATGAGCTCGGCGCCGTGGAACTGGTTGACCGGCTGGTCGCCGTACCGGGCCCGCCAGCCCTCGGAGCCGGCGTACGGGCCGTCGGTCAGTCCGAGCGGCGCGGCGGCCTGCCGGCTGGCGAAGGCGATGGGCACGAGGGACATGTTCTGCACGCCGCCGGCGACCACCAGGTCCTGGGTGCCGGACAGGACTCCCTGCGCGGCGAAGTGCAGGGCCTGCTGGGAGGATCCGCACTGCCGGTCGACGGTCACGCCGGGCACCTCCTCGGGCAGGCCGGCGGCCAGCCAGGCGGTACGGGCGATGTCGCCGGCCTGCGGGCCGACGGTGTCGAGGCAGCCGAAGACGACGTCCTCGACGGCGGCGGGGTCGGCGCCGGCGCGCTCCATCAGCGCCTTCAGGACGTGGGCGCCGAGGTCGGCGGGGTGGACGGCGGCGAGCCCGCCGTTCCGCCTGCCGACGGGGGTGCGCACCGCATCGATGATGTAGGCCTCGGCCATGGCTTCTCCTCTTTCCTGTCTCACGCGTTCATGTCATGGATGTCAGGTACGGAGTGCCACGCCCTCCAGCACCATGGACAGGTACTGGCGGGCGATCTCCTCCGGGCTGTGCTGTCCGCCGGGCCGGTACCAGGACGCGGCGACCCAGACGGTGTCGCGGACGAAGCGGTAGGTGAGGCGGACGTCGAGGTCGGCGCGGAACACCCCGGCGGCCACGCCGCGTTCCAGGGTGCCGAGCCAGGCCTTCTCGAACTGCTGCTGCGAGTCGTCGAGATAGCCGAAGCGCGGCTGCTCCCGCAGGTGCCGGGACTCCCTCTGGTAGATGGCGACGGCGGCGCGGTGCCGGTCGATCTCCCGGAAGGACTCGGTGACGAGAGCCTCGATGGTCTCCCTGGGGCCGTGTCCGGCGGCGAGCACGCGGTCGTACCGGGCCCACAGCTCGTTCAGGAAGCGGGAGAGGATCTCGTCGAGCATCGACTCCTTGGAGTCGAAGTGGTAATAGAGGCTGCCCGCGAGGATGCCCGCCGCGTCGGCGATCTTCCGGACGGTGGTGGCGTCGTACCCCTGGGCAGCGAACACCTCGGCGGCGGTGGCGAGGAGTTCGTCCCGTCGCTCGGGCGCCGCGCTCACCACGGTCGTCTCCTCACGGATGCTGACTGCTCACCGAGACGACCTCGCCGGTCAGGTACGAGGAGTAGCCGCTGGCGAGGAACACGATCACGTTGGCCACCTCCCACGGCTCGGCGTACCGCCCGAACGCCTCGCGGGCTGTCAGCTCTTCCAGGAGCTCGGGGGTGGTGACCTTCGCCAGGTGGGGGTGCATGGCCAGGCTCGGGGAGACGGCGTTGACCCGTACGCCGTACTCGGCGGCCTCCAGGGCGGCGCAGCGGGTGAGCGCCATGACGCCGGCCTTGGCGGCGGCGTAGTGGGCCTGGCCCTTCTGGGCACGCCAGCCGACCACGGAAGCGTTGTTGACGACGACGCCGCCGCTGCCCGCGGCCTTCAGGCGGCGGAGTGCGGCGCGGGTGCAGCGGAAGGTGCCGTTGAGGGTGACGTCGAGGACCTTGTCCCATTGGTCGTCGGTCATGTCGACGAGGTCGGCGGTGCCGCCCAGGCCGGCGTTGTTGACGAGGATGTCGAGGCGCCCGTGGCGCTCCTCGGCGAGGTCGAGGAGGGCGGCGACCTGGGCCTCGTCGGTGACGTCGCAGGGCAGGGCGGCGACGCGGTCGGCGCCGAACTCCGCGGCCAGTTCGGCCTCGGACTCCTTCAGCCGGCGGGCGTGGGCGTCCGAGAGGACGACCCGCGCGCCTTCCTCCAGGAGCCGCCTCGCGGTGGCGCCGCCGATACCGGCGCCGGCCGCGGCGGTCACCACGGCGCTCCGGCCGGCGAGCAGCCCGTGCCCCGGGACGTAGGGGGGTGGTGTGCGGGTCACGGGCGGACCTCCTTGGGCAGGCCGAGGACGCGCTCGGCGATGATGTTCCGCTGGATCTCGTTGGATCCGGCGTAGATGGTGTCGGAGCGGGAGAAGAGGTAGAGCCGCTGCCAGTCGGTGAGGTCGTACGGTTCGCCGGCCGCCAGCATGCCGCCGGCGCCGCAGACGTCCATGGCGAGTTCGCCCAGCTCGCGGTGCCAGGTGGCCCAGAAGATCTTGCCGATGGACGCTTCGGGGCCGGGGGCCCCGGCCGCGACGCCGCCGAGCATGCGCAGGGCGTTGAACCGGATGGTCTCCAGGCCGATCCAGGCCCGGGCGATGCGGTCGCGGATCAGCGGGTCCGTGGCCGCGCCGTTGCGCCTGGCCAGCTCGATGACGGCTTCCAGTTCGCGGCGGAAGCCGACCTGCTGGCCGAGGGTGGAGACGCCCCGCTCGAAGCCGAGGGTGGCCATGGCCACCTTCCAGCCTTCGCCCGGGGCGCCGACGACGTTGGCCGCGTCCGTCCTGGCCCCGTCGAAGAACACCTCGTTGAACTCCGAGGTCCCGGTGAGCTGGACGATCGGCCGGATGTCGACACCGGGCCGGCGCAGCGGGACGAGCAGGTAGGACAGGCCTTGGTGGCGGACCGAGCCGACTTCGGTGCGTGCGACGACGAAGCACCAGTCGGACTCGTGCGCCTGTGACGTCCAGATCTTCTGGCCGGTGACCACCCACTCCCCGCCGTCCCGGTCGGCCCGGGTACGGACGTTGGCCAGGTCCGATCCCGCGTCCGGCTCGCTGTAGCCCTGACACCACAGTTCCTCGACGGCGACGATCGGCGGGAGGAAACGCTCGCGCTGCTCGGGCGTACCGAAGGCGATGAGGGTGGGCCCGAGGAGCTGTTCGCCGATGTGGCCGACGCGGGCGGGGGCGGCGGCGAGGGCGTACTCCTCGTGGAAGGCGACCTGTTGTTCCAGGGTCGCCCCCCGTCCGCCGTACTCCTTCGGCCAGCCGACGCAGGTCCATCCCTCGGCGGCCATGTGCCGCTCCCAGGCCAGGCGTTCGGCATGCGCCTCGTGCTCCCGACCGGGTCCTCCGCGGCCGCGCAGGGCGGCGAACTCGCCGGTGAGGTGGGAGCGCAGCCAGCTGCGGAACTCTGCGCGGAACTCCTCGACGTTGCTCATGGCCGTACGTTAACCTACCAAACACTTGTTAGGGAAGGAGGGCGGATGTCCGCTGCCCGCACCGCATCCACGTCCACATCGACGGTCACATCGACGTCCACATCCACAACGGCTTCGACGGCCACGTCACCTGTCCGATACGCCCGCCTCGGCCCCGTCGCCGTGGTCACCATGGACCGGCCCGATTACCGCAACGCCCAGAACTCCGCGATGACATACGCCCTGGACGAGGCCTTCTACCGCGCGGCCGGCGACAGCGAGGTCAAGGTCGTCGTGCTCGCCGGGGCGGGGAAGCACTTCTCCGCCGGTCACGACATCGGCACCCCGGAACGTGACGCGCACCTGCCGTTCGACCGCAGGGCCGGGCTCTGGTGGGACCACTCGGACAAGGAGGGCGCGGAGAGCCGCTTCGCCCGCGAGTCCGAGGTCTATCTGGGCATGTGCCGGCGCTGGCGCGAACTGCCCAAGCCCATGATCGCGTCCGTCCAGGGCGCCTGCGTCGCGGGCGGCCTGATGCTCGCCTGGGTGTGCGACCTGATCGTCGCCTCCGAGGACGCGTTCTTCGCCGACCCGGTCGTCCGCATGGGCATCCCCGGCGTCGAGTACTTCGCCCACCCGTGGGTGATGCCCCCGCGCATCGCGAAGGAGTTCCTGTACACCGGTGACCGGATGAGCGCCCGTCGCGCGTACGAGGTCGGCATGGTCAACCGCGTCGTCCCACGCGAGGAACTGACCGACCGCACCATGGAGTTGGCGGCCAGGATCGCCGAGATGCCGCGCATGGGCCTGGCCCTCACCAAGCGCGCGGTCAATCAGGCCGAGGACCTCCAGGGCATGCACACCGGCATGGACTCGGTGTTCGGGCTGCACCACCTCGCGCACGCGCACAACGCCGAGACCGCCCCGGACTCCCTGGGCGGCATGGACGTCCACGCGATGAAGGCGGCGGGAGCCTGATGGACCTCGACTTCACCGCGGCGGAGGACGCCTTCCGGGCCGAGGCCCGCGCCTGGCTCACCGCCCACGTACCCACCGTCCCGCTGCCGTCCCTGGAGACGGAGGACGGTTTCGCCGCCCACCGCGCGTGGGAGCGGATCCTCTTCGCCGACCGATGGTCGGTGGTCTCCTGGCCCGAGGAGTACGGGGGCCGGGGCGCGTCGATCCTCCGGTGGCTGATCTTCGAGGAGGAGTACTTCGCGGCCGGCGCGCCCGGCCGGGTGAGCCAGAACGGCATCAACCTCCTCGCCCCCACCCTCTTCGAGCACGGCACCGACGAGCAGCGCGCCCGGATCCTCCCCTCCATGGCCTCCGGCGAGGTCATCTGGGCGCAGGCCTGGTCCGAACCGGAGTCCGGCTCGGACCTCGCGAGCCTCCGCTCCACCGCCGTCCGCACGGAGGGCGGCTGGCTCCTGAGCGGCCAGAAGACCTGGTCGTCGCGGGCGGCCTTCGCCGACCGCGCCTTCGGCCTCTTCCGCAGCGACCCGGCGGCCGCCAAGCCGCATCAGGGCCTGACGTATCTGATGTTCCCGCTCGACGCGGACGGGGCGACCGTACGGCCCATCGGGCGGCTCGACGGCAAGCCCGCCTTCGCCGAACTCTTCCTCGACGACGTCTTCGTGCCCGACGAGGACGTGATCGGCGCGCCGGGCCAGGGCTGGCGGGTCGCCATGAGCACGGCGGGCAACGAGCGCGGTCTCACGCTGCGCAGCCCCGGCCGGTTCACGGCCGCCGCCGAGCGGCTGGCCGAGCTGTGGCGGGAGGGCGCCGACCCGTCCGACACCGCGCTGCGCGACCGGGTGGCCGACGCGGTCATCGGAGCGCGCGCCTACCGGTTGTTCACCTACGCCAACGCCTCCCGGATCGCCGCGGGAGAGTCCATCGGCGCCGAGTCCAGCCTCAACAAGGTCTTCTGGTCCGAACTCGACATCGCGCTCCACGAGACCGCGCTCGACGTACTCGGCCCGTACGGCGAGCTGTCCGACGAGGCCACGGAGGCTCCCGCCCACGGCAGTTGGGCCGAGGGCCACACATTCTCCCTCGCCGGGCCGATCTACGCGGGCACCAACGAGATCCAGCGCGACATCATCGCCGAGCGCCTGCTCGGCCTGCCGAAGGGACGCCGGTGATGCGGTTCCTCCTCGACGACGAGCAGCGGGAGTTCGCCCGCTCGCTCGACGCCATGCTCACCGCGTCCGACACCCCGGGGGCCGTACGGGCCTGGGCCGCCGGTGACACCGCGCCGGGCCGTGCCCTCTGGTCCCGGCTCGCGGAGGCAGGGGTCTTCGCCCTCGCCGTACCGGAGCCGTACGAAGGACTCGGCCCGCTGCCGGCGGAACTTGTCGTGGCTTTCACGGAGTTGGGCCGCCACGCCGTCCCCGGGCCGCTCGTCGAGACGGTCGCCGCGGCCGCGCTCCTCGACCGTCTCGGCGACCACGAGGCGGCTGCGGCGTGGCTGCCGCGCATCGCCTCCGGCAAGGCGCTCGTCTCCCTGTGCGTGCCGGCCTTCGGAAGCCCCTACGCCCTGGACCCGGACGCGACCGACGCCGTGCTCGTCGTGGAGGGCGACGCGGTGCTCCTGACGGAGGACGCCGGACCCGTCCAGCCGTCCGCCGATCCCGCACGCCGACTGGCCCGCCCCCTCGGCGGCACCGTCCTGGCCGGGGGCCCCGAGGTGACCGCGGCCGCCGCGCACGCCGCCGACGTGGCGACCCTGGTCACCGCCGCCCAGGCACTCGGCGTCGGCCGCGCGCTGCTCGACCGGACCGTGACGTACGTCAGGCAGCGCACCCAGTTCGGGGTCGCCATCGGCTCGTTCCAGGCGGTGAAGCACCGTCTGGCCGACACGCTCATCGCCCTGGAGTTCGCTCAGCCCCTGCTCCATTCGGCCGCGCTGACCCTGACCCGGGCGGACGGCGCGGAAGCCGGGCGCGAGATCGCCGCGGCGAAGGTCGCGGCGGGCGACGCCGCCTACGCCGCCGCCCGCGCGGCCCTGCAGCTGCACGGCGCCGTCGGCTACACGGACGAGTTGGACCTGTCCCTGTGGATCCGCAAGGCCCGTCCCCTGCGCGAGGCCTGGGGCACCCCCGCCGCCTGCCGCGCCCGCGTCCTCGCGCCCTGACGCCGCCGGCTCGCTCGCCCGGACCACCCACCCGGGAGAGCGAGCCGCACACGCCGGCTCCGCTCACCGCTCACCGATCCCCCGCTTCCCCACCGCACCCGGGAGCCCCATGTCCTCCGCACCGTCCCCGCACTCCCCCGAGAGACCGTCGGACCCCGCCCTGCTGCGCAGGGTCGCGCTGTCGAGCCTGCTCGGCACCGTCATCGAGTACTACGACTTCCTGCTCTACGGCACGATGGCCGCGCTCGTCTTCGGTCCGTTGTTCTTCCCGGGCTCCGATCCCACCGTCGCCACGATCGCCGCCTTCGGGACGCTGGCCGCCGGCTACGTGGCGCGGCCGCTCGGCGGCGCCGTCTTCGGGCACTTCGGCGACCGGCTCGGCCGCAAGTCGATGCTCGTCCTGACGATGGTGCTCATGGGGGTGGCGAGCCTCCTGATCGGGCTCCTGCCGACGTACGGAACCATCGGCATCGCCGCACCCGTGCTCCTCGTCCTTCTCCGCGTCGTGCAGGGCATCGCGATCGGAGGGGAATGGGCCGGAGCGACGCTCATGGTCGTCGAGCACGCCGACCCGCGGCGCCGAGGCCTGTGGAGCGGGGTGATGCAGATGGGGTCGCCGATCGGCTTCCTGCTCTCCACGGTCGCGGTCACCCTGACCACGCTGCTGCCCCGCGAGTCCTTCCTCTCATGGGGCTGGCGCGTCCCGTTCCTGTTCAGCGCGGTGCTCCTCGCCGTCGGCCTGTACGTGCGGGTGAGCATCACGGAGAGCCCGCTGTTCCGGCAGGCGGCGCGGGCGGACGAGGCCGGCAAGGAGCCCGGCGTGCCGCTGGCGCAGGTGCTGCGCAGGCCCCGGAACCTCGTCCTCGCGTGCGCCGTGGGCATCGGCCCCTTCGCCCTGACGGCCCTGATCAGCACGTACATGCTCACCTATGCGACGACCATCGGGTACGCCACCTCCGAGGTGATGACGGGCCTCGTCCTCACCTCGGTCACGGGTCTGGTGACCATTCCGCTCTTCTCCGCGCTCTCCGACCGCGTGGGCCGCCGGGCCGTCGTGCTGGGCGGCGCCGCGGGTGTCGTCCTGCTCGCCTTCCCCGTCTACGCCCTGGTCGACGCCCGGTCCCCCGCGCTGCTCGTCCTCGGCATGGTCATCGGCCAGGTGGTGCAGTCCGCGATGTACGCGCCGCTGGGCCCGCTGCTCTCCGAGATGTTCGGCACCCGCGTCCGCTACACCGGGGCCTCCCTCGGCTATCAACTGGCCGCACTGATCGGCGGCGGGTTCACCCCCTTGTTCGCGAGCAGCCTGCTCTCCGCCTCGGGCGGCGCGCGGAGCGCTCCCCTCGCGGTGCTTGCGCTCGTCTGCGGTCTCGTGACGGCCCTGGCCATCCGGCGCACCGCCGAGACCCGGGGCCGGGACCTGTCGGAGGAGGATCCGGCCGCCACCCGTACCCCCTCAGCGGCACCGAGCCGTGTCGAACCGTTCGGAAAGGAGCAGAGCGCATGAGGCTGACGGAGGAACAGGAAGAACTGCGGTCCGCTGTACGGGCGCTGCTGGGGCGCCACGCGGGGGACACGGCCTGGCGTCCGCTGACCGGGCAGATCGGCGTCGCGGGGCTTGCCGTTCCCGAGGAGTACGGCGGCGCGGGCTGTGGGGCCCGCGAGGTCCATGTGGTGATGGAGGAACTGGGGCGGCAGCTGTCCCCCGTGCCGTACCTCGGCTCGGCCGTGCTCGTGGTGCAGGCGCTGCTCGCCTCGGGCGACACGGCGGTGTGTGCGGAGTTGCTGCCGGGACTGGCCTCGGGCGCCGTGGTGGGGGCGCTGGCATGGGCCGAGGACGGCTCCTGGGACCCGGCGGCGATACGGGCCGAGGCCGCCCCCGGGCCCGGCGGCGTCCGGCGGATCACCGGGGTCAAGGATCACGTCCTCGACGGCGCCGGCGCGGAGCTGCTGCTCGTGGCCGCCCGTACGGACGCGGGGGTCTCGCTCTTCGAGGTGTCCGGGGACGGTGCCGGCGTGGACCGTACGCCGTCGGTGACGATGGACGCGACCCGGGGCCAGGCCCGCCTGGCCCTCGCCGGGGCGGAGGGCCGGCTGGTCGGGGCGGAGGGCGACGGCGAGCGGGTGCTGCGGCACGTCCTCGACCTGGCCTGCGTGGCGCTCGCCGCCGAGCAGGTCGGCGCCGCCGCGCGCTGCCTCGAACTCACCGTCGCCTACGCCGGGGAGCGCGTCCAGTTCGGCCGGCCGATCGGTTCGTTCCAGGCGGTCAAGCACCGGCTCGCGGACGCCTACGTCCTGGTGGAGTCGGCGCGTTCGGTCGCGCTCGGGGCCGCTTTCGCGGTGGCCGAGGGAGCGCCGGACGCGACGCGCTGCGCGGCCGCCGCCAAGTCCGCCTGCTCGGAGGCGTTCTCGGCGGTGGCGGGCGAGATGATCCAGCTGCACGGCGGCATCGGCATCACGTGGGAGCACGACGCCCACCGCTACTTCAAGCGTGCGCACGGCTCGTCCCACCTCTTCGGCCCGCCTGCCTGGCACCGCGCGCGCCTGGCGGCCGGTCTGGGCCTGGCGGCGGCCAGGGGGTGACCGGGAGCGGTCAGCGGCTGCCGGCCTGTACGGGCCGTCGGACCAGGTACGCGGCGGCGGAGGCGACGAGCACCAGCATGCACGCGATGAAGACGAGTCCCGCCCCTTCGAGTCCGAGCGGGTCGGCGAGGAGTCCCACGCCGATCACCGGGATCGAGATTCCCGTGTAGGCGACCACGAAGAGGCTGGAGATCACCGCGGCCCGCTGGTCCTCCGGCGCCGCCGCGGCGACGGAGGACAGTGCCGCGCGGAAGGCGAGGCCCTGTCCGGCACCACCGACCACGGCCGACAGGACGACGAACACCAGGAGGTCGGTGTAGAGGGCCGCCCCGAGGAGCGCGAGGCCGGCGAAGAGGACGGCGCAGCCCAGCGGCAGGGAGCGCGCCACCCCGACGCGGTCGACGGCCAGCTGTCCGGCGGTGGAGGCGAAGAAGGCCAGGGCCACGACCAGCCCGCTCACGGCGTGGTTGTCGACGTGCAGGAAGCGGGCGAGGAAGGCGGGGCTGACCGAGGTGAACACGCCGAAGAGGGCGAAGCCCACGAAGGACGCGATCGCCGCCGGCACGAACACCGCCCTCACCTGGGCCGGGAGGGCGGGCCGCCGCGGCCGTACGGCGGTCAAGGGCCGGCGCTCCCGGACGGTCTCCGGGAGCCAGAGCAGGACGCCGGCGCTCAGTGCGACCAGGCCGAGGTGCACGGCGAACGGCAGGAGCAGTGGCTCGGGGGCGTACTCCGCGAGCAGGCCGGCGAGCAGCGGGCCGCAGCCAAGGCCTCCCATGTTGGCGGCGGTCGCCACGAACGTCGCCCGGGACGCTCCACCGGGCGGGGCCAGCTCCATGACGTACGCGGTGGCGGCGCCGGTGAACAGGCCTGCCGACAGACCGGACAGGAGCCGGCCCGCGTACAGCCAGTCCACGGTGGTCGCGCAGAGGAAGCAGATCGCGCTCGCCGCCGAGAACCCCAGGCCCCAGAGCAGCGTCGGCCGCCTGCCGATGGTGTCCGAGGCGTTGCCGGCCAGGAGCAGGACGCCGATGACCCCGAAGGCGTACACGGCGTAGACGACGGTCACCGTCAGTTCGGAGAACCCGAACTTCTCCTGGTAGAGGGGGTACAGCGGCGTCGGCAGTGTGGTTCCGGCCATGCACACGACGAACACGGCACCGGCGAGCAGACAGCGGAGCCAGCCCTGACGTTCACCTTCCATGGCGCCGACCGTAACCCCGGCGGGCGTCACGGCACCGGCACGACCTGCGGAAACGGTGAGGGTGTCACCCGGCCCGCCCCGGAGCGGGGGGCCGGGTGACACCCTGGTACGAGGCCGGACAGGGCCCTAGCGGCCCTGGAGTGCCTTGACGTTGTCGCCGAAGGTCCAGTTCTTCGACCCGTCCCAGTTCGCCGACCAGGTCATCAGGCCCTTGAGGGCCCCGCCGTAGTGGTTCCACGCCTGGGCCACGGTCGACGGCGCCATGTGGCCGCCGCCCGCGCCCGGCTGGGCCGGGAGGCCGGGGACCTGCTTGTCGTACGGCACGCGGATCGTCGTGCCCTGGATGACGAGGCCCCGGTTCAGGCAGTCGGTCTGCGCCACGAACCCGGCGACGGTCCCGGCGGCGTACGAGTCGCCCGAGCATCCGTACATGCTGCCGTTGTAGTACTGCATGTTGAGCCACCACAGACGGCCGTTGTCGGCGTACTTCTTGACGATGGGGAGGTAGGCGCCCCAGATCGAGCCGTAGGCCACGCTGCCGCCGGTGACGTACGCGGTCTCCGGCGCCATCGTCAGTCCGAAGCCCGCGGGCATGCGGGCGAGGACACCGTCGATGATGTGCACCAGGTTGGCCTGCGAGGCGGAGAGGGTGCCGATGGCGCCGCTGCCCACCAGGCCGGTCTCGATGTCGATGTCGATCCCGTCGAAGTTGTACTTCTGCAGGATGGGCACGATCGTCGCCACGAAGCGGTCGGCGACGGCGCGCGAGCTCAGGTCGATACCGGCGGCGGCGCCGCCGATCGACATCAGGATGGTCGCGCCGCCCGCCTTGGCCCGGCACATCTCCGCCGGGGTGGGCACCCGGACGGTGTTGTCCATGCCGTCCTCCCACAGCACCGTCCCGTCCGAACGGATCACGGGGAAGGCGGCGTTGATGACGTTGTAGCCGTGGGCCGCGAAGCGCGGGTCGTCGATGGGCGCCCAGCCGAAGGGCGGGTGGACGCCGTTGGCCGCGCCGTCCCAGTTCTCCCAGTACCCCTGGAGCACCTTCCCCGCGGGCTTCGGTTTGAGGGCACAGGTGTCCGCGGCGGCCTCCGCCGGGGCGAGGGCGGAGACGGGGGTACGGGCGGGCCGCGGGCTTTCGGCCGCAGCGGGGGCGGTGAGGGCGGCGGCCGCGAGCAGGGTGACGAGCCCCGCTCCGAGGACACGGGGGATCCGAAGGCCTGGCATGCGTGCTCCTGGGGACGTGGGGGGGTGGTCCTGGGCATGGCGCGCGCTCCAGCAGACCGTAGGTTGGTCCAGACCTTTCGTCAACCACTCCCGCGGACACGGCTCTTCCGTTGACCTGGCCGTATGATCCACACCCCGTACCGGACGCAGGTCAGGAGCCCACCGATGCACCACTTCGATGTCGAGACGCTGACGGCGGGCCGGTGGCGCAACGACGGGGGCGCGACCCGGCAGATCGTCTCGTGGCCGGTGGGCAGCGAGGAGTTCGGGTGGCGCGCGAGCGTCGCCGACATCGACCGGGACGGGCCGTTCTCGGCGTTCCCGGGCGTCGACCGGACGCTCACCCTGCTGGCGGGCGACGGCGTACGGCTCGCGTGCCCGGGGGTGTTCGATCGGCTCCTCGATCGCGCGGGCGAGCCGTTCGCGTTCTCCGGCGACCTCGAGCTCGCCGCCGAACTGCCGGGCGGCTCCTGCCGGGTGCTGAACATCATGGTGCGGCGCGGGCGCTGGGCGGCCCGCGTGGAGCGGGTCACCGGCGAGGTCGCGCCGCCCGCCGGGCACGCCGGAGTGCTCTACGTCCTGGGCGGACGCTGGCAGGCCGGCCCGGACGGGCGCGCCCTGACATCCGGCCAGGGTGTGTGGTGGGACGAGGACGCCGGCGTGCCGGGCGGAGCGGCCACACCGCTCTCGCCCGACGCGACCGCCCTGTGGGCGGACGTCATGCCGACGGGGTGACGCCGGGTCAGCCGGCCGAGACCGGTGCCGGGACCGGGTGGACGGTCTCGGCGGGCGGGTGGATCGTCTCGGCCGGCGGGTTCGCGGTGCGCCGCGCCCACAGCCTGTACAGGGCCGAGGTGACCACGAGTCCGACGATCCACGAGATGTCGGCGCCGCCGAGCCGCTCGGTGATCGCGCCGGTGTACATCTTGGTGGCCAGGAACGGGATCTGCACGGCGACGCCGACGACGTAGCAGGTCAGCGCGGTGACGTTCCAGCGGCCGTAGCGGCCGTCCGGGTCGTACAGCGCGGGGATGTCGACGCGCTCGCGGGACACGAGGTAGTAGTCGACCAGGTTGATCGCGCTCCACGGGGTGAACACCATCAGGAGCAGGAGCACGAAGTTCTTGAAGTTGGTGAGGAAGTCGTCGCTTGCGGCGAGCGCGATGACGACGGACACCGCGGTGAAGCCGACGATGTAGGTGGCGCGTGCGGCGGGCGAGATCCGGGAGCGGCCGTCGAAGGCGGTGACCGTGGTCAGGATCGACATGAAGCCGCCGTACGCGTTCAGGCAGTTGACGGTCAGCTTGCCGACCACGATCACGAGGTAGATGAGGAACGCGAGGAACGCCGGTCCCGCAAGCTCGCCGAGGAAGCCGACCTGGTCGGTCAGGAACGCCTTGCCCGCCACGGCCGCGGTGAGCGCGCCGAGCGTCATGGCCCACTGGGAGCCGATGACGGAGCCGGCGAAGGTGGACCAGAACGTCGCGCGCGTGCTGGTGTCGCGCGGCAGGTAGCGCGAGTAGTCGGCGACGTACGGGCCGAAGGTCAGCTGCCATCCGGCGCCGAGGCCCACGGCGAGCAGGAAGGTCGCCGCCTCGAAGCCCTTGATGCCGACGTGCGCGCCGACGTCGTACTGCGTGAACACCCGCACCAGCAGGTAGCCGAGGCCGAGGACGCCGACGACGGTCGCGATCCGGCCGGCGATGTGGATCAGCCGGTAGCCGGTGACGGCGACCACGGCGGTCAGCGCGCCGAAGAGGAGGATGCCGATGTCCGTATTGCCGATGTGCAGCATCTCGGACACCGCCTGCCCGGCCAGCACGCTGCCGGTCGCGGCGAAGCCGAGGTACATGAGGATCACCAGGAGCAGCGGCAGGACCGCGCCGTAGACGCCGAACTGCGCACGGCTGGAGATCATCTGCGGTACGCCGAGCCGCGGGCCCTGCGCGGAGTGCAGCGCCATGACGATGCCGCCCAGTACGTTGCCGATCAGCAGCGCGGGTATCGCCCAGAGGGCATCGGCGCCGAAGACGACGGCCAGGGCGCCGTCGACGATCGCGGTGATCTGCATGTTGGCGCCGAACCACAAGGTGAACTGGCTGCGCGGCGTACCGTGCCGCTCGGCGTCCGGGATGACCTCGATGGTGCGTCGTTCCATCGCGAGTCGTTCCCCGGGTTCGTGCTGGACCGGCATGTCGGTGACCTCTCCGTTGACCCAGTGAGCTGCGCCGAATCTGGCATGGAGATGAACAGACATCAAGGTCTTGAATGAATAAATACAACGCCAGGCTGCCCGGCAGACAGGGCGACGTGCACGACGCGCACGGCGGGGCGGAGCTGAACGAAGGGGCGCCGGCTCGGCGGCACCCGGGCGTCACGGCGTGACGCCGTCACGGCGTCACGGCACGAACGGCCCCGCCGTCGATCGGCGGGCGATGCCCCCGTTTTCCTCGGCCGGGGGCGGCGTGGCGTTCCTGTCCCGCATCACGTACTTGTTCAGCGGCGGCTCTTCCGCGAGTACGGCTCCGATGGTGACGGCGAACGTGACCGCGCCGCAGATGACAATCAGCCACGACAGCATGACGAGGACCAGGCCGAAGGCGCCGTATTCGCCCATGGCCCTGTCGACGGCCGCCGGCACATAGATCCGGGCCGTGAGGCTGAGCGTCGTGGTGGCGGTGGCGGCCAGCAGCGCCCCGGGCAGGAGCGCCAGCCAGGCGACGCGCTTGGCCAGCAGCAGGTGCTGGGTCCACAGCCAGACGCCGGTGGACACCAGGAAGGTCAGGACGACACCCACCAGGGCACCCGCGCCGAGGCCCTTCCGGATCGGGCCCTGGAACAGGATCACGAGCAGCAGGACGAGGAGCCACGCCACCCAGCGCCAGGCCGCGATCCGGGTCTTGGCCCTGGGCAGCCGCCAGGCCCGCTCGCACACCCGGGCCATGGCCCGGCTGAAGCTCGTCGCCGACACGAGGGCCACCGTCGCCCCGACCAGGCCGGTCGTCTCGCGGACTTCGTCGCTGGCCGAGCCGTTCAGGACCTGTTTGAGCTGCTCGTCGGACTCGCCGGTGAGGCCGAACATCGAGCCGAGCGACTCGCTCAGCTGGTCACGGACGCCGTGCGGGGCGAAGGCCGCGAAGGCGAAGAGGAGGGGGACCGCGGCCAGGAACGCCTGGGCGGCGAGCCTGGTCCCCGCGTCCAGGAGGTTCGCGGACACCAGCCGGCCCGTGAGCTCGGTCAGTACGGGGAAGCGTCGCTCGGCGCCCGTCCTCAGACGCTCGACCCGCGGCTTCCACTCCATGCCGTCTCCTGCCCCTGTCCGTCCGCGCCGGCCGCCGTCAGGCCAGGAGCTTCGCCTTCGCCTTCCGGAACTCCTCCTCCGTGAGCGCCCCCTTCTCCTTCAGTTCGGCCAGCCGCGCGAGTTCGTCGGCACCCCCTCCGCCACCCGCGCCGGACGCTCCCGGGGAGCCGGCCGCCGATGTGCGGATGTAGTCCTGGAAGGCCGCCTCGGTCTCCTTGGCGCGCGCCGTCTCCCGCTGGGTCATGCCCGTCCCGCGCGCGATGACGTAGACGAGGACGCCGAGGAAGGGAACCAGCAGGCAGAGGATCAGCCAGCCCGCCTTGCCCCAGCCGCTGAGCTCGTGGTCCCGGAAGATGTCCGTGATGATCTTGAACAGCAGGAACAGCCACATGATCCAGAGGAAGAACCAGAGCATGGTCCAGAAGAGGTCGAGCAGGGGGTAGTCGTCCATCGCCGTCTCCGTCCCGAGGGCCGATCTTGGCCGTTTCGGGAAGTATCTGCGGTTTGTGACACTACGGCGACTCGGGTGACTCGGGTGCCCCGGCACGGAAGGCGATCATCGCGGTGTCGTCGCGATGATCGGAGAGGCGCTGGAGTTCGTGCAGCAGTTCGGGCAGCGCCGCCCGCCGGTGGTGGGCCGCCTCGCGCGCCAGTCGCCGCTGTCCCTGCGCGAGGGAAGCGGTGGGCGTCTCGACCAGACCGTCCGTGTAGAGCAGGAGAGTGTCCCCCGCACCGAGCACGCGGGTGTGGGTGCTGCGCGGGAGGCTGAGGTCGACGCAGAGCGGCAGGTCCTCCTCCGTACCGTTGAGGAAGAGCGGGTCGCCGTGGGCCGGGATCAGCAGCGGCGGCGGGTGACCGGCGTTGGACCAGCTCAGGGACCACCGGAGGTCCGGAAGCCGGCGCAGCTGGGTGTGGACGGCCGTCGCGAAGGGCGCCGCACCCAGCCCCTCGGCCACCTCGTCGAACCGGGCGAGCACATCGGCGGGGGTCGTGCCGGGCCCGCGGCTGTAGGCCAGGGCGCGGAGCATGTTGCGCATCTGGGTCATCGCGGTGGCGGCGGCGAGATCGTGCCCGACGACATCGCCGACGTCGAGGACGAGCGTGCCATCGGGCAGGACGAACGCGTCGTACCAGTCCCCGCCGATCTCGTTGGCGGAGCTGGCCGGCTGGTAGGAGGCGGCCAGACTCGCCCCGTCGACGGCGGGCGGCCGGGTGAGCTGGGCGCGCTGGAGGGCGAGCGCGGTCCGCCGGGCGCGCTGGAGGTCGAGGGCCTTGCGGATCGGCTGCTGGGCGTGGTGGAGGACCTCGCGCAGCAGGTCGGTCTCGGTCGGGCCGAGGGCCGGGGTGTCGCCGTTGGTACTGGTGGCCGCGTATCCGAGGACGGTGTCGTCGACGACCAGCGGGATCAGGGTGACGCTCGTGGCCCCCGAGGCGGCGAGCCACCGTTCCGTGACGGCCGGCAGGAGCTCGGCCGGTACGGGGCCGCCGACGGGGATGCCGAAGGTGCGGGGGACGCGGGACTCCAGGACCTCGCGGACCGTCCGGGTGACCGTGACGCTCTGCCCGAGCAGGGCGGGCGGCGCCGG
Source organism: Streptomyces sp. NBC_01255 (assembly GCF_036226445.1). NCBI lineage: Bacteria > Bacillati > Actinomycetota > Actinomycetes > Kitasatosporales > Streptomycetaceae > Streptomyces > Streptomyces sp. NBC_01255. The sequence goes on from NZ_CP108474.1 coordinate 172,603, forward strand.
CAGTCCGGGACGAGTGGCGGAGGCGACCCGCCGGGCGGTGACGCGGGCGTGCTCGGGCAGCGGCCACTCCTCATGGGAGAGCAGCAGGATCAGACAGGCGTCGGTCAGTTCGGGCACGACGATCTTCACGACCTCGCCGAACGCCTCCCCCAGGCTCTGCCCCGTGACGGTCGCGACCCGGGCGAGGAGCCGCTCCCGCAGCTGGGCGCGCCAGGTGTCCTCGATGTCGACGGTGGCGGCGATCCACTCGGCGACGCGGCCTTCCCGCAGGACGGGGACCCCGCGCGTGGAGAGGTGGCGGTACGAGCCGTCCGCGGCGCGCACGCGGAAGGTGCACTGGAAGACGCCTCCGGCACCGCGCGTCGCGCTGTCGCGCCAGCCCGCGCCGAGCCGGTCGCGATCGCGGGGGTGGATGCGCGCGTACCAGCCCTCGTCGGCGCGCGGATGCCAGGGGACGCCGGTCAACCGCTCCCAGCCGGGGACGATCTCCTCCATCGTCCCGTCGGCGTGCATGACCCACACCATCACCGACACGGCGGAGACCAGGGCCCGGTACCGCTGCAGGGCGAACGTCTCGGTGGTGGTGTCCATCGCCACCACGAGGATTCCCTCGCCCTCGGACGTGGTCACGGGACTGCAGGAGTAGACGAAGTACCGTGCCTGCGCGGGCGCCCCGGGGTCGGGCTCGCGGGCGCCGGTGACCTGGCGGGCCCGCCCCGTGGCCCGTACCTCGTCCAGGACCGACAGGAACCGCCAGCCGTCGGGGTCCGCGAACGCCTCCCGGGCGGGCAGGCCCAGCCGCCGGGCGCCGAACATCCTCGTGAAGGCGGCGTTGGTGTAGAGGAGGCGGCCCTCGGGGCCCGCGAGCAGCGCCACGGCGGCGACCGCGCCGTCGAAGACCGCCGGGTCCAGGGGCGGCGCGGGGCCCGTCCCGGGTCCGCCGGGCGTCACGGGTCCGCCGGGGGGCGCGGTTCCGCCGGGGGGCGCGGTTCCGCCGGGGCGCGGCCCGGATCCGTCGTCACCGCGGCGGCGCCCTTCACTCACCGTCCTCCTGATCCGCGAAGCCGGAGCCCGCAGCCCGTGATACGCGACGCCCGTCGCACCTGACCCGCCGCGCCGCCACGGGTTACAGCCTGCTGGAGCGACGGCGGGGCGGCCAGGCGGGTCGAACCAATCGAGTGACCACCCCCGGGACGGGCCGACCGGGGAACAATCCCGCGGGCCACCCCGTTGACCCCAAGTCCCCCTGCACAGCTCGTCCCGAGGAGTACCTTGCCCGACACGTCCCCCACCGCCACCGTGCCCCCGCTCCCGCCGCTCGCCGCGCAGGCCGAGCGCCTGATCGAGCTCGGGGTGCACGAGATCGCCGGGGTCTCCGCCGACGCTCTGCGGGCCTTCGCCGCCGGTGCCGGTGCCGATGGCGATGGCAGTGGCGCTCTGCTCGCCGTGCACCCGGACCGCGCCCCGGCGTCCGCGCTCGCCCCGCTCCTCAGCCGTGACGGCAAGCCCGGCTTCGTCGTCGTCGACATGCCCGATGTCGACGACTTCGCCCCGTCCGACATCACGCTCCCCGACGCACCCTTCTACCTGGTCACCGGTGTCGACCGCGGCGACCACATGTCCAACTGGAGCCCGGACGAGGCACTGCCCGCCCTCGTCAAGGAGGACCGCACCCCGCTCGTGCTCACCGAAGGCATCCTCTGGGTGCTCCAGCAGCCGGCCGCCCTCGAACGGAACCTCTGCTTCATGACCATCGGTTCCCGGCTGCGCAAGGCGAACGGCGCCCTGGACGCCCGTACCCCCGCGATCTGGATCAGCAACGGCACGGGGCGGGACGGCCGCGAGCGGCGCAACGCCCCGAAGGTGGGCTGGTGTTGGTGGGGCAACCGCCACACCTGGCTGGGCTTCGCCTCGGCCGCGGGCCGCGGGCGCTAGCCACCGGCCACGATCCGCAGAACAGGCCCTGGCCACCGCTGAACAGACGGGGGCACACCTCGGCGATCCGCGCGCCCGTGGGCGCGCGCTCCTCTAGACTGCCGGACATACCGCCCCGGTGGACTCCCCCGTACCCCCGGGGCGGTTCCGTGTCCATGAGCACGGGAACCGCGCCTGCCCTCCACCACGGTCGGCGGCGTGCCAACCTCGATGTGCAGGATCCCGGCGGACACTCTGCAGATCGACGGAGACTCAGGTTTGATCGATCTGCTGCGCGCGTGGGAGCCGGAGGTGTAGGACGTGACGGTGCGCCACCTCCTCTCCTCCCGAGGGCACTGCTCTGACCAACGGCTCAGTCGCGCCGTGGCAGTTCGGGTCCGCTGAGCGTTCGTTGCAGGCGGAGGAGGCGGAACTCGACTCAGTCCGGAACGATCAGTAGGGGGCGTCGCCGCCCGGGGCGCGCACCGTGCGGAGTCGAGCGGCGGCGGCCGGGTCGGGGCAGCCGGCGAGGGCGAGGGCGTTCTCCAGTTCCTCGCGGAGCAGGGTGAGGACCTTGGCGACGCCTGCCTCTCCCCCGGCGGCCAGTCCCCACAGCACGGGGCGGCCGACGAGGACGCCGGAGGCGCCCAGGGCGAGGGCCTTGAGGACGTCGGTGCCGGTGCGGACGCCGCTGTCGAGGAGGATCCGGCTGCGGCCGGCGACGGCGTCGACGACCGCCGGAAGGGCGTCGAGAGCGGGCAGTGCGCCGTCGAGCTGGCGGCCGCCGTGGTTGGAGACGACGATGCCGTCGACGCCGTGGGCAGCGGCCCGGTCGGCGTCGGCGGGGTCGAGGACGCCCTTGAGGACGAGCGGCAGCCGGGTGTGGTCGCGCAGCCAGTCCAGGTCCTTCCAGGACAGGGAGGGGTCCACGACGCCGGCGGTCTGGGCGGCGATGGCGCTGACGCCGCCCTCGGCGCCGCGCGGCACTCCGTCGCGGTCGCGCGCGAAGTGCACGGCCGACACGCCCTCGGGGAGGGTGAAGGCACCACGCATGTCGGCCTGCCGACGGCCCATGTACGGGGTGTCGACCGTCAGCATGAGGGCGCGCGCGCCGGCGGCTTCGGCGCGGGCGAGCAACTCCTTGGTGTGGCCCCGGTCGCGCAGCCAGTACAGCTGGAACCAGACGGTGGCACCGGTCGCGGCGATGTCCTCGACCGGGATGCTGCTGAAGGTGCAGGCGGTGAAGGGGACGCCCGCGGCGAAGGCCGCCCGGGCGGCGGCGAGTTCGCCATCGGGGTGGACGGCACGCTGGTAGGCCATCGGGGCGACGGCCAGGGGCAGGGCGGCGGGATCGGCGAGGAGCGTGGCGGTGGTACTGGTGGCGGAGACGTCGGCGAGGACGCGGGGCAGCAGGTGGAGCCGGTCGAACGCGGCGCGGTTGGCGGCGAGGGTGAGTTCGCTTCCCGCGCCGCCCGCGACGAACCGCTCCACGCCGGCCGGCAGGACGCCCGCCGCGAGGGCCTCCGCGTCGGCGGGGGTGAGCATCGCGTCGAGTGCGCCGGGGGTCACTGGGCGTTCTCCGCGGGGGTGTTGCCCTCGTGCTCGGCCTTCTCCGCCTGCACGGCCTCGTAGAGCGCGCGGACGTTGCCGCCGCCGAAGGTGTCGGCGCCGATCCGCTCGATGATCTCGTAGAAGAGGGTGCGCTGGGGGTGGACGGTGCGGGTGAAGATCTGGAAGAGCTGGCCCGCGTGATCCTCGTCGGCGAGGATGCCGGGCTCGCGCAGCTCCTCGATGGAGTGGCGGCCCAGGTCGAGGCGCGCGGCGAGTGCCTCGTAGTAGGCGTCCGGGGTGGAGAGGAAGACGATGCCGCGCTTGTCGAGGCGGGCGACGGTCTCGACGATGTTCTCGGTGGCGAAGGCGAGGTGGTGGACGCCGCCGCTGCCGTGTCGTGCCAGGAAGTCGCCTATGTGTCCGGCCTGGTGGTCGGGGCTCGGGGCGAGGACCGTGAAGGTCAGGTCGCCCGCGGGGCTGCGGACGGCCTTGGAGTCCATGGCCTCCCTGCCCTGCACCATCAGCTCCTCGTACACGGACGCGTAGCCGAAGACCTGCTCGTAGTAGCCGGTGGAGGTGGCGAGTTCACCGGTGCGGACGGTCACGGCGACGTGGTCGAGGAGGGTCAGTGCGGGCGACTCGGCGGCGGGCGGGGCGAGTTCGGCGACCGGTGCGAAGCCGGGGAGCGGCAGCGGCGTGCCGTGCGCCTCGGCTCCTGCGGTCGGGCGCTGGACGAGGGTGTGGCGTACGTCGTCGAATCCGGCGGCCACCCGTGCGGTGGCCCAGCCGCCGGCGTGGTCGGCGGGCTCGGCATGCGGGACCGCCCCACGGGCGGCGGCTTCGGCGAAGGCGGCGCGCACGTCGGTGGTGGTCAGCGCGATGTCGGCTATGCCGTCGCCGTGGGCGGCCGTGTAGGCGGCGGCCGGGTGGGTGTCGTCGAGGGCCTGGGTGACCACGAGGACGATGTCGCCCTGCCGCAGGGCCAGCGAACGGCCCGCGCCCTCGGCGCCGGTGGTGGGGGTGCGTTCGGCGGTGGCGAACACCTGGAAGCCGTAGCCGACGGTGAACGCCTCGGCGGCGGCACGGGCGTCGGTGACGTACAGCTCCACATGGCTGACGAGCAGCGAGGAGAGGGAGGACGTGACGGAGTGGGCCATGACGACGGGTCCTTGTGTACGGGGACGGTGCGGACAGTTCGGATCGAGGCAATCCTGACTGCTCGCACCGATCACGGCCACCCTCTTCCGCACCATTCCCCGGCGAAGGACACCGGAAGAACTCTCCGGAGCCGGCCCTCGACGGGGAAGACGTACGTGATTCGGCGGTCCTCACAGGAGAACGCGCGGTCGCCGATCCGCGGTCCTCCGTGATCGCCGTGGCGGTGTCAGACGTCCTGGATGCGCCGGAAGGGCCGGTCCGCCTCCAGGGCGAACGCGACGTCCAGCAGCGTCCGTTCACTGCCGGGGCGGCCGGAGAACATGACGCCGATCGGCAGGCCGTCGTCGGTCGCGCTCGCCGAGGGCAACGAGATCGACGGCGTCCCGACGACGTTGTCGACCGGGGTGAACGCGACGTACGCGAGGATCCGCTCGATCAGGGTCGCGTAGGGAACGGCCGGGCTCAGGTGGCCGATCGGCGGCGCGGTGTGGGCGAGCACCGGGGAGAGGACGAGATCGAGTCCGCGGAATCCCGCCGCGTACGCCTCCTTGGTGCGCTTCAGCCTCCGCACCACGCCGGGAGTGCCCCGCCAGTTCTTCAGGTACTCCTCGCGCAGCCCCCGGCTGAGGCCGTCCATGCGGTGCCGGTCGAAGTCCCGGCCGAAGGTCCGGCCCGTGGTGCCGATGAGGAACGACAACAGGCCCCAGTAGGTGAGGAAGTCGTCGGTGAAGCGGGGATCGATGGCCAACTCCACGGGCTGCACGGTGTGTCCGAGCCGTTCGAGCCTCGTCACGGTCTCCGTGACGGCCTCCCGGGTGGCGGTGTCGGAGTGGACGCCACTGGGCGAGTCCACCAGGTACCCGATGCGCAGCCGTCGCTCCGAGGGCCCTTCGACCAGGCCGAGGGGCGGCAGCTTCGGGTTGCGCCAGTACCGCTCGGCGTCGGCGAGGAACGCGGCGGTGTCGCGCACCGAGCGGCTCACGATGCCGTCGGAGACGAGGTCCAGCGGCAGTTGACGGCTCTGGGCGTTCGGGACGACCCTGCCGCGGGTCGGCTTGAGGCCGACGAGACCGCAGCAGGCGGCGGGTATGCGGATCGAGCCGCCGCCGTCGTTGGCGTGCGCGATCGGCACGGCCCCCGCGGCGACGAGCGCCGCACTGCCGCCCGACGAACCACCCGCCGAATGGCCCGTGTTCCACGGGTTGCGCACGGGCTCGGCGCCCTCGAACTCCGTGGTCGGACTGAACCCGAACTCGGGCAGCCGCGTCTTGCCCAGCACCGTGACGCCGCTGCTCAGGAACTGCCGCGTGAACGGCGCGTGCCGCCGTGCCGCGCGCGGGGTGAAGGCCGCGCTGCCGTGACCGGTGGGCAGTCCCACGTAGTCGGTGTTGTCCTTGACGAAGGTCGGCACCCCGGCGAACGCGCCGCCCGCCCAGGCCGCGGGCGCCGGCGCGGAGACGTGCGCCTGGACCGCGTGGAGCCGGCCGTCGACCGCCCGGACCCGCTCGGCCGCGTCCCGGGCGACCTCGGCGGCGCTGACCTCGCCCCGCCGGATGGCGTCGGCGAGACCGACGGCGTCATGCTCCCCGAGCGCGTCGTCCCGGAAGGCGTGCACCGTGGTCCGTTCGTCGAAAGTCGTCACCGTTACCTCAGCCCCCGGCCGTATGGATGGATGTCCACCATCATTGCCTACCAGCAAGTAACACGCGAGGGGATCCACGGAGGGATCACGGAGTACGTCACCGTCCGACCCAGCCGGTGACGGCCACCACCTCCCGCGCGATGTCGGGAACGGACCGCCCGTCGGTCGCCACCCGTACCGTGTCGACGGGTGCCCGTTCGTCCAGGAGTCGCGCCTTGCGGGCGCTGCCCGCGATCTCCTGTTCCCGTTCGGAGCCGAGTTCCCGGCCTGTCAGCCGCTCGCCCGCAGTGGCGTCGGAGGCCGTGAGCAGCACACGGACGATCCGCACGCCCTCCCCCATCGCGCGCTCGAACATGCCCGTCGCCTCCGGCAGGACACTCACGGTGTTCGTGTAGATCAGGCGGCGGTGGCCCAGCCGGGCGAAGTTGGCCCAGACCGCCGTCAGATTCCTCTCGGTGATCTCCGAGCGGCGCGGATCGTCCTCCGGGGCCGGATGCACCTGGCCCAAGTAGTCGCCCTCCAGGACCGCGTGCCCGATCGCGGCGGCCCGCAGCCGCGCCGAGACCTCCCACCCCACGGTCGTCTTGCCGACGCCCGCGCGCCCTCCGATGAGGAGTACTTCCGCATGTTCCATGACCGTCAGCGTGCCAGCGGTCGACGACCTCGCGCGAGCGGTTTCAGGCGAGCGTCGGGTAGTCCGTGTAGCCCGTCTCGCCGCCGACGTACATCAGGTGCGCGTCCCGGATCGGGTTGAGCGGGGCGCCGGCGCGCATCCGGGCGACCAGGTCGGGGTTGGCCAGGAAGGAGCGGCCCAGGGCGATCAGGTCGGCGCCGGCGTCCAGGAGGCGCTCGCCTGCGGCGCGGCCGCCGTCGGCGGGGAGCGGGCCGGGCCACGGCAGGGCGGGGTTGGCGATGAGCGTGCCGGGCCAGGCCGCGCGCAGGGTGTGGAAGAGGGGCTGGTCGGGGTCGGCGAAGACCACGTGGAGGTACGCGAGTCCCAAGTCGCTCAGTTCGCCCACGAGGGCCGGGTAGACGGCGTCGACGTCGTCCTCCCGCATGGCGTTGGCGGTGACGCCCGGCGCGATGCGCACGCCCACCCGCTCCGGGCCGATCGCCTCGGCGACGGCGCGGACGACCTCGACGGTGAAACGGATGCGGTTCGCGACGGAGCCCCCGTAGCCGTCGGTGCGCAGGTTCGTGGCGCTGGACAGGAACTGGTGCAGCAGGTAGCCGTTCGCGGAGTGGACCTCGACCCCCGAGAATCCGGCGTCCACCGCCCGCCGGGCCGCATCGGCGAAGTCCGCGACGGTGGACGTGATCTGCTCCTCCGTCATCTCCTGCGGGACCACGGACTCCTGATGCCCGGACGGGGTGAAGATCGTGTCGGGCAGCGGCACCGGTGACGGGGCGAGCGGGTGGTGCCCGGTGGTCTCCGGGTGTCCCACCCGGCCGCCGTGCTGCAGCTGGAGGAACATCTGCCCGCCGGCGTCCCGCACGGCGTCGGTGACGCGGCGCCAGCCGACCACGTGCGTGTCGTCGTGGATCGCGGGGATGTTGGGGTACGTGGCACCGACCGCGTTGGGGGTCGCCGCCTCCGCGATGATCAGCCCGGCCGAGGCCCGCTGGGCGTAGTACGTGGCCATGATCGGCTCCGGGACACCCGTCGCGCTCGCGCGGTTCCGGGTCATCGGCGCCATCACCAGTCGGTTCTTCAGCGGGAGGGAGCCGAGGTGGGTGGGCTCGAAGAGCGGGGACGACGGGGACGCGTCAACCGTGGTGGTGGTGTTCGTGGTGGTGGCCGTGCTCATGATCGTGCTCCTTCGTCCGTCTCTTCGCCGGGGCTGCGAGCCCCGCTGAACAGACTGTCGCGCAGCCCGCTTCGGATCCGCTGACGGTCCGCTGACGGTCCGCTCAGGGTCGGATGATCATGGCTGTGTAGGGTCGGGTCCCATGAGGTTCGGGGTGCTCGGTCCGGTGGCGGTGTGGGATGCCGACGGTGCACCCGTGCGTGTACCGGAGACCAAGGTGCGCGCGCTCCTCGCCGACCTTCTGGTCCACGAGGGGCAGCCGGTGTCGGCCGACCGCCTCGTCCACGACATCTGGGGCGACGCCGTCCCCGGCAATCCGGCCAACGCGCTCCAGGCCAAGGTCTCCCAGCTGCGCAGGGCCGTCGGCCGCGACCGCGTGCTCCACCAGCCGGCCGGATACCGGCTGCGCCTCGACGGCGACCCCGCCGAGGTCGACACCTCACGGCTCCGGCAGCTCGCGGCGCAGGCCCGGCTCGTCGCCGCGCCGCGCCCCCGGGCGGCCCTGCTCGGCGAGGCGCTGGACCTGTGGCGCGGGCCCGCGTACGCGGACTTCGCCGACGAGGAGTTCGTCCGCCCGGCGGCGGAGCGCCTGGCCGAGGAGCGGCTCACCCTCGTCGAGGAACAGACAGAGGCCCGGCTGGAGTTCGGGGATCCTCTGCTGCTCGGCGAGACGGCCGGTCTCGTCGCCCGTCATCCGTTGCGCGAGCGGTTGCGGGCCGTACGGATGCGGGCCCTGTACGGCGCGGGCCGGCAGAGCGAGGCGGTCGCCGCGTACACGGAGCTCCGCACCCTGCTCGCCGACGAACTGGGCCTCGACCCGAGCCCCGGTCTCGCGGCGCTGTACGAGGCGATCCTGCGCCAGGACGCCGGGCTCATACCCGTCGCGGTCTCCGCCGAGCCCCCCGTCGTCGTCCGTTCCTCATCCGACGGCGGGGCCCTGGAGGCGGCGGCCGCGGTCCCACCGCTCCTCCCCGACCCGCGCGCGCTCACGCCCCGCCGCCGGAACCTGCCCACGCCGCCGACGACTCTCGTCGGGCGCGGCCCCGCGCGCGAGGCCGTCGTCCGGCTCCTCGGCACCGAGCGGCTCGTCACGCTGACCGGACCCGGCGGAGTGGGCAAGACGCGCCTGGCGCTGGCCGTCGCCGAGCAGCTCGGTGCCGACGAGCCGGACGACGACGCCTCCGGTGGCGTCGTGCCGGACGGCGTGTGGTTCGTCGAGTTCGGCGGCCTGCCCGCCGATACCGCGGATCTCGTCCAGGCGGTGGCGTCGGCCCTCGGCATCCGCGACACGGCGTCGTCGGCACGCGGCACCGCCGACGCCTCGGCCGCGCTGCACGGAGCGCTGCGGGACCGCCGGGTGCTCCTCGTGCTCGACAACTGTGAGCACGTGATCGAACCGGCTGCCGAGCTGGCCGGGTCCCTGCTCCGGTCCGCGCCGGGGGTGCGCGTGCTCGCCACGAGCCGGGAGTCCCTCCGGCTCCCCGGCGAGACGGTGTACGCCGTCGCGCCCCTCGAACCCGACGACGCGGCCCGGCTTTTCACCGAGCGGGCCGTCGCGGCGGCACCGGACTTCGCGCCCGCATCCGATTCCGGCATCGCGGCCGAGAGCGACGACGAGAGCGGCGAGGTGCGGGACGCCGTCGCGGAGATCTGCCGTCGCCTCGACGGACTCCCCCTCGCCCTGGAGCTCGCCGCCACCCGCGTCCGGGCCCTCGGCGTACGGGAACTGGCCGAACGCCTCGGCGACCGCTTCCGTGTCCTCGCCTCCGGTCAGCGCGGTCTCCCGGCCCGGCAGCAGACGCTGCGCGCGGTGATCGACTGGAGCTGGGACCTCCTCGCCCCTCCCGAGCAGGCCGTCCTGCGCCGCCTCGCCGTCCCCGTCGGCGGGTGCACGCCCGCCGCGGCGGAGACGGTGTGCGCGGGCGACGGCATCGCCCACGACGACGTGCTGGATCTGGTGGGCCGCCTGGTCGACCGGTCCCTCGTCTCGACGGTCCGGACGGCCGACGGGCCGCGCTACCGCCTGCTGGAATCGGTCGCCGCATACGCCCGCGAACGCCTCCACGAAGCGGGTGAGTCCGGTGTCGTGACGGATCGTCACGCCGTCTACTACCGCGAGTTCGCCGAGCGCGCCGAAGACCGGCTGCGCGGTGCGGGCCAGCGCCGCCGGCTCGCACAGCTGGACGCCGAATCCGCCAACATCCGCGCCGCCCTCGACCACGCCCTGCGGACGGCCGAGGCGCACGGCGCGGCGCGTCTGGCCGCCGCCCTGTGCCCCTGGTGGCTGCTGCGCGGCCGTCTGCACGAGGCCCGGCGTACCCTCGCCGTGGTCGTGGACGCCCTCCCGGCCGACACGGCAGCCGACGTGTCGGCCGAACCGCGTGTGCTCCTGGCTGCCTTCACCATGCTGACGGGCGGACGCGCGCCGGAGACGGACTGCCCCGAGGCGGACATCGCCGATCCCGCGCGGCGGGGTCGCGCGCTGTGGCTGTTCGCGTACGGCCTCTACCACGCGGGCGACCCGGTGGCGGCCCACGCCGTCGACTCCCGCGCTCTCGACCGCTTCACCGAAGCCGGCGACCGGTGGGGCACCGCCGCGGCCCGGGCACTGCGCGCCCATACGTCGTTCGCCGCCGGTGACCTGCGGACCGCGCGGGAGGACGGCCTCTACGCTGCCGCGGCCTTCCGGGAACTCGGGGACAGATGGGGCGAGTTGCTGACGGTTCCGGTGCTCGCCGCCCTCGCCGAGATCGAGGGCGACTACGCCGGCGCCACCGCCCGTCAGACCGAAGGCCTGCGGCTCGCCGAGGGTCTGGGTCTGGCGGCGGAGGCCTCGGCACGGCTGGGCGGCCTCGGCCGCCTCGCGCTCCTGGCCGGCGACTGGGAGCAGGCTCGCGTCCTGCACGAGCGGGCCCGGCGCGCGGCAGCGGAGCAGGGCCATATGTTCGGCGAGGTGTTCGCGCTCATGGGCCTCGCCCTCGGCGCACGCCGCTCCGGCGACCTGGACGCCGCCGAACACCATCTGCGGACGATGCGCGACGCGTACCCGTCGTCGACCGCGGGGAAGCATCTGATCCATGTGGAGCTCGGCTTCGTGGCAGCCCTCCGCGGCCGGGTGGCCGAGGCTTCCGCGTATCAGGCACGCGGTCTCGAGTTCGCCGGGCAACTGGCCGACCCGCGCGCGCTCGCGCTCTCCCTCGAAGGCGTCGCCGGTGTTGCCGCGGCCACGGGCGACTCACCGCACCTCACCCGCGCCGCCCGGTTCCTGGGCGCGGCGGACGCGGCCCGGCGGAGCGTCGGGGCGCCCCTCCCGGAGGCAGAGAGCGCCGACGTACGCCGCATCGCCGCGGTGGCCGTGCGGGCGCTCGGCGACTCCGCGTACACCGCGGCGTTCCGCGAGGGCGGCGGCATGCCCCTCTCGGAAGCGGTACGCTCGGCGGCCGCCGGAGCCTGACGGCGGACCCTCGCGTATCGCGTCGGGTGTGGCGTGTGTCACCTTCCGGGAACCGATCCGGGCCGGTCGGACAGTCCGGTGTCATGGAGACGAGTGTGCGTGCCCGAATACGAGCGGGAGACTCCGATGCGTTCGGTGCCCTTTTCGACGACTACGCCCGGGCGGTGCACAACCACGCCTTCCGGCTGACCGGGGACTGGTCGGCGGCCGAGGACATGCTGTCGCTGACGTTCCTGGAGGCCTGGAGGCTGCGGGCGTCGGTGGATCCGGACGGCGGGTCCCTGCGGCCGTGGCTGCTGGGGATCGCCACCAACGTCGTGCGGAACACCCGCCGGGCGGCCCGGCGCCACGAGGCGGCCCTGAACCGTCTGCCGCGCGAGGAGGTGTTCCCCGACTTCGCCGAGGACCTGGTCGGCCGGATCGACGACGCCGAGCGGGTGGCGGCGCTCCAGGCGGCGCTCTCCCGGCTGCGGCGCCCCGAGCGTGAGGTGGTCGCCCTGTGCGTCTGGTCGGGTCTGGACTACGCGGCCGCCGCCAAGGCGCTGGACGTCCCGGTGGGAACAGTCCGTTCGCGCCTGTCCCGCGCCCGCAAGAAGCTCCAGAAGTACGCCGGAACCGGCCTGTCGGCACGGAACGGGAACTCGGAGCCGGGCCGCGGACAGATAGATGGTGACCGCGTCCCCGCGGTCCGGCCCACCCAGGAGGAAGCCCGATGAGCACCACCCCGTCCCGGCCCACCCCGGCCGAACGCGAGGAGATCGCCCGGCTGTTGCCCGTCCCGGCCGATCGGGACCGGCCCGGCCGCCACCACCAGGCCCTCAAGGACCAGCTGTTGCGCGAGTTCCGGCAGGACACCGCTCCCGCCGCCGCTCCCGCCGGCGCCAAGCCCCGCTTCGGAGCACGCCGGCTGACGATCGCCGCCGTTCCGCTCGCCGCCGGCGCGCTGGCCGTCACGCTGGCGACGAACGGCGGGCTCGACCCGGGCCCGGGTGCCGACCCGAAGGCCGCCGTGGCCCCCGGCTCGGACCGGAAGGCGCAGGACGCCAGGCCGGAGGCGACACCGGTGGCGGTCCTGCTCGACCGTATCGCCACCGTCGCCGCCGCCAAGCCCGCCCGCGCCGTCCGCGACGACCAGTACGTCTACGTCTCCAGTACGGTCGCCTGGTCCAGCCAGAGCGACGCCGACCCCGTCATGCGTCTGGACACTCCCCACAGCCGCAAGGTCTGGCTCTCGGTGGACGGAAGCAGGCCCGGTCTTCTCCGCGAGAGGGGCCAGGACGTGCCGCTGGCCGACGAGGTCGACAAGAGCGGCCGTCCCGTCACGTCCGTCGGCAATCCCGCTCCCACCCTGAACAGCCCGACGTACCGCTACCTGGCGTCGCTGCCCACCGACCCCGACGTGCTCCTGAAGAAGATCTACGACGAGACGAGGGGCCAGGGGCCGGGGCCGGACCAGGAGGCGTTCGTGACGATCGGCGACCTGCTGCGCGAGCAGCTGGCCCCGCCGAAGGTCAGCGCCGCCCTCTACAAGGCGGCGGCCGGGATCCCCGGCGTCACTGTCGTCGGCGACGCCGTCGATGCGGCCGGCCGCCACGGCGTCGCCGTCGCCCGTGTCCACAACGGCGAGCGGACCGAGTGGATCTTCGACAGGAACACACTGGAGTTCCTCGGCGAGCGGGGTGTCATGGTCGAGGACAAGCCGTGGGCCACGTCCGGCCAGATCACCGCCACCACCGCGATCCTGTCCCGGGGTGTCACGGACAAGACCGGCGAAACCCCCGGCCACACCGGCTGACCGGCTGACCGGCTGACCAGCCGACCGGCACGATCGGGGTCGTACGCGGCACCAGGTGGGCTGCGCGGCCAGGGGTGGCCGCGCCGCCCACGGGCGACACCAGGATCGTCACTGCTCGCGCAGGCCCCAGGGGGATCCGTACGCGGTGAGCAGGTCCAGGAAGGGGCGCGGGGCGAAGGCCTCGGGGCCGAGGACGCCCGCCCCGGACCAGATGCCGGCGGCCAGCAGTTCCAGGGCCACGACCGGGTTGATCGCGGTCTGCCACACGACGGCCTGGCAGCCGTACTCGCGCATCGACCACTCGTTGTCGACCACGTGGTAGAGGTAGACCTCGCGCGGCGCCCCGTCCTTGACGCCCTTGACCCAGGTACCCGCGCAGGTCTTGCCGGTCATCCGGTCGCCGAGCGTCGCCGGGTCGGGAAGGGCGGCGGCCACGACGTCGCGGGGCGACACCTGCGCCGGGCCGAGGTCCGTCGCCACGGTGACGGGCGCGGTGCTGTCGAGGCCCAGCGCGTGCAGGGTCTTGAGCTTGCCGATGAAGTCCTCACCGAGGCCGTACTTGAACGTGACCCGCTTCGCGTCGATCCAGCGCGGCACGAGCAGGACCTCCTCGTGCTCGACGTTCACGCACTCCACCGGGCCGATGCCCTCGGGGAAGTCGAAGACCTCGGGCTCGCTGAACGGCTCGGTGGTGAACCAGCCGCGGCCGGCCTCGTAGACGACCGGCGGGTTCAGGCACTCCTCGATGGTCGTCCAGATGTTGAACGACGGCGCGAAGTCGTAGCCCTCGACCGTGAGGTCGGCGCCGTCGCGGATGCCGATCTCCTCGATCTCGTCGAAGAGCTCGTCCGCGGCGTAGCGGGCGAAGACGTCGGACATGCCGGGTTCGACGCCCATGCCGACCAGGGCGAGCCGGCCGGCCTTCTCCCACCGCTCGGCCTGCTCGAACTGGGCGTCGCCCAGCTTGACCCCGCACAGCTCGTACGGGCGCTCGGGATGCGGGCGCGACAGCGACATCGCCATGTCGAGGTAGTGCGCGCCGGCCGCGGCGGCGGCGTGGAACAGCGGCAGGACGAAGCGCGGGTCGGTGGCGTTGAGGAGGACGTCGCAGCGCTGCTCCTTCAGGAGCGCGGCGACCGCGCTCTCGTCGGAGGCGTCCGTGCGGCAGGCGCTGAACCGGGTGGCGCCGTCGCCCAGGGCGGCGACGGCCGCCTCGGCGCGGGCGAGGTCGTAGTCGGCGACGACCATGTGGTCGAAGAACGGACGGCGGGCCGCGATCCGGGTGATGGCGGTTCCCACGCCTCCGGCGCCGACAAGCAGTACACGCATGACAGGAATCTCCCTCTCCAAGGCTGTGCCCTGGAACTGTGACCTCTGGTGCAGGCGATGAAACCCCTGTTCCCTCGCTAACGTCTATGGCGTTGGCATAAGGTGCCCGGCAACGGGAAGGAGCCGGGTCGTGGGGAAGCAGGTGGTGCCGGAGTCGGCGCGCAGACGGCGGCGCCCGACGAAGAACGGCGCGGTGCTGTCGGAGCGGGTGATCGTGGAGACGGCGCTGCGGATGCTGGCCGAACACGGCGGCGAGGGGCTCACCGCCCGGCGCCTCGGGCTCGCGCTGGGCGCCGACCCGAGCACGCTCTACCGCTACTTCGCCGGTATGGACGACCTGACGCTGGCGATCGGGGCGGAGCTCATCGGACGGGCGCTGGACGGCTGGGCGCCCACCGGGGAGTGGCGCGCCGACCTGCGCCGACTGGGTCTGCGCATCCACGGCGCCTACCTCGCGCACCCCCAGGCGGCGGTGCTCACCGCCAGCCGCGTCACCGGGCGGGAGCAGGAGACGGCCGTGGACGAGGCGATCCTGGCCGTGCTGCGGACGGCGGGCTTCCCCGACCCGGACACGGTACGGATCTACCACGCCTTCATCGACCAGAGCCTAGCCTTCGCCGCCCTGGACGCGGCCTCACTGGCGCTGCCCGCGGCGGCGCGGGAAGCCGACGAGCAGATGTGGGAGTCGACCTACGCCCGGCTGTCGGCCGCGTCGCACCCCCACATCGCCGCCACGGCCGATCTGTTGGCCGCACGCATGAACCACAGCGCCTATCCGGCGGCTCTGGACATGCTCCTGGACAGCGCGGAGAGCCGGCTGGGACGACTGGTGGGGCGGGCGATCGCCCACCCCACGGAGTCGTAGCCCCGCCCCTTCCAGTCGGTCCGCCTATGCGGCGTCGACGCGCTCGGCTGCCCCCTTCCGCGACGTGTCCGCCGCCGCCCCGTCCGACGGCCGGTTCCGCTGTGCGCCGCGGCGGCCGGGCAGGACGACGAGGACGATCGCCGTACCGACGGCCATGATGATCCCGCCGACGAGGCTCGTCGCGGCGACGCCGTGGGCGAACGACTCGTGCACCGCTCCGACGAGGGCCTGGGCCTGCTGGGGTCCGGCGGACGGGTCCTGGGCGACCCGCTCGGCGACGGCGAGCCCGGCGCCCACCGAGTCCTGGGCGGTCTGGAGCGCGGCGGCCGGGAGGCGGTTGCCGACCAGGTCGGCCAGTTCGTCCCGGTACGCCGTACCGAGGAGGGAGCCGAGGACCGCGATGCCGAGGGAGCCGCCGAGCTCCAGCGCGGTGTCGTTGGCTCCGCCGCCGACGCCCAGCTCCGACTCGGGGAAGGAGCTCATGATGGTGTCGGTGGCCGGCGAGACGCTCAGGCCGATCGCCAGGCCCAGCATCATCATCGGCGCCAGGAAGTCGGTGTACGTGGACCCCGTGTCGATCCGGGTGAGGAGGAGGACGCCCGCCGTGCCGATCACCATCCCGGCCGAGACCGTGACCTTCATGCCCAGCTTCGGGGTCAGCCGCCCGGTCGCCGCGGCACCGACGAACACGGCTCCGGCCAGCGGCAGGAGCCGTACACCGGTCTCGAGCGCTCCGTAGCCGAGGACGAACTGCAGGAACTGTGTCGCGTAGTAGATCGCGCCGAAGGTCCCGAAGAAGAAGAACAGCACCGCCAGCATGGAGCCGCTGAAGGGACGCATCCGGAACTTCCGGACGTCGAGCATGGGGTGCGGGTGGCGCAGCTCCCACCACACGAAGGCCGGCAGGGCCACGGCCGCCACGACGGCGGCGGCGACCGGTCCTGCGCCCCAGCCGAAGTGCGGGCCCTCGATGGTCGCGTACACCAGGGCGCCGACGGAGACGATGGACAGCAGGCCGCCCACGTAGTCGATCCGCCCCATGCCCCGGGCCTTCGACGGCGGCACCAGGAAGAGTGCGCCGATGACCGCGAGGACCGCGACCGGGACGTTGATCAGGAACGTGGATCCCCAGGAGTGGTCCTCCAGGAGCCAGCCGGCGACCAGCGGGCCGACGGCGATGGCCAGGCCCGAGGTGGCGGTCCAGGCCGTGATGGCCTTGGCGCGCTCGCCCCGGGGGAAGATCGCGACCAGCAGGGAGAGCGTGGCCGGCATGACGACGGCGGCACCGATGCCCATGATCGCCCGGGCCAGGATGACGGCCGAGGTCTCGTCGACCAGGCTTCCCATGACGGATCCGGCCGCGAAGACCACCAGGCCCGTGACGAGCGCGCCCCGGCGGCTGTACTTGTCGCCGATCGCGCCGAGCACCAGCATCAGCGCCGCGTAGGGGACGGTGTAGCCGTCGATGACCCACTGCAGATCGCTGCTGCTCAGACCGAGGTCCCTCGTCATGTCCGGCGCCGCCACGATCAGCGACGTGTTCGCCATGACGACGATCAGCAGGCTCAGGCACAGGACCAGCAGGGCCCACCAGCGCCGCGCGTAGGGCCCGTCCATCTTCTCGACGGGGGTGTTCATGAAGGGGGGCATGAGGGGGGCTCCTAGCAGGACGAATTAATTGCCCATTGATGTGCAGGCTAGGTTATTGCCCACCGGTGTGCAAATAATGGGGGCACGCCGGAGACGACTCTGCCCCGGCGGTGTACGCCGGGGCAGAGGAGAAGCAGCGAGGGGCACGGGCCGGCCGTGCGGCGCCTCATTCGGGGGTCGGCGCCTCCGGGAGGACCACCGAAGCGACGTCGTCGACGACGCGGCGCGCCTTGTCCTCCGGTACGCCCGCGGCGACGAGTACGGCGACGGCGACAGGGGCCCCCTCGTCGTCCAGCTCCCCGGTGTTGACGGCCTCGAGGAGCGCGACCGTCATGGCTTCGAGCCCGGCGCTCAGCACGGCGGGCGGGAGGTGCGCGGGAAAGACGCCGTCCCGCTGGCCACGCTCCAGGATGGCCGCGGCCTCGGCGCGGGCGGGGGCCAGGATCTCGGCGACCCGCTCGACGCCGAGGTCGCGGCGGGCCAGCGCAAGGAGCATCCGGTACCGGTCTCCCACGGGCCACATCGAGAACACGAAGTGCGCGAGCGCCCTCTCTGCCGGTTCCGCGGGTCTCGCACCGGCGGTCAGCG
This sequence comes from Streptomyces sp. NBC_01255, assembly GCF_036226445.1. NCBI lineage: Bacteria > Bacillati > Actinomycetota > Actinomycetes > Kitasatosporales > Streptomycetaceae > Streptomyces > Streptomyces sp. NBC_01255. The sequence goes on from NZ_CP108474.1 coordinate 190,357, forward strand.
CGCTCCGCAGCGTCTCGGAGGCTTCCTCGGCGAGAGCCTCCAGCAGGGCGTCGCGCCCGGGAAAGTGCCCGAAGAGCGTGCGCCGCACGACCCCCGAGGCACGCGCCAGCTCCTCCAGCGTGATGTCGGGGTTCTGCCCGAGCTCGCGCCGGGCCGTGGCCAGGATGCGCGCCCGGTTGGACCGCGCGTTGCGTCGCAGCGGCTGACGGGCAGCGGGCTTGGTCACGTGAACCTCGGTGGATCGGTGGGGAGTCCCCGTCATTCTGGCACGCGCTTCCCGGCCCGGCCGGGCCGACGGCCCGGCCGAACCCCGGGTGCGCGCCGCTCAGTCGAGGTAGGCGGCCGTGAGCGCGGCGAAGGTCTCAGGGGTGAGCACCTCCACGCCGAGTTCCTGGGCCTTGACGGCCTTCGAGCTCGGCTTGCCGTTCGCGGACGGTGCGGCGACCAGGTAGGTCGTCCGGGAGTTGACGCCGCTGCCCACACGCCCACCGGCCTTCTCGATGAGCGCGCCCATCTCGGAGCGCCCCCAGCCGTCGAGCGGACCGGTCATCCTGCCGGTCACGACAACGGTCTTCCCGGTCAGGGGCCCCTCCTCGGCCTGCTCGGACTCCTCCTGCTTCGGCTCGATCATGGTCACGCCGGCCGCGATCAGCTTGTCGATCACCGGGGCGAGCGCGGCGACCTGCTCGACGATGACCGGAGCCTTCTCCGGGCCGACGCCTTCGACGTCCTGCAGCACGTCGGCGTCGGCCGCACGGATGGCCTCCATGGTGCCGAAGTGCTCGGCGATGCGCCGGGACATGCGGCGGCCGGTGCCCGGGATGCCGAGCGCGCAGAAGACGCGGCTGAGGGGGCGGGACTTGGCGAGCCGGAGCTGCTCGGCGAGCTTCGCGCCGCGCTTGGCGCTGCCCGAGGCGGCGGTGAGCCGGTCCTCGGTGAGGGTGAACAGGTCGGCGACGTCGCGCACGTCGCCGGAGGCGATCAGCGCGTCGACGTACTTCCTGCCGAGGCCGTCGATGTCGAGGATGTCGCGCCCGGCGACGTACTCGATCAGGGGGGCCAGCGCGCAGGCGGTGCCCTTGGCGCAACGCCACCGCTCCTGGCTTTTGTCGATGGCCCCGCCGCAGTTGGGGCACTGCTCGGGCAGCGGGACCGGTGTGGCGTCCTGCGGGCGGAGCTCGACGACGGCGGCCTCCACGCGCGGGATGATGTCGCCGGCCTTGTGGACCGTGACGGTGTCGCCGATGTGGAGGTCGCGCCGGAGGATGTCCGCGGGGTTGTGCAGGGTCGCGCGGGTGACCGTGGACCCGTCGAGCTCGACCGGGGCGAGGATCGCGGTGGGCGCGAGCACGCCCGTGCGGCCCACGTCCCAGATCACGTCCGTCAGCACGGTCTGCCGCTCGACCGCCGGGAGCTTGTAGGCGATGGCCCAGTACGGAAAGCGGCTGCCTGATCCCACCGCCGTCTGCTCGGCCGCGCTGTCGGCCTTGATGACGACACCGTCGATGCCGAAGGGCAGGCCCGCGCGCAGCGCAGCGATCGCGTCGACCTTCTCCTGTGCCTCGTCGAGCGTGGCGACGACGTGCAGTCCGGCCGGGCTGTCGGCCGTCGTCCGCACCCCCGCCCGTGCCACCGCTGCCAGCGACTCGGCATGGGTGGCCCCGGCGGGGAGGAACTCCTCGCCGTCCAGCTCGACCGCGCCGTAGGCCCAGAACGTCATCGCGAGCCGGTACGGGCGGTCCTTGGCCCGCAGGGTGCCCGCGGCGCCGTTGCGCGGGTTCGCGAAGACGGCGCCGCCGTGCGCGGTGCGCACTTCGTTGGCGGCCTCGAACTGCTCCTGGGTGAAGAGGACTTCGCCCCGGGCCTCGAACGTGGCGGGGACCGGCAGCTGCTCGGGCAGGCCCACGATCGTGCCGATGACGTGGCTGACGTCCTCGCCCCGGGCACCGTCGCCCCGGGTGATGATCTGGACCAGTCGTCCGTCGCGGTAGCGGGCGGCGACGGCCGCGCCGTCCATCTTCGGCTCGACGGTGAACCCTCCCGTCGGCGCGTGGCCGAGACGGCGCTGGAGCGACGCGCCCCAGGCCGCGAGTTCCTCGGGGTCGAAGACGTTGTCCAGGCTGAGGAGGCGCGTGGTGTGCGCGATGTCGCCGTCGGGGGCGGCTCCGTCGGCGACCTGGTCGGTGGGCGAGCCCGGTACGACGGCGTCGGGGTGAACCTCTTCCCACTCCTTCACCGCCAGCCGCAGCCGGTCGTACGTGACGTCGTCCATGAGGCTGTAGCCCGCCCCGTAGTACGTGCGGGAGGCCTCGCGCAGGCGGTCGACAGCGGCCTCGTACTCGGCGCGGTCGGCCGTGCTGGACATGCTGGAGAACGCCTCGACGGCGGAAGGGATCGTCATGGGGAACATCCTTCCCCACGGCACTGACAACGCCCGGGGTCAGTCCTCCGGCAGGGCGGGGGCGCGCGCGGCCGCGAGGGCCACGTGCACCGCGCGGTCCGCGGTCGTCGCGTCGACGGGCTCGCCGGTGAAGACGAGCCGGAAGTAGATGGGCGCGGCGAGGGTTTTGAGGAGTTCGGTCGCATCGGTGTGCGCGGGCAGTTCGCCCCGCTCGACGGCGCGGGTGACGACGGGTTCCGCACGCCGGAACCGGTCGTCGAAGAGCGCCCGCTTGACCTCGGCGAGTTGCGGCAGGCGTACGGCGTCCGAGAGGAGGGCGCGTCCCGCCCGTGTGGTCATGGTGACGACGAGGGAACGGGCCAGTGCCCGCAGGTCTCCCTCGACCGTCCCGGTGTCGGGGATCGGGATGTCCCCGGCGAAGTGCCCGGCCAGCGCGTCGGCGACGAGGCCGTCCACGTCCTTCCAGTTCCGGTAGATCGTCGTCTTGTGCACGCCGGCCCGCTGGGCGACGCGCTCGACGGTCAGCCCGGTGTACCCGGTCGTCGTGAGCTCCTCGATGGCCGCCTCCAGCACGGCCGTACGCATCTTGCTGCCCCTGCCGACGACGGAAGGACGTTCCGAGGGTGACCCAGCGGACTCCATTGCAACTCCTAGTTGCGTTGACGGTTGCCTGGACGGGGGAACTGCGGCACGATCAGCGTATCGCAACTTCGAGTTGCAATACCGGTGTGCCCTTCCATGAATCGAGGCCCCTTGAACCACGACTCCCGGACCGCCGCCCGCTCCTCACCGCACACGGACCGGTCGCCGGACGCCATCCCCGACCAGTCAGGACGCCTGGCCGTCGTCACCGGCGCGAACAGCGGCATCGGGTACGAGACCGCCCGTCAACTCGCCCGCCGCGGCGCCGTGGTCGTCCTGGCCTGCCGCAGCCACGAGCGCGGGCTGGACGCGCTGGAGCGCCTGCGCGCCGACGTACCCGGCGTCCAGGCCGAACTACGGCTCCTCGACCTCGCGGACCTGGCGTCCGTGCGCGGCTTCGCCGAGGGCTGGAACCGCGGCCCCATCGACCTCCTCGTCAACAACGCCGGCATTGCCATGGTGCCGTTCGCCCGGACCGCCGACGGATTCGAGTCGCAGTTCGGCGTCAACCACCTCGGCACGTTCGCCCTCACCGGCCTTCTCCTCCCCCACCTCTTGGCCGCCCCCGGGCCGCGCGTCGTCACCGTCAGCAGCGAGGGCCAGCGGTTCGCGCGCTTCGACATGACCAACCTCAACGCCGAGCGCCGCTACCGGGCCGCCTTCGCCTACGTACAGTCCAAGCGGGCCAACCTCTACTTCGCGGTGGAGCTCCAGCGCAGGGCCGACGCCACCGGGCAGAAGCTGCGCAGCATGGCCGTCGCCCCCGGGCTCACGCGCTCCAACGTCCTCACCGGCGGCGCCAACGGCACGCGGGGCCGCGCGTACGGGATCCTCACGAAGCTGCTCCTGCGCGTGGCGTTCCGCCCCACCGCCGACGGGGCCAAGACCTCGCTGTACGCCTCGACCGTCCCCGAACTGCCCGGCGGGAGCTACGTCGTGCCCGACGGGCCGTTCCAGCTCCGGGGCGAGCCCGTCCTCCGCGGCCGGGGACGCGCCCTCCAGGACTCCGCCACGGCACACCGGCTCTGGGCTCTGTCGGAGCGGCTCACGGGTGTGCGCTACGCATGGCCCACGGACGTGTCACCTCGGGGCCTGAGCGCTTCCGGAACATGACGATGGCAAGGAGGGTCACGACCTCCCTGCCATGATCAAGATATAGCTCACAGGGGGACTTGCCGCAAGGCCCGGGGCATGACGCAGAATCAGCGGCCTAAGCCACGACCTGCGGAAATGGGAATTCATGATGCTCGACGTAGTCATTGCCGGCGGCGGACCGACCGGACTGATGCTGGCCGCCGAACTGCGGCTGCACGGGGTGCGGGTGGTCGTGCTGGAGCGGTTGACCGAGCCGACTCTTCAGCAGCGTGCGCGCGGCATCCACGCGCGCAGCGTCGAGGTGATGGACCAGCGCGGCCTGCTCGACCGGTTCCGCGCGGTCGGCGAGCCGTTCTCGGTCGGCGCCCTGTTCTCCGCCCTCACCAAGCCGTGGCCGGACCGGGTGGACACCGCGCACCCGTACGGTCTCCTGCTCCCGCAGACGGAGACGGAGCGGCTGCTCACCGAGCACGCCGTCGAGCTCGGCGCCGAGATCCGGCGCGGCTGCGAATTGGTCGGGCTGAGCCAGGACGAGGACGGGGTCACCGCCGAACTCGCCGACGGAACCCGGCTGCGGGCCCGCTATCTCGTCGGCTGTGACGGCGGTCGCAGCGCGGTGCGCAAGCTGCTCGATGTCGGCTTCCCCGGTCAGCCGGCCAGGAACGAGACGCTGCTCGGCGAGATGGCGCTCGCCGAGGACCCGGCGACGGTGGCCGAGGTGACGGCGCAGATCCGCACGACCAACGTCCGGTTCGGCACCATCCCCAACGGGGACGGCACGTACCGCGTCATCGTGCCTGCCGCTGACGTGAGCGAGGACCGCCCGGCCACGCCGACGCTGGAGGAGTTCACGGAGCGGCTCCGCGAGGTCGCCGGCACCGACTTCGGCGCGCACTCGCCGCACTGGCTCTCCCGGTTCGGCGACGCCAGCCGCCTGGCGGAGCAGTACCGGGTCGGCCGGGTGCTGCTGGCCGGCGACGCGGCGCACATCCACCCGCCGACCGGCGGGCAGGGGCTCAACCTCGGCGTGCAGGACGCGTTCAACCTCGGCTGGAAGCTGGCCGCCGAGGTGAACGGCTGGGCGCCGGAGGGGCTGCTGGACACCTACCACGCCGAACGGCACCCGGAGGGCGAGCGCGTACTGACGAGCACCCTCGCGCAGGGCGTGCTCCTGGAGGACACTCCCGGCGCGAAGGCCCTGCGGGAGCTGTTCTCGAAGCTCCTGGACTTCGAGGAGGTCAACCGGTACATCACGGAGTCGATCACCGCGGTCGGGGTCCGCTACGACCTCGGCGAGGGCCACGAACTGCTCGGCCGGCGGCTGCGGGACCTGGCGCTGAAGCAGGGGCGGCTGTACGGGCTGATGCACGCCGGTCGCGGGCTGCTGCTCGACCGGACCGGCCGGCTCTCGGTGGAGGGCTGGGCGGACCGGGTCGACCATGTCGTCGACGCCACCGAGGAACTCGACGCACCCGCCGTGCTGCTGAGGCCCGACGGCCACGTCGCCTGGGTGGGCGAGGACCAGCAGGACCTCCTCGTGCACCTGCCGAAGTGGTTCGGCGCCGCCGCGAGTTGAGCGGAGCAGGTCGCACCCCCCTCACGTGACGCGAGCCACACGGCCTGAGGGATGGCACGCCGTCGTGCGGGGGGTCGGATCGGCGGCAGTGGAACGTTAGCGCGACGTCAGCGGGACGTGAGCACCGCTGACGAGACTGGGAGGGACCACAGTGGCCGGCTCGCCGGCCATGGACCAGCACAACACAGGGGGCCCCACCATGCGCGCCGACCAGCGGCCGCGAGACACCGGCATGCCCGTTTTAATCCCCGTGCCCGGGTGCCTGACCAGCCCCGGACCGTCACGGCGTGTGGGAAAGGGCTGGTAACCGGAGTGCTCACCACGCGGGTGACGGTGACCGTCCACGCATCCGATCCGCTCAGCAGGGCCGGGCTCATCAGCCACCTGCGGCACCAGCCGACCGTCGACTTCGTCCCCGAGCAGGACGACGGGAGCCGGGACTCCCCGGCGGTGGCCGTAATGCTGGCCGACCGGATCGACGAACCCACCACGGCCGAACTGCGGCGCCTGCTGCGCGGCAGGGACCAGCGCGTCGTCCTCGTCGCGCGGGAGCTGCGCGAACCCGACCTGCTCGCGGTGGTCGAGTACGGGGTGCGCGCCATCATCTGGCGGCACCAGGCGACCGAGCAGCGGCTGCTGAGCGCCGTGCACAGCGCGGCCCGCGGCGAGGGCGAGCTGCCGCCGGACCTGGTCAGCCGTCTGCTGAACCAGGTGGGGCGGCTCCAGCGGGCGACCACCGCGGGGACGGCCACCGGCGGGGCGGTGCCGCTCTTCGGGATGGCGCCGCGCGAGGTGGACGTCCTGCGGCTGCTCGCCGAGGGCCTGGACACCCGGCAGATCAGCGAGAAGCTCGCGTACTCCGAGCGCACCGTCAAGAACATCCTGCACGCGCTGATGACGCGTCTCCAGCTCACGAACCGGGCGCATGCCGTCGCGTACGCGCTCCGCGAAGGCTACATCTGATGATCCATGAGATCGACGAGTCACTGCGCCGGCTGCTCGCGCCCGCCGTCACGGGCGACGTCGCCTTCGACGCGCCGACCCGCGACTGGGCGGCGCGCCGCAACTCCCCCACGCTGAACGCCTATCTGTACGACATCCGGGAGGACGTGGCGCGGCGGGAACGCGGCGCCTACGCCGAGCGGGACGCCAACGGGATCGTGACGCGCAGGCGTCAGCCGCCGCGGTGGTTCCGGCTCTCGTACCTGGTGACCGCCTGGACGGCCCGGCCGGAGGACGAGCACCGGCTGCTTTCGGGCGCGCTGGCGCTGCTGCTCCCCCACGAGGTGCTGACCGGCGACGCGGTGCCGGAGTCGGTGCGGCCGATCACCGAGTCCCTTCCGCTCTCCGTCGCGATGCCGCCCGCGGAGTCGCGGTCGCTGGCGGACATCTGGTCGGCGCTCGGCGGCGAACTCAAGCCCTCCCTGGACGTCGTGATCAGCACGCCGTTCCCGGTCACGCCGGTGTACGAGGTGGCGCCACCGGTCACCGAGGGGGCGGAGCTCGTCGTCCGCGGGATCGACGGCATGCCCGGCGACTCCAGGCCCCGGATGATGCGGCGCTCGGTGACCACCGTGAGCACCGCGGTCACCGCCCGCGGCACGCACGACGAGAACGGGCGGTGACGGCGTGCTGGAACTGATCGCCGCGCTGCGCACACGGGTCGCCGCGCTCGTGGACGCCCGCGCCGCCGGAGACCCCACGGCGGGCGATCCGCTGCGCGGCCTCTACATCACCGAGGAGACGGCGCGCCGGATCGCGGCGGAGCCGGTGCGCACGGCGGGGGACGCGACGGGGGGCACAGCGGGGGGCGCGGCCGGGGGCGACGCCGCCGTCACGCCGCCGGACACCGGCGGTACGGACCGGCTCGCGGCGCTCACCCGGACCTTCGGTCTGTCCGCGCTCGACGCGCACGTCCTCGTCGCGGCGCTCGCGCCCGACGTGGACCGGGGCTTCGAGGCGCTGTACGGGTATCTCAATGACGACGTCGGACGGCGCCGTGCCACCGTGGCGCTCGCCCTCGACCTCGCCGGCACCGGTCCCTTCGACCCGGCTGCCCGGGACCGCTTCCACCCGGCCGCGCCGCTGCTCGCCGGAGGGTTGCTGGTCCTGGAGGACGAGGACCGGCCGCTGCCCGGGCGGGCGCTGCGCGTGCCGGAGCGTCTGGTGGCGCACCTGCTGGGCGACGACAGCCGCTTGGACGCGGAACTGCTCGGCGTCGGCGTGGAGTTGCTGCCGCCGACCGGCGCGGGCGAGGTACGGGCGGTTGATGTGCCCGTGACGCTCGGCGCGCGCGTCGCGGCCGCCGGGCCCGTCACCGTACACCTGCGGGAGCGTATGCCCGGTGCCGCCACCGATTCCGTCGTGGCCGCGCTGCGCGACGCCGGGCGGGCCGTGCTCCGGTACCGGCCGGAGTGTGTCGACGTACCGGCGGCGCGCGCCCTGCTGCGCGAGGCACGTCTGCGCGGTGCCGCCGTGGTCGTCGAGCCGCTTCCTTCACAACCCGGGCCATTGGTACGGGTGTTGGCCTCGGCCAGGGCCACGGTGGTCCTCGCGGGCACCGACGCGCCCGACCCGAGGTGGGCACCGGACGCGGAGCTGCTCGCGCTCGACGCCCCGGACGGAGCGGCGGGCCCCGGCGGCGACCTGTGGCACCACGAACTCGGCGCACGGGAGGGTGACTTCGATCTGGAGGAGGCCACGGCGCCGTACCGGCTCAGTGGTGACCAGGTCCGCCGGGCGGCTCGCTCGGCGCGGGCGCTCGCCGCGTTCGAGGGCACCGCGCCGACCCTCGCGCAGGTGCAGCGCAGCGCCCGGCTGGTCTCCGCGCCGCTCCTGGACAGCCATGCCCGGCGGATCCGGCCCGCCGTCGGACTCGCCGATCTCGTGCTGCCCGAGGAGCCGTTGGGGTTGCTGCACGAACTGACCGGGCGGGCCCGCAACCGGGACCGGGTGCTCGGCGAGTGGCGGCTGCGCACCGGCGGCGGACGCGGACGCGGCGTCGTCGCGCTGTTCGCCGGCGAATCGGGCACCGGCAAGACGCTGGCCGCCGAGGTCGTCGCGGGTGAACTGGGCCTGGACCTCTATGTGGTGGACCTGTCGTCCGTGGTCGACAAGTACGTCGGCGAGACGGAGAAGAACCTGGAACGGATCTTCGTCGAGGTGGACCGCACCGACTGCGTACTGCTCTTCGACGAGGCCGACGCGGTGTTCGGCAAGCGGTCGGAGGTGAAGAGCTCGCACGACCGGTACGCCAATCTGGAGAGCGCGTATCTGCTCCAGCGGCTCGAGTCGTTCGCCGGGATCGCGCTGCTCACGACCAACCTGCGGGCCAACATCGACGAGGCGTTCACCCGCCGGCTCGACCTGGTCGTGGACTTCCCGTTCCCGGACGCCGGGCAGCGGGTCGCGCTCTGGCACTCCTGTCTGGCGGGCACGCCGAAGGCCGAGGGCCTCGGTGAGGAGATCGCGCGCTGTGCGGCGGAGTTCGAGCTCGCGGGCGGTGCGATCCGGTCGGCGGCGGTGACGGCCGGGTACCTGGCGGCGGCGCGCGGCTCGGCCGTGACCGCGGACGACGTACGGGCCGGGGCGCGGCGCGAGTACGAGAAGGCGGGACGGCTGGTGCACGACGCGGGCATGCCCTGGGCACCGTAGGAGCGTGGGGGGAGCGTCCCCTGAGACCTTGTCGAGGGGGCCACCCGTGCGGGTGGCCCCCTCGACGCGTTCACGTCCCTCGCCCGTCAGCTCACCTCTTCACGCTGCCGCCGACCATCTTCTTGAGAGTGTCCGAGTTGACGGTCCCGGTGGCCGGGAGCCCGACGGCCGACTGGTACTGCTTGATGTGGTCGGCGACTTGGGTGCTATACTTGCTGGTCTTGTCCCGCTTCTCGCGGAAGTGGTCGATGCCGTACTGGGCGTTGGTGCGCGCCATGACCATGTCGCCCTCGTCGAAGCCACGGTTGATCGCCCACCAGAAGGCCGCCATGAGCTGGGTGGTCTGCCAGGTCGTGGTGCCGGGCTTCACCGAGTCGACGGTGATCCCCTGGGCCCACAGAGAGGTGAGGGTGGCCCGGCCGAGCTCTCCCTCCGTGTCGGTGTGGAAGATCGCGGCGGAGTTCTTCCCCTTGTTCTCACCGTCCGAGACGACCACCTTCTGGTAACAGACGAGGGAGTCACGGGTCCGCCCGTCGATCACTCCCCTGGTCCACCCCGGCTTGAGGTCGCAGGCGTTGTCGAGGGCGGCCAGTCGCTCCTGGGCGAACTCGACGACGATCTCCGGTGCGTCCCCCATGCGCCACGGGGGTTCGTTCCTCACCGGGGCGGGCGGGGGCGTGGTCTGCTTGTTCCCGCCGTCGCCGGTGCCCGGTCCTGGTGCGGTGATCTCGCCGCCGTCCTGCACGGGCTGGGTCGGTGCGCTTTCCTGGGGTTCGGCTTCGATCGTTTCGCCGTCCGAATTGCCGCCTCCTCCGGCACCGCCTCCTCCTCCGCCGCCGCCGTCATTCCCGCCATCTCCGCCGCCCCCACCGCCGTCTCCGCCGGCGGGCGGCGGTGCCGCCCCGTCCGTGGGGGGCGGGGCGCCGCCGGACTCGTTTCCGCCGGCGGGCGGTCCTCCGGTCTCGCCGGGCGGCGGGGGTGCCTCGGGGAGCGCGTCCCCGCTGCCCTGCGGCGCGGGCCTGGGCGCGCCCGTCGCCTGGATCTCCTTGGCCGCGCTGACGATCTTCGGCGAGAAGTTGAACCAGAGCACGATGAAGGCGATCACGGCGGTCAGCAGGAGTCCGCCCGCCACCACCAGCCAGTTCCCCAGGACGGGACGCTGGTCGAACGTGGCGTCGAGGTCGAGGGCGGTGTCGTCGCCCGCGCGCCGCACGGACACGGTGAAGCGGTGCGACTCCTCGGCGCCGGTCCACCGCACGGCCTGCGGCCGGACCACGAGCTCGCCGAAGGCGGCGCGGCCCGGGGCGATCTGCACGGCGTTGGGCCGTACGTCGAAGGTGAGGCGGTTCGTGTCGTCGCGGGCCACGAGGGACGCGGTCAGCGGAGTGTTGCCGAGGTTGTCCACGGCGATCCGGGCCCGGCCGCGGAAGCGGCCGATGAGCGCGGGCGGCAGCAGTTCGGCGCGCGTCTCGGTGAAGGGCGTGAGGGTCAGCCGGCCCTCCACCACGTCCCGGGCGCCGGTGTTCTCCCGGGGGTCGACACGGATGCCGTACGCGACGGGTCCGGCCTCCACATCCGAGGAGCGGGGCGGGGCGAACGAGATCTCGGCGGTCCCCTCGCTGCCCGGATAGAGGCGGAGGACGTCCGGCTCCACCCGGGCCCAGCCCGAGGGTTTGCCGACGAGCGAAAGCCGGTACTCCTCGACGGTATCCCCGGTGTTGCGTACCCGCAGGCGGGCGGAGGTCCGGGCCCCTGGCTCGACGGTCACATCGGCCGGGTCCAGAGAGGTCCACATGGTCATGGGCGAAGGCTAGGGGGGCGAGTGCGGTGCGCGGCTGCCCGAAAGTCCCTGTTCGCGGGCAGGATCGCGTGCCCGCGCCGCCCCCTGGGCCGGCCCTTCGGGCACGGGACTTTCGGGCACGTTCTCCTGCCCTCGTGCCCGCCCGTTCATTCCTCCCGCGAGGGACGGTCTTCAGGGGAGAGTCGGCCGTGTCGGAGCGCCGCGACAACGCCGATGCCGACCGACCCCACCAGCGAGGAGCAACCGACCGTGCCCACCTACCTGTCCCCCGGCGTCTACGTCGAGGAAGTCGCCAGCGGCTCCCGTCCCATCGAGGGCGTCGGGACCTCCGTCGCCGCGTTCGTCGGCCTCTCGCCCGTCGGACCGCTCAACGAGCCGGTGCTCGTCACCAACTGGTCGCAGTACGTGGCCTCGTTCGGCGACTTCACGGACGGGTACTACCTCGCCCACTCCGTCTACGGGTTCTTCAACAACGGCGGCACCGCGGCCTACGTCGTGCGCGTCGGCGGCGGGGACGCGCTGGGCGCCACGCAGGCCATCGGGACCGCCGCACCCGCCGAGCCGCGGCTCGTCCCCGGCGAGGCCGTCGCGCTCGGCGCGTTCCGGGTCGCGGCGATCGCCGCCGGCTCGGAGGCGGGCGGATCGCTCACGGTCGAGGTGCAGGACGTCGAGGGCGACGCCGAGCGCTTCAAGCTGGTCGTCAAGGACGGCGAGAAGGTCGTGGAGAGCTTCGACGCCTCCGCGAAGAAGAGCGCCCGCAACTTCGTCGTGGCGCAGGTCAAGCAGCGCTCCAAGACCATCGTCCTGGAGGAGGCCGCCGCCGGCGGGCAGCTCGTCCGGCCCGACGCGCAGGCCGTGACGCTCGCTCCGCCCGCGCAGCTTCCGGCACCGGTCGCGGCGGCGACCAGCACGTCCGCCGCGCTGGAGTCCGGGCAGTTCATCGGCGATTCGGCCGACCGCACCGGCTTCGGCGGCCTGGAGGCGTACGACGAGATCAACATGGTCGCCGTGCCCGACCTGATGGCCGCCTACCAGCAGGGGCTCATCGACCTGGAGCAGGTCAAGGCCGTCCAGCTCGGCCTGATCGCGCACTGCGAGCTGATGGGCGACCGGATGGCGATCCTCGACCCGCCGCCCGCCCTCAACGCCCGCGACATCCGCACCTGGCGCCAGGAGACCGCCGGTTACGACTCGCGGTACGCGGCCCTCTACTACCCGTGGATCAAGTCGTTCGACCCGGCGACCGGCCAGACCCGTACGGTTCCGCCGTCCGGCCACATGGCCGGTGTGTGGGCCCGCAACGACTCCGAGCGCGGTGTCCACAAGGCCCCCGCCAACGAGATCGTGCGCGGCGCGGTCGACCTGGAGCTGCAGATCACGCGCGGCGAGCAGGACCTGCTCAACCCGATCGGCGTGAACTGCATCCGCGCGTTCCCGGGCCGCGGGATCCGGGTGTGGGGCGCGCGGACGCTGGCCTCCGATCCGGCCTGGCGTTACCTGAACGTCCGCCGCTACTTCAACTACCTCGAGGAGTCCATCCTCGTCGGTACGCAGTGGGTCGTCTTCGAGCCCAACGACCAGTCGCTGTGGGCGCGGATCCGCCGCAACATCTCGGCCTTCCTCGTCAACGAGTGGCGTCAGGGAGCCCTGTTCGGCCAGCGGGCCGAGGACGCCTTCTACGTGAAGTGCGACGCCGAGACCAACCCCCCGGAGTCGGTCGACCTCGGCCGGGTCGTGTGCGAGATCGGCATCGCGCCCGTGAAGCCCGCCGAGTTCGTGGTCTTCCGCCTCGCGCAGTTCCAGGGCGGTGGCGGCGACCTGGAGGAGTAGGCCCCTGGCCCCCTCAGCTCGCCCTGAGCGCCCCCTCCGCGCCGCTTCACCGCACGACCCCCGAGCCAGCCCCCGCCACACGAACAGGAGTGATCCCCCATGTCCCTCGACACCGGTGACGCCCTCACTACCCACAATTTCGGCCTGCAGATCGACGGCGTGATGGTCGAGACCCTCCAGGAGATCAGCGGCCTCTCGATGGAGCAGGACGTCATCGAGTTCCAGCAGGTCTCGGCGGACGGCAAGCCGATGATCAAGAAGCTCCCCGGCGTGAAGAAGGCCGGCGAGTGCACGGTGACCCGCGGTGCGACGCAGTCCGCCGCCTTCACCGAGTGGATCGCGTCGTCCATCGCCGGCGACATGGGCGCGGCACGCAAGGACGCGTCCATCATCTTCCTCGACTACCAGCTCAGCGAGGTGAAGCGCTACAACCTGCGCAACGCCTGGTGCACCAAGGTGGAGTTGAGCGCGACCAAGGCCGGTGACGCGGCGGCCCTGACCGAGCAGGTCACCATCACCTTCGAAGAGCTGACGCTCGGCTGATGCGACGCGAGGGATCGGCGGGTACGCCACAGCACCGCCAACAGGAGCCTCTCCGTACGGAGTTCGCGTTCGAACTGCCGCGCGGGTTCGTCGACGAGGCGGGCACGGTGCACCGCAACGGGGCGATGCGGCTGGCCACGGCACGGGACGAGCTGCTCCCGCTGCGTGACATCCGGGTCCGCGAGAACCCGGCGTACCTGTCCGTGGTGCTGCTCGGCCGGGTCATCACCCGGCTGGGCACGCTCCCGTCGGTCCACGACGGGACGGTGGAGAACATGTTCGCCTCCGACCTCGCGTTCCTCCAGGACTTCTACCGGCAGATCAACGCCGAGGGCCACACCAGGGCCGCCGTCGCCTGCCCGCACTGCGAGGAGTCCTTCGAGGTCGAGCTGGCCGGGAGCCGCCTGGGGGAATCGTGACGTACGCGGTCGACCGGATCGAGGAGGAGACCGCGTACCTCGCCTTCCACTTCCACTGGGGCATGGACGACATCCTCGACCTGGAGCACGCGGACCGGCGGAGGTACGTGGCACAGGTGGCCTCGCTGGTGGAGCGGTCGCAGGCATAAGGGCTTTACGGGGAAGGGAGGGCGGAGAGGATGGGCATGTTCGGGAAGTGGCGGGCGCGGAAGTCGCCCGGGGCGGAGGCCGGTGCCTCCGAGGAGAGCGCGGCGCCCGTCGCCCGCGCCACGGCGCCCGGCGACGCCTGGCGGGCGCTGCCGCCCGTACAGCGGGTCGTCGACGCCCCGCGCACCATCGCGGAGCACGGCTTCGCCGCGTCGCTCGCGACCCACTGGAACCCCTCCTTCCAGACCGACCTCGGCCACGGCGCGGTGCCGGACGCACCCGGCGGCCTGCTCCTGGACGCGGTGCGGCCCGTACCCCGGCAGGCGCCCCGCCCGGAGGGAACGGAACCGCCGGAACTGCCGGGTCTGCGACTTCCGGTGGCGGGAACGGCGTCCGGCGCGGCCGCGGACGCGTCCGCGACGAGCGGTGTACGAACGGTGGCGCCGGCGGCCGTGCAGCGCGCGGCCGCCCCTTCGGGCGTACGGAGCACGGGGACGGGTGACCGCCCGGTACGGAGTGAGGCTGCGTCCGCTCCTGTACGGGGGGACAGCGCGCCCCGCGTGACCGGGCGCACGGACGCGACCCGATCAGCTCCCCCGTCCGGGTCGCCCAAACCCTCATCCTCACCCTCACCGTCCACGTCTCCCTCACCTTCACGGTCCACGTCTCCGTCGGCCTCTCCGTCCGCGCCCTCGACCCGGCCGGCTCCCCGGGCGGCGGTTCAGCGGGCCGCCGCTCCCGTACGGACGACGGGGCCGTCCGTCCCCGAGGCCGAGGCCGCTGTATCGGCCGTCGCGCCCGTCGGCGAGACCGGCAGTGGCCCCCGTCGGGGAACGCCGACAACCAGTGCCGCACCCCCAGGACCCGTCCGGCCCGCGCCGCCTGTCCGGCCCGCGCCGCCTGTCCGGCGCTCGCCGCTGGTCTCCGCGCGACCCGTGCAACCGCCCCGGCTCCTGGCCCCGGCCGGCACCGCGCGGCCCGGTGGCACGGCCGCGCCGGGTACGGCGCCCGTCCAGCGGGCGGCGACCCCTTCGCGTACGCCCGAAGGCGGCTCGACCGCCCCGGCCGCCGTGCCGCCCCTCACCGCACCGGGGCCCTCCGCTCCCGTGCGGTCCCAGAACGTCCCGGGCTCCGCTCCCCCGGCGGGGCCCGGGACACCCTCCACCACGGTCGGCACGCCCGCCTCTCCCGTGCAGCGCCGTCCTCCTGTACGCCGCTCACGGCGCGCCCCGGGCGCCGACTGGAACACGACGGCGTCCACCCCGCCGCCTCCGGCAACCCCGGCACCCCCGGCACCCCTGGCGAGCGAGGCACCCACCACGTCCGTACAGCCGACGACGCCGGCCTCACCCGCACACCCCGCCACCGCAGCCCCCCGTGCGACCCCGCCGGCCCGTCCGACCCCGGCCACCGCGACGCCCCCCACCGGCCCCGAACACGGCGCGACCGTGCAGCGCTCCGCCACCGTGCCGGCACCTCCCGCCGCCCCGACCGGCCCGGTCAACCCGACGACCCCGGCCTCACCCGCGCGCCCGGCCACCGAAAGCCCCCGTGCGAACCCGCCGGCCCGTCCGACCCCGGCCACCGCGACACCTCCTGCCGAGCCCGGACTCGGCACGACCGTGCAACGCGCCGCCACCGTGCCCACACCTCCCGCCGGCCCGGTCAGGCCGACGACGACGGCGGCGGCGAACCCTGCGACCCGGCCGGGCCCTGCCGCCGCGACGCCTCCGGCGCGGCCGGGACTCGGGGCGCCCCTGCGGCGCGCTGCCCCCGACGCACCCGCGCCGCTTGCAACTCCCGCGCCGCGGCGGGCTCCCATCGGGGCGCCGATCACGCGCGCGGCCGCAAGCTCCGACGCCTCCCGCCCCGGCGAAGCCACAGCCGCGCCCGAGTCGGCACCGGTCCAACGGGCGGCAGCGCCTCGTCCTCCCGTTCCGGGGACTCCGGACACGCCGGCTGTGCACGGTCAAGGCGCCCCCGGGAATCCCCGTACCACCAGCACCGCGCTCGGCCACCCGTCCCGTCCGGCCGAGCCGGGTTCCTCGGCGACCCCGAAGCGGCCCGGGGGCACCGCGCCTCTCCCTCCTGTCGTCCAGCGCGCCGCTTCGACCTCGATCGTCTCTCCGGCTTCCCCGACCACCGCGACCCTCCCCACCGGCCCAGGCCCCTCGGCCGCCCCGGCACCAGCAGCGGCCCCGTCACGGACCAGCCCCACCGCGCCCCGCGCCACCTCCACGCCCGTCCCGCTGGTCACCGTGACCGACCTCCCCCGGGCCACGGCACCCACCGTGCAGCGCCGGTCCGCGCGTCCGCTCGCCTCCGACCGGCCGCTCGCCCCGAACCTCCCGGGCCCCGCAGGCGCCCCCACCGTCCCCACCGTCCCCGACGTACGCACCGGACCCGGCCACCGCGCGGCGGCCGCGTCGCTCCCCGCCGTTCCCCTCGTCACACCGGCGCCCACCCCCACCGTCCAGCGCAGCGCCGCCCCGGCTCCCGCCGTCAACGCACGGCCCGTCGTGCCGATCGGCCCGCCCGCTGCCGCGCGGCCCGTCGCCCGACCCGTGTCGGTCCAACGCCAGAGCGCTCCCGTGACGGCTCCGACCGTCGCTCCCGCGGCGCCCGCCCCCGCTCAGCCCCCCGCTCCTCGGGCCGCGCCCCCGACCGCCCAGGCACCGCCGGCCCCCCGCGCCACCACGGTCACCCGCACCGCCGCCCCCGGGCCGCCCACCGTGCAGCGCAGCGCCACCACCCCGGCCGCCGCTCCCCTGCCCGCCGACGGCGAATCACCCACGCAGCTCGACGAGTTGGCCCGTCGGCTCGTCACCCCGCTCTCCCGTCTCCTGCGCGCAGAGCTCCGTGCCGACCGCGAACGGGTGGGCCGTCTCCGGGACCACGGCCACTGACCGGACGTCGCCCGGCCACCGACCCCGCCACCGCCCGGCCTCCGCCCGACCCCGACCGAACTACCGAGAGAACCGCCACCATGCCGACGCAGCAGGACCCCGCATCCACCGTCTTCTTCAAGCTCACGATCGACGGCCAGGACCTCGGCCTGTTCAACGGCTGCGACGGCCTCTCCTCCGAGGTGGAGGTGGAGCAGCGCCACGAGGGCGGCATCAACGGATTCGTCTGGCAGCTCCCCACGCGCGTCACCTTCTCCACCATCCGCCTCACCCGCCCCCTCACCCCCGACACCGCCAAGGTGGCCGCCTGGATCTCGTCCCTGGCCACCGGCATCACCCGTCCGACAGCGCAGATCGCGGCCCTGCGCGCCGACGGTTCGATCGTCGCCCAATGGGGTCTGGTCGAGGTGCTGCCGGTCCGCTGGACCGGTCCGACACTCGACCCGGCGAGCCCGGCCGTCGCCACCGAGACCCTGGAGATCGCGCACCACGGGTTCACCGACGCGGGAGGCGCCTGAGATGGCCGGCCTCCTGGGCGCCCTGGCCGCGCGCGGACTCTCGCGCGCCTCACTCGCCATCCATCAGCCGCCCACCGATCTCGGCGGCTCCATCGGCGGCAGGCTGGGCGAGGTGAAGTTCCAGTTCAACCCGGACCAACTCCAGTTGAGCCGGTCCGCGAACTGGCACACCGAGCCTGCCGTCGCGTACACGCGGGGCGCGCCGCCGAAGTTCACCGGCAGCCAGCCGGCCCAGCTCCAGCTGGACGTCTTCCTCGACCGCTCCGGCGACCCGACCTCCAACGACGTGCAGCAGCAGGTCGAACTGCTGCTGTCCTGCTGCGAGGTGACCCAGCAGAGCATCAGCGCGAAGGCGCCGTCGCCGCCGTGGGTGAAGTTCTCCTGGGGGTCGTTCTCGACGGTGCGGTTCGTCGCGTACGTCACCTCCGTCTCCGCCACGTACACCCTCTTCAGCCCCAGCGGCATTCCGATCCGCGCCACGTGTTCGCTCTCGCTCACCGAGGTCTCCACCGCCACCAAAGGGCAGAACCCGACCTCGGGCGCACTGTCGGCCCGTCGTGTGCACCGCACGGTCGCCGGGGACTCCCTGGCCTCTCTGGCCTGGCGGGAGTACGGCGACGCGACCCGCTGGCGGGTCATCGCCGAGGCGAACGGCATCGACGACCCGATGCGGCTGCGCCCCGGCACGGAACTGCTGCTCCCGTCCACCACCGAAACGCCGGAGACCGAGGGCACCTCATGAGCGAGAAGACCTTCACCACCGTCCTGCACGTGCAGCTCGACGGCACGCCGCTCCCGGATCCGCTCGCGGTCCGGCTCACGGAGGGCTGGGTGGACGCGAGCGTCAATGTCCCCTCCGCCTTCCAGCTGACCTTCAGCGACAAGGACGGCACCCTCACTGCGAAGTTCCCCTACCTGAAGGTCGGCGCCATGGCGGTGCTGTCGCCGTTCACCGACGGACGGCTCGGCGAGCCCATGCTGACCGGGGAGGTCACCGCCGTCGAGGTGGACGCGTCACCGGGCCACGGGCGGTACCTGATCGTGCGCGGGTACGACCCCGGGCACCGGCTCCTGCGCAGCCGGCGCGTCGAGGGCTACCCGAACATGACCGCCTCCGACATCGTCCGGAAGCTCGCCGCCCTCAACCGGATCCCGCTCGGCAAGGTCGACGCCACCCCGACGGTGTACGAGCTGGCGACCCAGCCCAACATCACCGACTGGGACTTCCTGTCCCGGCTCGCGCGCGAGAACGACGTCCGGCTCTCGCTCGACCCGGCGGGCCGGCTCGTCTTCGCCGCCCTGCCCCCGGCGTCCTCCGCGCCGGCCGACACCACGCCGGCCGCGCAGAGCCCGTACGTCCTGGACTTCGGCTCCAACACGCTGCACAGCCGGGTCTCGGTGACGGCCGCCGGGCAGGTCGGGAAGGTCGACGTGCGGGGCTGGGATCCCCGGACGAAGCAGGCGCTGGCCTCGCCGACCCCTGCCCTGGCGAGCCGGGACATCGTCTCCGACATCACTCCCGCGCAGCTCGTCGCGCCCTTCGGTCCGGCGGAACTCGCCGCGACCGGAACGCCGTTCACCACGCAGTCGGAGGTGGCGCAGGCCGCCGCCGCGCTCGCGGACGACGTCACCGGCTCGTTCGCGGAGGTCGAGGTCGCCGTCACCGGCAATCCCGCGCTGAAGCCGGGGCAGCCGGTGGCCGTGAAGGGCGCGGGCTTCCCCTTCGAGGGGCGCTACACCGCGACCGGGGTGCGCCATGTCTTCGCCTCGGGGCGGCAGTTCACCACCTGGCTGACGGTGTCCGGGCGGCAGTTCCGTTCCCTGTACGGGACGGCTTCCGGCGGCGGCGAGCCGGCGCCGCCCATGCCGGGCGTCGCGGTGGCGCTGGTCACGAACACGAAGGACCCGCTGTCGCTCGGCCGGGTCAGGCTGCGCTTCCCGTGGCTGTCGGCGACGTACGAGAGCGGCTGGTGCCGGGTCGCCCAGCTGGGCGGTCGCGGGGGCGGCGGTCTCGTCCTGCCCGAAGTGGACGACGAGGTGCTGTGCGCCTTCGACCGGGGGTCGCTTGAGCACCCCTACGTCCTGGCGGGGCTGTACAACGGCGTCGACCGGCACACCCCGGCCACCGACCGCGTACCGCCGGTCGATCCGACGAGCGGTCGGGTCCAGTGGCGGGCCCTGACGTCCCGTACCGGTCACACCGTGGAGCTGCGCGAGGAGGGCGGCCGGACGCGCGCCTCGCACGGGATCCGGCTGCGGACCGCGAAGGGGGGACTGAGCGTCGAGCTGAACGAGGCCCGGACGACCCTGACCATCGACAGCGACGGGACGGTCACGATCTCCGGGGCGCGGGGGGTGACGATCGAGTCGGGGACGGATCTGACGCTCTCCGCGAAGGGGCTGATCACCCTCGACGCGGGGCGCGGCGTGGACATCAAGGCGGGCATGAGGTTCAAGGTCTCGGCGCTGACCCAGGTCGCCGTCAACACCATGACCTTCAACACCACGACGCCCCCGCTGCTCAACCCCGTCGCCGCGGCCGCGCCGCTGATCTGAGGAGGACCGTCCCATGAGTGAGCACTTCGTCGGCGCGGGCTGGGCCTTCCCGCTGCGCACCGGTCCGAGCGGGTCCATCGCGCTCGTCCGGCGCGACCGCGAGATCGAGGAGTCGATGCGCCTGGTGCTGGCGACGGCACCGGGCGAACGGCCGATGCGGCCCGAATTCGGCTGTGCGGTGCACGAGTTGGTGTTCTCTCCGGTCAACGACGCGACGATGGGCCGGGTCCGGTACGAGGTGATGTCCTCGCTCGACCGCTGGGAGCCGCGCATCGAGGTGGAGGACGTCACGGTCGCCCCCGCGCCCACGGATCCGACCACGCTGTACATCGACGTCCGTTACCGGGTGCGCGGCGCCAACAACCCGCGCAATCTCGTCTTCCCGTTCTACGTCATCCCCTCCGAGGACTGAAAGAGCCACCCATGGCCCTGCCCGCACCCCATCTCGACGACCGCCGCTTTCAGCAGTTCGTCGACGACGCCAAGCGCTACATCCAGCAGGCGTGCCCCGAGTGGACCGACCACAACGTCTCGGACCCGGGCGTCACACTGGTGGAGGCCGTCGCGCACATGGCGGACCAGCTCGTCTACCGCCTCAACCGGGTCCCGGAGAAGAACCACCTGGCGTTCCTGGACCTCCTTGGCGTGACGCTCTTCCCGCCCGCCGCAGCCCGCGCCGAGATCACCTTCCGGCTCTCCGCGCCGCAGCCCGAGCCGGTGCTGCTGCCCGCCGGCACGGAAGTCTCCACCGGGCGTACGGAGACGGAGGAGGCCGTGGTCTTCGCGACGAGCTCCGATCTGACCGTCGTGCCCTGCGAGTTGACCCATCTGCTGCGGCAGGAGGCGGGGGGCACGCCCGAGGACCGC
The DNA here is from genome assembly GCF_036226445.1 of Streptomyces sp. NBC_01255. Taxonomy (NCBI): domain Bacteria; kingdom Bacillati; phylum Actinomycetota; class Actinomycetes; order Kitasatosporales; family Streptomycetaceae; genus Streptomyces; species Streptomyces sp. NBC_01255. The sequence goes on from NZ_CP108474.1 coordinate 211,312, forward strand.
TCGCAGGACCTCAGGGGCGGCGAGGACGTCGCCGCCTTCTCTCCTCTGCCGCGCATCGGCGACCTGCTGCTCCTCGGGCTCTCGGCTGCCGTGCCGGACTGTGTGCTCGTCCTCGACCTGGACAGCCGTGTCGACGGCGTCGGCGTGGACCCGCGCCGGCCTCCGCTCGTGTGGGAGGCGTGGACGGCGGCCGAGGGATGGACGGCGTGCGAGGTCGACGAGGACTCCACGGGCGGGCTCAACCGGCCCGGCGAGGTGGTGCTGCACATGCCGTCGGGGCACGCGGTCTCGCGGCTCGGCGGGCACGCGGCGGGCTGGGTGCGCTGCCGGGTCGTGGACGCCGCCGAGGGGCTTCCGTCCTACAGCGAGTCGCCGACCGTGCGGGCGGCGGGCGCGTTCACCATCGGCGGCACGGTCCGCGCGGCGCACGCCGAGACCGTGCGGAGCGAGCAGCTCGGCGAGTCCGAGGGCGTCCCCGGGCAGCGGGTGCGGCTCGCGCACGCGCCGGTCGTGGACCGGCCGCCCCTGCTCCTCCAGGTCGCGGAGCGGGCGACGGGCGGGGTCACGGACGAGGAGGACCCCGACGGTGGCTGGGAGGAGTGGCACGTGGTCCGCGACTTCGCCTCGTCGCGGCCCGGCGACCGGCACTACACGCTGGACGCGACGACCGGCGAGATCGCCTTCGGCCCGTGTGTACGCCAACCGGACGGCACGCTGCGGCAGTTCGGGGCCGTGCCGCCGAAGGGTGCGGCGATCCGAGCGGCCCGGTACGGGACTGGTGGCGGCCGGGCGGGCAATGTGGCCCGATCCACGATCACCGTGCTCCGCAGCTCCATCCCGTACATCGCGCGGGTCGAGAACCGCGAGGCGGCGCGCGGTGGGGTCGACGGGGAGACCGTCGAGGAGGCGAAGACCCGCGCGCCGATCACCCTGCGGGCGCAGGAGCGGGCCGTCACCGCCCGCGACTACGAGGAGCTGGCGCGGCGCGCCGCGCCCGAGGCGGCGCGGATCGCCTGCCTCGCGGCGGACGCGGCCGAGGCCGGCGAGAACGCGGTCCGGGTCCTGGTCGTCCCGCAGGCGGTGCCGGACCGGGGCGGGCGGCTGCGGTTCGAGCAGCTCGTGCCGGGCGACGAGCTCCTGTCGCGGGTGACGGGTTTCCTGGACGAGCGGCGGCCGCTGGGCACCCGGCTCGCCGTGGGGCCGCCGTTCTACCAGGGGGTGACGGTGGTGGCGACGCTGCACTCCTTCCGGGCGGCCGAGGCGGAGCGCGTACGGGCCGAGGCGCTGGACACGCTGTACGCGTACCTGGACCCGCTGACGGGCGGGGCGCACGGCGAGGGCTGGCCGTTCGGGCGTCCGCTGCGGGCCGGGGAGGTCTTCGCGGCGCTCCAGCGGGTGCCGGGCGTGGAGCTGGTGGACGAGGTCCTGCTGCATCCGGCCGATCCGCTGACGGGCCGGCGCGGCGACACGACGGACCGGATCGAGCTGGCGCCGTCGGCGCTGCTCTTCCCGTTCGACCACCGCGTGCGTGTGATCGAGGCGCGGTGAGCGGGTCCGCGCGGGGTACGGTGCCGGGGCTCGCGACCCCGTACCCGCTGGGGGCGGCGCTGCCCGCCGTCTACGCCGAGGACGACTTCGGGCAGCGGTTCGTGTCCGGCCTGGACGTGGTCCTCGCTCCGCTGTTCACCGTCCTGGACTCGCTGGAGGCGTACTTCTCGCCGACGCTCGCCCCCGCCGACTTCGTGGACTACCTCGCGACCTGGGTCGGTGCGGAGCTGGACGGCACCGAGCCGCTTCCGCTGCGCCGCCACGCGGTCGCCTCGGCCGTGGCACTGCACCGGGTCCGCGGCACCCGGCAAGGGCTCGCGGCGGCGGTCCGGCTCGCGTTCGGCGTCCCGCCGGAGATCACCGAGAGCGGTGGCGCGAGCTGGTCGGCCCGCCCGCTCGGCCCGTTCCCCGGGTCGCCCGAGGCCGGGCTGCATGTCGTCCTCCGGGTCGCCGACCCGGCCGCGGTGGACCCGCACCGCCTGCGCGCGGTCGTGGGCGCGGCCCGCCCCGCGCACCTGCCGTTCACGGTCTCGGTGACCACTTCCCGTACTTCCGAAGGAGCCTGAACCCCATGAGTGACGCGCCCCTGTCCCGCCCCTGCCCGGACTGCGCGAGCCCGGTCCGCGCGGCGGACCAGTCGTTCTGCGACAGCTGCGGGGCGTTCCTCCGCTGGGACGCCCCGGCGGCGACGCCTTCCGCCGGCGCGTCCGCCGCGCCGCCGGACGCCGCCGTCCCGGACCGGGAGGAGTCGACGTCCGCCGCGGCCGGACCGGACCCGGAGGTGCGGGACGTCCAGGAAAGCGCGCCCGCTGCCGGATCCGAGGAGGTCACGGCCCCGCTGCCCGCCGTGGATCCGTCCCGCGAGGAGCCCGTACCCGTGCCCGAGGCTGCATCCACCCCCGTATCCGAGGCGAGGCAGGCGTCCAGCCAGGCTTCGGACACGGTCGCACGCTCGCTCCTCGTCCCCGTCCCGGGGAACCGCCCCGCGGAGCCGACTGTCGCCGCGCCCGTGCTCCCCGCACGCCCCGAGGCCGCGCGGCCCGCGGCGAGGACCGCCGTCGCGCCCGCGCCCGTCGAGGGCGGCACCCCGTGCCCGGCGTGCCGGCTCGCGAACACTCCGGGCCGTCACTTCTGCCGGTACTGCGCGACGCCCATGGTCCCCGAGCGGCTCTCCACGGCCGAGGGCCCGTACGCGGGCCGGCGCCCCGGTCTCGACCGCGACCGGGGCCGCTGGATCGCCCGCGCCCTGATCGCGACGGCGGTCGTCGCCGTGGTCGTCGGCGGTGTCGTCGGCGGCCCGCCCGCCGCGCGCGCGGTCCAGGACCACTTCGCCACCCGTGTCCCGGTCCACCCCGTCACCTGGGCGGCCTCCCACTCCGCGCCGAAGCAGAACGCGAAGCTGGCGGGCGACGGGTACTCCAACACCTGGTGGGGCACGGGATACGCGGGCGACTCGGCGGGACAGTACCTGGAGGCCGGATTCGCCGAACCGACCGATCTGCTGAGCGTGCTGGTCACCCCCGGAAGCGCGAAGAACACGACGCAGGCGGACGGGCAGGCGACCCCGCGCACCTTCGACCTCGTGGTCAAGGACGCGTCGGGCGAGACGCGCGTCTCGCACCACCTCATCAACGACGGCGGCACCCAGCGCGTCGACCTGCGGGTGCGCGACGCGCTGTCGGTGCGTCTCGTCCTGCGTACGGCGTGGCGCGCCGACCCGCGCAAGCAGGTGGCCGTCGCGGAGCTGGAGTTCTTCGGCAGGTCAGTCTCCTGACGAGCACCGCGACGACTCGTCAGTCTGCGGCGTGCGCGGCGATCCAGGCTCTTGCGGCCGCGAGTTCGGCCTCGGTCGGGGCGGGGCGCAACTCGTCGGGGTAGCGGATCAGGTGGTGGTCGCGGGCCGCGCGCAGGCCGATCGCGCGGGCCTCGGCGGACAGCCCGGGATGGTCCGCGACCTCCTGCGCGCGCCGCCACCAGTCCCGGCCGCACGGGTCGACGGCGTAGTGCCAGAGCGGCTGCGCGGGGTCGGCGACGCCGATGAGGACCCGCTCAAGGACGTAGGTGCGGATGCCCGGTGTGCCGAGCAGGCGGTCGGCGACGAGCAGCGGGGCCTCCCCGTCGAGCCGGGCTCGGAGCAGTACCCAGGTCATGAGCTGTCCGGTGTCGTGGGCGCCCGAGGTGACGAAGTCCCACAGTTCGGCGGCCTTGGCCTCGTTGGGGGCGCCGAGGTGGGTCAGCAGGCGGATGTCGTTCTTCCACACGGGCCGCGGCTTGCTCCACCAGGTGACCAGGGCACCCGCGGCCGGGTGGTCGAGGTCGAGGGCCAGACAGGTGAGCGTGACGAGCGGGTGGCGCCATTCGGTGTACGTGGTCCGGTACCGCTTGGTGAGCTCCTTCTTCCAACGGGGCAGGAGCGCCTCGACTTCGCCCCCGGTGGCCACGCCGTGGGCGAGGAGGAGTTCGAGGCAGTACGCGAGTCCCTGGACGCCCGTGCCGGGGTCGGCCACCTGGGCCCGCAGCCACCGGACGTCGGCGTCGGTGAGGGTCCGGTAGCGGTGCCAGTCGCGGCCCAGGATCCCCTCGCCGAGGGTGAGGTCGGGGCCGGTTCCGGCGAGCAGCTCGTCGCGGGCGGCCTCGTAGCGGTCGGCGGCGGCCAGCGCGTCGACGGCGTCGGTGCCGGTGGCGTCGGCGTACGCGGGGCCGAGCCGGACGGCCTCCTCGCGGACGTGGTCGACGTGGTCCCGCGCGGTCCGCGCGACCGCCACGCGCAGCTCGTGCGGGAGCCGTTCGTCCGTGCTGAACCGGACCGCCGCGAGGGCGTTGAAGCGCCGGCCGGTCGAGTGGTCGGCCCCGGTCTCCGTCCGCCGGTCGGCCGTGACGGCGCTGGTGAGGGCGGTCGCGAGGGCGCGCATCGCCGCCTCCGAGGTGCCGTGCGCGGCCAGTTCGGCGGCCAGTTCGGCCGCGGCCCGTACGGGGTCGGGTTCGCGGACCGCCCGGTGCGCCGTCAGCCACGCGGTGATCGTGGCGCGGTCGCCGTCGCGCCCGAGGTCCCCCGGGACGGCGAGGTCCCGCAGGACGGCGAGGCCCCGCTCGGACGGCACCTCGCCGAGCACGTCCGCCGCCCGGGCGCCGAGGGCGGCGACGACGTCCCAGGCCTCTTCGTGGTCGTGGCGGAGCAGCGCGTGGAGCGCCGCGCGCCAGGCGTCCCAGTCGGCGAGCCGGCCGGCGTACCGCTCCCTCCACACGTCGAGGAGCCGTCGCGTCTCCTCGCCGGTGAGGGCGTCCCGCCGCTCCAGGGAGATCACGAAGCGGGCGGTGGCGGACGGGTCCACGGGGCCACGCAGCCGGTCGTGCAGCCACGCGGCCTCGACGGGCGTCAGCGGCCGGTAACGGAACGGCAGTCGGGTGCGGTCGACCGGTTCGTCGAGCGCGGCGAGGAACTGGCGTACCCCGGCCGGGTCCGCCGGGTGGGGCAGCCCCGCACCGTCCAGGAGTGTCACCCGGTCCAGCCGGAAGGCGCCCTGCGGGCCTCCGTCGACGACCCGGAAGCCGGCCGGGCCGTCCCCGAGGCCGGTGGCGACGGCCGCGTGGTCACCGCCCCAGTACAGCATCAGCTCGCTCTTCAGGGCGCCGGTGCGGTCGAAGGCCTGATGCGCCTGCCAGTGCCAGTACGCGAAGGACGTGCCGGTGGCGAGTCCGCGCACGGCGCACAGTTCGGCGGCGTCCTCGTGGCCGTCGGACTGGGTGTACCGGCTGCGGGTCGGCGGCGGAAGCACCACGAACCCGTCGCGTCCGAGCGTCTTCCACCAGGCCCTCACGCTGTCGAGGTCCGAGGCGTCCTTGGCGGAAGTCGCGTCGGGCGCGGCAGCGGGACGGAGGCGGGCCATGTACTGCTCCTTGGCGGGTCGGTGGCGGTGGCGTCGGGTCAGATCAGGCGGTGCAGCTGGTCCCAGAGCCAGTTCGCCAGCACCACGACCAGGACCAGGATGCCGACGATCACCACGGTGACCCAGGAGCAGCTGCCCCCGACGTCCGCGTTGTTGTCGTCCCGCCCGCCCAGCTCGCCGTCGAAGAGATCCACGACCCTCGCCCCCCGCGCTCACTCGCGGAGCCCCCCGGCTCCGTCGGAGTACTGTCGCATGTCCCGCGCCCGTCGAGGAGCTGTGTGCCGTACTCAGAGACGGACGCGGGTACTCAGCGCGTACTCAGGGCTTTCTCGGGGCGTGCTCAGCGGGGGTTGGCGGCGTGGGTCAGGGTCCCCCAGGCCACGAAGAGGTTGTTCGTGCCCGCCGGACGGTTGGCTTCGGTGAGGCGCTGCGTGTTCGTCATCGCGTACCCCATGCGGTGGTGCAGCGCGTTGAAGCCGACCTCGGTGACCGGTCCCAGGTGGTCGCGGAGGGCGCCTCCGCAGAGCCAGCCCGGGACCGGCTCGCCGAGCTCGTACTTGGCCTGGAGGCCGAGGGCGTGGCGCAGCCGGTCGGCGACCTCGGGGTAGAGGTCCTGCCCCTGGATGCGGCTCGTCTCGGCGATGTTCGCGATCGCGGCCAGGCCGTAGCCGGTGTGGGTGAGGTCGCGGCAGGTCTCCTGGGTGAGTCCGTCGACGAAGGTGGTCTGCCCCTGCCAGTACTTGACGAGCTCGTCGCGGGTGTCGAGGCCGCTGCCGGGCGCCCCCTTCGGGAGAGCGCCGTCGCTCGCGAGGTAGATGTACGCGGGGACGCGGCCGCGGAACTTGGCCACCGCCTTGTCGTAGGCGGCGCGGTCCTCCAGGAAGACGGCGATGCCGATCGCGGCCTCGGTCATGCTGAGCTCCCAGTTGCCGTTGGAGTGGGAGCCGTTCGTGACCTCGGGGAGGTAGACCGTGCGCAGCATCGTCTTGAAGCGGTCGACGCGGGCCTGGGGCCAGGCGGTGGAGGTGTAGCGGATGATCTCGGCGGCGCGGGGCCAGGAGGAGCCCGCCCAGCCCGTCTGCAGCGGCGCGTTGGAGTTGGTGTGGTCGGTGATCACGCCGGACCAGGCGTCCATGATCTCGATGGCCTTCTGGGCGTACCGGCCGTCGCGCGTGATGTACCAGGCCAGGGAGAGCGTGTACGCGGCGATGGCGTCCTCGCGCTCGTCGGTGCAGCCGAGGTTCGGGTTCGAGTACGAGCCGCACTCCACCACCGCGCGGGGCTTGGGGACGCGGGACAGCGACGCGTACTTGCTCGCCATCATCTGGTCGAAGGCGGCCTTCCAGGGCTGCGCCCCGGCGTTGACCTTCTCCCGGGTGAAGTCGAGCTGGCCCCGCGAGACGAGGACGCCTGGGTGGACGAAGGTCGCGGGAGCCGCCTCGGCACGGCCGCCGGCGGGCCCGGCGAGCAGGGTGGCGAGGAGGGCGGCGAGCAACAGGGGTGCGGCGAGCAGCGAACGCCTTCGGATGTGTGCCGTACGGGATTCAACGCGCCATCTGGACAAGGAGTTACCCCTTCTTCATGTATGTGAACGGGGGACGGCTGTCGAGTCGGGAACTTAAAGGTCTGAACCATTGCCGTCAAGGCCTGTGGTGCGACCTGCACCGCCCGATATGGCGCCACCAGGGCCCGCCGGGCGTCCACGGTCGTTCACATACGTAAACCTCGCGGGGCTCTCTCTCGCGACCGGCCCCCGGGGCCGCACCGGCGGCCCGTGTCGTTCCCCAAGGTCCACACGCCGTACGATTCCCGCGTTGCCACTCACACCGTCCGAAGGAGATTCCCCATGGCCCAGGTCACGCTGAAGGGCAGCCCGGTGCAGGTCAACGGCGCCCTGCCGACCCCCGGCAGCCAGGCCCCCGACTTCACGCTCGTCGCCGAGGGGCTTGCGGACAAGTCGCTGAAGGACTTCGCCGGTCAGCGCAAGGTCCTCAACATCTTCCCGAGCGTCGACACCCCGACGTGCGCCTCCTCCGTCCGCGCCTTCAACGAGCAGGCCGGCGAGCTGGAGAACACGGTGGTGCTCTGCATCTCCGCCGACCTGCCCTTCGCCCAGGCGCGCTTCTGCGGCGCCGAGGGTCTTGAGAACGTCAAGAACCTCTCGACGCTCCGCGGCCGCGAGTTCCACACCAACTACGGCGTGGAGATCGCGGACGGCCCGCTGGCGGGTCTGACCGCGCGCGCCGTCGTCGTCCTCGACGAGAACGACACCGTGCTGCACGCGCAGCTCGTGGGCGAGATCGCCGAGGAGCCGAGCTACGACGCGGCCCTCTCGGTCCTGAAGTAGTCCCTGCGCAGCACACGAGAGGAGCCCCTCCGCCGGACACCGGCGGAGGGGCTCCCTTCGTTTCCGGGCGCCCGCTCAGGAACAGGCCGGGCAGAGCCCCCGGTACGTCACGTCGGCCTTCGACACGCTGAAGCCGAACCGCTCCGCGGGCGGCAGGACGGCCAGCGGGTCGCCCGTCGGGTGGACGTCACGGATGATGCCGCAGTCCGAACAGACCAGATGATGGTGCGGGCGGTGCGCGTTCGGGTCGTACCGCTTCGCCCGCCCGTCCGTGGACAGTTCCACCACCTCCCCCAGCGAGACCAGCTCGCCCAGCGTGTTGTAGACCGTCGCCCGCGCGATCTCGGGCAACCGGGCCACGGCCCGGGCGTGCACCTCGTCCGCGGTGAGGTGTACGTGGTCGCCGGCCAGGACCTCCGCGACGACACGTCGCTGGGACGTCATCCGCCAGCCTCGTGCTCGCAATCGCTCGAGCAGGTCACTCATGTCTACTCACCTCTTCGGCGCGCCAGCCGTCGGACAGTATTTGGCGGGGTTCTTGACTTGGACTAGGTCCATCGTAGGATCTGTTCTGTTGATGGCCAAGGGACAGGAAGACTCCAGCACGGCGGGAGACGGCGACGTGACGGACTATCCCGCGCGTGTCGTCACGCTTCCTGAGCACTGTGATCCGCCAGGTCCGGAAGGATTCCGCATGTCTGAGAACCATGAAGCAATCGTCGGAGACGCGAAGGCGGAGGGCGGCGGCTGCCCGGTCGCGCACACCCGCGCCGCGCACCCGACCCAGGGCGGCGGCAACCGCCAGTGGTGGCCGAACCGGCTCAACCTGAAGATCCTCGCCACGAACCCCGTCGTGGGTAACCCGCTCGGCGCGGAGTTCGACTACGCCGAGGCGTTCAACTCCCTCGACCTCGCCGCCGTGAAGCGGGACATCGCCGAGGTGCTCACCACCTCGCAGGACTGGTGGCCCGCCGACTTCGGCCACTACGGCCCGCTCATGATCCGGATGGCCTGGCACAGCGCCGGTACGTACCGCATCAGCGACGGCCGCGGTGGCGCCGGCGCGGGCCAGCAGCGCTTCGCGCCGCTCAACAGCTGGCCGGACAACGGCAACCTGGACAAGGCCCGCCGCCTGCTGTGGCCGGTCAAGAAGAAGTACGGCCAGAACATCTCCTGGGCCGACCTGATGATCCTCACCGGCAACGTCGCCCTGGAGACGATGGGCTTCGAGACCTTCGGCTTCGCCGGCGGCCGTGCCGACGTGTGGGAGGCCGACGAGGACGTCTACTGGGGCCCCGAGACCACCTGGCTCGGCGACGAGCGCTACACCGGTGACCGCGAGCTGGAGAACCCGCTCGGCGCGGTCCAGATGGGCCTCATCTACGTCAACCCCGAGGGCCCCAACGGCAACCCGGACCCGGTCGCCGCGGCCCGCGACATCCGCGAGACGTTCCGCCGCATGGCGATGAACGACGAGGAGACCGTCGCCCTCATCGCCGGCGGCCACACCTTCGGCAAGACCCACGGCGCCGGCCCCGCGGACAACGTCGGCGCCGACCCCGAGGCCGCGCCCCTTGAGGCGCAGGGCTTCGGCTGGGCCAACTCGTACGGCACCGGCAAGGGCGCCGACGCGATCACCAGTGGTCTCGAAGTCACCTGGACCACCACTCCCGCGCAGTGGGGCCACGACTTCTTCAAGCACCTCTTCGAGTACGAGTACGAGCTCTCCAAGAGCCCGGCCGGTGCTCACCAGTGGGTGGCGAAGAACGCCGAGGCGATCATCCCCGACGCGCACGACGCGTCGAAGAAGCACCTCCCGACGATGCTCACCACCGACCTGTCGCTGCGCTTCGACCCGGCGTACGAGCAGATCTCGCGGCGCTTCTACGAGCACCCGGAGCAGTTCGCGGACGCCTTCGCCCGCGCCTGGTACAAGCTCACCCACCGTGACATGGGCCCGGTGGTCCGCTACCTCGGCCCGGAGGTTCCCTCCGAGATCCTGCCCTGGCAGGACCCGCTGCCCGCGGTGGACCACGAGCTCGTGGACGCCTCGGACGTCGCCGCCCTCAAGAGCAGCGTTCTCGCCTCGGACCTCACGGTCTCCCAGCTGGTCTCCACCGCCTGGGCGTCGGCCTCGTCCTTCCGCGGCAGCGACAAGCGCGGCGGTGCCAACGGTGCGCGCGTCCGTCTCCAGCCGCAGAGCGGCTGGGAGGTCAACGACCCCGACCAGCTCGCCACGGTACTCCGCACCCTGGAGGGCATCCGGGAGACGTTCAACGGCGCGCAGAGCGGCGGCAAGCGGATCTCGCTCGCCGACCTGATCGTGCTGGCCGGCGCCGCGGGCGTCGAGCAGGCCGCGAAGGACGCCGGCGTCGCGGTCGAGGTCCCCTTCCGGGCGGGCCGGGTGGACGCCGCGCAGGACCAGACCGACGTGGAGTCCTTCGCCGCGCTCGAGCCGGTGGCCGACGGCTTCCGCAACTACCTCGGCAAGGGCAACCGTCTCCCGGCCGAGTTCCTGCTCGTCGACCGGGCGAACCTGCTGACCCTGAGCGCCCCCGAGCTCACGGTCCTCGTCGGCGGCCTCCGGGTGCTGGGTGCGAACCACCAGCAGTCGAAGCACGGCGTCCTCACGACCACCCCGGGCTCCCTGACGAACGACTTCTTCGTCAACCTGCTCGACATGGGCACGGTCTGGAAGGCGACGTCCGAGGACGCGACCGTCTTCGAGGGCCGCGACGCCGCCACGGGCGCCGTCAAGTGGACGGGCACCCGCGCCGACCTGGTCTTCGGCTCCAACAGCGAGCTGCGCGCGCTGGCCGAGGTCTACGCGAGCGACGACGCGAAGGAGAAGTTCGTGACCGACTTCGTGTCGGCGTGGGACAAGGTGATGGACCTGGACCGGTTCGACATCGCCTGATCAGCGTCGTGTGATTCCCGTGGCGCGCCCCGGCCGGCTCCATCGGCCGGGGCGCGCCGCGCTCGCGTTCAGCTCGCGTTCAGCGCCACCGTCGGGTGCAGTCGCGAGGCGCGGATCGCCGGATAGAGGCCCGCGATCACTCCGATCACGAGCGTCGCGGCCAGGCCGCCCGCCAGGGACCAGGGCGGGACCACCGCGGTCCAGCCCTGGACGCGGGCGAAGCCGTATGTCGCCGCCGCCCCGAGGAGTGCGCCCGTCGCGCCGCCCAGCGCCGACAGGAGCAGGGACTCGGTCAGGAACTGGAGGCGGATCGCGTTGCGGGTCGCGCCCAGGGAGCGGCGCAGGCCGATCTCCTGGCGGCGCTCCAGGACGGAGATGACCATGGTGTTGGCGACCCCCACTCCCCCGACCAGCAGGGCCACCGCCCCGAGGCCGAGCATCAGGGTCGTCAGGCCCTCGTCGGTGGCGGCCTTCGCGGCCAGCGCGTCCGAGGGCCGGGACACCTTGACTCCCCCCTCGTCGCCGGGGCTGATGGTGCGGGCCAGGACCGCCCGTACGTCCTCGACCGAGGCGTCCGTGGAACGCTCGAAGACGGTCGACGGATGGCCGTCGAAACCGAAGTAGCGCTCGGCGGCCGGGAATCCGACGAGGGCCACCCGGTCCAGGGTGGGGACCAGTTCGAGCGGTGCGAGGATGCCGACGACGACCACGCGCGTGTCGTTCATCATGATCGTCTCGCCGGTCCGGGTGATGCCGAGGCGGTCCGCGGCCACCGCGCCGAGGACCGTGACCGGGAGCCGTTCACGGGCCGGGTCCAGCCACACCCCCTTCGCCACCTCGCCGCCGAGCGCCGACAGCAGGTCGATGCCCGCGGCCTGGGTGGTGACGCCCGCGGTGCGTTCCTCGGGGACCACGTCGCTGCGGCGGATCCGGGCGTCGACGTCGCCGGTGGCCGTGGCGTGCCGCACGGGGCCGATGCGCTCGACCATCGCGACGGCGTTCTTGGGCAGCTTGATCTCCTGTCCCATGGCGTCCTTGCCCGCCTCCGCGGTGAGGAGGTTGGTGCCGAGGCGGTCGAGCCGGGCCATGAGGTCCGCGCGGCTGGACTCGGACAGACCGACGACCGCGACCATGGTCGCGATGCCGATGGCGATGCCGAGCGCCGACAGGACCACGCGCGCGCGGCGGGCACGGAGGCCGACCGCGCCGACCCGGAGCACGTCGCCGGGAGCGAGGCGGGAGGGCTTGAGGTCGTGCTTCACGAACCGGCCCCTTCCCCGGACGCGTCGGAGCGGGTGTCCGAACGGATATCGGAGACGATCTCGCCGTCCTTGAAGCGCACCCGGCGCGGCAGCGAGCCGGCGATCTCGTTGTCGTGGGTGATCACGCAGATCGTGGTGCCGGACGCGTTCAGCTCGTGCAGCAGCTCCATGACGATCTCGCCGGACGCGGTGTCGAGCGCCCCGGTCGGTTCGTCCGCGAGCAGCAGTCGGGGCTCCTTCACCAGGGCGCGCGCGATGGCCACGCGCTGCTTCTCGCCGCCGGACAACTCGTTCGGCGTGTGGGAGCGGCGGTGGTCGAGACGTACCCGGGCGAGCGCTTCCCGCGCGCGCGTGCGCCGTTCCCGCAGCGGGACGCCCGCGTACAGCAGGCCGTCGGCGACGTTGTCGACCGCGTCGCGTCCCGCCGCCAGGTGGAAGTGCTGGAACACGAAGCCGATGTGCCGGGCGCGCAGGGCGGAGAGCCGGGAGTCGGAGAGCTCCGACACGTCGTACCCGGCGACGCGGACGGTGCCGGTGGTGGGCTTGTCGAGGGTGCCCATGACGTTGAGCATCGTGGACTTGCCGGAGCCGGACGGGCCGACGACGGCGAGCAGTTCGCCCGCCTGGACGGTGAGGTTCACCGCGCGCAGGGCGTGGACGCCGCCGGGGTACGCCTTGCCGGCGTCCCTCAGTTCGATCACCGGGGCCGGTGTCGTCCCGGGGACCGGGGCCGGTGTCATGACGTCGCCACCCCGACCTTCAGGCCTTCGCGCACGTCCGGGCCGCTGACCTCGATCCGTCCGTCGGCGGTCATGCCCGTCTCGACGCGCACCATCGTCGAGCCGGTCCCCCGGACGACCTGGAGGCCGTAGCCGCCGTTCTCGCCGCGCAGGGCGACGACCGCCTCGACCGGGACCGCGAGGACTCCTCTGCGTGCTTCGCTGACGAACCTCACGCTCGCCGACGTCTTGGCGTCCTCGCCGCTCGCGGCGCTCACCCCGCCGTCGAGGACGACCTCGACGGTGATGCCGTCCTGGGCGCCCCCAGCGCCGCCGGGCGCGGTCTCCTCGGGGCGTACGGTCCCGGCGACCCGGCCGGCCGCGGTCTTCCCGCTCGGCAGGGTGACCTCGACCTTGGTGCCACGCGAGGTGAGCGCCCCGTCGGACTGGTCCAGCTGTGCCCGTATGACGGGCTGGGTGGAGGCGACCGTCAGGACAGGGCCGTTCGGGGCGACCTGGTCGGCGAGGGCCGCGTCGGCGGAGACCACCTTGACCTTGCCCGGCTGGAAGACCACGTCGCCCTTGCCGACCTTGCCGGTCGGCTCCCGGTTCAGGGACTTCTGCCATTCCTTGACGGCGGCCTCGGTGTCCTTGCCGTACCGCGCGTCGACGTACAGCTTCGCCCCCCATCCCAGGTCCCGGAGGTTGCGTTCCAGTTGGAGGACGTCGCTGCCCCGGTCGCCCGCCTTCATCTCGCGGAACATGGGGACCGGCCCGTAGAGCAGGGTGACGGGCTTGTCGTTCAGCTCGTACAGAGCCTCGCCCATGGTCAGCGTCTTCCCTTCGGGGGCGGCCACGGTGACGGTACCCTCGACGGCGGACTTGACGGTGCGGCGCTGGGCGAAGTCGAGCGTGCCGTCGACGGTCTTGGACCGTACGAGGTCCGTGCGCACGACGGTCGCGGTCGCGGGCGGCAGGTCCCCGCCCTTGCCGGACGCGTCGGCCTCCCCGCCGCGGTCGAGGACGAGGACGCCCCCGGTGACCGCGGCGGCGACGGTCGCCGCGCCGAGTACGAGGAAGCCGGAGCGGCGCTTCACTGCATCCCGTCCAGACCGTCGAGCAGCTTCGTCCTGCACGCCTCGCGGGCCTGCTTGTACGTCGGCGAATCCTGGTCGATGCTCGGCGAGGCGGGGTTCGGGTCGCCGCCCGGCTGGGCGTTGCCGCCGCTCATGGTCGGGTTGGTGAAGCGGGAGACGCCGTTGTCCCGCATGCACTTGGCGTGCGCGAGCATCGACTCGTAGTCCTTCTGCTGGTCGCGCTTGGGCTCGGCCAGCATGGCCCGCTGGAGTTCGGGGGCGCAGACGCCGTCCTTGCCGCCCTTGGCGGCCTCGTTCTGACCGGGCCGGGACGAGATCTCCTCGATCTTCGTCCAGTCGAGGTGCCCGCTGAGCTTCGGGTCCGGGTAGTCCTTGTAGCCGCCCTTGACGCGCATGCACTGGACGTACTTCAGCTGGGCGTCGTAGAAGGCGCTCTTCCCGGCGGGCGCGGTGCTGGGGGCGGCGGCGCCGTCCGCCGTGCGCGAGGCCGACGGGGTGTCCGGCACCGAGGCGATCTCGTCGCCCTTCTTCCCGCCGTCGCCGCCGGCGCTGTCGCCATCGCCGCCGCAGGCCGCCGAGAAGAAGAGGACGGGAAGCGCGGCGAGCGCGGCGATGCGCAGCCGGGCCGTGGCACGGGAGGTCGTCGTGGGGTTCATGTGCTCCAGCCTCACCACGCCACGTGATGGCCTGTCCATGACGACATGATGAGAACGTAACAATGCCCCCGACCTGCGTATCCGCCCCCTTCCCGGGCGCCTGATCGGCGATCGGGATGCTCATAATCGTTCCTATGCCGCATGTACTGCTGATCGAGGACGACGCGTCCGTACGGGACGGAATGGAGCTCGTGCTGCGCCGGCACGGGTACGACGTCGACACGGCGGCCACCGGCGAGCAGGCCCTCTCTCTGCTGGACGGCCCGGGCGGTGCGAAGGTCGAGCTGGCCGTGCTCGACCTGATGCTGCCGGGCATGGACGGCTTCGAGGTGTGCCGCCGGATCCGCGCCAGGACCACCACCCTGCCGGTCATCATGCTGACCGCGCGCGGAGACGACCAGGACATCGTGACCGGTCTGGAGGCGGGCGCCGACGACTACGTGGTCAAGCCGGTCACCGCGCCCGTCCTCGAAGCCCGTATCCGGGCCGCGCTGCGGCGGGCGGAGCCTTCCGCTCCGGTGCGAGGAGCGGAGGCCGACCCCGCCGGTCTGGTCATCGACCGCGCGGGGCTGACCGTCACCAAGCACGGCGTCCCGATCGCGCTGCCGCCCACCGAGCTGCGCCTCCTCCTGGAGCTTTCGGCCTCCCCCGGCCGGGTGTTCAGCCGCGAGCAGCTCCTCGCGTCCGTCTGGGACCACACCTTCCTGGGCGACTCCCGGCTGGTGGACGCGGCGGTCGGACGGCTGCGGGCCAAGCTGGAGGACGTACCGGCGAAACCGCGGTACGTGCAGACCGTGCGCGGATTCGGCTACCGCTTCGGGCCGCTGTGAGCCGACGGTCCCGGCGGCCGGCCCACGGCGTGCGCAGCCGGCTCGTCGGCGGGCTGCGCACCCGGCTCGTCGTCGCCTTCGTCGTCGTCGCGCTGCTCAGCGCCGTGACCGCGACCGCGCTCGCCTACCGGGACGCGCGCACCGCCGTTCTCCAGCGCACACAGAACACCGCCGTGAACGACCTGCGGGAGCGGGTCACGGCGGTCGCCGCCGACTTCGACGTCCCGCCCGACCAACGCTCCCTCTCCCGGTTCGCGACGAAGGTCTCGGACGGCCTCGGCGCCCGCATCGTGGTCGCCCGCTACCACGACCTCGTCGCCGTCTCCGACTCGCTCGCCGACACGGAGGGCCGCGTCACCACCGGGCTGCGCACCGCCGTGCGCACCGGGACCGGGGCCCATTTCCAGCGGGTGATGTGGCGGGGCGAGCCGTACTTGGTCGTCGGCATGCCCGTGACGTACGCCGACGGGGACCGCCGTACCTCGGGCCTCGAGGTCTTCGCCATCACCGACCTGCGGGCCGAGCGCGACGACACCGCCGCTCTGCTCGACTCCGTGCGGTCGGGTGTCCTGCCGGTGGTGCTCCTCGCCGCCGTCCTGGCCCTGCTCGCCGCGCGGACGGTGCTTCGTCCCGTACGGGAGCTGGGGCGGGCCACGCGGGAGCTCGCGGCCGGGGACCTCGGCAGCCGGGTCGCCGTCACCGGGCACGACGAACTCGCCGATCTGGCGCGGACGTTCAACGACACCGCCGACGCGCTCCAGGCCTCCGACGCGGAGCTGCGCGAGCAGGAGGCGAAGGCGCGGCGCTTCGTGGCGGACGTATCGCACGAGCTGCGCACGCCCCTCGCGGCGATGACGATGGTGGCGACGGTCCTTGAGGAGGACGCCGACCAGCTGCCGCCGGACGCGGCGCGGGCGGCCCGGACGGTCGGCGCGGAGACGGCCCGGCTGTCCCGGCTGGTCGAGGACCTGATGGAGATCTCCCGTTTCGACGCGGGGGCGGTACGGCTGAACGCGGCCGAGACGGATCTCGCCGAGGCCGTACGGGCGTCGCTCGCGCTGCGCGGCTGGACCGATCGCGTACGGACGGACCTCGTCGAGGGCGTACGGGCGCGGGTCGACCGGCGCCGCGTCGACGTGATCGTCGCGAACCTGGTGGGGAACGCGCTGCGGCACGGGGCCCCGCCGGTCACCGTGACGCTCGGGACGACCGTCGCGGAGGACGGGGAGTGGGTCACGCTTGAGGTCGCCGACCACGGTCCCGGGCTGCCGCCGGGGAGCGGGGACCGGGTCTTCGACCGGTTCTACAAGGCGGACGCGGCCCGCACGCGCGGCGCGGCCGACGACAGCGGGCAGGGCAGTGGCCTCGGCACGGCGATCGCGCTGGAGAACGCCCGCCTGCACGGCGGCACGATCGACGCGGCCGACGGGCCGGGCGGCGGCGCGGTGTTCACGCTGCGCCTGCCCCTGCCCCTGCCCCTGCGGCGTACGGACGAGCGACTCACCGGAGAGGACACGGAGTGAAGGTCCGTCATGGCGTCGCGGTCACCGCGCTGGCGACGGCGGGGCTCGCCCTCGCCGGCTGCGGTGTCCAGCCGACCGGGGTGATAGGCGCGGGCGAGCCCGCGACAGGGCTGACGCGCGGGATGCGGCTGTACTACGCGTCGGACAGCGGCCTGCGCGGAGTACCCCTGCTCGATCAGCGCCTCAAGGACCTCAACTCGGTCGTGAAGCTGCTCGCGCAGGGCCCGGGGCCCGCCGAGCAGCGCGACGGGCTCACCTCTCTGGTCCAGGAGCTCGGCGGCTACACGGTGAGCGGTAAGGGCGCCCGCGTCACGATCCGCATCGACGGCCCGTACCCGCTGTCGGGGCGCGACCAGGGCACGGGGCAGCTGGTGTGCACGCTGGCGCGCGCCCAGTCCGTCCTCGACCCGAAGGTCAGGGCGGACGAGGTCGAGGTCAGTGTGCGCCCGGCCGAGGGAGCGGTGCTGGGCCCGTACCGGTGTGCGGAGTTCCTCGACGGGTGAGACGGCGAGACCCGCCCCGGGAGGGACGGGTCTCACCGACGGCGCGGTGTCAGGACGTCGGACCGGGGATCTGCAGCGCCTTGGTGTTGCGGTCCCAGCCGGACCAGAGGTCGTCGTCCACGCAGTAGCCGCAGCCGGGGCCGAAGAACACGCCCCGGGCCTGCTCGTCGCCCATCAGCCAGAAGCGCAGCCAGGCGGTGGTCGGGGCACGGAAGTCCCCGCCGTCGCCGATGGAGCTGAGGTGTCCGGCTCCGCGGACCTCGCCGTAGACGGCGGGGACGTGGGACGAGTCCCGGTAGAACGCCTTCACCAGGGCGGGCCACACGGTCAGGTCGCGCTGACCGGCCAGGTAGAAGACGGGTTCGTCCATCAGGTCCGCGCTGGCGAGGGGACCCGGCTGGATGGGGACGGCGGTGTCGACGCGCGGGTCGATCGCGGCATTGATGGCCGCCGCGCCGCCCTGCGAGTGTCCGGCGGAGCCGATGTGCTCCAGGTCCACCTTCCCGTAGAACGGGCTGCCGCTGTCGGCGTTCCACTGCTCCAGTACGTCGATCCCGGCGCGCATGCTGATCGCGAAGTTGGAGGTGGGGGTGTTGGCGGCGGCGACGATGAAGCCCTGACTCGCCCAGTGCCGCAGCAGCGAGCTGTAGATCCCCGGCACGGCGCCGGTGCCGTTGCCCCAGATGACCACCGGGTGCCGCTCGCCCGACCGCCCCATGTCGCGCGGGTAGTAGAAGGTGTGCACGACGCCGATGTCGACGTTCACCTCGTACGGGCCGGTCTGACCCCAGTCGGTGCCGAGCGACGCGATCCTGCCGGTGGGCGCCTCCGCGGCACCGGCGGTGCCGGGCGTGGCGACTGCCGCCAGCACGACGGCGAGAAGGGCGCTGCCGAGTGCTCGGCTGAATCTCCCTGACATAGGAACTCCTTCACGGATACGGCGCGTTGCGCGTCCTCGCAATCGCGGCCAGTGCCCATGGTCGGGGTCCCCCGGCACGGCTGTCTCCCGGCAGGAGCCCAAGGCTGCCACGGCCGGAATGGGCACTTGCCCAGTCGAGGCGCTCGCCGGCCGGCGCTACACGGCCCAGACACCGTCCCGCATGATGTGCCGCCCCGGCAGTTCGTGCTCCTCGTGCCAGGCCTGGACCGCGCGGGGTCGTACCCGGAACCAGCCGTAGGCGGGGCCCGAGATCCGCGGGTCCCAGCCGGTCTTGGCGAGGAACGCCTCGACGGCGGGCGTGGGCACGTCGATCGTGCTGAAGGTCGTCACCTCGCCGTCGACGAGCACGACGTCCCGCAGATCCCCGAGCGCGAGCCGAACGCGCCCTCCGGCGAGGAGATTACGGCCGGTGGGGTTGGCCGACCGGGTGCAGAGCCAGACGAACTCCCCGTCCCAGAGGAAGGACAAGGGCACGAGATACGGCTCCCCTTCGGCATCCGCCGATGCCACCCAGATGTCCAGCTCCTTCTCCAGCCGCGCCACCACGTCCTGCTTGCGCTCTCCGGAACCGCGAGGTATTCGGGTGATCGTCATGCCTGCCACCCTATGGGCCCGGTTCCCGCGGCCGGGAGGGGGCATGGCGGAGCGCTCCGGCCGGCCGTCCGCAAGGGGGACGGCCGGGGCCGGAGCGCTCTCAGGAGGGCCGGGCAGGTGTGCGGGCCTGCTCGGCCGGGGTCTTACGGTCAGCGGCCCGCGAGGAGCTGGAGCGTGTCGATCACTCGGTTCGAGAAGCCCCACTCGTTGTCGTACCAGGCGACGACCTTGATGTGGCGGCCTTCGACGCGGGTGAGGGCCGAGTCGAAGATCGACGAGTGCGGGTTGCCCGTGATGTCGGAGGAGACCAGCGGGTCCTCCGAGTACTCCAGCACGCCGGCGAGCGGACCCTCCGCAGCGGTGCGGTAGGCGGCCAGGACGTCCTCGAGGGTCACGTCGCGGGCAACGGTCGTGTTGAGCTCGACGATCGAGCCGACGGGGACCGGTACGCGGATCGAGTCGCCCGACAGCTTGCCGTCGAGGTTCGGCAGCACGTGGCCGATGGCCTTGGCGGCGCCGGTCGTCGTCGGCACGATGTTGACGGCGGCGGCGCGGGCGCGGCGGGCGTCACGGTGGGGGCCGTCCAGCAGGTTCTGCTCCTGCGTGTAGGCGTGGACCGTCGTCATGAAGCCGTGCTCGATGCCCGCGAGGTCGTCGAGGACCGCGGCCAGCGGCGCGAGCGCGTTGGTCGTGCACGAGGCGTTCGAGACGATCGTGTGCAGCTCGTGGTCGTACGCGTCGGTGTTGACGCCGTACGCGAGCGTGACGTCGGCGCCGTCCGCCGGGGCGCTCACGAGGACCTTCTTCGCACCGGCGTCGAGGTGGGCGCGGGCGGCCTTGGCCGACGTGAAGCGGCCGGTCGACTCGAGCACGATGTCGACGCCCAGCTCGGCCCAGGGCAGCTGCGCGGGCTCGCGCTCGGCCAGGACGGTGATGCGGCGGCCGTCGACGACGAGGGTGTTCCCCTCGACGCTGACCGGGCGGCCGAGACGACCGGACGTCGTGTCGTAGGCGAGCAGCCGCGCGAGGGCGGCGGGCTCGGTGAGGTCGTTGACGGCGACGACCTCGAGGTCGCTGTCGCGCTCCAGGAGTGCGCGCAGCACGTTCCGTCCGATGCGGCCGAATCCGTTGATCGCGATGCGAGTCATGAGCGGTGTCCCTTCCGTTCCGTTCCGTTGCGCTTCAGACTCGCGTACGAAATCGGCCCGTGACAGCGGCGTGATCGCCACGGTCCGCAAGGATCGCGCCAAGGGGGTGCCACACGCCCGCCGACCGGCGGAAACGGGCTACTCGCCCTGCGCGAAGGTCCGCCGGTACTCGCTCGGCGTGGTGCCGAGGATGTGCTGGAAGTGCAGCCGCAGATTGGCTCCGGTGCCGAGGCCGACATCGGCCGCGATCTGCTCGACGCCCCGCCCGGACCGCTCCAGGAGCTCGCGGGCCATGTCGATCCTGGCCCGCATCACCCACTGCATGGGCGTGTACCCGGTGTCCTCGACGAACCGGCGGGAGAGCGTCCGTGCCGACACCGCCGCGTGCCGGGCCAGGATCTCCAGGGTGAGGGGCTCGCCGAGCCGGTGCAGCGCCCATTCACGTGTGGCGGCGAACCGTTCGCCGAGGGCCTCGGGCACGCTGCGCGGTACGTACTGCGCCTGGCCGCCGCTGCGGTACGGGGCCGCGACGAGGCGTCGGGCCGCGTGGTTCGAGGCGGCCACGCCGAGGTCGCCGCGCAGGATGTGCAGGCACAGGTCGATGCCGGAAGCGGCGCCGGCCGACGTCAGGACGCTGCCCTCGTCGACGAACAGGACGTTCTCGTCGACCCGGACGAGGGGGCGTTTCGCCGCGAGCGCCCGCGCGTAGTGCCAGTGCGTGGTCGCGCGCTTGCCGTCGAGGAGTCCCGTCGCGGCGAGCGCGAACGCTCCCGTCGAGATGGCGGCCAGGCGCGCGCCCCGCTCGTGGGCGGCGATCAGCGCGTCGACGACGGCCTGGGGCGGGTCCTCGCGGTCGGGGAACCGGTAGCCGGGGACGAAGACGATGTCGGCCCAGGCGAGGGCGTCGAGGCCGTGGGCGACGTGGTACGACAGTCCGTCGCCGCCCGCGACGGGACCGGGCGCCGCGCCGCAGACCCGTACCTCGTACGGCATGCTCGCGCGGGTCGTGAACACCTGCGCCGGGATGCCGACGTCGAGCGGCTTCGCGCCTTCGAGGACGAGGACGGCGACGCGATGCAGGCGGGAACTGGGCACGTGAACGAGGGTACGTGGCCTCCCCGGCCGCCTGTGTCCCCGTGCTCGGAACAGTGCCCTCCGGAACTCGTCCCCCGTGTCAGGAACTTTTCTCCGGCGTTGTCACTCATGATCCATGGGCACGGGGGTCGCACTGTCACGGTCGCACCGTCACGGTCGCGCGTTCCCGGCCCCGCGGCCCACCGCTGCCGCACCGCGCCGAACGATCCGGATGCACCGGAAGAAGCCGAGGAACCACTGTGACCCTGCCGTCCCACCGCCGCCGCCTGACCGTGAGCGCCACCCTGATCGCCGCCCTCGCGGCGGGTGTCGCCCCGGCGGCCAACGCCTTCGCCGCCCCCGCGCCCGCCGCCACCTCCGCCGGGGCCACCACCGCCCCCGCGCCCGCTCCGGCCCCCGACATGGCGGGCGTGACCGCCGCGCTGAACGCGGCGATGGCCAACGGCGCCCCGGGCGCCATGGCCCGGTACTCCGGTCCCGACGGCGTCCTGAGCCGGACCGTCGGTGTGCGGGACCGTGTCTCGGCTGCGGCGATGGACGTCCAGGCCCGTTTCCGGATCGGCAGCGTCAGCAAGACGTTCTCGACGGTCGTCCTCCTCCAGCTGGTGGACGAGGGGAAGCTGACGCTCGACGCGCCGGTCAACACGTACCTGCCCGGCCTGCTGCCCGACGACCGCATCACGGTCCGGCACCTGCTCACCCACCGCAGCGGTCTCGCCGACTACACGGACCAGATGTTCAACAGCACGGTGCCCGGCTTCGAAGCGGTGCGCAACAAGGCGTTCACCTACCAGGAGCTCGTCGACCTCTCCCTGGCCCTGCCCCGGACGACCGAGCCCGGAGTGTCGTACAAGTACTCGAACGCCAACTTCGTGGTGGTCGGCATGCTGATCGAGAAGGCCACGGGCCGGCCGGTCGCGGACGCGTACGAGCGCCGCATCTTCAAGCCGCTGAAGCTGCGCAAGACCTCGTACGTCCACCCGGACACCCGCATCAAGGGGCTGCACGTGCGCGGCTACCTGCACCCCGACGAGGAGGGCGCCCCGCTCGTGGACTCCACGGAGCAGACGGTGTCCTGGGCGCAGTCCGCCGGGGCCGTCATCTCCAGCCCCGGCGACCTGAACACCTTCACCAGCGCCCTCATGCGCGGCCGGCTGCTGTCGCCGGCCATGCTGGAGGCGATGACGACGGTCACGCCGACGGACGCCACGAACACCCGCTTCTACGGTCTCGGGCTGCGCCGGTACGACCTCTCGTGCGGCACGCAGATCTTCGGCCACACCGGCACCGTGCAGGGTTTCTACACGTACGCCTTCTCGACGCGTGACGGGAAGCGCAGCCTCTCGGCGGTGGCGAACACCTCGAACCACGGCTCGGCCAACACGGCGCTCGGCGGGACGCTGGAGGCGGCGTTCTGCGGCAAGAAGCCGGCGGCCCCGACCTCGCGCGCGGCCGCCTCGCCCACGGCCGGTGACCTGACGCTGCTGCCGGCGGAGCGGGACCTGCCCGAGCGCCACTGAACCGAAGGCGCCTGATCAGGCCTGGTACTCGGTGAGGTCGATGGCGTAGACGCGCAGCGGCACGTCGAAGACCGGGTGGTTGGTCTCGCGCTCGGCGGTCATGCCGAGCTTGCCCAGGATGTTCTCGGCGGACGAGTTGCTGATGTGGGTGAGGGCGACGACCCGGTCGAGCCCCCGGTCCTGGAGCGCGAACTCCAGGACCGCGTGGGCGGCCTCGGAGGCGTACCCCTGTCCCCAGAAGGGCCTGCCGAGACGCCAGCTGATCTCCACGTCCGCCAGCAGCTCGGGCAGCCCTTCCGGCACGGAGAGCCCCGCGAAGCCGATCAGCTCGCCGGAGGCGATGAGCTCGACGGCGAAGAGCCCGAAGCCCTCGTCGTCCCACTCCTCCTCGTACCGCTCGATGTCCCCGGCGGTCTCCTCCAGGTCCCGCACCGATCCGTCGCCGATCCAGCGCATGACCTCGGAGTCGGCGTTGATCTCGGCCAGGGGGACGAGGTCGTCGTCGGTCCAGCGTCGGAGGATGAGGCGGGGGGTACGGATCTCGGTCATGCCCCCATCCTGACGCATGCCACCCGCAGCCCCTCGCCCGCGGTCTCCGCGCCGGGCAGGGGGCTTCGTCGTTCAGCGCAGGGCCGCCGTCACGAGTGTGGTGATCTCCCTCTCCGTGACCGGCCCGCCGTTGATCAGGCGGTCGAAGACCAGGCCGTCCACGCAGGTCAGCAAGGTGACCGTGCGTTCCTCGGCGTCCGTGAGGCCGTGGGCGGCGAGGAAGGCGCGGACGGCTTCGCGGGCCGTCCACGACATCCACGAGCTCGTCGCGCCCCTGCCCTCCTTCGTCGCCGGCCGCGTCGCCCTCCTCGGCGACGCGGCACACGCCATGACCCCCAACCTCGGCCAGGGCGCCTGCCAGGCCCTGGAGGACGCGGCCACCCTCGCCGCCGCGCTCGCCACCGCGCCCGACCTCGGCGCGGCCCTCGCCGGGTACGACGCCGAGCGGCGCCCGCGCAGCCAGGCCATCGCCCGAGCGGCCCGCCAGGCCGGCCGGATGGGCCAGCAGCTGACCCATCCCCTCGCCGTCTCCGTACGCAACACCGTTCTCCGGCTCGCGCCGTCCCGCGTGACCCTCGGCGCGATCCTGCGGCACGCGGACTGGACTCCGCCGACCCTCACACCGGGCGCGGTGACCTGACCCTGGCTCACGCCCTCCCCGTCAGGACGGGGACAGGACCGTCAGGAGGTGCGAGACCTCCTGGGCGACCGCGGTGCGGGCCGGGGTCAGGTAATGGCGGGGGTCGAACGCGGTGGGGTGCTCGGCCAGGTGGGTACGGATCGCCTGCGTGAAGGCCTTGTTCAGATGGGTGGAGACGTTCACCTTCGTCATGCCCGCCGCGATCGCCGCCGTGAGGTCCGCGTCCGAGACGCCCGAGGAGCCGTGCAGGACGAGCGGCGTGTCGACCGCCGCGCGCAGGCGGGCGATCAGCTCGAAGTCGAGGACCGCGTCCCGGGTCAGCATCTGGTGCTCGCTGCCGACCGCGACGGCGAGCGCGTCGACGCCGGTGGCGGTCACGAAGGCGAGGGCCTCTTCGGGGTCGGTGCGCACGCCCGGGGTGTGGGCGCCGCCCTTGCCGCCGATCTCCCCCAGCTCGGCCTCCACCCAGACGCCGTGGTGATGGCAGTGCTCCACGACCTCGCGGGTCGCGGCCACGTTGTCCGCGTACGGCAGCTTGGAGGCGTCGAACATCACCGAGCCGAAGCCGAGCGCGACGGCCTCGCGTACGAGGTCGGGGTTCTCGGCGTGGTCGAGGTGGACCGCGACGGGCACCTTCGCGGCCCTGGCGACGGCGAGGGACGCGAGGGCGACCGGCTCCAGAGCACCGTGGTAGCGGACCGTGTTCTCGCTGATCTGGAGGACGACGGGGCGGTCGGCGGCCTCCGCGCCGGCGACGATGGCCTGCGCGTGTTCGAGCTGGAGGACGTTGAACGCCCCCACGCCCGTCCCGGCCGCGCGGGCCCGGCGGACGATCTCGTCGGTCGGCGTCAGTGGCATGATCCTGCTTCCTGGAAGTCGGTGGGCTCGGGGCGGTCAGGCATGGTGGTCGGCCAGGACCACGGAACGGGTCAGGTTCCGGGGGGTGTCGGGGTTCAGCCCCTGGGCCTCGGCCACCGCCACCGCCAGGCGCTGGGCCCGGATCAGGTCCGCGAGCGGGTCGAGATCGCTCTCGACGACCGTGCCGCCGACCTTGCGCACCTCGTCCGCGAGGCCGACGGGGAGGGTGCCGAAGCCCCATGCGACGCGCCCCGGGCCGGTGATGCTGATCGGGCCGTGCCGGTACTCCATCGCCGGGTACGACTCCGTCCACGCCCCGGCCGCCTCCCGCATCTTCAGCCCGGCCTCCAGGGCGAGGCCGTAGGTCCAGCCGGTGCCGAGGAAGGTGAACTGCTCGGCGGTGAGGACCGCGTCGTCGAGAGGAACGGCGACGGCACGCTCGGCGTCCTCCGCGGCCTCCGCGAGGGGCCGTACGCCGGCGGGCAGGGCGTCCTCGGACTCCAGGTGCGCGCGGAACAGGGCGAGCGCCGTGGTCGCGAAGCGGGTCTGGACGACGGACTCCTCGTCCGCGAAGTCCAGGACGGCGACCTCGTCGGCGAGGTCCATCACGGGGGTCGTGGGGTCGGCGGTGAGCGCGCCCGTGGGCACCTCGCCGCGCAGGCGGGAGAGGACGGCCAGTACCTCGCTGGTGGTGCCGGAGCGGGTGATGGCCACGACACGGTCATAGCGGCGCCCGTAAGGGAACTCGGAGGCGGCGAAGGCGTCGGTCTCGCCGTGACCGCCGGCCTCGCGCAGCTCGGCGTAGGCCAGGGCCATGAACCAGGAGGTGCCGCAGCCGATCACGGCGACGCGCTCGCCCCGGCGGGGCAGGGCGGCGGTGTGCTGGGGAAGAGTGCGGGCCGCCTGTCGCCAGATGGCCGGCTGGGAGGCGATCTCCACGGCGGTGCGTGAGGTGGTCATGCAGGACTCCTTGCAAGAAGAGTGCGCGATGATGGAGCAAGAATGCGTGAAGCTGCGTGAAGGTGGACTCATTCAAGCAGATATACGCAATACGTTGCCAGGGTTGACGCGCACCGACGGATAGAATCGGACGCGCGCACGATCGGGAGGGGATGGGCCGATGTCCAAGCACGAGCGGTGGAACGCACTCCTGGAGCTGCTCGCGGCCTCGGGGAAAGTCGAGGTGGAGGAGGCGGCGACCGCGCTGACGGTCTCCGCCGCCACGATCCGCCGGGACCTCGACGAACTCTCCGAGCAGCAGCTGCTCGTACGGACGCGGGGCGGGGCGGTCGCGCACGGCGTGTCGTACGAGCTGCCACTCCGCTACAAGTCGGCGCGGCACGCCTCCGAGAAGCAGCGGATCGCCGCGGCGGCGGCCGATCTGGTGGCCCCCGGGGAGGTCGTCGGGCTCAACGGCGGCACGACGACGACGGAGGTGGCACGGGCGCTCGCCCTGCGGTTCGCGAGCGGCCGGGCGGAGGCGGCGGGCGGGGGCGCGGCCGGGCCCGCGCTGACCGTGGTCACCAACGCGCTCAACATCGCCGGCGAGCTGGCGGTGCGCCCACAGATCAAGATCGTCACGACGGGCGGGGTGGCACGCCCGCAGACGTACGAGCTGGTCGGCCCGCTGACCGTCGGCGTGCTCAACGAGGTCGTGCTCGACGTCGTGATCCTCGGGGTCGACGGTGTCGACCCCGAGCTGGGCGTGATGGCCCACCACGAGGACGAGGCGAGCATCAGCCGGCTGTTCGCCCAGCGATCGAGCCGGGTCGTCGTCGTGACCGACTCCTCCAAGATGGGCCGCCGCGCGTTCGCCCGTATCTGCGGTCTGGACCGGGTCGATCTCCTGGTCACCGACACGGACATCTCGGCGGAGGCCACGGCGCAGCTCACGGAGGCCGGGGTGAAGGTCCTCACCGTCTGACCGGGACGGAGCCAGACATCAGCCTTATTGGTATGAGGTCGGACCAATCTCCACACCGGCATTCCATGGCCCTGGGCTGTTAACCCAGGAATTACTGCACGGCCGTATACCTTTAAGCTCCCCTCCCCCATCATGGCTCCCGACGTGCCGCGCGGGCACGCCGTGACAGGAGAGGCGGGGCATGCTTCCCATCAGCCGCAGGGGATTCGTCGGAATCGGCGCGGGGCTCGTCGCCGGGGCGGCGCTGGCGCCCGGCCGGGCATCGGCCGCCGCGCGTGCCGCGACCGGCACGCTCACCGACGTCCGGCACGTGGTGATCCTCATGCAGGAGAACCGCAGCTTCGACCACTACTTCGGCACGCTGCGCGGCGTACGGGGGTTCGGCGACCGTGCCGCCGGCAATCTGCCCGGCGGCTGGGGCATGTTCCACCAGCCCAACTGGGGCGGCCGCCAGTACCCGTGGAAGCTCAGCGACACCCCGCCCGCGGGCGGCGTCGACGGCGAGACCCTCGCACAGTGCAACGGCGATCTGCCCCACAGCTGGACCTCGCAGCACGCGGCCTGGAACAAGGGCCGGATGGACAACTGGGTCATGGGCGTGGGCAACACGCGGACGCTCGGTCACCTCGACCGCGAGGACATCCCCTTCCACCACGCGCTCGCCGACCACTACACGATCTGCGACGCGTACTTCTGCTCGGCGCTCAGCGCCACCGGCCCCAACCGGACGTTCCTGTGGAGCGGGAAGATCGACGGCTCCAGCAAGGACGGGGGCGACGAGTCGGGGCTGACCTGGGAGACGTACGCGGAGGCGCTCCAGCGGGCCGGGGTGAGCTGGAAGGTCTACCAGAACGCGCAGGACAACTATGGCGACAACGGTCTCGCCTATTTCAAGAAGTTCACCGACGCCCGCCCCGGCGACCCGCTGTACGACCGGGGCATGGGCTCGGTCCCCAAGGTCACCGGCTCGACGCCTGACGACATCGCCGCGGCCATCCGCGCCGACGTCGTGGCGGGCACGCTGCCGCAGGTGTCGTGGGTGGTGGCGAGCGAGGCGTTCTCCGAGCACCCGTACGCGCCGCCCGGGGACGGCGCGCACTTCGTCGACCTCGTCTACCGCGCGCTGGCCGCCGACTCCGAGGTCTTCGACTCGACGGTGCTGTTCCTCAACTACGACGAGAACGACGGCTTCTTCGACCACGTGCCGCCGCCGGTCGCCCCGCCGGGGACACCGGGCGAGTACCTGGACGGCGTGCCGATCGGACTGGGCTTCCGTGTCCCCATGCTTGTCATGTCCCCGTGGACCCGGGGCGGTTGGGTGAGCTCCGAGGTCTTCGACCACACCTCCGTCCTCCGCTTCATGGAGACCTGGACGGCGGCCCTCGGCACACCGGCCACCTGTCCGAACATCAGCGCCTGGCGGCGCCGGGTGACGGGCGACCTGACGAGCGTCTTCGACTTCGCCCACCCGGTGTACGGAGTGCCCGCCGGCCTCCCCTCCACGGCGAAGGTGATCGGCCAGGCCACCTGCGGCCCGCTGCCGAACCCGGCGCCGCAGAACAACGCGCAGCCCGCGCAGGAGTCCGGCACCCGCCCGGCGCGCGCCCTGCCGTACCAGGTGAACGGCAACCTCGACCGGTTCGAGTTCGGTGCCGCCGGCAAGATCCTGGCCTGGTTCTCGATGACGAACCAGGGGGTGGAGGCCAAGCAGGCGGCGCACTTCTCGATCCACCCGCACCAGCACCGCGACACGGCCGCCTGGCAGTACACGGTCGACGCGGGCGGCACGGCCTCCGACTACTTCAACATCGGGCTCGGGTCGGGATCCGGGAAGTACGACATCTCGATGATGGGCCCCAACCGCTTCCTGCGGCGCTTCACCGGCGACGCGTCCAAGGCCGGCAAGGCCGTGGAGGTCGCGGCCCGGTTCGCGCCGGAGGCGGGGACGGGCCGGACGGCCCTGTGGTTCAGGATGACCAACACCTCGGCTGCTCCGGTGACGTTCACGATCCGCTCGAACGCCTACCGCACGGACGGACCGTGGACCTACACGGTCCCGGCGAACTCCAGCCGCGAGGACTTCTTCAACGCGGTGGCCTACAACGGCGGCTGGTACGACTTCACGATCCTCGCCGACATCGACGGGACCTGGTCACGCCGGTACACCGGCCACATCGAGACCGGAGCCCCGAGCGTCACCGGCTGAACCCGCGCACGCCGGCCGGTCGCACCGGCCGGTGTCACCGGCAGGGCTCACCGACAGGACTCACCGGCCGGCGTGCGCGGCGCGGCGGATCGTCGCGTCGAGGAGGCCCACCGCGTCGGCGGCCGTACGGCCGGGGGCCCGGTTCCACGGACCGATCAGCTCGCCCCATCCCTGCGACCGGAGCTCGGTCATGATCCAGGCGGCCGCCTCGTTCATGGTGTCCGCGCTGCCGTAGCCGAGGCGGTGGGCTGCGAGGAGCGCGCCGCAGACACAGCGCGCTCCCCGCGCGTCGCGCAGCTTGTACGGCGCGTTCTGCCAGCCCCACTCCGTGAGCACCAGCCGCGCGTAGCCGAGGTGGACCGAGGGGCGCAGCTCGGGACGGCCGATCCGGCGCCAGGCGTGCAGTCGGTCCGGGAGTACGGCTCCGATGCGGCCGGGGAGCGTCTCGACGGGGGCCGACGGCGGGAGCGCGTCGAGCGCGTCGGCCACGAGCCGGTCCACGGACACGGTGAGGAGGGCCCGCCAGTCCGCGGGCTCGGGCGTCCGCTCCGGCGCGGGGGCCGGCCGAGCGGGGGCGGTCCAGTCGGTGACGATCCGCTGCCAGGTGGCGCTCTCGAAGAGAGCGGCCGCCTCGCGGTCGAGGGTGTCCGGGCTGATCGGGGCGATGGAGGTCGGCATCCGGGTGGCTCCTGGGTCGGGTACCTCCATCCTTCAAGAAGAATGTCTAGTTTGCGACTTTTGCCCGCACTGGGCGTGCCCCACTCGCACCAGCGCGGGCGAACAGCCCACCTCGGCCAATTTCCGCCCATTTACTCACCAACGGAATTACATCGCATATTCGGACATTACTCTCCTGGTGACGCGGTTCACTTTCTCTCGCCCTCGTCAGGGACCCGTACACCCGCAGCCCGTACCGCACACGGAAGTTCACCGCCTCCCGAGCCCGGTCGATCTTGAATTCCCTGAATTCGGAGATCCAATTCCGGGAGCCGGCGATCAGATCCTCTTGTTATCCGGCGCAATGCTGGCCTACGGTCACCCCCATTCGAGCGGAACGCCTAATCCTGCCGCCGCCCGAAAACACCTCCCTTTCACCCGACGGCAGGAGCGGGGGACCCACGAATTCGCCGGTCCGGAATCCGGAACGGCTCGGGGTGCAGCCGCGTGTGCGCGGCCGGACATCTCCCGTCCGAACCCGACAGCTCACCCCGCAGGCGCCGGAGAGGACATCCGTCATGCCTGCACACGGTAAGCACCGCCGCCCCCGTCGCCGCACCGTCTCCCGCGGCCTCGCGCTCGCCGGCACGGGCGGCGCCGCCCTGGCCCTGCCGCTGGTCGTCCCCGCCACGGCCGGCGCCGAGACCGTTTCGGCCGCACCGAAGATCGCCGCGCAGCCCTTCGCCGCGCATTCCTTCGCGGCCCAGCCCGCCGCTCCGGCTGCCGCTCCCTCGGCCCCCGCCGCCGCGCGCACGTACACCGTGGTGAGTGGTGACTCGCTTTCCCTGATCGCCCAGAAGAAGGGAATTCAGGGCGGCTGGAAGTCGATTTACCGGGCCAACAAGTCCGCCGTGGGTGACAATCCGTCACTCATTCACCCCGGTCTCGAACTGACGATTCGTCGGGATTCCGCGAAGCCCGCCACGAAGCCCGCCCCGGTATCCGCGACCGCGCAGAAGAAGAGCTCCACGACCACGGAGCGGGCGAGCCGCTCCGAGCGCCGTGCCGCGGCCCCGGCCGCCGCCTCGGGTGCCTCCGCCGCGCAGGCGGCGCCCGCCGCCGCGCCCGCCGTCAAGGCCGCCCCGGCCGCCGCCACCCAGTACGCCGACAACCTCGACGGCTGGATCCGGCAGTCGCTGGACATCATGGCCCAGCGCGGCATCCCCGGTTCGTACGACGGAATCCTCCGCAACGTGATGCGCGAGTCCTCCGGCAACCCCCGGGCCATCAACCTCTGGGACTCGAACGCCGTGGCCGGCACCCCCTCGAAGGGTCTGCTCCAGGTCATCCAGCCGACCTTCGACGCCTACCACGTCCCGGGCACGTCCACGGACCTGTTCGACCCGGTCGCCAACATCACGGCCGCCTGCAACTACGCGGCCGACCGCTACGGCTCCATCGACAACGTCAACGGGGCCTACTGAGCCGGAACCACTCGGCGAACCAGTCCGTGGCGAGCTCCGCCACCTCCTCCAGGGCGCCCGGCTCCTCGAAGAGGTGGGTGGCCCCGGGGACGACGGTCAGCCGGTTCTCGCAGCGCAGCAAGGCCTGAGCGCGTCTGTTGAGGTCCAGCACGAGCGCGTCCCGGCCGCCCACCACCAGGAGGGTCGGGGCGCGCACCCGGCCCAGGTGCTCGCCCGCCAGGTCGGGCCGGCCGCCGCGTGAGACGACGGCGGCGACGCCGGAACCGGGATCGGCCGCCGCCCACAGCGCGGCGGCCGCGCCCGTGCTCGCCCCGAAGTAGCCGAGCGGCAGCTCGCCGCCCTCGGGGTGCCCGGCCAGCCACTCCGTGGCGCTCGCCAGCCGTCCGGCGAGCAGCGGGGTGTCGAAGACGTGTGCCCGGTCGGTCGCCTCGGCCTCGGTGAGCAGGTCGAAGAGCAGCGTCCCGAGACCTGCCCGGTTCAGGGCCGCCGCGACCGCGCGGTTCCGCGGACTGTGCCGGCTGCTGCCGCTTCCGTGGGCGAAGAGGACGATGCCGGTCGCGCCGTCGGGGACGGCGAGCCGTCCGGCGAGGGTGGCGCCGGTCGCCGGGATCCGGACGTCCGTGTCCCGGACGACGGGGTCGCGCGCGGCCCGGCTGCGGGCGAGGCAGTCGAGCACCTCCGCGTCGGACGTCTGCGAGAAGTCGCGGTAGAACTGGCCGATCGCGTAGAAGAAGTCGGGCTCGCGGACGCTGACGGTCTCGTCGGCCTCGCCGCCGAGGCGGGCGGTCCAGCCGG
Organism: Streptomyces sp. NBC_01255; assembly: GCF_036226445.1. NCBI lineage: Bacteria > Bacillati > Actinomycetota > Actinomycetes > Kitasatosporales > Streptomycetaceae > Streptomyces > Streptomyces sp. NBC_01255. Next base: position 243,011 of record NZ_CP108474.1, read on the forward strand.
GCGGCGCGACCGGGACCGCGAGGACGATCCGCGCGGCACCCTTGGCCCGGACCACCCGGCAGGCGGCCAGCGCCGTCGCGCCCGTGGCGAGCCCGTCGTCGACGATGACGACCGTCCTGCCGTCGAGCGGCACGGGCGGGCGGCTGCCCCGGTAACGGTGCGTGCGCTCTTCGAGCTCGACGTGCTCACGCTCCTCCACGGCCGCGAGGTCCCGCTCGCCCACGCCGGTCTCGCGCAGCACCTGGTCGTTGAGGACGCGTACGCCGCCTTCCCCCAGGGCGCCCATCGCGAGCTCCGGCTGGTACGGCACCCCCAGTTTGCGCACGAGACAGATGTCGAGGGGCGCGTCGAGCGCGTCGGCGACCTGCGCGGCCACCGGTACTCCGCCGCGCGGGAGGCCCAGGACCACGACGTCCTGGCCCTTGAGGTGGTCGAGACGGGCGGCCAGCTGCCGGCCCGCGTCGGTGCGATCGCTGAAGTCCATGGTCCGCCGCCCTTCCGCACGCGGCCCGGGCGCCGGGAGGAACGGTGTGTCCCGTCCCCTGCCCGTCTCTCCAGGGTAGACGGGTCGCCCCCGCGGGACAGGTCAGCGGGACTGCAGGGCGTCGAGGGCGACGGCCTGGGCTATCGCGAGCCGCCGGTCGAGCTCCGGGTCGGCTATGTCCACGACGTACCGGTCGCGCACTCCGAAACGCTTCTCGACGGACATGACGGGCCGTCCGGCCTCGGCGAAGTCGAAGTGGTACGGCACGACGAAGGGGAGCAGCTCCGTGAAGGGGAGGAACTCCCAGCCGCGCCGCAGGATCCCCACGGTCCGGTTCCGCTCCTGTCCGGTGGTCTCCTGGGCCTCCCCTTCCCGGTTCAGGTGCCAGGTGCTGCGCAGCAGGGACGCACCGAAGTCCTTGCGGAAGCCGCCCAGCCGTGTGCCGGAGGCGCCGTGGACGTCGTAGGTCGCACCGAGGTCGATGACCTGCCGGGCCCGGAAGGTGAAGAGGACCTGGCGCTGGGACTCGTCGGTGTAGAAGGTGACGTGCTCCTTGAGGGCCATCCGCTTCTGGTGGGCGAAGGCGACCAGTTCGGCCTCCTCGCCGTCCGGGCCCATGGTGTGCACCAGATAGCGGTTGGCCATCAGGGTGACCTTCTGCCGCACCAGGAAGCGGTGCTGCGACTGTGCGAGGCCCATCGGTTGTGCTCCTGCCGGTCCTGGACGGTCCGTCGGAGACCGTCCCGTGGGGGTGTGAGCACGATGATCCGATGCGGCGCCGGCCCACCGCTGTCCTCGAAAGTCGTCGGTCCCGACGACCTTCGGATACGGAAGGTCCCGTCAGGCGGCGAGAAAGGCCTCGATGGCCTCGGCGAGGGCCTGCGGTGTCTCCTCGGGGGCGTAATGGCCCGCGTCCTTGAGCACGTGGAGGCGCGCGTTCGGGTACCAGCGCAGCCAGGTGGCCTCCATCGCCTCCGTACCGAGCGCGGGATCGTGGGCGCCGACGACGAGGAGGACGGGGGTGGGGTTGTCGCGGACGCGCTCGTGGAAGTCGGGGCCGGACCAGGAGTCCAGATAGGCCCGGAAGGCCGTCGCCGAGGAGCGGCTGACGGAACGCTCGACGAGGGCGCTCAGCCAGGCGTCGTCGTACCGGCCGCCGGTGGTGTTGTCGATGATCGCGCGCCGGTTCGCCGGGGCGTCGGCGGCGCCGGCGAACAAGTCCCAGGTCTCTCCGTCGAGCGGGAATCCCGCGGCGGAGACGGGTGAGATGCCGATGAGGGAGCGGACACGGTCGGGCGCGTCGAGAAGCATCAGCTGGGCCGCCTTGCCGCCCATCGAGTGTCCGATGACGGAGAACGAGTCCCAGCCGAGGTCGTCGGCGACGGCGAGGGCGTCGGCGGCGGTCTCCTCCATCGTGAAGGCGCCGTCGATGCCGCGGGCCTCGCCGTAGCCCCGGCAGTCGACGAAGGCGTACGTGCCGGCGGCCTCGTCGAGATGGGCGCGCAGCGGGGCGAAACTGGTGCGGTCGCCGAACCAGTTGTGGAGGACGAGGGCCCGGCCGGGGCCTTCGCCTTGAACGTCGTACGGAAGAACCCGGCCCGTCATCGTGCCCCCTGGCAGCGAGGTGGCGGCGCCGCGCGTCGATGGCGGCACCGGTGGTGGTCGACGACCGAGTGTGACGGTGCGGGCGCGTGCGGTCAACAAGGCCGGGCGGGGGCACACCATGTTCCGGTCGCTCGGGCGGCGTCTCGAGCCGTGCCCGGGATGCGGGGGCTTTCATGACAGGGGCATCCTGGCTGTGTGACCTCGCACGGCACGTCCGGCCCCGGCCCGGCGGGCGGTACCGGGCGCCCGTCCGGGACCGGGGCTGCCGACGGGCCCGCTTCGGGTGCGCTGACGCGGGTGCTCGCGGAGGCGGCGCTGCGGACCGTCGAGGCGGTCGGCGGGTACGCGGGCGGGGTGTACCTGCGGTCGGAGACGCCGGGTCTGCTCCGGCTCTCGGTCCTCGTGGGGCTACCGGGGCCGCTGTTCCGCCCGTGGTGGCGGATGCATACGAACCGGCCGTTCCCGGTGGCGGAGGTCCACCGCTCGGGGCAGGCCGTCCATCTCGCCGACGTCGACGACGCGATGCGGCGGTTCCCCCAACTGGTCGCGAGTCTGCCGTTCCCCTTCGCCTCGCTGTACGCGCCCGTCGTCGCGGGCCGCGAGCGGTTCGGGGTGCTCGTGGTGCTGCGGGCGCCGAGACCGGGCGAGGGCGTGAGCGCGCGCGACCGCGCCCGCATGACCAGCGACGCGCTCCGGCTCGGCGAGTCGCTGACCGCCCTCACGGCTCACGGGACCGCGGCCGAGTGGACCGGCGACCCCGTGTGCGTACAGCTGTCCTCCGCTTCCGCGCCGCCCGTGCGCTTCGGTTCCTTCGACTGGGACCTGGACACGGGCACGGTCACCATGGACGGCGGGCTGCGGGAGATCCTCGGGGCCGGGGTGACCTCGCCCTGCTCGATCGAGGTGCTCACCTCCCGGCTGGACACGGAGGACGCGTACGCGCTGTGGGCGGCGGCGCTCCAGGCGACGGGCGAGGACGGACGGCCTACCGTGCGCCGGATCCGGCTGAAGGGCCCTGACGGCGGGCTGCACCTCCTGGAGGTGTCGGCCACTGCCCGGCAGGAGCCGTCGGAGCCGGCCGGGGGTCCGCCGCGCACCGGCGGCCGGCTCTCGGGCACGCTCGTCGACCTGGGGACGGGTCTGGTGGGTTCGGACGCCACGGACCGGCTGCCGCGGGCGATCCTGGCGATCGACCGGCTGGGCCGGATCACGTACCTCAACGAACGCACGGAGCGACTGCTCGGCCGGCCGCGCGGAGCGCTCGCCGGGCGGCCTCTCTGGGAGGCGCTGCCGTGGTTCGGCCTGCCCTTCCACGAGGAGCAGCTCCGGGCCGCGCTGCTCTCCGACGAACCGGTGCGCTTCCTGGCCCGTCCGGAGCATGGCCGGTGGCTCACGGTCTCGCTGCATCCGGGCCGGGACGGCGTGACCATGGTCCTCGTTCCGGAGGAGGACCTCGCCGGTCCCGACGCGGCTCCGGGCCGCCCTGACGGCGCGCGCGGTCCTGACCGTCCGCAGCCGGCGACGGACGACGACGTCGAGGGCCGCGGCGACCGGGCGGCAGCCCTGTACCGGCCGGTGGCGCTGGCGATCGCCCTCTCGGAGGCCGTGACGGCACGCCAGGTGTCGGCCGTGGTGACGGAGGAGCTGCTGCCGGCCTTCGGCGGACGGCAGCTGGCGATCTACCTGCTGAGCGACCGGCGCCTCTACCTCGCCTGGGAGACGGGCTTCCCGCCGGGCTTCCTCGAACCCTTCGACGGGGTCACGCTGGACTCCCGGATGCCGGGGGTGGAAACGCTGACGACGGGCCGGCCGCTCTTCTTCGAGTCGATGGAGCAGCTGAGACTGGCGTACCCGGAGCTCCCGCTCGACGCCCACACGGGGGCTCGGGCCTTCCTGCCGCTGATCGCCTCGGGACGACCGGTGGGCTCCTGCATCCTCGGCTTCGACCGGCCGCGTACGTTCAGCGCGGAGGAGCGGACCGTGCTCACCGCCCTGGCGGGCCTGATCGCGCAGGCGCTGTCCCGGGCGCAGCGGTACGACACGGAGTCGGCGGTCGCGCGGGGGCTCCAGGACGCGCTGCTGCCGCACCGGCTGCCGGTGCGGGCCGGTGTGGAGACGGTCGGCCGCTATCTGCCGGGCACCGAGGGCATGGACGTGGGCGGCGACTGGTACGACGTCATCGAGACGGGGCACGACCGGCTGGCGCTCGTGATCGGCGACGTCCAGGGCCACGGGGTGGCGGCCGCGGCCACGATGGGGCAGCTGCGCAGCGCGGTACGGGCGTTCGCGCTGGGCGGCCATCGGCCGCAGGACGTGATGCGGGGTACCAACCGGCTCCTCATCGACCTGGATCCCGGTCAGTTCGCGAGCTGCTGCTATGTGCTGCTCCACCCGGAGACGGGCGAGGCGCGGGCGGTACGGGCCGGGCATCCGCAGCCGCTGCTGCTGAGCCCGGGCGGGACGACTCGGCTGGTGGAGCTGGCGGGCGGGGTCGTGCTGGGGGTCGACGACCGTGCCTCGTATCCCGTGACGCGGTTGCGGCTCGCGCCCGGAGACGTCCTCGCGCTGTTCACGGACGGGCTGGTCGAGCGGCCCGGCACGGACATCGACGAAGGGATCGAACGCCTGCGGCGGGCGCTCGCCTCGACGGGTTCGATGACCCTCCCGGAGGCGGCGGACCGGCTGATCCGGGAGGCCCGGCAGGCCACGGCCAGGCCGGACGACATCGCCCTGCTGCTCGCGGCCCGCTGGCCCGAGCCCCGCTGAGCCCGACACCTCCCCGGCGGGTCCGTCCGTCACCCGGTCGGGCCCGTGGCGCTGGTCGGCCGCCACAGGCCCGGCGAGGCTGGGGGTGCCGTGCCGGACCAGGCCGGACGAGCCGAGACGCCCACGTCAGGGCGGACGAGTCAGGGCGAGAGCCCGAGGAGGACACGTGCAGCAGGACAAGCAGCCCGAGTACGGACCCGTGGTCTTCCGGGACCGGTCGGCCGGGTACGCCTTTCTGACCCGGTCCACCGCGACCAGCGAGCGGACCATCGAGTGGGACGACGGCAACACGTACCCGGTGATCGACGTGGAGATCTCCTCCGAGAGCCACCCCTTCTTCACGGGAACGGCGCGGACGGTGGACTCCGAGGGCCGGGTCGCGCGGTTCGAACGCCGCTTCGGCGAGGGGGACTGAGCAGGCCGATCGGTCTTTCAGGACACCGCTCGCGAAACCGCTGGGGAAACCACTGGGGAAACCGCTCGCGAAACTGGCCAGAAGATGGCCAGTTTCCCTTCCAGGATGAGGTCACGAGGACGGCGGGGCGCCAGCGCACCGCCGCGGACCCTGGGAAGGGGAACTGCTGTGATCGTGGTGACCGGAGCGACCGGAAACGTCGGACGACCGCTGGTGGAGGCACTGGCCGCGGCCGGTGAGGAGGTCACGGCGGTGAGCCGTCGCCCTGCCGACGGACTGCCCGCCGGTGTGGTCCACCGTCGGGGCGACCTGGCCGACGTGGACGGCCTGAAGGAACTGTTCGAGGGCGCCGAGGCCGTCTACCTGCTCGTCGCGGGCCTCGGGGACACCCTGCGGCCCCGCGAGATCGTGGCGGCGGCGGTGGCCGGCGGGGTGCGGCGGATCGTGCTCCAGTCCTCCCAGCTGGTGGGGACGCGGAACGATTCCGTGTCGCACGACTTCCTCCGCGCCTTCGAGTCGGCGGTGCGGGAGTCGGGCCTGGAGTGGACGGTGCTGCGGCCCGGCGGCTTCGCCTCCAACGCGTACCTGTGGGCCGAACAGGTGCGCACCGCACGGACGGTCGCGTCCCCGTTCGGGGATGTGGCGCTGCCGGTGGTGGATCCCGCGGACATCGCGGAGGTCGCCGCGTCCGCGCTGCGCGATCCTGCGCACGCGGGACGTACGTACGTCCTGACGGGTCCGGCCGGGGTGTCGCCGCGCGAGCAGGTGCGGGCCCTCGCCGAGGCTGTCGGCGAGCCGGTGGAGTTCGTGGCACAGAGCGCGGCCGAGGCGCGGTCGCATCTGGTGCGGTTCCTGCCGGAGGACGCCGTCGACGGCATGCTGTCGGTGATGGGCGAACCCAGCGCGGAGGAACAGCGGGTGAGCCCGGACGTGGAACGGGTCCTGGGACGTGCGCCGCGCCCGTTCTCGGCGTGGGCGGAACGGAACGCGTTCGCTTTCGCGTGAGGCGGAACGGCACGGGGCGGGTGCCGCGTCGGCCGGGGCGGGGAGCCGCGTCCTGTGGACGGTGCTCCCCTGCCCCGCCGTGCGGGCGAGCGAGGGCCTCGGGCCCTCGGCTCATGCTCCGCGGAGGCTACCGATCAGTGCTGCTGATCCCAGTGCTGCTGATCCGGCCTCGGGTCAAGGGCCTGTTCAGGCCTTGACGATGCCGGACTCGGCGACCTTGATGGTGGCGCTGGTGGCGCCGGAGCGGGAGCCGAGGCCCTCGATCTTCTTGACGAGGTCCTGGCCCTCGACGACCTCGCCGAAGACGACGTGCTTGCCGTCGAGCCAGTCGGTGACGATCGTGGTGATGAAGAACTGCGAGCCGTTGCTGTTCGGGCCGGCGTTGGCCATCGAGAGCAGGAACGGGCGGTCGTGCTTCAGCTTGAAGTTCTCGTCGGCGAACTTCTCGCCGTAGATGCTCTTGCCGCCGGTGCCGTTGCCGCGGGTGAAGTCGCCACCCTGGAGCATGAACTGCGGGATGACGCGGTGGAACGGGGAGCCGGCGTAGCCGAAGCCGTGCTCGCCGGTGCAGAGCTCGCGGAAGTTCTGCGCGGTCTTCGGGACGACGTCGTCGAAGAGCTGGAAGACGATGCGGCCGGCGGCCTCGTCGTTGATGGTGATGTCGAAGTAAACGTTTTCGCTCATGGGGACATCCTGTCATTACTCGCGCACGGCGCGCGCACGGGCTGCCTCCTCCCGTGTCACGGCGCGCCGGTGCCCCGCACCTCCCGGGGGGCGCGGGGCACCGGTCGCCGCGGTCGGGCGAGGGTCAGAGCAGTCCGCCGGTCTTCGGCGCCTGGAGCGAGCCCCCGGCGCCCTGGACGGCGTCCACGGCCCCGGTGACGGTCTCGACGCTCTGGTCGTCCTGGAGGAGGCCGGTGGCGCCGCCGAGGGGGTTCTCCGCGGCGCTGGCCTGCGGCGGCGGGGTGATGAGGGCGGTGACGACGCCTGCGGCGAGGGAGGCGATGGCGAGCATGCTGCGCTTCTTCATGCCCTGGTCAACTGCTGAGGCGCCGAGGGGTTACGCCCGACTTCGGACCCAGGTCAGGAGCACCAGTGAGGCGACGGCGGCGAGGGCGCACCACGTGGAGACGAACTCCGTGCGCCACAGCGCCGCGCAGACGACGGCCCCGGCGCCGGTGAGGAGCCCGAGCAGGCGCAGGATCCGGTCGCGGGCGAGGAGCAGCGCGCCGACCGTGGCCAGGAGGTAGCCGACGAGGAGCGGGGCCGCGTACGGCAGGTCGACGACGTAACCGAGGGTGTGTCCGCGGATCTCGGCCGCGACCGGGCGGGTCGCGAGGCGGTACGCGAGGACCGTGGCGGTCGCGAGGCCCGCCGCGAGCGGCACGAGCAGGCGCCGCCGGTCGGCGGGGCGTGCCGCGGCCAGGACGCCGGCCGGGACCCAGACGGCCAGGAGGGGCAGGGCGATCACTGCCCAGGCGAGGGTCGCGGGACCCGCTCCCCCGCCGGAGCGCCAGACGGCGGCCTCCACGACCTGGTGGGCGCCGAGGAGCAGGGGCAGGGCGGCGAGGGGGAGGTCCCCGGCACGGCGTACGGAGGCGATCGCGGCCAGGCCGACGGCGCCGATCCCGAGGCCCGCCCAGAGGTCGGCCGTCGCACTCCAGCACATAACGCACTTTTACCTCATACCAGGTGGAACCGTACGGTTGAGGTGGATGTCTTTCTCAGTGACACCACTGTCCCCGGAGCTGGAGAAATTGGGGGACGTCATGCATCACCGTCACACTCTCGCGGCCGTCGCCGCAGGGATCCTTCTGACCGCCGGGATCGGCGCCACGATCCCGGCAGGCGCCTCCGATTCCCCGCCCCGCACCTCGACGGCACCGGCCACGGCCCAGGTCGTCAACGCCCGTTGGGGCGGACACGCGGGCTTCGACCGGATCGTCATCGACCTCCGGGGCGCCGTGCCCCCGGTCACCGTCCGGCAGGCGAGCGCACTGCACTACGACGGCTCGGGGCAGAGGGTCCCCCTCGCGGGGAAGTACTTCCTGGAGATCGGCCTCTCCCCCGCCGCCGCCCACGACGACAACGGAAGGAACGTCTACCAGGGGCCCCGGCTGCTGAAGATCTACCTGCCCGTGCTCAAGGGGCTCGCCCTCACCGGCGACTTCGAGGGTGTGGTCACGATCGGGGCCGCCTTCGACACCAAGCCGGCCTTCAAGACCTTCACGCTGCACTCCCCGGAGCGCCTCGTGGTCGACATCGCGCACCCGGCCGGCTGCCGGACCTGAGGTCACGACGGACAGGCCGGCGCGGTGGGGCCGTCCGGGCGGACGGCCCCACCCCTGTTCAGTCCTCGGCAGCGCCGGTCTCCACGTACACGGTCGATCCGGTCCTGCGGGCCCGGTCGATCTCGGCGAGGCGGGTGAACTCGCCCGGCTTCATCTCGCGCTCCCACTCGTCGAGGCTGCGCACGCTGTACTCGCTGTGCTCGTCGGGGTCGAGGACGACGGCGGCGATCTGCTCGTCCGTCAGCTCGCCGCCGTCGAAGATGAAACCGATGTGGTTGGCCGGCCACTCCTCGCCCCGGTCGGTCATGAAATGGGTGCCGAGGAGACGCGGCTCCCCGGTGAAGACGAGTCCGGTCTCCTCGTGGCACTCGCGCACGGCCGTCTCCCAGGGGGTCTCCCCCGGGTCCATGTTCCCGCCGGGCCACTGCCACAGCTCGGTGCGGTAGGTGGCGCGGAGCTGGAACGGGCGGCCGCCCGTGTCGGTGAAGTACAGGCAGGCGTACGCCGTCGCTCTCGGCAGGGTCGCTACGTACTGGACGGGCGGCAGCCAGATGTTCGCCATGGGCGGCTCTCCTTCGACGGGCCGGTGGGGACCCCTCCATCCAATCGGCCCCGGGGCCGTCGCCCGGCCCGTGGCGGGGAGATCACCGGATCGTGTGATCACCGCTCCCGGCCGGTCGGGTCAGGCCGCGGAGACCAGACCCGCCTCGTACGCGATGATGACCAGCTGTACGCGGTCGCGGGCGTCCAATTTGGCGAGCAGGCGCGTGAGATAGGTCTTCGCCGTGGCGATGCTGATGTGGAGCTCGGCGGCGATCTCCGTATTGGAGAGGCCGCGGCCGACGAGGGTGAGCACCTCGCGTTCGCGGTCGGTGATGCCCTCCGTGCCGCGGCGGGGCGCGGTGTTCGGCCGCGCCGGGCGGCCGGTGAACTCCTTGATGAGACGGCGGGTGACGCCGGGTGCGATCAGGGCGTCGCCGGAGGCGACGACCCGGACGGCGGCGAGGATGTCGTCCAGGGCCATGTCCTTGACGAGGAAGCCGGAGGCTCCGGCGTGCAGCGCCCCGTACACGTGGTCGTCGTCGTCGAAGGTGGTGAGGACGACGACGCGGGCGCCGGTGGGACCGGAGGTGACGAGGCGGGTCGCCTCGATGCCGTCGGTGCCGGGCATCCGCAGGTCCATCACGACGACGTCGGCTCCGGTCTCCTCGACGAGGCGGACGGCCTCGGCGCCGTTCGCGGCCTCGCCGACGACGACGAGGTCGGCGGTGTCCTTCATGACCATCCGGAGCGCGGTGCGGACGAGGGGCTGGTCGTCGGCGAGGACGACACGGACGATACCGGCGTCGTCGGCTGCGGCGGCGGGCTGCTCGGCGGTGGACTGGGTCATCGGGCGGTGGCTCCTGTGGGGAGGGGAAGACGGGCGGTGACGCGGAAGCCGCCGCCGGGGCGGGGGCCCGCGGTGAACTCTCCGTGCAGCAGGGCGACGCGCTCGCGCATGCCCGCGAGGCCGTAACCGGAACCTCCGCCGGGGCGTTCGCGCTCCCTGCCGGGGGTCGGGCCGTGGTCCTCGACGGTGACCGCGAGGGCCTCGGGGTCCTGGTGGTCGACGGTCACCGTGCACGTGTCGGCGCCGGAGTGGCGCACGACGTTGGTGACGGACTCCTGGACGAGACGGAAGGCGGAGAGGTCGATGTCCGGGGGCAGGGGGTGCGTGGCGCCGAGCCGCCGGACGGCGACGCGGACCCCGGCGGCCCCCGTGACCTCGGCGAGCCGGTCGAGCGCGGAGAGGCCGGGCATCTCGGGGAGGCCGAGCATCCGGGCGGGGCCGGGTGTTTCGGCGGCGCGGCCGCCCGCGGTCCCGGTGCCGGGCGCCGTTTCGCCACGCGCCGCCGCCCCCGTCGCCGTCTCCACCGCCGTCTCCGTACGGAACGCCTCCTCCGTACGGTCGGCGAAGGTCGCGTCCGCCTGGTCCGCGGTGCGCAGGGCGCCGAGCATGCGGCGCAGTCCCGCCAGGGTCTCGCGGCTCGCCGTCTCGATCTCCGCGAGGGCCTGCCGGGCGCCCTCGGGCTGTGTGTCGATGACGCGGCGGGCCGCCCCCGCCTGGAGGGCCACGATGCCGATGCTGTGCGCGACCGTGTCGTGCATCTCGCGGGCGATACGGAGCCGTTCGGCGGTGACGGCCTGCTCGGCGACCTGGGCGCGGCTCTGCTCGGCGTACTCCCGGGCCTGCCTTTCCGAGCGGCCGAGGAGCCAGGCCACAAGGGCGGTCAGGGCCACGGCCAGTCCGCTCGTGGTGCCGGCGCTCCAGCCGGAGAGCAGCCGGACGGCCAGGTACACGACGATCAGGCCGAGGGCGAGCAGGAGTGCCCGCCAGGCCTCGCGGCGGGGGCGGGCCGCGGCGATGGCGTAGAGAGCGACGTCGACCGCGAGGTACTGGGCGAAGGGGATGGCGGTGACGCCGAGGGGGGTGGAGGCGATGACCGAGGCGACGAGGAGGTGGTTCAGGGCGGCGGTCGGGCGGCGGGCGAGGAGGGCGCTGCCGCGCAGGGTGAGGAGAGTGGCGACGGCCAGCATGAGGAGGCCGTCCCAGCGCAGGATGACGAAGCCGGGCATGACGTCCGGCCCCTCCTGACCGGGCACGCTGATTCGGAGGAGGGCGGTGAAGGCGATGCCCGCGCCCCAGGCGACTGCGGCCCACCTGCCGGGCGGGAGCCTCTTGAAGAAGGGTGCTGACGGGGTGGCGGACATGCGGTGATCGTAGAGCGCCGCCCTCGGCCAGGTCATCGGACCTGGGGTGTACGACCAGGGGTGACAGCGCTGCCCACCGATTGTCCCTGCTGGTCCGATGCCCCGGCAGGGCTCCGGGCGGCACGGTGGTGCACATGATCGAAGTCAGGCAACTCACCAAACGCTACGGCTCCACGACCGCCGTCGACTCCCTCACGTTCACCGTCCGGCAGGGCGTCGTGACCGGGTTCCTCGGGCCCAACGGGTCGGGGAAGAGCACGACTCTGCGGATGGTCCTGGGGCTGCACACGCCGACGAGCGGCACGGTGACGGTCGACGGGCGGCCCTTCACGGACCGGCCGCGCGGCCTCCGGCACGTCGGCGCGCTCCTCGACGCCGGGGACGTGCACGACGGGCGGACCGCGCGGGCGCATCTGGCGGTCCTCGCGCGAAGCAATCGCATCCCGCTCTCCCGGGTCGACGAGGTACTGGAGGAGGTCGGACTCGCGGGGGCCGCACGGCGCAGGGTCGGCGGGTACTCGCTCGGGATGCGGCAGCGGCTCGGGATCGCGGGCGCGCTGCTCGGCGACCCGCCGGTGCTGCTGTTCGACGAGCCGCTCAACGGGCTCGACCCGGAGGGCGTGAAGTGGGTGCGGGGGCTGTTCCGGCGCCTCGCCGCGGAGGGCCGGACCGTCTTCGTCTCCAGCCATCTGATGACGGAGATGGAGCACACGGCGGACGAGCTGGTCGTGATCGGCCAGGGTGAGCTGATCGCGGCGGAGAGCCTCTCCGCGTTCGCCGCCCGCGGGGCCCGGCTCAGCGTGACGGTCGGCACGCCCGATCCGTCGACGCTGACGCCGCTGCTGCGCGCGGAGGGGGCGGAAGTGGCGGAGGAGGGCGGTCTGCTGACGGTGACGGGGCTCCCGGCGGCGCGGATCGGCGCCCTCGCGCTGGAGCACCGGCTGCTGCTCGACCAGCTGACCACCCGTACCGCCTCTCTGGAGGAGGCGTTCATGGAACTGACCGCCGACCGTGTCGAATACGTGGCAGGAGACGTCCGATGACCGCCCTCGATGTGCGTGTGGCTTCCGTGGTGGAGCCCCGTGCCCGTTTCCGCGACCTGGTGGCGTCGGAGTGGCTGAAGCTGTGGTCGCTGCGATCCACGGGCTGGTCCCTGCTGCTGAGCGCGCTGGCCGTGGTCGCCTTCAACGCCGGGACCGCCTGGGACCACTACCGGTACTGGTTCCAGTACGACGCGGAGAGCCAGGCCTCCTTCGTGAAGCACGACATGGCGCTGTGGGACGCGTTCACGGGGAACGCGCAGATGGTGCTGATCCTCTGCACCGCCGCCATGGGAGCGGTGGCGGTGGTCGGCGAGTACGGCAGCGGGCTGATCCGGACGACGTTCGCGGCGGTGCCGGCGCGGAGCTCGGTGATGTCGGCGAAGGTGCTGGTCGTGGCGGCGGTGCAGACCCTCTTCGGGGCGGTGGTCGCGGCCGGTTCGTTCTGGTCGACACAGGCGATTCTCGACGTACGGGGTGCCGGTCTGCCGATCACGCACCCGGGGGCGCTGCGGATCGTCGTCGCGTCCGCGCTGCTCGCGCCGGTCTGCGCGCTGGTCGGGATGGCACTGGGCGCGCTGCTGCGGCGGAGCGCGATCTCGATCGTCGGCTCGGTGGTGCTGCTCCTGCTGCTGCCGTCGGTGCTGTCCGACCGGCGCCACCTCACGGCTGTGCTGGCCCACGCGACGCCGCTGCACGCGTGGCGGCGGCAGGTGCCGGTGGGGTTCGACGAGGTCCCGTACCCGTGGACGTCGGGCGCCGCGTGGCTGGTGTACGGGCTGTGGGCGCTGGGCGCGGCCGTGGTGACGGTGGTGGCGGTGCGCCGCAGGGACCAGTAGCGGCGCGCACGGGCCGGGGTCACGCGCCGCCGGGGAGGTCGCGGGTCAGGCGGCGGCGGGTGAGGTGCTCGTGGACGAGGCGCCCGGTGAGGGCGCCTCCGTACACGACGAAGCCGACGCCGACGAGCCAGGACTGGAGGACGAGGACGGTGCCGAACTGGCCGTAGGTGACCGCGTTGGAGGCGATGAGCGGGGAGAAGACGAGCTGGGAGAAGATCCGCAGCCCGAGGAGGCCGAGCGCGGTGAGGGCGGCGCCGGGGGCGAGGGCGCGCCAGCGGATGCGGCCGCAGAGGAGGAAGCGCTGGGACCACCAGAAGAAGAGGAAGGTGCCGATGAGGTCGGCGACGGCGACGAAGAGGGTGGTCGAGGCCGGGGATTCCTCGGGGGCGGGGTTGGCGACGAAGAGGAGCAGGGCCGCGACGAGGACGGCGAGCCAGACGACGTGCCGCCACATGGTGTGCCAGCGGGCGGTGGGGAGGTCCCACGCCCGCTCGTAGCCGGTCTGGACGGCGGACCCGAAGGTGACGCCGAACGCGGCGAGGGCGGCGAGACCGAAGGCGGTGGTGCGCTGGAGGGCCTGCCCCGGCTGGCCGAAGAGCCGCTCGACCTCCTCCTCCGAGACCTCGGAGACGCCGAGGCCCTGGACGAGCCAGCGGGCGAAGCCCTGGCCGCTGGCGAGGTCGGCCGCCGCGACGACGATGAGGAGCGGGACGAGGGTGAGCAGGCTCAGCGCCGCGAAGCCCATGGCGCGGTGCATGAGTTCCATGGCGCGGCCGCGGTTCCAGGCGAGGCCGACCGGTGAGGCGAGCAGGCGCAGGTGGAACCGGTGGAACCAGTGACCGTGCTCGGTGGGGGGACCGTCGTCCGGCGGGCCGGGAGTGGGGGGCATGGTTCGTGGGGTACCCGTCCGGAGGCCGGGACACCTCCGAAGTGCGGCCGAACGGGTGCCGCCCGTCGTGGTGGCGCGGCCGGGTGGATCGGGTCAGCGGCCTGTCAGCGGGTGAAGGGGCGGGCTCCGGGACCGGGCCGGACGGTGACGTCCCGGGCGGCGAGGGTGGCGTGTTCCTCGCCCTCGCACTGGACGACCACGCGGACGGGCGCCCCGCAGTCGGTGTGCCGGATGTCGAGCACGGGGCCCTCGGGATCTCCCGCGTACGCGTCGCCCCACTGCTTCAGGGCGAGGAGTACGGGCCAGAGGTCGACGCCCTTGGGCGTGAGCCGGTACTCGTACCGGGTACGGGAGCCGGGTTCGCGGTAGGGCTCGGCGCGCAGGACGCCGGCCGCGACGAGCTTGCGGAGGCGGTCGGCGAGGACGGCCTCGGAGAGGCCGAGGTGGCGCCGGAACTCGTCGTAGCGGCGGACCCCGTTGAAGGCGTCCCGCAGGATGAGCAGGCTCCACTTCTCGCCGACGAGGTCCAGGGTGCGGCGGACCGAGCAGTTCTCGGTGTCCGTCTCCAGCCACTTCATCGTCACACCCTACCCACCTGGCTGCGTCGTTGACAGTCAGCTGACACGAGAGCTAGCTTCGCCGTACAGAGTCAGCGGAGCCTAGCGGAGCGGAGTGGTGACGGTGCGGTCACGGACGGTCGAGTGGCAGGACGCCGGGGTCAGCGCCCGGGCCGCGAGGACGATGGCGGGGCTCGACTTCCTGCGCGAGATGGTGGCCGGGCGGCTGCCCGGGCCGCCGATCGCCGCGCTGCTGGGCTTCGGTCTTGAGGAGGTCGAGGACGGCCGTGCCGTGTTCGCCTTCGAACCGGGCGAGGAGCACTACAACCCGATCGGCAGCGTGCACGGCGGGGTGTACGCGACCCTGCTCGACTCGGCCGCCGGCTGCGCGGTGCACTCGACGCTCCCCCAGGGCACGGCGTACACCTCGCTCGATCTGTCGACCCGCTTCCTCCGGCCGATCACGATGGACACGGGCAAGGTGCGGGCGATCGGGACGGTGCTGTCGCGGGGGCGCCGCACCGCGCTGGCGGAGGCGGGCCTGTACGACGCGGAGGACCGTCTGCTCGCGCACGCCACCAGCACCTGCATGCTGTTCCCGATGCCCGCGTAAGCGTGCTGATCCCGCTCCCCTGGAGGCGCGGGCCTCAGCGGATGCCGGTGACCGGGAGGGTGCGGGTGCAGCCGTCCGGGGCGACGTCGGGAACGCCGTTCCCCTGAAGGGCCGCGCTCACCAGCGTGGCGAGCAGGTCGATGTCCGAGCCCATGTCCAGACGGACCGTCACCCACCCGGATCCGGCGCGCAGACGGACCGCACTCGACCCGAGCAGGGCGGGGCGCAGCTTCGCGACCATGGCCCTGGTGAGGTGGACGTCGGCTTCGTGCTCCCCGTGGAAGTGCACGATCTCCTGTGTCGCGGTGCCCAGACCGAGCTCGGCACCACAGTGGGTGCGGCCGGGGGTCAGCGAGGGCCAGCTCATCAGACGTTCACTGGCATGCCTGGCCGTGTTCATACCGAGGAGCGTGCCGGGCCACGGGGCCGCGCACAAGCGTCCTGGCGAAAGAATCCCCGCACAGGCGTGAAACAGGACGCGGACTGGCCGAAGTGACCGTGTGTCACGAGGCGCGTGGGTCGGGAGTGGCGTGGCGTCACGCCGTCGGGCGGGCGCGGACGCGGGCCGCGAGGACGGCCACGTCGTCCTCGGCCCGGTGGGCACCGAGGCGGCGGAGCACCTCGTCGACGACCTGGTGGGGGCCGGGGTCGGGCGGGAGGCGGAGTGAGGCGAGGCGGGCCAGCGACACGTCGATGTCCTCGCCCCGGCGCTCGACGAGGCCGTCGGTGAAGAGCAGCAGCGTCTCGGCGGGCGTGAGCGGGCGGGTGGTGGGCTCGTAGCCGCCGACGCCGGTGCCCAGCGGTGGGCCCACCGGGAGGTCGACCAGTTCCGCCGAGCCGTCCGCGCCGAACACGGCGGGCGGCAGGTGGCCTGCGCTGGCGAAGGTGGCGGCGCCGCGCGCCGGGTCGACGCGGACGAGCAGGCAGGTCGCGGGGCGGCGGCCGTCGTCCTCGGCGACCACGGAGTCGAGGTGGCGCAGGACCCGGTGCGGCGGCAGGTCCGTGGCGGCGACCTCGCGGAGCACGGTGCGGTAGGCGTTCATGTCGACGGCGGCGTCCAGACCGTGCCCCATCACGTCGCCGACGACCAGGAGGGTGCGGCCGAAGTGGAGTCGTACCGTCTCGAACCAGTCGCCGCCGACGAGGGTGCGGAGCCCGGCGGGGAGATAGCCGCCCGCGATCTCCAGATTGGGGTGCGGCCTGCCCGGTTCGGCGACGAGGGCGCGCTGGAGGTGGAGGGCGGTGTCCTCGGTGGCGGCGAGGCGGCGCGCGTGGCCGATGTGCCGGGCGGCGAGCCGCGCGGCGTGGTGGACGGTGGCGGCCTCGTCGGTGGTGAAGGGGACGCCGTCGATACGGGTCACGGTGACCGTTCCGAGGGGTTCCTCGTCGCCGACGGCGAGCGCGGCGGTGAGGGTGTGCACGGGGGCGGAGCCGGGGCCTGGGCCGGGGCCTGGGAGAGCGGTGCTCTCGGAGCGAGGGGCGGATCTGTCCGACCCCGCGGACATGCGTGCCGTCGCGGCGCGGCGCGGCGGGACGCCCTGCTCGGCGGCCAGGTCGACCACCACCGAGCCGCCCAGCCGGCGCACGAGGAACGCGGCGGCCTCACGGCAGGTGTGCGTCTCGTCGAGCGTCGTGCCGATCTCGCCGATCGCCTGCTCCATCGCCCGCACCCTGGCCAGGAGAGCCTCGTCCTGTTCCGCCACGACACCTCCACCGCCGCGCGGTTCCCCGGGCGGCGTGCCCGGTCCCCCCATTGCACCAGCGGCTCACGGCCCGCGCGCGGGCACGGACCTCAGGGCCCGCCCGGCGGAACGGTTGTGCGGTGCTGCCGGATCTGATCAAGTACCCCTGAGGCTACTGGCCAGTAAGAGTTTCCGCTTCCCGGGGGGACAGGCATGACGACCGGATTCTTCAGCTCCGTGGACGACGTCGCCGAGCGGCTCGCCACGACCGGCTACCTGGCGTCGCGGGCCGTCGCCACCACCGTCTTCCTCGCCGACCGGCTCGGCAAGCCGCTCCTGGTCGAGGGGCCCGCCGGGGTCGGCAAGACGGAGCTGGCCAAGGCCGTCGCCGAGGTGACGGGCGCCCGGCTCGTCAGGCTCCAGTGCTACGAGGGCGTCGACGAGTCCCGCGCACTGTACGAGTGGAACCACGCCAAGCAGCTGCTGCGGATCACGTCCGGCCGCGGCGAGTCCTGGGACGAGACGCGGACGGACATCTTCTCCGAGGAGTTCCTGCTCGCCCGCCCGCTGCTCACCGCCATCCGGTCCGAGGAGCCGACCGTCCTCCTCATCGACGAGACCGACAAGGCCGACGTCGAGGTCGAGGGCCTGCTCCTGGAGGTGCTCAGCGACTTCCAGGTGACCGTCCCCGAGCTCGGGACGATCGCGGCGGCGCGACGGCCCTTCGTCGTCCTCACCTCGAACGCGAGCCGCGAACTGTCCGAGGCGCTCCGGCGACGCTGTCTCTTCCTGCACATCGGGTTCCCGGAGGAGGAGCTGGAGCGCCGGATCGTGACCCGCAAGGTGCCCGGCCTCGACGCCGCGCTCGCCACGTCCGTCGTCCGGGTCGTGGGGGCGCTGCGGGCCATGGACCTGCGCAAGGTCCCGTCCGTGTCCGAGACGATCGACTGGGCGCGGACCCTGCTGGCGCTCGGCGCGGACCGGCTGGACGAGGGGGTCGTACGGGACAGCCTGGGGGTTCTCCTCAAGCACCAGGACGACATCGTGAAGGCCGCGGCCAAGCTCGACCTGGAAGCGGTGTGACCCCGGCGGTCCCGGGCGGGACGTCTGCGGACGCGTCCGGGCCCGTGGAGCGGCTCACCGGTCTGGTGGGGGCGCTGCGCGACCACGGCTTCGGGATCGGGACGGGCGAGACCGTGGACGCGGGGCACGCCCTGGAGGCGGTCGGGTTCACGGACCGCGAGCGGGTGCGGGAGGCGCTGGCGGCGACGCTGCTCCACGGGGAGCGGCAGCGCCCCGTCTTCGACCGGGTCTTCGACCTGTACTTCCCGCTCGGCGGCGGCGGTCGGACGGCCCTCGACGGCACCGCGGCCGACCTCGCCGAGCTGCGGGAGCGGCTCGCAGACGCGCTGGCGGCCGACGACGGGGCCGCCCTCGCCGTGCTCGCGGCGGAGGCGGTGGGCGGTTTCGGGGGTTACGGCTCCGGCCCGGAGACGGACGGCTGGTCCTCGTACCAGACGCTCTCCCGGCTGCGCCCCGAGACCCTCCTCGCGCGGGTGCGGGCTGCGGAGCGGAGCGAGGAGCCCGAGTTCGCCGACCGGCTGCTCGACGACGAGATCCGGCGGCGGATCGAGGCCTTCCGCGAACGGGTCAGGACCGAGGCACGGCGGCGGGTCGCCGAGCGGCAGGGCCGGGACCGGGTCGCTCGGCGGGCGGTCGCGGGGACGGCGGACGGGGTGGACTTCCTGCTCGCCGGGCGGGCGCAGCTGGACGAGCTGCGGCGTACGGTACGGCCGCTGGCACGGAAGCTGGCCACCCGGCTGGCCGCCCGCCGGCGCCGGGCGGCGCGCGGGGAGATCGACCTGCGGCGGACGCTGCGCCGCTCGCTGTCGACCGGGGGCGTCCCTGTGCGGCCGGTGCTGCGACGGCGCCGTCCCGGGCGGCCGGAGCTGGTGCTCCTGTGCGATGTGTCGGGGTCGGTGGCCGGTTTCGCGCAGTTCACGATGCTGCTGGTGCAGGCCCTGCACGACCAGTTCAGCCGGGTGCGGGTCTTCGCCTTCGTCAACCGGGTCGACGAGGTGACGGGGCTGATCGCACGGGGCGCGGCGGACCCGGCGGGGCTCGGCGACCGCATCCTCGCGGAGGCGGAGCTGACCGGCTGGCACGGGCAGAGCGACTACGGGACGGCGCTCGGGGAGTTCGCCGACCGGTACGCGGAGGCCGTCGGCCCGCGCACGGTGCTCTTCGTCCTCGGCGACGCGCGGACCAACCGCGCCGACCCCAACCTCGCGGCGCTGAAACGGGTCGCGGACCGGGCGCGCCGGGTCCACTGGCTCAATCCCGAGCAGCCCTCGCTGTGGGGCACGGGCGACTCGGAGGCCCCGGCGTACGCCGAGATCGTCGACATGCGGCCCTGCCGCAACTCACGCCAGCTCGGAGCGCTGATCGGCCGCCTGCTCCCGGTCTGAGCCACGGGCCGTCTCCCCCCGCCACCCCACCCCCTAGGGGGGTCGTACGGGGTCCGGTTGTACGGCGGCGGGGCCGCCATCTAGCGTGACCTCCATGGAACTCTTGGGAGAGATCGTCGCCGGCCGTCCTCTGTACGTCGTCGCGGTGAAGGAGGAGGCGCAGTTCCTCGACACCGATCTGCCGGTGCTGCTCACCGGCATGGGCAAGGTCAACGCGGCGACCGCCCTCGCGACCGTACTCGGCCGGGGCCCGCGGCCGTCCGGGATCGTGAACCTGGGGACCGCCGGGGCACTGCGCCCTGGTTTCATGGGCACTCATGTCGTCGGCACCGTCCTCCAGCATGACTTCGACGGCGTATTCCTCGCCACGCTGACCGGCGAGACCTATGGCGAGCCGCTGACCCTGCCCGACGGCGGTGACGTGGTGCTGGCCACCGGGGACTCGTTCATCGCGGACGAGGCCTCCCGGGCCCGGCTCGCGGAGCGGGCGGCGCTCGTCGACATGGAGGGGTACGCGCTGGCCTCGGTCGCGCAGCTCGCCGGGGTTCCGCTGCGGATGGTGAAGCACGTCAGCGACGAGGCGGGGGACGGCGCGGCCCGCACCTGGCGCGAGTCGGTCGCCGAGTGCGCGAGGGCGCTGGCCGACTGGGCGGCGGCGAACACTCCGTACCGCTCCTGACGTCGACGGCTCGACCGCCCGAGCCGCCCGAGCCGCCCCGCAGCGACCCGGCGGCTACCGGCGGACCGGTCAGCGGTGCTGGAAGTGGACCTCCGGGTGGTCCGGGGTCGGACCGTCCAGGACGGGCCGCGCGAGGCCCCGCAGATGCCGGTCGAAGAAGGCGGCCACGTACGTCCGCGTGACGGCGACGGCCCGGTCGGCGGGCAGCGCCGGCCCGGGCAGGCCGAACCGGCTCTGGATCACCGGGTAGTCGGAGAAGGTGAAGTGCTCCGCCCCGGCCACGGTGACCCACCGCTTCCAGCCGTCGAGCGTGGGCCACACCCGGTCCCAGCTGGTGTCCTGCCCGCCGGGCAGGTGCATGCCGTCGTGGGTGCCCAGCATCAGGAACGGACGGCCGCGCAGGCCCTCCGCCGGCAGGTCCTCCCAGAAGGCCCCGTCCATGTTGAGCCCGGCGTCGATGCGCGGGTCGGCCGCCATGGCGGTGGCCGCGCTCGCCCCGCCGATCGAGTGCCCCGCCATGCCGACGCGGCGCGCGTCGATGGCGCGGGCGTGGCGCCAGACGGGGCGGGGGCCGGTCAGCCGGTCGAGGACGAAGCGCATGTCGGCGGCGCGGGTGGAGGTCACCACGCTCGCGTGGACGCCTCCCTCGTCGAGCGCCGTGCACGCGACGCAGGTCAGGGTCCGGCCGCCGGGGACGGAGATGCCGTACGACTCGTAGGCGTGGTCGACGGAGGCGACGACGTAGCCGCGCGAGGCGAGGTCCTCCGCGAGGTGGGAGAGCGTCCACCGGGAGCCGCCGAAGCCGGGCGACAGCAGCACGAGCGGGTGCTTGCCCGGGGCGGGGCGGGCGTCGGTCCGGCCGTGGGTGCGCATCCGGGCGAGCGCGTCGCCCGGGACGGCGGAGCCGATGCCGAGCGCCTCGATCAGGAGGCGCGCCTCCTCGCCGGTGGCGTACGGAGCGGGGCGCCCGTCGCCGGGGCGCGCGGCCGGGTAGTGGAGGGTGACCATCAGTTCGCGCCCTGCGGCGGTGGGGACCCAGGGGTCGGTACGGGACCGGTCGACGAGCGGCAGGACCGTGCGGCCGATGGCGTACGGCCCCGTGGGCGCGGGCAGCGCGGGCCGTGCGGTGTCGGGGGCGACGACCGGGGCGGTGAGCGCGGCCGGGGCCGCGACGGACGGGCCCGCCGTGGCGAGGGCTCCGGGTAAGGCGAGGGAACAGGCGAGAAGCGCGGCCGCGGCCGCGCGGGTGAATCGGGTCATGCGGGGCACGCTAGAGGCCGCGGCCGGGGCGGCGCGTCCTTCCACAGGTGCATGTTCGGTCAGACCGACGGCTGACGCGAGTGCAGCGGCGTGCCGTCAACTCCCCTCCCCCTGTGGCCTGCTGACGCTCCCACCTGCCGGGACGGCCTTGACAGCGCGGAAGCCCGCCTGCCTATGGTGAGACGTTCCTTCCCGGATGGCCGGGAAGGAGCCGGACCGAACCGAGGGGAGGCGCACGTGCACGCGTCGAGCAACGCGCCGCGCCGCCTGGTCCGCGCCGGGGCGCCGCTGGTCTGCCGCCGCCACGTCGACTTCTGCCGTACCTCCTCGGCCATCTGTCCTTCCCTCAGCGCCTGACCCCGCTCCGCGTGGGTCCGCGCGTTCCGTGACGTTCCGTCGCCCGGCCGCACGCCGGCGCGCCTTCGCGCGCCCGTGCCCCGCCGCGCGCTCCCGTCTCCCGGAAGGACCACTCCCATGCCCCGCCCTGCCCTGCGCCTGGCCGTCGAGCTCGACGGCGACGGCGCACATCCGGCCGCGTGGCGCCGTGCCGCGCACGCCCCCGGCGAGCTGCTGACCGCGCGTCGGCTCGCCCGTACCGCGACCGCCGCCGAGAACGCCGGATTCACGCTCGTCACCCTGGACGACTCGATCCTGCCGCCGGCCTCCGGCGCCGACCCGGTGGGCCGGATCGGCGCGGTCGAGCGCGCCGCTTTCGTCGCCGCGTCGACGAGCGTCCTCGGGGTCGCCCCCGTGATCGCCACCACCTACGCCGAACCGTTCCACGTGTCCTCGCAGCTGTCCTCCCTCGACCACCTCTCGGCCGGCCGCGCCGGCTGGGTGGTGGGCGTCGAGGAGGACCCGGCGGCCGCGCGGGCCTGGGGGCGCCCCCTCGTCGAGGGTCCCGCGGCCCGCGCCCGGGAGGCCCACGACGGGGTGCGTGTCGTCGGCGACCTCTGGGACTCGTGGGAGGACGACGCGGTGATCCGGTCCGTGGCCACGAGCCGCTATCTGGACCGCGAGCGGCTCCACTCCATCGACTTCACCGGCGAGACGTACTCCGTGAAGGGCCCGTCCATCGTGCCGCGCCCTCCGCAGGGCCGGCCCGTGGTCCTCGCCCGCCAGGGTCTCGTCCCGGCCGGGCTGACCGACGTGGCGCTGGTCGGCGGGCCGACCGCGGCGGAGACCGGCGCGGCGGGCGAGGCGGCCACGGCCGCCGGTGTGCCGCTGGCGTTCGCCGAGATCGAGGTGGCCCTCGACACCCCGCGCGAGACGGCCCGGGAGCGGATCGCCGATCTGGAGCGGTACTCCCCCTGGGAGGAGCGCCCCGACCGGCTCCGGTACACGGGGTCCGCGGACGGTCTGGTGAGCCTGCTGGCGGAGCTCGCCGCGCGCGTCGACGGGGTGCGGCTGCTGCCGCTGGTCCTCGACGAGGACCTGTCGGTGCTCTCCCGGCTCGTCCTGCCCGCGCTGTTCGTCCGGCGGCTCGCGACACGCCCGCTGCCGGGCACCACCCTCCGTACGTCACTGGGCCTCCCCCGCCCCGTCAGCCGATTCGCGACGAGCACCGCCACCAGCACCAGCACCAGCACCAGCACCAGCACCAGCACCAGAACAGTCACCAGCACCGGCACCGCTCTCGTCCGGGAGGAGACCCGATGACCCGCACCGATCCCACCGACGTCCCCCGCCCTGACGCCCGGCTCCACTTCGGCGTGTTCTTCCAGGGGGTCAACCACTGGACGATCTGGTCGGATCCGTCGAGCGGTTCACAGATCGCTCCTGCCTCGTTCCTCCAGGTGGCGCGGACCGCCGAACGAGGGCTCTTCGACGCCTTCTTCCTCGGGGACGGGCAGCGGCTGCGCGAGTCGGAGGGCGGCATCCACGAGCTCGACGTCGCAGGGCGCCCGGACTCGATCACCCAGCTGTCGGCGCTCGCGGCCGCCACCGACCGCATCGGGCTGGTCTCCACCTCCAACACCACCTACAACGAGCCGGCCGACCTGGCCCGCCGCCTCGCGGGCCTCGACCTGCTCTCCGGCGGCCGGGCAGGCTGGAACATGGTGACCACGCACAACGCCTGGACCGGGGAGAACTTCCGGCGCGGCGGATTCCTCGACCACGCGGACCGCTACACGCGCGCCGAGGAGTTCCTCTCCGTCGCGCGTGCGGTGTGGGACGGCTGGGGGAAGGACGCCGTGGCCGCGTCGGCCGACGCGCGTTCCTGGTCGGTGCCGGGGGCGGTGGGGCGCGTACGGTCGCGCGGGGAGCACTTCGACGTCGATCTCGCGCCGACCCTGCCGCGCAGCGCCCAGGGCCACCCGGTGATCTTCCAGGCCGGGGACTCCGGTGAGGGCCGGGACTTCGGGGCGCGGAACGCGGACGTGATCTTCTCCGCGCACGGTCTGGACTTCGACGACGCGCTGGGCTTCGCCGAGGACCTCCGGCGACGGCTCCGTGCGGTGGGGCGGCCCGAGGACGCCCTGCGGATCCTGCCGGGTACGGAGATCATCATCGGGGCGACGGAGAAGGAGGCGGAGGAGAAGGCCCGCTGGGTCCGCCTCGAACAGGTCACTCCCGCCGTGGCCCTCGGCATCGCGGGCCGGCTGTGGAACATCGACCTGTCCGGGCGGGACGCCGACGGCCCGCTGCCGGCCGAGGATCCGGTGATCGTCGAGTACACGGGAACGTTCGGGTCGAGCAGGATCAAGGACGCCCTGACGACGGTCGCCGAGTGGCGGGCGAAGGCGGAGGCCAACGGCTGGTCGCTGCGGGAGACCGTCATCGAACTCGGTCCGCAGCGCGGGCACGTGGGCACTCCGGCGGCGCTCGCGGAGAAGTTCGCGCGGTTCGTCCGGTACGGGGCGGTCGACGGCTTCAACGTCTCGCCGTACCTGGTGCCGGACGGGCTCGACGACATCGTGGACCTGCTCGTGCCCGAGCTCCAGGAGCGCGGGGTGTACCGGACCGCGTACACGGGGACGACGCTCCGCGAGCATCTGGGACTCGCTCCGGTGGAGTGACGCGCGAGCGTGGTGGCGCGGACGTGGGGACGCGGTGTCCGACCGCGCCCCCACGCCGCGTACCGCCCACCGCCTCCCGGGCTCAGCCGAGGGGCAGTTCCAGGAAGGACGGCTCGCCCTCAGGGGAGCCGAAGGCGGTCTGCGTCCACGTGATGGACGCGCCGCCGTACAGCGGGTCCATGCTGTCGACGACCAGCATCAGCCGGTGGCCGGCGGGGATGTCGTACGCGGCGGCCTGGAGGTTCCAGGTCACGGTGACGTCCTGCTCGGGCGTCAGGCCGTACACGTTGAGCGGCTCGTGGGTGATGATCCGGGCCGTCTCGTCCTCGGCGACGTCGAAGAGATGGGCGACGAGCCCCGCCGAGGTGGACGTGGAGCGGACCGTGAGGCGCAGGCGCGGGATCCCCCGGACGCGGCGGGCCGCCTGCCCCTCCCCCTCGGGCGCGAGGAGCGGCTCGGTCGTCCAGGCCACGGCGTGCCGGCGGTCGATCTTGCGGGTGTCGTAGATCTTGGGGTTGCCGGCCCACTCCGCCTGGCCGGTCTTCATGAGCGGCATGTCCATGGCGGTCGCTTCGGTGTCCACGCCCGCGACGAACGCGCGCCGCCAGCCGGTCTCCTCCGGCGGGGCCGGCTCCGCGCCGGCGCGCGGGACGAGCAGGCCGTCGGCGCCGCCGGCCCCGTCGCCGGTGAGCCCGAACACCTCGACGCCGGTGGTGACCTCGCTCCAGGCGGCACGGGTCTCGCGGACGGCGGGTTCGACGATCCGGTCCTCGCCGGTCGGTTCGCCGGTACCGGGGTCCGTGACCGGTTCCGTGACGTAGGTGAACATCACCTGGCTGGAGACCTCCTCCCAGTCCTCGACCCCGTTGCGCTCGCCCTTGAGGTAGTGGTCGAGCCAGGCGTACGCCTCCTCCATGGGGACGTTGGCCTTGCGGGGCTCCGTACCGATGAGCCCCGGGCCCTCGGGGGCGGCGTGGTCGCCGATCCAGAGATTGAGCCGCTTGGGCACCCGCAGGTCCTCGAAGGTCGTCAGGACCTGGTTGACCGGGAAGAGGCTCTCGTGCCAGGTGTTGGAGAAGAAGGTCGGCGTCTCGTTCTCGTTGGTGAGGGGCAGGTACGACTCGGGGGAGCGCTTCCGGCCCCACTTCACGACCTCGTGCAGGTTCCGGTCGGCCTGGAAGTCGGCCAGGATCCGCTGGTTCTCCTCGTCGAACTTCTCCTCGACCGGTCCGCCGGTGAGCGAGAGCAGCGCCTTCACGGCCGCGAGGTGGCGGGTCTTGTTGTCGTAGAGGCTGGTGGCGAGGTTGCCCCAGGTGCTGAGGGCGACGACGGCGGAGACGCGGCCGTCGTGGGCGGCGACGAGCTGGCTGATGCCGGAGCCGTAGGACTCGCCGAGGAAACCGATGGCGCTCGGGCCGAAGTGCTGGACGGCGAAGTCGATGACGGCTGAGCCGTCGGCCCAGTCGTGGGGTCCGGCGACGTCGACGAAGCCCTCGGAGGTGGAGGGCAGTCCGGGGATGCCGAGGCCGCGGGGCGTGTAGGCGATGACGTGGTAGCCGCGGCGGGCGAGGCTGAGGTACGACCAGAGGAACAGCGGCCAGCCGAACGGAGTCCAGCCGGCCGGAACGATGACGAGCGGATGCGGGCCGGGGCTTAGCTGGTAGAGGCTGAAGGCGGAGAGCCGGACGCCCTCGGTGGCGGACTCGATGCGGTGGTACGCGGGCCAGGCCACGCCGCGGACCTCCTCGACGTACGCGGCGAGTTCGGCCGGGAGCAGCGCGTCGGCGCTCGCCGTGCCGGGGGTGCCGCCGCCGAGGAGCGCGGTGGCGAGGGTCTGGCCGAGGCGGACGGCGTCGGGGTTCACCGTTCCGTCGGCGGCCCAGAGGCCGCCGGCGCTTCCGTTTCCGATTCCGCTTCCCGCGATGCGGGCGGTGTCGGCGGCGGTGAGGCCCACCGTGCCGTCGGGGAAGCCGGGGAAGTCTTCGGACGAGCCGGTGGTGAAGGGGTTGTCCTGGGGCACGTGCACCCGTTCCTCTCGAGTGGACTGCAGACTGTCCGCGATGCGGACGGTCGCAAGCCTCACGTATGCGGGCCGGAGCGGCCAGAGCGCACGAACGGCGCACGTGTCACATAACCGTGCGGGAACGACACAAGCCGCCCCGAACTCGATGTTTGAGTACCCCGATAACGGTGCGAAGGGGGTCAGGAGGAGAGCCGGCCCGGCTCGGGCGGCCGGACGACGAGCAGCGCGGCGACGTCGTCGTCGAGGCCGTCGACGCCGTACGCGGCGAGATCGCGGTGGAGGATGCCGGGCAGTTCGGCGGCCGGTTCCCGCGCCCAGCCGCGCAGCCGCAGCTCCAGCGGGTAGAAGGTGCCGGCCCGGTCGCGGGTCTCGCTGACGCCGTCCGTGAAGAGCAGCATCCGGTCCCCCGGTCCGAAGGGCACCTCCTCGATCCGGTGGTGGTTCTCGGCGAGGCCCGCGAGGTTGACGGGCAGGGAGGGGTCGGCGAAGGCGACCGGCGTGACCTCGGCCCCTCGCTGGACCAGGGGGGCGGGGTGGCCGCAGCTGAGGAGCCGGGCGATGTCCTGGCCGTCGGGGAGTTCCACGAGGACGACGGTGGCGAAGCGTTCGGCGGCATCGGATTCGGGGTCCCAGCCGCTGTAGCGCGTCAGGCCCTCGTCGAGCGTGTCGGCGAGCGCGGCCAGGTCCGGGGCCTCGTTGACGGTGGCCCGGAAGGAGCCGAGCAGGACGGCGGCGGTCTCGACGGCGCCGAGGCCCTTGCCCTGGACGTCGCCGAGCATGATCCGTACGGCTCCGGGGACCCGGACGGCCTCGTAGAAGTCGCCGCCGATCCGGGCCTTGGCGGCGGCCGCGACGTACAGCAGGTGCAGCTCGAAGCGGCCCAGGCGGTCGGGCAGGGGACGCAGGACGACGCGCTGGACGACCTCGGCGACGGCGGTGACCTCGCGCAGCTCCTTTTCGTAGCGGGTGCGGACATGGCTGACCCAGGCGGCCGCGGCGGTGACGAGGGCGAGGACCACCTCGCTGGCGAGGAGTTCGGGGACGAGGGCTTCGTCCCGGCCGAGGTGGAGCACCGCGCGTACCGCCATGGCGAGCAGCCCGATGCCGATGGTGCCGCGCACGCTCCAGGTGACGGCGGCGAGCGCGGGCGCGGCGACGAGGAGGCGCTCGAAACGCTCCCTGTCGGGGGTGAGGACATCGGCGGCGGCCGTCATCACGAGGATCAGGAAGGGCAGGGCGCGACCGAGGTTGAACTGTGTGCGCTCCGCCTTGCCGGGCGGGCGCCGGTGGCCGACGTCGGACATTTCATGATCGTACGCAGAACCGCCGTCGGGGCTCCGGTGGCGTCGGCCCCCGGCGTGTCCCCTGACGTTCCCTCGGGCGTTCCCTCGGCGGATTCCTCGGACGTTTCCCCGGGCGCTGCCTCGCGTGGTGCGCCGTGTCGGGCAGGGCGAGTGCGGCGGGGAGGGCGAGCGCCGCGATCACGGCGAGGGCCGGCAGGGCGACGCCCCGGTCCGGGACGAAACCGCCGTCCGGTGCGAGGGCGAGGAGCAGGGTCGCGGTGGCGACGCCGAGGGCGGGTCCGATGTTCATGGCGGTCTGCTGGAGGCCGCCGGCGACGCCCGCGTGGGCCTCGGGGGCGCGGTGCACGACGACGGAGGTCGCGGTGACCATCAGGGTGACGAAGCCCGCGCCGAGGAGGGCGGCGCCGGTACCGACGGAGACGGCGGAGGCCGTCGCGTCGAGGCGGGCGAGCAACAGGACGCCGAGGGTGAGCAGGACCGCACCGGCGGCCGCCGTGCGCCGGGGGCCGAAGCGGCGCTGGAGCGGCGGGCAGAGGGGCGCTCCGAGCACCATGAGCACGGCGAGCGGCAGGACGCGCAGTGCGCAGTCGAGGGGACCGAGGCCTTGGACGTCCTGGAGGAAGTACGTCGCGACGAAGAGCGTCCCGAAGAGCGCGGCCGAGGCGGCGAGGAGGACGGCGAGACCGGCGCGGATGGGCACGCTCCGCATCAGCTCCGGTGGCAGGAGGGGGTGCGGGGCGCGGCGCTCGTGCCGGACCAGCGCGGCTCCGGCGGCCAGGGCGGCCGCGAGCACGAGGGCAGTGGTTCCGGTGCCGCCGGGGCGGGGCGCGTCGACCAGTCCGTGCACCAGGAGCCCGAGGGCCGCGGCGAGCAGGACGGCGCCGAGCGGATCGAGCGCGGCGAGTCCGGCGGAGGGGGCTCGCTCGCGGGCGTCGGCGCGCGGTTCCGGACCGGTGAGGGCGAGCAGGCCGATCGCGAGGGTCGGCGGCACGCCGAGGAGGAAGACCGCGCGCCAGCCGTACGAGGAGACGAGTGCGCCGCCCACGAGGGGGCCCGCCGCCGCGGCGAGGCCGATGGCGGCGGTGCGCACGGCGATCGGCGTCGCGAGCCGCTCGGGTGGGAACGCGGTGCGCAGCATGCCGAGGGTGGCGGGCTGGAGGAGCGCCCCGCAGACCCCCTGGAGCACGCGCAGCGCGATCACGGCGCCGATGCCGGGGGCGAGGGCGATGCCGGCGGAGGCGGCGGCGAAGCCGAGGGCGCCGACGGCGAAGACGCGGCGGTGGCCGTGGCGGTCGCCGAGGCGGCCGGCGAAGACGAGGAGGCTCGCGACGGTGACGAGGTAGGCGGTGCTGGTCCACTGCACCTGTCCGACGTCGGCGTGCAGGTCTCGCTGGAGGGCGGGTTGGGCGACGGTGAGGACGGTGCCGTCGAGGGCGACGACGGCGGCGCCGACGACACTGCACGCCAGGGTGGAGGCGCGGCGCGGTCCTGTCGCGGTCACGGGGCGGGCTCCACGGGCCCGAGGTGGGCGTCGAGCGCGGCGGCGAGGAGCGGGGCGGGATCGGTGCCGCCGGTGGCGAGCGGAAGGCTGCCCCAGTGCCAGAGCTGGGCGATGCCGTGGAGGTTGGCCCAGAGAGCGCCGGCGCGCACAGCCGCGCCCGCACGCACAGCCGCGTCCGCTTGCGACGTCGTGTCCGCGCTCAGTGCCGCGTCAGCGGGCCGCGCGGGATCCGTGGCGCGGGCGACGAGCCCGGCGAGGTGGGCGAAGAGCGGCAGGCTCGTCTCGCGCAGTCCCAGCCCGCCGCTTTCGAGCAGGTCGTGGCGGAACATCAGCTCGTACATGCCGCGCCGGCTCCCCGCGTACGCGAGGTAGACGCGGGCGAGGATCGCGATCCGTTCGCGCGGCCCCGCATCCTCCCGGTCCTCCTCCGCGAGGCGGTCGGCCAGCTCGGCGAAGCCCTGGCGGGCGATGGCCGACAGGAGGTCCAGATGGGTCGGGAAGTAGCGGCGGGGGGCTCCGTGGGAGACACCGGCCCTGCGGGCGATCTCGCGCAGGGACAGGGCCTGCGCGCCTTCGGCGTTCACCAGCTCGACGCCCGCCCGGACGAGACGTCCGCGCAGCCCGTCCTCGCGCTCCTCGCGCTCGTCGTGATCTTCGTTCTCCTGATGTTGCATAGACACTGTCTACCAAGATCGAGTAGACACTGTCTACCCACGCTCGCACACTGTTCGGTTACACTGAGGGACAGCGAAGGGGAGTAGCCCTGCGAACCGGTCGTCGACACACTGGAACCCCCGGGTTCCCGGTGACCGGGTCCACGCACGACGTGGACGGGCGAGACCTTCGGCCAGGCATCAACCGCGTCCGCGATTCCGTGGGCGTGGTCCGTCATGCCGGGCCGAGTGGTCCTCCCGTCGCCGTCGAGGTGCGGAGCCCACGGGCCCGGACCGAGCAGAGAGCCCCGGTATGCACCTCGACCCCTTGGCGATCCTCACCGCCTTCGGGCTGATCTTCCTCGCCGAGCTTCCCGACAAGACGATGTTCGCGTCCCTCGCCATGGGCACGCGGATGCGTCCGCTGTACGTCTGGATCGGCACCTCGACCGCGTTCCTGGCGCACGTCGCCATCGCCGTGGGAGCCGGCAGCCTGCTCGGGCTCCTCCCCGGCTGGATCGTCAAACTGGTCTCGGCCCTGCTGTTCGGCTTCGGCGCGTTCATGCTGCTGCGCGGCAGTGGCGACGACGAGGACGACGACACGGGCGGCCGGGCGGTGACCGGCTTCTGGCCCGTCTTCTCGACCGCCTTCATGGCCGTCTTCATCAGCGAGTGGGGCGACCTCACCCAGATCACCACCGCCAACCTCGCCGCCACCAACGGCACCTGGTCGACGGCGATCGGCTCGCTCGCCGCCCTGATGAGCGTCTCCGCCCTCGCCCTGGTCGCGGGCCGGTTCATCGCCAAGCGCGTCCCGCTCAAGACCGTGCAGCGCGTCGGAGGCGTGATCATGGCGGGCCTCGCCGTCTGGTCGCTGACCGAGGTCTTCACCGGCTGACGCCGCTCCTGGCCACGGCGGCCCCCGCCCACACCGCACAGCCCCCGTCCCGTACCGGACAGGGGCTGTGCGGCGTCCTGGCCCCGGTGCGATCATGCGGGGATGACCACCGCCTCCGAACCGGCCGACCGCCTCGCGGCGTTCGGGAACCAACTCGTCGACGTGCACATCTGGCTCGTCGAGGAGCTCGCCCGCCTCCGCGAGGAGTGGTCACGGCCCTCAACGAGCTCGGGACGCCCCTTCCGGACGACTTCAGGCTCTCCGACCTGACCGACCGCTGACACGCCGCGGGCCTGTCCGGTCCTCACCCGCCGGACAGGCCCTCGGTGCGAGGCTGGTGGGGCACGGTCCCCATGGCCACGGCGCGAGCCGGTACGAGAGGGAGTCCCCGTTGAGTACGGAGTCGATGCACGGCGAACTGGACGAACGGGCAGCGAAGGTGGCGGACCGGGTGGTCGCCTGGCGGCGCCATCTGCACCGGCACCCGGAACTGTCCAACCGGGAGGTCGAGACGGCCCGGCTGGTGGCCGACGAGTTGCGCGCGCTGGGCCTCGACGAGGTGCGTACCGGCATCGCGGGTCACGGCGTCGTGGGCGTCCTGCGCGGTGCCGGGCCGTCACAGGGCGGGCGGGTCGTGGCACTCCGGGCGGACATGGACGCGCTGCCGGTCAGGGACCTGTGCGGGGCGGAGTTCGCCTCCGAGGTCGTCGACGCCGACTATCCGGGCGGCCCGTTCCCCGTCTCGCACGCCTGCGGGCACGACTGCCACACGGCGATGGTGCTCGGCGCGGCAGTGGTGCTCGCCGGGGTCCGGGACCGCCTCCCGGGCACCGTGCTCTTCGTCTTCCAGCCCGCCGAGGAGGGCCCGCCGGTGACCGAGGAGGGCGGGGCACGGGCCATGGTCGAGGCGGGCGCCTTCGCCGACCCGGTGCCGACGATGGCGTTCGGGCTGCACGTGACGCCCTATCCGAAGGGGCACGTGGGATACAGGATCGGCAATCAGTACGCCGCTTCCGCCCTCGTCCGTGTCGTCGTCACCGGGAAGCAGACGCACGGTTCCACGCCCTGGGAGGGCGTCGATCCGATGCCGGCGGTGGGAGCGGTCCTGACGGGCGTCGGCCAGCTGTACCGCCAGGTCTCGGCCTTCGCGCCGGTCACGGTCTCCATCGGGCATGTGGAAGACGTCGGCCGGTTCAACATCATCGGGCAGACGGTGACGCTGTGGGGCACGGTCCGGTGCGCCGTCGAGACGGACATGGCGGAGGTCCAGCGGCGGCTCACGACGCTCGTGGAGCACTCCGCGGCGGCGTACGGGGCGACTGCCTCGGTGGAGTACCTCCAGTCCGTGCCGCCCGTGCACAACAGCCGGCCGTGGGTCGAGTCGGCGCTGCCGACCTTCCGCCGGGTCGTGGGCGAGGAGCGGGTGGTGGAGACCGGCGGGACGCTCGGGTACGACGACGTCTCCGAGTTCGTCCGCCGCTTCGGCGGCCTGTACGTGATGCTCGGCGTCCAGGACGCGGCGCTGGACGCATCGGGCCGGCCGGTGCCGGTCCCGGGCGGGCGCGGCATCGTCACCAACCACAACCCGCACTTCTACGCGGACGACGACACCCTCGTCACCGGCGTCCGGCTCCACGCGCACGTGGCGTACGACCATCTGACGGGGGCGCTGACGGCCCCCACGCCCGCACCCGCACCCGCACCCGCCGACGCGCCGTAGAGCGCACGAGTCAGGGCCCTGCGGTACCGACCGTCTCGACGAAGGCCCTGAGCAGCGCGCAGTCCGCGGCTGTGGGCCAGACCAGGCCGTACTCGACGGGCGCGGCGTCGCGCAGGGGGACGTAGGCGATGCCGGGGCGTGGGTGGTAGCGGGCGCCGAGCGCCGCGCCGGGAGCGACGCCCCGCCCGGCGCTGACGTGGGAGAGGACCTCCTGCCAGGTCGCCGCGACCGGTCCCCGGCCGACGGGGGCGCCTGACGGAGTGCGGCGGGGGTAGTGGTGGTCGCGCCAGTACGCGGGGCTGGCGCCCTCGGGGGCGATCAGGGCCAGTCCCGCCAGGTCCTCCAGGCCGAGGGACTCCCGGCCTGCCAGCGGATGAGCCGCGGGCAGGAGCAGGACCCGGTCCTCGGCGACGACGACGGGACCTGTGGTCAGGTCCGGCTCGCGGACGGGGAAGGCGGCGAACTGGACGTCGAGCGTTCCGTCCCGGAGGGGGCCGAATCCGCCGTCGAGAGGGACCTCGCGGACGGTGATCTCGCAGCCGGGGTAGCGGGCGAGCAGGGTATCGGCGGCGGTCGTGAGCAGGTCGCCGCCCCAGGGGGTGGCGAAGCCGGCCCGCAGTACGCCGTGGAAGCCGCGCCCGGCATCGGTGGCGCGTTCGAGCGCGGTGCGCAGCTGCCGGTAGGCGGGCAGCAGGTCCTCGTACAGGCGCTGACCAACAGGCGTGAGGTGGACGCTGCGGCTGGTGCGGGCGAACAGCGGGGTGCCGACGCGGCGCTCCAGCTTCTTGACGGTCTGGCTGATCCGGCCGGTGGAGACGCCGAGGCGCTCGGCGGTGCGCCCGAAGTGGAGCTCCTCGGCGAGCGTGAGGAAGGCCTCCAGTTCGTACCGTTCGAGCATCGGAATCCTCCTGATCGTTGAGTGTGGCTCAACGCCGATTCGATGATCTCATCTTGTTCGACGGAGGTGACGGCGAGGAGCCTGAAGGCATCGCCCTCCCGTCCGGAAGAGAGTCCGTGGAACCGAGCTCCGCCGCCGTACCCACCGCCGCCGCCACCGCATCCACCTCCGCCTCTGCCCCGGCTCCCGCCCGGACCGTGAACGTCCCGCTCGTCGCCGTGGCCGGCGCGGTCACGGTCGCCAACATCTACTTCCCGCAGCCGCTGCTCGCCGCCGTGGCGCGCGGCCTGGAGGTCTCGGAGCGGACGGCGGGGCTGATCGCCTCCGCGGCCCAGATCGGGTATGCGCTCGGCATCCTGCTGCTCGTGCCGCTCGCCGACACCGCGCGGCTGCGCCGGCTCACCTCGGTGCTGCTCGCGCTGACCTGTGTCTCGCTGCTCGTCGCCGCGGCGGCGCAGGACGTGGTCACGCTGACGCTCGCCACGCTGGCCCTCTCCACCACGACGGTGCTGCCGCAGATCCTCACCCCGGTGGCGGCCGTGCTCGCGGGTCCGGGACGGCGGGGCAGGGTCGTGGGCCTCGTCGGGCTCGGCCTCACGCTGGGCTCCACGCTGTCCCGCACGGTCTCGGGCGCGGTGACCGACGCGAGCGGGAGCTGGCGCGCGGCCTACGTGGTGGCCGCGGCGGCGACGGCGGCGCTGCTGTGGGTCCTGCCCCGGCGGCTGCCCGAGCGGATGGGCGCGCCACCGGCGGGGCGGCGCCGTTCCTCGTACCTCCGGCTCCTGGCCGGGCTGCCCCGGCTCCTCGCCGACCACCGGGAGCTGCGGATCTCGGCGCTGCTCGGGGCGTGCGTGTTCGCCGCGTTCAGCGTCTTCTGGGCCGTGCTCGCATTCCATCTGGCGGCCCCGCCCCTCGGGTACGGTCCGGGCGCCGCCGGGCTCTTCGGGGTGCTGACCCTGCCCGCGACGCTGCTCTCGGCGGCGGCCGGACCGATGGCCGACCGGTACGGGCCGGGGGCGGTGAACGCCGCGGGTCTGGCGGCCGCGGGGCTCGGCCTCGCGGTGGCGGGGTTCGCCCCGTACTCCCCCGTGGCGCTCGTGGCCGGAGCAAATCTGCTGGTCGTCGGGGTCAGCTCGTGCCAGGTGGCCAGTCAGGCCCGGATCTTCGCGATCGGGCGGACGGTGGCTGCCCGGGTGAACACCGTCTTCATGCTGGCGACGTTCGGCGGCGGGGCCCTCGGTTCGCTCGCCGGATCCTGGCTCTACACGGCGTACGGCTGGTCCGCCGCCCTGCTCGCGGCGGGTGCGTGCGTCGGGGCCGCGGGTCTCGTGGTGGCGCTGGTGGCGCGACCGGCGGTCCCGAGTTGCGGCCCGGACGCCACACGGGAGGCTGGGGGTATCCGCCCGAGCACCTCGCAGGAGAGCACCCCGCAGGGAGAGACATGATCCTGGACCTCACCGCGCTCGCCGACGAACACCTGGCCGCGGCCCGCACCGCGCCGCACGGGCGCAGCGCCCATCTGGTCATGCACGACGGGGTGCTCCGGCAGACCGTCATCGCCCTGACCTCGGGCACGTCCCTGGACGAGCACAACGCGCCGCCGGCCGCGAGCCTCCAGGTGCTGCGGGGCCGGGTGAAGCTGACGGCGGCCGGATGGGCGGAGGAGCTGCCGGCGCAGACGCTGCGGATGATCCCCAGAGAGCGGCACGGGCTGACCGCCGTGGAGGACGCGGTGGTCCTCCTGACCGCCGTGAACGACTGACGTAGGTCTCGCGGGTACGCGACGTCGGCCGGCGGTCACTCGGTCGCGTCGAGGTCCTCGGCGTAGTGCTCGATGGCCCGCCGGTACGCGCGTACGGACGGGTCGTCGCTGGTGGCGGCGACCAGGCGCAGCAGGGTCCGGACGGACTCGTGGTGCTGCCCCGTGTTGTAGAGGGCCATGGCCAGGAAGGTGCGCAGGGCCCCGTCCTGGGGGAACTCCTCGGCGGCGGCGGTCAGCAGCGTGACGGCGTCGTCGTACCGGCCGAGGACCCGGTAGGTGCTGCCGAGGCCGAGGAGGGCGCCGCGCCGGTCGTCCGGGGTGAGTCCGGCACCGGCGAGCGCGCGCTCGTAGTAGGGGACGGCCTCCGCCTCCAGGCCGAGGACGTCGTGTGCCCAGGCCGTCTGGTACGCGACCTCGGCGTCGTCCGGACGGCGTGCGGCGAGGGCCACGAGCAGCTCGCGCGCCTCCTCCTTGTGGCCCTGTTCCCGCAGGGCGACCGCCTCGGCGAGCGGGTCCTTCTGCTCCTCGTGATGCTCCATGACGGCATCCTCGCAGCTCGCGCGGCCTCGATCGCACAGGGGTCCCGCTCCGGCTGCCAGGTGACGGGCCGCCATACCGGCCCGGAGGGTTTGTGGCGTCCTCCCCCATGGCAGGGGCCTCCTGACCGGCCGTAGCCTCCCGGCCGACCCTCCGTCAGGACCGAGCCGCCCGGGAGACCCCATGCGTTCACCCCGTCCCGCCCGCCACCGCGGGCCACGCCGTTTCGCGGCGCTGCTGCTGTGCGCCGCGGCGACCCTGTTCCCGACCGCCGTACCGGCGGGCGCCGCCGCTCCCCCGCCCGTGCCGGGCACGCTCCAGGCGTACGACATCGGTTCCGTGTACAGCGCGGGCGTCTCGTCCGGCGGGTACATGGCGACCCAGTTGCACGTGGCGTACTCCGGGACGTTCGAGGGGTCGGCGTCCTTCGCCTCGGGGCCGTACGACTGCGCCCGCGGCTCACTGCCCACCGCGCTCAACGCCTGCATGGACACCACGCAGAGCCTTCAGCTCGGCGCCCTGGAGCAGGCCACCCGCGACCGGTCCGCGCAAGGGCTCGTCGACCCGGTGGAGAACCTGGCCGACGACCCCGTGTACGTCTTCAGCGGCTCGAACGACGCGACCGTGAAACGGCCGGTCGCGGACGCGCTCGCCGACTACTACGGCCGCTTTGGAGCCCGGGTCCGCTACGACCGGTCCACGGCGGCGGGGCACGCCTGGATCACCCCGCTCGGCCCCAACTCGTGCACGGTGACGCAGAGCCCGTACCTGAACAACTGCGGCACCGACGCCGAGGGGGCGCTGCTCGGGCACCTCTTCGGCTCGGTCGCGGCGCCCGGTTCCGGGACGGGCGGCTCGCTGATCCGCTTCGACCAGGACGCGTACGCACCGGGCGGCTCGGCGGCGGCACTCTCGATGGGGAAGGACGGTTTCGCGTACGTGCCGGCGTCGTGCGCGGGCGGGGCGCGCTGCACGCTCCTCGTCGCGCTGCACGGCTGCAAGCAGGGGTACGCGTACCAGGGTTTCGGGACCCGGTTCGTCGAGGGCGCCTACCTGAACGAGTACGCCGACACGAACGCCATGATCGTGCTGTATCCGCAGGCGGCGCCGACGGCGACCCTGGAGAACCCCAACGGCTGCTGGAACTGGTGGGGGTACCTCGGTGACACGGCCTACGCGCGACACGGCGGGAAGCAGATCGAGACGGTCATGGGCATGGTGCGGGCGCTGCGCGGGGACTCGACGCCGCCGCCCGCGCCGGGGCGGACCGTGCTGGCCAGTACGGACTCCGAGGACGGGTATGTGAAGGCGGCGGCGGACGGATCCGGGGCGGCGCTGGGCACGCTGGAGGACGTGTACGGTCTCGCCCTCGGCCGGGGCACGGACGGCAAGGTGAACCGGTCGGTGGTGTCCTTCGACACCTCACGCATCCCGGTGGGCAAGGAGGTCACCCGGGCCTGGCTGACCGTCACGCGGTCCAGTGGCGCGGGCGATCCGTGGGCCTCACCGTCCGGCAACCGGCTGGTGGTGGACGTGCGCACGGGCTGCTTCGGCGGGTGTGCGGTGGAACCCTCCGACTGGTCGGCCGCCGCGTCGGTGGCGGGCGGGGCGGAGATCGCCGCGTTCACCTCGGGCAGCGCGGTGTCGACGGACCTGTCGGCGGCGGCGCTCGCGGCGCTGAACCGGGGCGGGGTCACGCAGCTCCGGCTCGGTTTCGCGGCGGCGCCTGCCGGGAGCGCGTACCTCTTCGTGAACCGGGACGCGCCGGTGACTCTCACCGTCGAGTACAGGTAGAGGCTCAGGGCCGGACCCGCCGTCGGGTCCGGCCACCGGGGCGGGCGGGTGTGAGGGCTCGAATGCGCTGCTAACGTGCCCGAATGCGCCTTTTGTCCCATCTTGATATGCGTGGTCTCGCCCGCCGGGCAGCCGCGTTGCGGCCCCGGCGCCGGAGGAAGACCGTGACCGTGCCGGAGGCCGAGGGCGCCGGCCGCGAGTGGTTGCGGGACCTCGCCGCGCTGCTGTGCGAGCTCGGATCCGAACTGCTGCGCGCCGGGGAGCGGACGGCCGAGGTCGAGGGGACGCTGCACGACGTGGCCGCCCGCTACGGCATGCGGGTGCGGAGCTTCGTCGTCCCCACGGGCCTGTTCGTCCGGGTCGGCGGCGGCCTCGACGGCCGGGGCGGGGAGCTGGACTTCTCCCCCGTCGAAGGCCCGGACCTGCGGCTCGACCAGGTGGAGGCGCTCCAGTCGCTCGTCGAGCGGATGCGTACGGAGCAAGTGCCGTTCGACGAAGCGCGGCGCGCGTTGCGGGAGGTCCGGGCGAAACCCGAGCGGTTCAGCCCCGCCGCCACCGTCCTCGGCTACATCCTCCTCACCGTCGGCCTCGGCGCGATGCGGCACGCGACCGTCCCCGCCGTCATCGGGTACACGGTCCTGGGTGCGGGCGTCGGGCTGCTGCGCCTGTTCGGCGACCGGCTGCCGGCGGCCCGTACCGCCCTGCCGGTCGTGGCGGCGATCCTGGTCACGGCGGCCTCGCAGGCGTGGGCCGGCCCGCTCCTGCACGAAGCGCCCACCGTGCTGTACATCCCCCCTCTGATCGCCTTCCTGCCGGGCTCCGCGCTCACCCTGGGGGCCATCGAACTCGCCACCGGGGCCGCCCTGTCGGGCATCGCGCGGCTGGCCGGGGCCGCGAACGTGCTCCTGCTCCTGGCCCTCGGCATCCTGGTCGGCACCGAACTGCTGAGCCCCCGTCCGCCGGGCGGGCCCGCTTCGCCCACCCTCGGAGCCTGGGCACCCTGGGTCGGCGTGCTGCTCCTCGGTTTCGGCTTCCTGCTGTACTTCTCCGCCCCGCCGCGAGTCACGGGCTGGCTCCTCGGCGCGCTGCTCGCCGAGCGGCTCGTACAGTCGGTGGCCTCGGAGTTCGCCGGGGCGACCTTCGGCGCCTTCGCGGCCGGAATGCTGCTGCCGCCGATGGCGAAGTGGATCGCGCGCCGCTCGCACACCCCGGACCAGGTCCTGTTCCTGCCGTGCTTCTGGCTGCTCGTCCCCGGCGCGGTCGGTCTCACCAGCATCTCGGAGATCATCGTGGCGGGTGACACCGGCGGCGGGCTGGACAGCATGGTCAGCATGGTGATCACCGTGGCCGCGATCGCCCTGGGCGTCCTCGTCGGCGCCGGACTCCAGCGGCGCCCCCGGCTGATGCTCGGCGCACCGGCTCCGGCGGCCGCGCCCGGCCCGGACGACGTGGCGGAGCCGGGGTCGCCGGGAAACACGGGCATCCGGAAGGAGTGAGGAGGTCCGCGGCCTGACGATGCCGGTCAGTGGGGCGACTTGGCCCATTCGAGTGTCACCCGCAGGCTGGCGTTGGCGCTGCCCTGGACGACAAGGGCGGTGAGCTTGCCCGCGTCCAGGCCGAGCTGGCAGCCGAACTCGACGGTCGCCCGGTCGGGGGCCGCCCGGTCGAGCGCCTCGCCGATCTGCCCGGCGAAGGAGGCGAGCGCCCCGGTGACGGCGGAGAGGTCCGGGAGGCGGTCGCCGAAGCCTTCGAGCTCGGAGTCGGGGCCGAGCCGCCGCGCTTCCACGAAGAGGGTCGCGTCCCCGACCTCGACCTTGGTGACGTCCGGCATCGAAGCTCCCTGGGCGCGGCGGGGCGGGATGTGCGGCAAGCAGGCAGGACGTCAGTATCACCGAGGGGTACGGGACCGAGGGCGTCCGACGGGCGCTCGGCGTGGCGCGATCCCGTCGGGCCCGATCCCTCGGGGTCCCGTCGCGCACACGGCTCAGAGCGCGGGGCGCAGGGCACCCGCGGCCGCGGGTCCGGCGGCGGCCGGACCGGCGAGGGCGCTGCCGCGCCGCCACTCCGCCCAGCTCAGGTTCCAGTCCCCGAAGCCGTTGCCGAAGGGGGTCATCGGCTCCCCGTATCCGTTGACGACCCGGACGAGGTCGCCCTCGCGGACCGTGCGGAACAACCAGGCGGCGTCCTCGGTGCTCATCCCGGTGCAGCCGTGGCTGACGTTCTCGCTGCCCTGCGCGTCGACGGACCAGGGCGCGGCGTGCAGGTACTCGCCGCTCCACGTCACCCGGGTGGCCCAGCGGACCTTGAGATCGAAGTAGTCGCGGCTGCCGCGCGCGATGCCGATCGAGTCGCCCCGCATGCGGACGAGCGGTTCCTTGCCGAGGACGACCTTGACGCCGCCCCGGGTCCGGTATCCGGCCTTCCCGGTGGTCACGGGGATCGTGCGGATCGCCCGGCCGTCGCGGAAGACGGTCATCTCCAGGGCGGACACGTCCGTGACGGCCTCGACACGTTCTCCGGTGGTGAGGGTGAGGGGGCGTGACGGGCCGCCGTAGAGGCCACTGCCGACGCGGAGCGCGTCGAGGGAGCTGTGCACGCGGATGGTGGTGCGGGCGGGCCAGTAGTCGCGGGGCCGGTAGTGGAGGGTGACGGCGTCGACCCAGTACCAGGAGCCTTCGACCCTGGGTTCGCTGCGGACCTGGAGGGCGCGCTCGACGACACGGCGGGCGGCGGGGTGCTCCGCCGGCACGGGGCGGCTGAGCTCGGCGGTGATCGGCTGGCCGACGCCGTACGTCCCGCCGCTCTCGGGACCGAACGTGACGGTGAGCCGCTCTCCGGCGGGCGCGGCGGCGGTGCGAAACTCCAGCCGGGCGAGGTGACGGTGGGAAGTGTCCCGCCCGGCGCCGGGCCGTTCGACGACGAGGCGGGCGGTGTAGCGGCCTCCGGCGGGCAGGGCGACGGCGCTCGTCCAGCGGGTGCCGTCCGCGCTCGGCGCTCCGGAGACCCGGCGGCCGCGCCGGTCGGTCACGGTGACGTCGACGAGCCGGCCACGGGTGCGGAGCAGCAGCGAGACGGGGCCCGTGGCCTGAGCGCCGAGCATGACGGGGTGCCCCGTGAGCGTGCGTCCGCCGCTCAGGACCACCGTGTGGCGGGGTGCGGAACACAGGCCGCCGCCGGTACCGCAGCCGTCCACCGAGACCACCGTGGTGGAGTCCGGCGCCGCGACCGGGAGCCCGTCCGGGCCGGGCGGCGACTGGGCCGCCGTGCCGACGAGGACGACTCCGACGGCCAGGGACAGCGCTCCCCACCCCCGTACGTATCTGCGTGACGACACGTCGGACACCCTCCCTTTCCGGACCGCGACAGCGCGTCGGCGGGCGTCGCCGACCGCAGCATCAAAACGGATGAAAGGAGGAAAAGATGATCAAGGCACCGGGCGTGGCGGCGGAGTGGGGGAAGGAGACGACTCGAATGGGCCAGCGGCGGCTGGACCGCAGGTCAGCGGGGCGGCTCGGGGAGTTCCTCGCCGGTCTCCAGAAGGGACTTGAGACTGGAGATCAGCGCGGGCCAGCCCTCCCCGATCAGTCCCTGCATGATGCCGTCGGGCTCCAGTGCGCCGTGGGTGACGGTGAGCTTGACGGTGTCACCCGAGGGCTCGACGTCGAAGGTCACCCGGGACCGGCGCTCCCGGGCCAGGCCGGCGTACACCTCCCGGTCGAGGCCGACGGCCTCCGCCCACGCCGGGGTGAAGGTGTGCCAGGTGTACGAGAGGAGGCGGCCCGGCTCGGCGGCGAGGACGACCTGCTCGGGGTCGACGGTCCTGCGTCCGTTCTCGTCCCACACCATCGCGGCGCCGGGGGTCCACTCCGACTCGAAGGCCACGCCCCAGTAGCGGCGGGTGAGCTCCGGGTCGGTGAGCGCCTGCCACAGCTCGTCGGGAGTGGTCCGGATGTAGGTGGTGTAGACGAACGTGTCGCTGCCCATCGCACTGCCCCTCGGATCTGCGCCCCCACGGCCTTCTCCCTCCACCCTAGGCAGGCGCGGGATCGACGTGCCAGCGAAGAGCGGCCTCCTGCGCTCCGGTCGGCAGGTCCTGCGGCCGTTGAATAGGTGCGGAGGAAACTATTCAACGTGCTGCTAGTTTGTCCGGATGTCCCTCAAGCACGCCGTCCTCGCAGCTCTCCTGGAGGGCGAGGCCTCCGGATACGACCTGGCCAAGATCTTCGACGTGTCCGTCGCCAACTTCTGGGCCGCCACCCCGCAGCAGCTCTACCGCGAGCTGGAGCGGCTCGCCGAGGCCGGACTCATCACGGCCCGCGTGGTGGAGCAGGAACGGCGACCGAACAAGCGGATGTTCAGTCTCACGGAGTCGGGACGACAAGACCTGTACGCCTACACGTCGGCGCCTCCGCGTCCGAGCGCCATCCGTGACGAGCTGATGGTCCAGGTGCAGGCCTGCGACGAGGGCGACACGGGAGCGGTCCGGGAGTTCGTGGCGCGGCGGATGGAGACGGCCCGGACCAAGCTGGCCCGCTACGACCGGCTGCGGGAGCGGATGCTCGACGGGCGGGACGAGGAGACGTATCTCCGCGAGGCGGAGCGGGTCGGGCCGTATCTCACGCTGATGCGCGGCCGATTCCTGGAGGAGGAGAACCTGCGCTGGGGGGAGCGCGCCCTCGCCGTGCTCGACGGGCGTGCCGCGGCGCACGGTGGCGTGCCGGAACCCGCCCGCTGAGCCGCTCCCTCCGGGGGTTTCCGGATCCCCTACTCTGCGGTAACGTCACCGGCCGGCCACCGGAGGCGCCGGGGCCGCGTACGGACGGATCGGGGACGGACCTCCATGAACGTCGGTGACTTTGTCGAGGACTTCACCCTTCCGGATGAAACCGGCACCCCGCGCTCCCTCACGGAGCTGCTGTCCGAGGGGCCGGTCGTCCTCTTCTTCTACCCCGCGGCGCTGACCCCCGGCTGCACGGCCGAGGCGTGCCACTTCCGCGATCTCGCGGCCGAGTTCCGGGCCGCCGGGGCCCTGCCTGTGGGCATCAGCACCGACGCGGTGGAACGGCAGCTGGAATTCGCGGAGCGGCACTCCCTCGGCTATCCGCTGCTGTCGGATCCGGACGGGACCGTGCGGGATCGGTTCGGCGTGAAGCGCGGCTTCTCGCTCGCGCCGACCAAGCGGATCACGTTCGTCATCGGCCAGGACCGGCGCGTGCGGGAAGTCGTGCGCAGCGAACTCCGCATGAGCGCGCACGCGGACCGGGCACTGGCGGCTCTGCGGCGCGGCTGACGCCGGCCGCCCCTGATCAGACGCCGAGGAGTTTCGCCTTGGCGGCCGCGAACTCCTCGGGGGTGAGCAGGCCTTGCTGAGCGAGTTCACCGAGCCGCGTCAGCTGATCGGTCACCGTGGGCGCCGCCCCGGAGGCCGGCGCTCCGGCGGGCGGCAGGGGGCTCGGCGCGGGTACGGGTGCGGGGGCGACGGTCTGCGGCTGTTGCTGTTGCTGCGCCTGGAGGTCGGCGATGGCCTCCTCCTGGTCCTGTTCGCGGCGCGCGGAGCGGGCTGAGCTGCGGCCCGCGGCGTAGGCCGCGCCGCCCACGAGGGCGCCGCGCAGCAGGGGTGCTCCGCGGGGCCGGACGACCGGACGGAGCAGGGGACGGCGTCGCATGAACATCGGTCAGCTCCTTCCGGCCGCGGCGAGCGCGGCCTCGCGCGCCTGTTCGACGTGGTCGGGCGGGATCCGCACGGTCCCGGAGATCCGGCCGTCGGCCTCGCGGATCGCCTCCGCCGCGCGCTCGGCCCAGACGTGTTCGACGAGCAGCATCAGCGCGCAGGAGCCCGGTTCGAGGGTCTCGGCCGCCTCGGCCGCGTCCTCGGGGCCGAGCAGGTTCGCCTCGGGCCCGATCTCGGCGGTGGCCTCGTCGTACTCCTCGTACTCGACGAGTTCGGAGGTGGACACCTCCCCCGTGACGGACTTGACGACGACGAGCGAGTCGATGAGCCGTACCTGCCCCGCCTTGCGCAGTTCCGCGACGGCCGTCACCGCCGCCACCTTCAACCGCTCTCCAGGGAAGGCGAGTACGACACACTCCATCGGCCCCATGACGCTCCGTTCCTCGTGCGGTCCTCGGCAGCCACCATCCGAACACGGCGGGGGGCGGGCCGCACGCCGGGCCGCCACGACATGCGGGGGCGCGACGCCTGCACGAGACTCACTCGTACGCCAGGCCTCCCCGGCCCGGGCGGGAACGGAGTGTGCAGGAATGGACGACTACCCCCTCCTCAACGTCTTCTGGACCATGCTGTGGTTCTTCCTCTGGATCATGTGGCTCTTCCTGCTCTTCAAGGTCATCACCGACATCTTCCGCGACCACGACCTCGGCGGCTGGGGCAAGGCCGGCTGGCTGATCTTCTGCATCCTGCTCCCCTATCTCGGCGTGCTGGTGTACGTCATCGCCCGCGGCAAGAGCATGGGGCAGCGTGACATCAAGCAGGCCAAGGCCTCCGAGGCCGCGTTCCAGGACTACATCCGCAAGACGGCGGGGACGGGGCCGTCCACCGGCGGTTCCACCGCCGAACTGGCGCGGCTCGCGGACCTGAAGGAGAAGGGCGCCATCACGGACGAGGAGTTCGAGAAGGCCAAGGCCAAGGTTCTGGCCTGAGGGCAGGAGAAGACTGGGCAGGGCAGGCGGTGTGCGGGCCACGGGTTCGCACACCGCCCCTTAATGCGTAAGGAAGATACCGCTTTGATAGGGTCGGATCGTGAGGCTGACAAAGTTCACCGACCTGGCGCTCCGTGCCGTGATGCGTCTGGCGGTCATCCCGCAGGACGAGTCCGTCACCACGCGGGAGGTGGCGGAGTCGATGGACGTGCCCTACGCCCACATGGCGAAGGTCGTCACACGGCTCCAGCATCTCGGCGTGATCGAGGCGCGGCGCGGCCGCGGAGGCGGCCTGGCCCTGACGGAGCTGGGCAGGCGTTCCTCGGTGGGCTGGC
This sequence comes from Streptomyces sp. NBC_01255, assembly GCF_036226445.1. NCBI lineage: Bacteria > Bacillati > Actinomycetota > Actinomycetes > Kitasatosporales > Streptomycetaceae > Streptomyces > Streptomyces sp. NBC_01255. Next base: position 287,460 of record NZ_CP108474.1, read on the forward strand.
TGACCCGCACCCTGGAGGGTGAGGAGGAGGTCGTCGGCTGCGAGGGTGATCCTCCGTGCCCCCTGCGTACGGCGTGCCGGCTACGGGGTGCGCTGCGCGAGGCGCAGGAGGCGTTCTACCGGGTGCTCGACCCGCTGACCGTGGCGGAGCTCGTCGCCTCGCCGACGGGCCCACTGCTCCTCTCGCTCACTCCACGCCCCTCCCCCTGAACCGTGCCGGCTCCTCCTCGGCGCACGCACACCTTTTAATACGCAGATCATCTACCAGATCGAGAGCCCCATGCTGTCCGCGCAGGCCGCCCCGGTCATCCGTGCCACTCTGCCCGCCGTCGGCGGCGCGCTCGACGAGATCACCGAGCGCTTCTACGCGCGGCTCTTCGCCGCCCATCCCGAGCTGCTCCGCGATCTGTTCAACCGCGGGAACCAGGCCAACGGCGATCAGCGGAAGGCGCTGGCGGGATCCATAGCCGCCTTCGCGGTCGCCCTGCTCGACCACCCGGGCAGCCGCCCGGATCTCATGCTCTCCCGCATCGCGCACAAGCACGCGTCGCTCGGCGTCACCGCCGAGCAGTACAAGACGGTGCACGAGCACCTCTTCGCCGCGATCGTCGAGGTCCTCGGCGACGCGGTCACCCCCGAGGTCGCCGCGGCCTGGGACGAGGTGTACTGGCTGATGGCCAACGCGCTCATTGCCGTGGAGGCCCGGCTCTATCAGGAGACCGGCGTCCCCGAGGGCGAGGTCTGGCGGCCGATGGAGATCGCCGAGCGCCGCGAGGAGACGTCCGACACCGTGTCCTTCGTCCTGCGGCACGCCGACGGGACCCCGACGGCCCCGTTCCGCCCGGGTCAGTACGTGAGCGTCCAGGTCACACTGCCCGACGGCGCCCGGCAGATCCGCCAGTACAGCCTCTCCGCCGCTCCCGGGCACCCGCAGTGGCGGATCACGGTGAAGCGGGTCGACGGCGACCCGGCGGGCGAGGTCTCCACCTGGCTGCACGCCCACGCCCGTGCGGGCGACACCGTGGAGGTGTCGGCACCCTTCGGCGATCTGGTCCTGCCCGAGGGCGACGGGCCGCTGCTGCTCGCTTCCGCCGGCATCGGCAGCACCCCGATGCTGGCGATGCTCGACCACCTCGCGGCCACCGGATCGACCCGCCCGGTCGCGGTCGCGCACGCGGACCGCTCCCCCGCGTCCCACGCACACGCCGCCGAGCTGCACCGTCTCGTGGAGGCGCTGCCGCAGGCGACCCTGCACCTCTGGTACGAGGAGCCGGGCGAGGACTCCGTCGCGTTGCGGGGTCGCGCCGACGTCACCGCGCTCGATCTCCCCGAGGGCACGACGGCGTACCTCTGCGGGCCGCTGCCGTTCCTCCGCACGGTGCGCGGCGATCTCCTCACCCGTGGGACGGCCGCGGCCGACATCCACTACGAGGTCTTCGGCCCGGACCTGTGGCTCGGCGCCGAGAGCTGACACCCCTCCCTGAAGGCCGCACCGGCCACCGCCACCTTCGATAACCAAGCAGCATGGCATTCACGCTGCGGATCCTGCATAGTGAGGGCCCGTATCGGCCTCGCAATCAGCGGGTACGGAGTGAATGGACGGAAGCGATGGGATCGTTCGGATCAGTCGGCGGCGGCCGGGCCACGGGGCGGCGCCCGGTGCGCGGGATCGCGCTCGACATCGGTAGCTCGCGCACCCGGGCGTGGGCCCCGGGCGCGGGTGTCTTCGCGGACGTGCCGAGCGGTCCCGTCCGGCGCGGCCGGGTGACCGACGCCGAATCCCAGCTCCGGTTGCTGCGGCGGCTGGCGGCCGCCGCTCCCGGCGACGGCGGACACGACACCGTCGTGATGCTGACCCACCCGGTGCTCGCCGCTCCGGCGGAACGCGAGGCCGCGCGCCGGGTGGTGGACGGACTCGGCCCGGCGCGGGTCATCGCCGTGGACAGCGCCCGAGCCGCCGCTGCCTATGCCGCCCCGCCCGGCGGCGGCCCCCTGCTCGTGGTCGACCTCGGCGCCCAGCTGACCGAGGTGACCCTCGTCGTCGACGGTCTGGTCGAGGACGCGCGGCTGGCCGAGGTGGGCGTCGACGACGTGCCGGAGTCGGGACGGGTCCCCGACGCGATCGCCGGGACGGCCGCGGACCTGGTCAGCGACTTGTGGCGGCACGACGGCACCGGGGCCGTCCGCGGCGCGCTTCGCCGCGGAGTCCTGGTGACCGGCGGAGGCGCGCTCCGGCTGGACGTGACGAGCCGCCTGGCACACCTCCTCCGGGCCCGGCTGCGGCTGGCGAACGACCCGTCGACGAGCGTCGTCCGCGGCGCCGGACTGATGCTGGCCTCCGCCCTGCGCCACCCGGGCGGCGCGCTGGGCCGCGATTGATGCGGACGGCCGGACCGGCCGGACGATCCGGTCGGGTCGTCCGGCCGGAGGTTCAGCAGCCCATCGACCAGATGTGGGAGTCACCGCGGTCATTGGCTGCGCCGTTGTAGCCGACCTCCTGTCCTGGGGCGAGACAGATCGTCATGCCGCCTCCCTGCCAGGCGCTCTCGTAGACCTTGACGTGATCCTTGATGCCGGGTCCGGAGATGCCGTGGTTGGCCCAGGAGGAGTCGGTGTCGGAGACCCAGCTCTCCCACCAGCCGTCGTCTCCGCTCCAGTTGGCACGCTGGCCGCCGAAGTTCGAGTCCTGCCAGACGCAGAACTCCCCACTGGGGCATTCGGCGGCCCCCGCGGAGGTGGAGAGAGCGAGGCCGGCGGTGACGGCGAGCAGGGCCGCCGCGGAGAGGGCGAGGGTGCGCTTCACGAGTGGTCGTGGCCTTTCTGCGGATGGGTGGGCGCGGGCAGTTCGGCTGCCCGCAGCAGCGCGCGGTCGCGCAGCTGCCGGTATGCGGTGAGCTGGTCGCGGTGCAGGGTGCGCACGACGGCGAGCTCGACGGCCTCCAGCCGGGCGCGGACGTCGTCGAGTCCGCTCTCCTGGGCGCAGCGGGTGGCGACGGCCGGATCGGGACTGGCGGGTCGTGGGCGGTCGGGTGGGGTCACGCACCGGGTCCAGCGGGCGAGTGCCTCCTGATGGGCGGGGTCGTCGCGCATGCGGGCCTGGGCCTCGGCGCGAAGGTTGTCGACGGTGACCTGGGCCCGGAACCAGCGGCGGGGGTCGCCGTACAGTCGGCCTCGCGCGGCGGCGAGGCAGCCGTCCTCGTGGGCGGTGACGGTGGCGCCCGTGGCGAGCGTGACGGAGAGCTCGCGGGGCCCCGCTCCGAAGAGCGCCGCCTGAAGGGTCCGGTCCTCGTCCGGGGCGCGGGCCCGTGCCGTGAGGGTGAGGCCCCGGTCCGCCAGGCAGTCGACGACGAGCCGGTGCTCGGCTGCCTTCAAGAGGGCGTCCTGGGCTGCCCGACCGGCCGGGACGCCCGGCTCCGCGGGGCCGTCCTGGCCGACGACGGTGCAGCCGGAGATGAGCAGGGAGGCGGCTGCGGTGACGAGGGCGCGGCGTGCGCGCGGTGTGGTGCGGAGCATGGGGTCCCCTTCGAACGTCCCGGATCGGTGGGGTCCGGGTGATCGTCCGGAGGGCCCGGGAAGATCACTGCCCGGGGCAGGACCGGCCATGCCGAGGCTCACTCGAACGGGTCGAACGCGCCGGATCATGCGCCCCTTGGGCGCCGTTTCACCACCGCGCGGGGAGATTCCGGGCACGACAAAGCCCCGGTCGGACGGGGGATTCCAACCGGGGCCGATAGCCGTGACATCGAAGAGCGGTCACCTCTGGGGGGGGACCTTGGGGACCGGACCCCTTCGCCGTCACATACGTATGAACGGTAAACGTCTCCGGAATGTTCCGTGTACTCCCGCGTGGGCGATGTGAGGCACCTCACCCGGTTTCGGCGGGTCTCGTCATTCGCTCTCGGGGGCGTACACGACCCCGGGCTCGGCCTTTCCGGGGGCGAGGAGTTCGGGCACCGTCACGAAAGTGAAGCCCCGATGCTTGAGCTCGTCGATGATCGAGGGGACGGCCGGCACGGTTCCGTCGTAGATGTCGTGGAGCAGGATGATCCCGTCGCGCCGCGACTGGTCGATCACACGCTGGCGTATCAGTGCGGAGTCGGTGGTGGAGTAGTCCTTCGCGGTGACGCTCCACAGTATCTGCGCGAGGCCGAGCTCCTTGCTGACCTCGGAGACCGTGTCGTCGGTGCGGCCCTGCGGCGGGCGCATCAGGGTGGGCTTGCGGCCGGTTATCTTCTCGACGGCGGTCTGGGTGCGTGCCAGTTCCTCGCGGACCTCGGCCTCGTCGAGGTCGGTCAGGATCCGGTGGCTCCAGGTGTGGTTGGCGACCTCGTGCCCCTCGTCGGCGATGCGCTTGACGACCTGGGGGTAGCGGTCGACGTGCTTCTTGCCGAGCAGGAAGAAAGTGGCGGGGACCCGCTTCTCCTTGAGGATGTCGAGGAGCCGGGGCGTGTCCTTGCCCGGCCCGGCGTCGAAGGTCAGCGCTATGCACTTCACCTCGGCGCAGTCCACGCGCCGGGCACCCGCGCCCGTGCCCTTGTCGTCCGTCCCGGCCTCGCTCTGCGTCCCGGCCTCGCCCTCCGCCTTCCCGGCCTTGCCCCGGGCGTCCTGTGGAGTGACCCGGTCGACCCCGCACCCGCCCAGCGTCAGCATCAGCGACGCGGCGGCGAGCGCGACGGCCGCCGTCCCCCTGCGGCTGCCCGGCCTGAATCGGAACATGGTGGAACCCGCTTTCCCCTGCGATGACATCGGTACGGTCGCCACCGCCTGGTCAGGACGGATCTTGCGACCTCGAGGACTCTACACACGGTGTATACCGGTGATCGCAGGGGGGTGCTCCAGGCGCCTGCGGGCATGCGTGAGACCCGGGCGGCGCCCGTCCGCTCCGCCCGGGATGTCGGTGCCTCGCCGCTCAGCGGGAGGCGAGCAGCAGACGGGCCTCGGTCTCCTGGTCACCCGAGACCGACTGCAGGGACTGGACGTCGAAGCCGGTGGCGAGCACGCGCTCGACCTCGTCGACGGCGTGGTAGCCACCGGTGAGCGTGGCGCCGACCAGCGCGGACAGATGCGTGGGGCCCACGTCCTCGTGCCGTCCGTCGGCCGTGTCGAACGTGGCAACCCAGACGGTGGTGGCCGGGCCCTTCGCCGTCTGCGGGCTCGGGGTCTCCATGTCCTCCACCTGGTAGACGCGGTCGAGGACGTCGAACACGGCCTGGGCGTCCTCCCGGGAGCAGTCGCTCAGCTGCACCGTGACGTCGGTGTCGATGTGCAAGTCGTACACGTCGCTCATCTCCTTGCGGCTCCTCGTACCACGTCTCCAGCATCCCTCGCGGCACGCACTCCCGCGAGGTCCAGCGAGGCCCTGTCGTCCCCGCGCTCAGCGGGACCCGATGAGCGCCTCGACGGTGTCGGCCTCCGCGGCCGGCTTGTCGGGGCGGTGGCGTACGACGCGGGCGAACCGGAGGGTGATGCCGGCCGGGTAGCGGGTCGAGGCCTGAAGTCCGTCGTAGGCGATCTCGACGACGAGCTCGGGTCGCACCCGCACGGTGAACCCGTCGTCCTCCACGGCGAGTTCGCCGAGCCGCTCGGTCTGCCACCGGAGCATGTCGTCGGACAGCCCCTTGAAAGTCTTGCCCAACATGACGAAGCCGCCGTCCTTGGCACGCGCCCCGAGGTGGAGATTGGAGAGCAGCCCGGTCCTGCGGCCGTGGCCCCGTTCCACGGCGAGGACGACGAGGTCGACGGTGTGGACGGGCTTCACCTTCAGCCAGGTGCGGCCCCGGCGGCCGGCCACGTAGGGCGCGTCCAGGGCCTTGACGAGGACGCCCTCGTGTCCGCGTTCCAGCGTCTCGGTGAAGAAGTGCTCGGCGCCCTCGACCTGTGCGGGATCGGCGGGGTCCGTGACCACGAGGCGGCGGACCCGCCGGGACTCGGGGAGCAGCCGCGACAGGACGGCGTGCCGGTCCCCGGCCGACCGGTCGATCAGGCTCTCGCCATCGGCGGCGAGGACGTCGAAGAAGACGGCCGTCAGCGGCAGCGCGGCCCGTGCCCCGGCCACGTCGGTTCGGGAGCCCACCCGCGAGGCGATGGACTGGAAGGACACGGGCCGTCCGGTGCCGGGGTCGAGGGCGATGACCTCCCCGTCGAGGATGAACGCGTCCGAGGGGACGGCCCGGGCGGTCGCGACGACCTCGGGGAGGCGGTCGGTGATGTCGTCGAGGGAACGGGTGTGGACGCGCACGTCGTCACCGCTGCGGTGGACCTGGACGCGGATGCCGTCGAGCTTCTCCTCCACGGCGCAGGCCCCGAGTGCGGCGATCGCGTCGGTGACGGAGGCGGCGGTATGCGCGAGCATGGGCTGCACCGGGCTCCCGACCCGCAGTGTGAACCGGCCGAGCGCGGTGGCCCCCTGGGCCAGCACGGCCTGGGCGACCGGAGGCAGCGAGCCTTCGAGCATGACGGCACGGCGCAGCTCGGCGGCGGGCACGGTGGCGGCCTTGGCGACGCCTTCCAGGGCGATGGCGTCGAGAGCCCCCTGTCGTACGTCCCCGGAGAGGAGCCGGAGCAGCAGCTCCTGTTCGTCGCGGGTGGCGGCGGCGAACAGGGAGCGGACGAGCCGGTCCCGCTCCGCGCGGGCGCCCGTTCCGGAGACGGCGGCGAGGTCCGAGAGCGCGGCGTCGACACGCGCGAGGGTGAGACCGGGCGCCTCGGCCGGCGGGACCGCGGGCGGAACGACGTTCTTGAGGACGCTCCACCCGACGCCGATCCGCCCCTGCGGGAGCCGGCCCGCGAGATAGGCGATGACGAGCGGACTCTCCTCGGGCACGGCCTCCGCGAAGAGCTCGGCCAGCAGACCGATCTTGCGCGAGCGCGCCGAGGTGGCGGCGACCTCCCGGGACACCTCCGCGACACGGGCGAGCAGCATGGCCCCATCCTCCCCACACGCCGCCCCCGCCGCACTCCGGCGCCGGTCCGGTTCCCCGTCAGGGCCAGGCCACCGGCCGCTTGCCTCTCCGGCGCCGCGTGGCACCCTCCGCCGTCCTGCGGAGGAGCCGGTCGAGCAGCCGGGTACGGCGGGACCCGGCCCGCGATGTCAGCTCCGGCTCGGGCGCCGGAGACACCATGGGGAGCCGTACAGCTGACGCCTCCGCGCCCTGCGACGTCGGCGCTTCCAGGGCCCGCGCGACCACGACCGCCGAAGTCGCCAGCGGGGTCGGAGCCGGGCGCGGGCCCGAAGCCGGGCGCGGGCCCGAGCCGGTCACCGGCTCCGACGCCGCTGCCCACTCCGGCGTGGGCAGCGGCTCCGAGCCCGTCCGTGGTTCCAAGCCCGCCCTCGGCTGCGGCTTGGGCCGCGGCGCGCGGGCCGGGGTCTCGCCCGGGTGCGGGGCGGGGCGGTCCGCGCGTGCTTCCTCCAGAGCCAGGGTCAGGCTCATCCGGTGCCAGAGGACCTCGTCCGGCTCGTCCGCCAGCGCGAGCCGTTCGGCCACCTCGCGTGCCGCCGGCGACACAGAGTGGCCGGGCTGTGGTGGCGGGCTCAACCGGTCGAGGTGAGCGCGCTCGTACGGATCGCCGACGACCTCGGCCAGATGGACGGGGTGGAGCATCGAGGCGATGGCGGCCGCGCGGGCCCATGGATCGTCCGTGGCCCGGAGCAGCAGGGCGAGCCGGCGCGCCCGCCAGTTCCTCGGCCTCGCGTCCTCGTGCGCGTCAAGCCGCTCGCGAACGTCCTGGGGCAGCCACCCGGTGAGCAGGGCCGGGTGGGAGAGGGCGAATTCGGTCACCTCCGCCGCGAGGTACATCCACACCACCGCCCGGTAGCGGTTCAGATAGAACCGCACCGGGCTGAGGTGCCCTGTCCTGGCCAGCCGGGTGAACCGGTCCTGCGGCACGGAAAGCAGCGCCGCGGCCTCCCGGGTGCCCACCGCCCGCACCCTTTCGCGCAGGCCGTCGGGGAAGTCCGGCGCGGCCCTGAGACGGTCGATCTCCGCGCGCTCAATCCGCCGCCGCTCGCCGTCGCCCACCGGAACGGTCCTCACCAGGCCCAGCTGCGTCGCGAGCTTGAACTCGCCGCGCCTCAGCTCCAGTTCCTCCGCTGCCTGCCCCGGTGTCACCGTGCCCGCGCCTTCGTCCACCGTCATCACGTGGCCCTCCCCCGTACGTCCGTGGTCTCTCGTACTCCTACAAGAGAAAACGTAACGCAGAGTGACGACACTCGTGCGGCCTGTGGACAACGCCCTGTGGACAAACCGCCGTCAGTACGTGGTGTCACCCGGACGGCCCGGCTGGCGTGCCGCCACGCCGAGGTGCTCGCCGACCCGGTTGACGAGCAGCGTCATCTCGTACGCGACCTGGCCGACGTCGGCCTCGGCCGCGCTGAGGACACAGAGGCAGCTGCCCTCGCCCGCCGCCGTCACGAAGAGCAGCGCCTCGTCGAACTCCACCATGGTCTGCCGGGCCCGGCCGGCCCGGAAGTGCCGGCCGGAGCCCCGGGCCAGGCTGTGCAGGCCCGAGGAGACGGCGGCCAGGTGCTCGGCGTCCTCCCGCGCGAGACCACTGCTCGCGCCCGTCACCAGACCGTCGTTCGACAGCACCAGCGCGTGCCGTATGAACCCGACCCGTTGGGTCAGATCGTCGAGAAGCCAGTCCAGTCCTTTGTCCAGCGCCATGCGTGGTCCTCCCCCTTGGTGTTGCGTCCCCGTCGACCCGCAAGTCATCCGGCGTCGCGTGTCGTGGCAAGCCTTACGCACTGTCGTGGACAGGGCAAGCACCGGACCGTGCCCGCGCGTGCCGCCCGACGTCGGAAGCCGTCTGACGCCCGAAGCCGCCGGAAGCCGCCGGAAGCCGCCGGGCGCACGATGTCCGACGCGCGAGGCAGGATGGAGGCATGACGAGGATGACCGAGGATCAGTGGCGGGCCTTCGTGTCCGCGGGGACCCGTACCGGCAAACTGGCGACCGTTCGGGACGACGGCAGTCCGCACGTCGTGCCCGTCTGGTTCCTGCTCGACGGCGACGACTTCGTGTTCAACACGGGCAAGGACACCGTGAAGGGCCGGAACCTCTCCCGGGACCCGCGGGTGTCTCTGTGCGTCGACGACGACACTCCGCCGTTCGCCTTCGTCTCCCTGAGCGGTCGCGCCGAACTCGGCGAGGACCCTGCCGAGTTGCGCCATTGGGCCGCCCGCATCGGCGCCCGCTACATGGGCGATGACCGGGCGGCGGAGTTCGGGGAGCGGAACGGGGTCCCGGGCGAACTCCTCGTCCGGGTACGGATCGACAAGGTGATCGCCCGGGGCGGCGTCTCCGACTGAGGGGGTGTGGCGCGGCGGCACGCCCTCAGCCGACGCTGTCGAGGAGTCGGGCGGTGTGCATCCGCCCGGCGTATTCGACGAGGCGGATGAGCACCTCCTTCCCCGAGTCGCGGTCGCGCGCGTCGCACAGCACCACGGGTGTGCCGCGGTCCAGGTCGAGCGCGCGGGAGACCTCGCGCGCGCCGTACGTCCGGGCGCCCGTGAAGCAGTTGACGGCGACGACGAAGGGGATCTTGCGGTGCTCGAAGTAGTCGACGGCCGGGAAGCAGTCCTCGAGCCGCCGGGTGTCGGCGAGCACGACGGCCCCCAGGGCGCCCTGCGACAGTTCGTCCCACAGAAACCAGAAGCGGTCCTGACCGGGGGTGCCGAAGAGGTAGAGGGAGAGCCCGGAACGGATCGTGATGCGGCCGAAGTCCATGGCGACGGTCGTGGTGGTCTTCTGGGCGACTCCCCCGGTGTCGTCGACGAGTTCACCGGCGCGGCTGAGCTGTTCCTCGGTCCGCAGGGGCCGGATCTCGCTGACGGCGCCGACCAGGGTGGTCTTGCCCACGCCGAATCCTCCGGCGACCAGGATCTTCAGGGCGAGGGCGGTGGTGTCCACGCCGTCGCCCGCGCCGGATCCGCTATCCGTACCGGTGCTCTCAGAGCGCTCGTAGGCCATCGATGACTTCCCTCAGGATTCTTTCGTCGGGGAGCTGTGCGGGAGGTACGGGCCTGCTGACGCGGACGAAGCCCGATTCGAGCAGGTCGCCGAGGAGGACGCGGACGACCCCGACGGGCAGGTCGGCGTCGGCGGCGAGCTCGGCCACCGACTGTGTCTCGGCCCGGCACAGGGCGAGCAGGGAGCGGTGTTCGGGGCCCAGGAGGCCCTCCTCTGCCGCTCCCGGCGGGTCGTCGTCGACGACGACGAGGGCGATGAGGTCGAACCGGACGTTGCTGGGCCCCGGTCGTGTCCGACCGCCGGTCATCGCGTACGGACGTACGAGCGGCCCGGCGTCGGCGTCGTACCACTGACTGCCCGGTACGGACGAGCCGCCGCCGGTGCTGTCCTCGTTCATGGGGGGTCTCCGGGTCAGCCGGCGGCCGGCGGGGTCACCGTGAGCCGCGGCGGGGTGTGGAGGTGCTCGCCGACGCGTTTGACGAGGCGGGCCATCTCGTAGGCGATGAGGCCGATGTCGGCGCTGACCGAGCTGAGGACCGCGAGGCAGGAGCCGTCACCCGCCGCGGCGACGAAGAGGAATCCGTCGTCCATCTCGACCATCGTCTGGCGGACGCCTCCGGTGTGGAACTGCCGTCCCGCACCCTTGGCGAGGCTGTGGAAGCCGGAGGCGATGGCGGCGAGGTGCTCGGCGTCCTCCCGGCTGAGTCCGCTGGAGGAGCCCACGGCGAGTCCGTCGTTGGAGAGAACCACGGTGTGGCGGACCTCGCGGACCCGCATGACGAGGTCGTCGAGGAGCCAGTCGAGTTCACCGGACCGGTGAGCGGAGATCCTCTCGTGGTCGATCATGCGTCGTCTCCTTCGAAGCGGGGGGTCATGGGGTCGGTGAGGTCGTGGTGCGACTCGTGGTGCGGCTCGTGGGGGGACTCGCCGCCGAAGCCGGTCCCGAGCGGTCGCCTGCTGCCCGGGGCGGGGCCGCCGCCCCGCTGCCAGCCGTCCCGGTAGGCCGCCATCCGGTCCCGGACCTGTTCAGGGGTACGCGCGTCCGCACCGGGAGCCCCGGGTGCGGAGACCGGGGCCGGAGAGGGCGCCTCACGCAGCTGCGGGACGAGGCTCGCCTGCCGTACGCGGCGCGGCAGGTCGCCCTCGGGATCGCCGTGGTCGCCGCCGCCGAGGTCGCCTTGATCTCCTTGCGGGCCGTACGCGACGGGACCGATCGGAGTCGTGGCCGGCCGTGCCGGCGCCGGCACCCAGGGGGGCGGTGGAGCCGCCGGTGCCGACGAAGACGTCGGTGCGGTCTGGGTCGGTCCGGCCGGGGTCGGGGCCGGGGTGGCCGGGGTCGGGGTGGCCTGAGTCGGTGCGGTCTGAGTCGGTGCGGTCTGAGTCGGTACGGAGGGGCCGCGCTGCCGCAGCGCGGTGACACCGGCGGGCGGAGGCCCCTCCTCCGGTCGCGCCGCCAGGGCGGGAACCGCCGTCGGGCGTGACAGGGGCTGCGGACGGGACTGCGGGCGGGGCCGGTCCGCCTGCTGGGGCCGGTTCAGGGGCTGCGGGCCGGCCGGTGGCTGCGGGGCGCCTCCCCGGGAGGCCGCGGCGGGGCCGAGCGGGAGGGTCGGCGTCGGCGTACGAGGGCCCTGCGGGCGGCCGAAGCGGCGGGCCTCCGCGCGCTGCGCCTCCTCGTGTTCCCGCGCGGCGCGTGAGGCGTCCGCGACGGAGCCTCCCGCGCGCGGATCCCGCCCACGCGGATCCCGCCCACGCGGGTCGCCCGGACGCGCGTCGCGACTGTCTGCCGGGTCGGCCGGAGTCCGCTGGGGCCCGGGGTTCCCGGCCGCGGAAGCGGCCGCCGCCCCCTCGGGGCCCGGCCTGGTGGTCGCCGGGGTGCCGCGCCCGGGCGGCAGCGCGCCCTGGAGGACGTCGGTCGGGAGGAGCACGACGGCCGTCGTCCCGCCGTACGGGGAGGTCCGCAGATGGACCTTGATGTCGTGGCGGGAGGAGAGCCGGCTGACGACGAAGAGGCCGAGCCGGTCGCTGTCGAAGAGGTCGAGGGCCTCGGACTGGGCGATGCGGGCATTGGCCTCGGCGAGGGTCTCCTTGCCCATGCCGAGCCCGCGGTCCTCGATCTCCAGGGCGTAGCCGTTGCCGACGGGTTCGCCGCTGACCCGCACCTTGGTGTGGGGCGGGGAGAACTGGGCGGCGTTCTCGATGAGTTCGGCGAGGAGGTGGGTCAGGTCGGCGACGGCGCCGCCGACGACGGCCGTCTCGGGCAGCCGGCGCACCTCCACGCGCGCGTAGTCCTCGATTTCGGAGACGGCGGCGCGGACGACGTTGGTGAGGGGGACTGGCATGCGCCAGGCGCGGCCGGGGGCGGCGCCGGAGAGGATGATCAGGCTCTCGGCGTGGCGGCGCATGCGGGTGGTGAGGTGGTCGAGGCGGAAGAGGTCGCCGAGCTCGTTGGGGTCGTCGGCGCGCCGCTCCATGCTGTCCAGGAGGTTGAGCTGGCGGTGGACGAGGACCTGGCTGCGGCGGGCGAGGTTGACGAAGACCCCGGAGATGCCGCTGGCGAGTTCGGCGCGCTCGACGGCGGCGGAGAGGGCCGCGCGGTGCACGGTGGTGAGGGCCTCGCCGACCTGGCCGATCTCGTCCTGGGAGACGGGCCCGGGCGGTGCCTCGGCCCGTACGTCGATCTCTTCTCCGGCGCGCAGTCGCCGCATGGCGGCGGGGAGTTTGCGGCGCGCGATCCCGAGGGCGGTGTTGCGGAGGCTGACGAGCTCGACGACGAGGCCCCGGCCGATGCGGACGGAGATGACGAGGGAGGCGGCGACGGCGGCGAGGCCCAGCAGGACCGCCGCGCCGCCCATGCTGAGGACGCCGCCCGCGAAGGGGTCGGCGCGGTCGGCCGCCGCAGTGCGCGCTTCGGCCTCGATCCCGGCGAGTCCGCCCCGTACGGCGGTCAGGGTGTCGTCCCAGTCCGCGGAGGGGACCGCCTGGGCGGCGGGACGTCCGGACTCCGCGCTCAGGACGCTGTCCTCGGCCTTGACGAGGCGGGTGTGGTCGCGGCCCGCCGCGAGCCGGGCCCACTCCGCGCGGGTGGCGGCGGGCAGGTCGGCGGTGGCCGAGGCGGTGAGGGTACGCCGGGTCTCGACGGCTCCGGCGAACGCGCGGAGCCGCTCCGGGGTGAGGCGCCCGGTGAGGTGGGCGGAGCCGAGGAGGGCGTCCTCGCGGGACAGCATCTCGCCCGCGCGGCCGAATTCGAGGAGCACGCGCGCCTCGGACCCCTGCCGGGTGTCCTGGATGCCGGTGAGGGCGCCGCCGACGGCGAAGCCCGAGGAGACGGCGGCGGTGTACTCCCCGTACACCTGGTCCCAGTCGGCGCGGCCGTCGAGGGCGGCGGTGCGGAGCCGGGCGAGACCCTCGACGGTGCCGACGAAGGCGCTCACCCGCGCGGGGACCTCTCCGGGCAGGTCCCCGGTGTCACCGACGGTGTGCTCGCCGTCGAGGCGGAGGCGGTCCAGGGCCGCGTCCGTGCGGCGGATCCGGTCCTTGAGTTCGGCCGCCCGGGCGGTGCCGGGCGCCGCGACCTGCCGTACGGCGGCGCGCCGTTCGGACTGGAGCGCGTCGATCGCGGCCGTCACGGGTTCGCGGATCTCGGCGTCGACGCGCTGGAGCTGGCGGAGGCGCGCGATGTCCTGCGCGGTGGTGACGGTGGCGAAACCCCACAGGGCGAGGAGAGAGACGACCGGGACCATCAGGAGCGAGACGATCTTGGCGCGGACGGTTCGGGGCCGCAGTCCGTGTCGCGTGGGGCCGCCCTGGGTAGGGCTGTCCGAGGCGTGCACGGCCGAAGGGCCCGGCGCGGGCGGGCCGGCCGTGCGACCGGCGGTGGGGAAGGCCTCAGGGCTGTGGTGCGGCCCCGGCTCCTCGGCGGGTGGCCCTGCGTGTGCGCGTCGCCCGCGCGCGGCCGCCGGCGGCGGAGCCGTCGCCTCGGCGTCCTTGATCTTGCGGGGAGTTCGCATGGGCTCCTCGTTCCGGCTGCGTCTGTCTCTGGTGCGGTGGGTATGCGTGAGCGGTGTGCAATGCGGGGGAGGTACGGGGGTTGGGCTCAGATCAGGAGTGGCGGGCGGGTTCGGCGGCGCGGAAGCCCGGAGGCGCGACGTCCACCGACCGCTCGTCCGGTTCGGTGAGCCGCTCGGCCGAGGCGTACGCGGCCCGCTCCCCCGCCGTCGGGGAGAGGGCGACGAAGGCGGAGGTGATGAAGAGATACGAGCCGAGTCCGACGGCGAGGGGGAAGATGAACTGCATGACCGTGGCGCCGGGAAGAGCGGCGGCGGAGGGGACGACCTCGACCCGCACCGCGAGCATTCCGGTGTAGTGCATGCTGCTGACGGCCGCGCCCATGACGAGCGAGGCGACGGCCACCGCCGCGGGTGCGTGGATGTGGAGCGCCGCCCAGAGCGCCGCGGTGGCGGCCACGACCGCGATCACGACCGACAGGGCGACGAGCAAGGGGTCGTACCGGACCTGGCCGTGCAGCCGGAGCGCGGCCATGCCCATGTAGTGCATGCTCGCCACTCCGATGCCCGTGGTCAGTCCGCCGATCAGGAGCGAACGGACCCGGTCGCGGCCGTAACCCACGGCGAACATGCCGACGCCGACGACGGCCATGGCGATGAGCAGGCTGAGGATGGTGAGGGGAACGTTGTAGCGGATGTCGGTTCCGGTCACTCCGAAGCCGAGCATCGCGACGAAGTGCATCGTCCAGATGCCGGTGCCGATCGCGGAAGCGGCGGTGAGCAGCCAGTTCCGCCGCGATCGGCCTGTCGCGTCGAGTGCCCGTACGGTGCAGCGCAGCCCGAGGGCGGCGCCGATGCAGGCCATCGCGTACGACAGCGCGGGTGTCAGCCAGCCGAAGGTGGCGTGGTCCAGGTGTCCCATGGCTCAGGGACGCTAGTGCGCACCGGGGGGCGCACCCGGGGCGCATTTCGAAAGCTGATGGAATATGACAGAGAGATGCTCCCGAACGATCACGCCGAGTTCGAACGTGCACACAGAACGTTCACACCTCCGAGTGGTGGATCATGAGCGCATGAGCGATGACCCCACACACGTCCGAGAGTTCTTCGGCAGTCGCGCCGCCGACTGGGACAGCAGGTTCCCCGACGACGGACCCGCGTACGCCGCTGCCGTGAGCGAGCTCGGTCTGCACCCGGGTGACGCGGTGCTGGACGCCGGCTGCGGGACCGGCCGCGCCCTGCCGCCGCTCCGCGCGGCCGTCGGCCCGACCGGCACCGTACTCGGCGCCGACCTGACCCCCGAGATGCTGGCCGAGGCGGTACGGGCGGGGCGCGGGGCGCCGGGTCAGGGTGCCGCAGGTGTCGGCGCCGGTGGCGTCGGTGCCGGTGCCGGTGCCGTCGGCGCCGGAACGCTCCTGCTCGCCGATGTCGGCCGGCTGCCGGTGCGCGACGGCGCGCTCGACGCCGTCTTCGGGGCCGGGCTCATCTCCCATCTCGCCGACCCCGTTGCCGACCTGCGGGAACTCGCCCGGGCCGTCCGTCCTGGCGGCCGACTCGCGCTGTTCCACCCGATCGGCCGCGCCGCCCTCGCGGCCCGCCACGGTCGGCAGATCACGCCGGACGACCTGCGCGCCGAGCCGCGACTCCGTCCCGTGCTCGCCGAGGCCGGCTGGCGGCTCGTCAGTTACGTGGACGAGGACGCGCGCTACTTGGCTCTGGCCGTCCGCGAAGGCTGAACCACCGGGTCCCGGCCACCGCGCGTGTCGGCCAGGTCCGCCTCCCCGGACCGACAGGCCGGGACACGCCGGGACCCGCCGCCATGCGGAGGACAGACGGCGCGGACACTCCATCGCCCAGGGTGATTCTGATGACGATCGGGTGATCATGCCGCCGGCGCAAGGAACTCTTCCCCCAGTTTCTGCAGGTCAACCAGGTGCACGACGTACAGAGGAACGAGTGCCCCGGGAAACAGGAGGAAGAGATGGCCCGCTACAGATGGACGGGCGGTGTGGCCCTCGGCGCGATGGTGCTGGGGGCCACCACCATGACCGGCTTCGCCCCGGCGCGGGACGGTGGTCGGGCGGGCGCGTCCGGGACAGCCTCGCACGAACGGAACGTGCGGGAGGCCGTGGCGGCGGGGGCCCTGAGCCCGGACACCGGCGAACGGATCACCGCGCGCACCCGCCCGCCGGCGGACACGGGCGCGGACACGGACACGGGCGGGGGCGGGGGCGCGGGCGACACGGACACTCACACGGGCGTGGGCGCGGGCGTGCGCGCGGCGGCGGGGGACGCGGCCGAGGACTTCGGGGCCCGGCACGTCAGGGGCCGGGTCGCCCGGGTCATGCCCGCCGCGCTCGCTCCCGCGTGCGGCAGCGGCTACGGCCAGGAAGTAACGTTTCCGCTCTTCGGCGACGTGACGGTCCAGGCCGTCGAGGAGGCCCGGTCCACGATCGGTTCGACCCTCGTCTGGCACGGGACCGTCGCCGGAACCGTCGACCAGAACGTCGTCGTGACGCTGGACGGCGGCTGCGACAAGACGCCCGGCAACGAGATCCTGAGTGCCCAGTTCCTGCTCGGCGGTGACCTCTACGCCATCGAGCCGCTGGGTCCCGGCCGGGTGACGGTCGCTCAGCTCACGCCCCTCACCGACGAGGACGAGCAGCCCACCGGCGCCCCACCGACCGCCGCGATCGCCGCGGAGGCCGCCACCGGACGGAAGCCCACGGTCGGCCCGCGAGCCGAGGCCGAGGACGACACCCGGGCCGCGGCCGCTGCCTGCAAGGGCGGCAAGGGGTACGCCCTCATCGACACGCTCGTCGGTTACACGCCCGGCGCCCGCACCGAGGCGGGCGGCGACGCCCAGATCAAGGCCCTCGCGGCCAAGGGCATCGCCCTCGCCAACGACGCCTTCTCCGCGAGCGGCACCAAGGTCCGACTGCGCCTGGTCGGCACCACCCCGGTGACGGTGGCGGCCTCCATGGACGGTGTCACCAACAAGCTGCTCGGCACACTCGCGCTCCCCGCCGACGGCGTCGCCGACAACGTCCCGCAACTGCGCGACCAGTACGGCGCCGACCTCGTCTCGGTCATCGCCGCCGGGCGCGCCGCGGGCGGACTCGGCTACACCCCGCCCGACCCCGGCCCGTCCACGGCCGCCTGGGGCTACAGCGTCGTCGGGCGCGGCGCCATCGGCAACTACTCGATGGGCCACGAGATCGGCCACAACCTCAGCGCCGACCACGACCGCGTCACCCAGCCCGTGCAGCCCGAGAACGGCGCCACCGGCTACTTCCCCGCCAAGGGCGACTGGTCGTCCCTGATGGCGTACGAGTCCAGCTGCCGCAAGGCGACCAAGGGCACCTGCACCCGGATCAACCATTTCACCAACCCTAAGCAGAAGTACCGCGGCGAGCCGATCGGCATCCCGCTCGGCAAGCCGGACCAGGCGGACTCCTCCGACGTGCTGAGCAAGACGGGCGTGGCCGTCGCCGCCTACCGAACGGCCAAGACCTCCGACGCCATGTGCGCGGTCACCTCCTCGGTCTCGCCCGCCGGCGCCGGCACCGTCGCACCCGCGCTCCCGGGCCCGTACCCGCAGGGCACCTCCACGGTCCACTCGGCGGTCGCCGCCAAGGGGTACGTGTTCAGCGGCTGGAAGCTCGACGGCAAGGCCGCCAAGGGCGGGTCGACCGGCTTCCGCGTGCCGGCCGGCGACCACACCCTGGTGGCTCTCTTCAAGAAGGGCACCACCCCGACGTCGACCGTCACCACGAAGACCAGCGGCAGCGGCACCGTAAAGAAGGCCCCCGCCAAGCGCGCCGAGCAGGAGGGCGCCGACCTCCTCTACGAGGCCGTGCCCGCCGCCGGCTGGGACTTCGCGGGCTGGCGGCTCGACGGGTCGAGCGCGGGTGACGACGGCACCGTCGCCATCGACGTCGGCACCGAGGACATGGAACTCACCGCGGTCTTCGAGCAGCGGCGGCACGCCCTGAAGGTGAAGTGCGAGGGCGGCAGCGGCACCGTCTCGCTCTCGCAGGACGGCCCGTACTCGGACGGCGACACCGTCCTGGCCACGGCCGTGCCCGACCCCGGGTACGTGTTCGTGGACTGGCTGCTCGACGGCGAGCCGTACGGCGGCGACGAGGAGAGGTCCCTCGGCGAGACGGCGGTCGGCTTCGACGAGGAGGGGCACACCCTGACGGCGGTGTTCGCCCGCGCGTAGGCGATCCCGAGCGGCACTGAGCGATCCTGAGCGGAACGTTCCCAACGCGCCCTTCTGTCCCGGCACTTCGCTGTCTACGGTGGAGGTTCCGGGCAGTCGTGCCCGGGAAAGGCGGCGGGCAATGGCACGGGTTCCGGAACGACTGCGCAGGCTCCTCCCCACCGCCCGGCGGGCGTCCGAGGCCACCGCGCCCGCGCCACCGCGCGCACGCCAGGGGCACAACCTGTTCGAGGCGGCGGCGGAGTACGTGGCCGCGTGTGCCGAGGACGACCCGGCCCGGGCGGAGGAGGCGGCGAGCCGGGTCTCCCCCGGTGCGCTGTCCTTCGGTGTCAACGAGCTGGCCTGCCGGGCGCTCATCGCCCTCGCCCGGGAGCGCGACGAGTCGCCGACCACCGTGGCCCGCTCGCTGCTGGGCCTCCGGGACGGCTGAGGGCGTCTCCCGGCGACGGGGATCTCTCGTCCGAACACCCTCGACGCGCGGGTTACTCACTGGTTAAGGTGCGCCGACGACGAGATGGGGAGGCTGCCGTGGCCGGGACGGACCCGATCGCCGAGGCGCGCGCCGCCGGCGACGCCGAAGCCGACGCCGACGCCGACGCGCTGTTTGTGCTGACCGCGGCACTGCTGACCCCGGCGCGCTTCCCGAGCGTGCTCGGTGACGACTATCCGGCGGCCTGCGCCGCGCTGGGGCTCCAGCCCTACGCGGACGGGTACGGGCTCGTGTTCGGCCAGGACGGACTCGGCGCCCGGTGGACGGTCGTCGTCGACGACGTGTCGCTCGTCGCGGTGGCCATCTCGTCGTGGGACTGCGGCATGGCCTACGACCTCTCCCCCGACGAGAACTCCGTGGTGGCCGGGCTGCCGGGCTGGCCGCTCGCGGTGGCCACCGCCGCGCCCGGTGTGCCCGCGCCGCACGACCCGGAGCCGGAGGAGGGCGATCCGGCCCCGCTGGTCCCGCCGTCCGGCGACGTGTGGGGACCGGCCCAGCGCCGGCTCGGCGCGGACGAGGTGGCGCTCCAGTGGGCGGCCTGGCGTGCCCAGGTGAGCGACGGCGCCACCCAGGGCGACAGCGGGGTGTCGGGGCCGGAGCCGGAGCCGGGGGAGGGCGTCACATCCTCCGTACCCGGCCCCTACGACGGTGTACGGAAGGCCCTGAGCGAGCTCCGCGGATATCTGGAGGAGGCACCTCCGGTGGGCCGGGTGCGGTCCCTGCCGGCGGCGGAGGAGGGTGCTCGCGTCCTGCGCGCGGACGGCCCCGGCTGGTCGTTCGTGGCCCGGACCGACGACATGGCCTTCGTGCTCCTCGACGCGCTGCCACGCGAGGTGTTCCCGGTGGCCAGGGGTCCACGGCTGCCCGCGCTCCTGGACGCGCTCGACGCGATGGCCGTCCGCACGTCCTGAACACGCCAGCCCCACGACACGCCTGCCTGACGACACTCCTCTCCCACGAAGCACGCCTCCCACATGGGACTACGGCCACAGGTGTGGTCCCGGACCATGGTCCGGCGGTGGTGGTGCGCCGCACGATATGGCGCCGCACCCCCTTCCCGTCGTCCCCACGGAGGCTCACCATGCGCCTGTTCCCAGGCGTTCCCCTGCTCACCGCGCTACTGACCGGGGTCACCGTCCTCGCCCCCGCGAGCCCCGCCGGAGCCGGAGCGGAGACCCCTGTCTCCGCACACTGCGCGCGTCAGGACCGGCTCCACGTGCCCGGCGCCGAGCACCAGGAGTCGGCCTGCCTGGCGGACCTCACGACCGCGGGGCTCGCCGGAACGCCGTACACCGACCTGGCCGACCAGGCCGGTCTCGCGGCGAAGGCGACCCGTAACCCCTCAGGGGTGCCGGGCGTCCAGATCGACGGCTACTTCCCCGACACCTCACGGCTCAACGCCACCCACGGCTGGGCCCACGACGCGCAGTTCGTGATCCGGCTGCCCGACGACTGGAACGGCGGGCTCGTCGTCACCGGCGCGCCCGGCACCCGCCGCCAGTACTCCACGGACGCGCTCATCTCCGACCGGGTCCTCGCCCAGGGCTTCGCGTACGCCGCCACCGACAAGGGCAACACCGGACCGGACTTCTTCACCGACGGGCGGGCACCGGGCGACGCGGTCGCCGAG
The DNA here is from genome assembly GCF_036226445.1 of Streptomyces sp. NBC_01255. NCBI lineage: Bacteria > Bacillati > Actinomycetota > Actinomycetes > Kitasatosporales > Streptomycetaceae > Streptomyces > Streptomyces sp. NBC_01255. The sequence continues at coordinate 307,776 of NZ_CP108474.1, forward strand.
TGGAATCGCCGGGTCACCGAGCTGACACGGGCCGCCAAGAAGGCCGTACGGCAGCGCTACGGCAGCGCCCCCGAGCGTACGTACATGACCGGCATCTCCAACGCCGGGTACCTGACGCGCTGGCAGCTGGAGAACCGGCCCGAGCTGTACGACGGCGGGGTCGACTGGGAGGGCGTGCTGTGGACCGCGGACGGCCCCAACCTCCTGACGAGCCTGCCGGTGACGGTCGCCCGCTCCCTCGGCCGGGCCTCCGACGAGGACCTGCTCGACGCGGGTTTCGCACCTGGGTCCCGCTTCCTCTGGCCGTACCACGAGAAGGCGTACTGGGGGCTCACGCAGAAGATCTTCCGGGCGGAGTTCGACCCCTCGTACGACCCGGCCTGCCCGGGTGGCACGGCGGGGCGGACGGTGGAGGAGATCTTCGCGGCCTGCGCGTCGGACGCCTCGTACGACTACGCGTCCCGGCCCGCGTCCGTCCACCGCGCGGTCGCGAAGGTCGCGCTCACCGGGCGCATCGGCAAGCCCCTCATCACGCTCCACGGCGATCTGGACACGCTGTTGCCCATCGCCACCGACTCGGACGTGTACACAGGGATGGTCGACGCACGGGGGCGGGGCCGGCTGCACCGGTACTACACGGTGCAGGACGGGACACACACGGACGGCCTGTACGACACGTATCCGGACCGGCTGCGGCCGATCCTGCCCTGCTACCGCTCCGCGTTCGACGCGCTGACGCGCTGGGTCGAGGAGGGCACGCCGCCGCCCGCGGACCGTACGATCGCGCGGCCGGCGGGCGGTGACGTGGTCGACTCCTGCCCTCTGGAGGAGTGACGGAGAGCTGACCGGCGGGGTCAGACCTTCTGGAGGGGGCGGTGCGGCCCTTCGGGCAGCTCGGCCCGGATCGTGTCGCCGGGCCGCACCTCCCCGCCGGTGAGCACGATGCCCATGATCCCCGCCTTGCGGACGACCTCGCCGTTCTCGTCGCGGCCGAGGACCTGCTTGAGCAGGCCGTGCCGGAAGCTGTCGATCTGCGCACAGGGGTTGCGCAGCCCGGTGACCTCGACGACGGCCTCGGCGCCCAGGTGGAGGAGCGTGCCGGTGGGCAGGCCGAGGAGGTCGATTCCGTGGGTCGTGACGTTCTCACCGAGGTCGCCGGGGCCGACCTCGAAGCCGGCGCCCGCCACGTCCTCGAAGAGCTCGGCGTGGATGAGGTGGACCTGACGCAGGTTCGGCTGAGTGGGGTCCTGGCGGACACGTGACCTGTGCTTGACCGTCACTCCCGCGTGGACGTCGCCCTCCACGCCGAGGCCCGCGAGGAGGGTGATGCCGTCCCGGTTGGGCTTGGTGAACGTGTACGTGCCGTTGCTGCTGACCGTCTGGACGGTGCCGCTGCTCATCCTGAGGAGCTCCCCTTCTCCGCTGCTGCTCGGTCGTCGCGGGCGGTGCGTTCATCTCACCCGAAGCCCGAACCGATGATCACATCGCGTGTGATCATCCTTGACTTTACTCGGCACCCTCCGACCGCTCCGTGCGCAGGGGCTCACCCACCTCGTGCAGGTGCCCGAGGGCCTGGCGGTACGACTCCACGAAGCCGGTCTCGGTGTACGGCACCCCCAGCGCGGCGCAGTGGGCGCGCACGGCGGGCTGGGCAAGGCGGAGGTGGGGGCGCGGCATGCTCGGGAAGAGGTGGTGCTCCACCTGGTAGTTGAGTCCGCCGAGGAACCAGTCGGTGAGGGCGCCGCCGCGGATGTTGCGCGAGGTGAGCACCTGGCGGCGCAGGTGGCCCCAGCTGTCGCCGTCGGCGTGCTCGTCGGGGCGGTCCATGCCCTTGTGGTTGGGGGCGAAGGCCATGCCCAGGTGGACGCCGAGCAGCATCTGGTGGAGGAGGGCGAAGACCAGCGCCTGGAGGGGGGTGAGGAGGGTGAGGAGCAGCGCCGCGTAGCCGGCGAAGTGGGCGAGGAGCAGGCCGCCCTCGACGAGCCGTTCGCGCCGGGTGCGGCAGGGGCCGTCCTTCGCGAGGAGGGCCTGGACTCCGTACACCTTGAGGGCGATGCCCTCCAGGGTCGTCAGCGGGAAGAACAGCCAGGCCTGGTGGCGGGTGAGGTAGGCGCGCAGGCCCGTGCGGCCCGTGGTCTGGTGGTCGGCGAAGACGAGGATGTCGGCGGCGACGTCCGGGTCCTTGTCGAGGTGGTTGGGGTTCGCGTGGTGCCGGTTGTGCTTGTCGTTCCACCACTCCCGGCTCATGCCGAGGAGGAGGTTGGCGTGCACGAGCTGGATGATCCGGCTCGCCCTGCGGTCGGCGGTGATCTGGGCGTGGCCGGCGTCGTGGCCGACGAAGGCAGCCCGGGCGGAGAGCAGGGCGAGGGGGACGGCGAGCAGGAGCGCCCACCAGGAAGGGCCGATCAGGGCGAGTCCGGTCACGACGGCGGCGATGCCGAGGAGGTTGACGACGATCCCGCGGGCGTACCAGCCGGGGCGGTGTTCCAGGAGGCCCTGTTCCCTGACCGTCCGCAGGAGCGGGCTGAACTCGCTGCCGCCCCTGGCGCGGGCGGGAGCCTCGGCGGGGGCGGGCGCCGGGGGCAGGACGGTGGCCTGGGACATGGCGGGGCTCCTGTTTCTGTGGGTCGGGCTCGGGATCGGATCTCGGATCGGGGTGCGAACGGTGGGCGCCTCCACTGAAACTACGGATTCGTGATCGTCCGGGGCCATGGCGTCACCACCCGGCCTCGGCAGGGGGCGCGCAGGGGTGCGGGGGTGGGGTGAACCCCACCCCCGCGAGAAGGGACCCTCGACTGTGGCGAGGGTCACGTGAGCTTCGTGCGCGTCGGATCGATCGCCTGAGGTATCCTCGGCCGCTCGGTCCCCAGGTAGTCAAATTTGAGGAATGCGTTGTCGCTGTCGTACGGACCCGATGATTCCGCCCACGAACTCACCCTCCACTCCGCCGTCTTCCTCCCCGCCGACCCGCCCCGCGCGGGACGCATCGCCTTCTGGTCTCCGGAGGGGGACGCCCTGCCGGACGGCGTCCCCGCGAACACCGAGCTCGCGATCGTGGACGGCGAAAGCCTCGAGGCCGTGACCGTCCCCGCGCGCACCCTCTCCGTACGGGACGCCCTTCCGCTGCTCGCCCGTACCCGGTTCACGGATTCCGCCTCGCCCGCCGCCGCGTTCTGGGGCGCCGCGTCCCTCCTCGCACTGGACTTCGTCGCACGCGGACTGCTGCTGCCGGGTATCACTCCCGGCAACAACGACGCCTGGCGGGCCGGGCCGCTCGGCCCGGAGGAGCTGGCGCGGCTGCGCACCCTCGCCGCCTCGATGCCGCCGAGCGCCCACGCCGTACCCCTCTCCCCTGACGAGCCGCTGCTCCTGCCCGAACCCGAGGCGCTGCTCCGCGCGTTCGCCGACGCGGTCGCGGACACGCTGCCGCGTACGCCGGCGGCGTCCCTCGCGGCCGGCGGTCCCGCTTTCGCGGCCGACGCGCCGCAGTCGATCCCCGAACAGCGAGCCTGGGCCGCCGACGTGGCGGCGGGGCACGACGCGGGCGTCCGGCTGTCACTCCGCCTCGAGCTCCCCGGCTTCACCGCCGAGGCCGACGAGGCGCCCGCTTTCCGTGCGGTCCTCCAGCTGCACAGCGTCGCCGACCCGACGCTGGTCGCGGACGCGGCGGAGGTGTGGGCGGGGTCCGGCACGACGGCCGGCGCGTTCGGCCCCCGGGCGCGGATGGACGCGCTCCTCGCGCTCCGGCGCGCCTCCCGCGCCTGGCCTCCCCTGGCCCCGCTGCTCACGGCTGCCGTGCCCGACACCGTCGAACTCGCCGACGAGGAGGTCGCGGAGCTTCTGGGCCCGGCGGCCCGCGCCCTCGCGGCGACCGGCGTCCAGGTCCACTGGCCCCGCGACCTCGCCGACCGGCTCACCGCCCAAGCGGTGATCGGCCCTGCTGCCACGGAGGACGAACAGGGCGGCGCGCGGTACGGAGTCGGCGAGGCTCCGGACGAAAGCCTCGCCATGCCGGACGAAGGCGGCGCCACACCAGACGAAGGCAGCGCCACACCAGACGAGGCAAGCGGCCCCTCCCACGCCTCGCTCCCCTCCTTCCTCTCCGCCGACGCCCTGCTCGCCTTCAACTGGCGCTTCGCCGTGGGCGGGCACGAGCTGACCCGGGCCGAGCTCGACCGGCTCGCCGAGACCGGGCGACCCCTGGTCCGCCTGCGGGACCGCTGGGTCCTCGTCGACCCGGCCGAGGTGCTCCGGGCCCGAGCCCAGCAGGACCGCAAGATGACTCCGGTGGACGCCCTTTCGGCCGTCCTCACCGGCACGACCGAGGTGGACGGCCACCCCGTCGAGGTGGCCGCGTCCGGCTGGCTGGAGCGCTTGCGGGAGCGGCTCGCCGACCCCGAGGCCGGCCGCCCGGAGATCGCGCAGCCCGCCGCGCTCGCCGCGACCCTGCGCGACTACCAAGTGCGCGGGCTCGACTGGCTTCACCGGATGACCTCCCTCGGCCTCGGCGGCTGCCTCGCCGACGACATGGGACTCGGCAAGACGATCACCGTGATCGCGCTCCATCTGCACCGGCAGACCGACCCGGCTTCCGCGGGACCCACGCTGGTCGTCTGCCCGACCTCGCTCATGGGCAACTGGCAGCGGGAGATCGAGAAGTTCGCGCCCGGCACGCCGGTCCGCCGCTTCCACGGCGCCACGCGCGACCTGGAGGGCGTCGCCGACAGCGGCTTCGTCCTCACCACGTACGGCACCATGCGGCTCGACACCGAGCGGCTCGCCGCGCGGAGCTGGGGACTCCTCGTCGCGGACGAGGCGCAGCACGTCAAGAACCCGTACTCGGCGACCGCGCGTGCGCTGCGGACGATCGGGGCACGCGCGCGCGTGGCGCTCTCCGGCACCCCGGTGGAGAACAACCTCTCCGAGCTGTGGGCGATCCTCGACTGGACGACCCCTGGCCTGCTCGGCAGTCTCGGGGCCTTCCGTACGCGCTTCGCCGCCGCTGTCGAGGGCGGCGGGGACCCGGCCGCCGCCGAGCGGCTCGGCGCGCTGGTCCGCCCGTTCCTGCTGCGCCGCCGGAAGTCGGATCCGGGCATCGCGCCCGAACTGCCGCCGAAGACCGAGACGGACCGGACCGTCTCCCTGACGCCCGAACAGGCCGGTCTGTACGAGGCGGTGGTGCGCGAGACCCTGGAGTCGATCGCCGTCGCCGAGGGCATGGCGCGCCGCGGGCTCGTCGTGAAGCTCCTGACCGGTCTCAAGCAGATCTGCAACCATCCCGCCCAGTACCTCAAGGAGGACCGGCCGAGGATCGAGGGCCGCTCGGGCAAGCTGGAGCTGCTCGACGAACTCCTCGACACGATCCTCGCCGAGGGCGCGAGCACCCTGGTCTTCACCCAGTACGTGGGGATGGCCCGGCTCCTGGAGACGCATCTCGCGGCGCGGGGCGTGCGGACGCAGTTCCTGCACGGCGGCACGCCCGTCGCCGAACGTGAGGCGATGGTGGCGCGGTTCCAGGACGGGGACGTCCCCGTCTTCCTCCTCTCGCTGAAGGCCGCCGGGACCGGGCTCAACCTCACGCGGGCCGAGCACGTCGTGCACTACGACCGCTGGTGGAACCCGGCCGTGGAGGCCCAGGCCACCGACCGCGCGTACCGGATCGGGCAGGACCGCCCGGTCCAGGTGCACCGGCTGATCGCCGAGGGCACGATCGAGGACCGGATCGCCGCCATGCTCGACCGCAAACGGGAACTGGCGGACGCCGTTCTCGGGACGGGCGGGGACACCCCGCCGGAACTGACCGAACTGACCGACGCGGAACTGGCGGAGCTCGTACGGCTGCGAGGGGACGGACGATGAGCGGGTACGGACACGGGCACGCCGGCGGAGGCGACGAGCGGACGTTCGAGGCGCTGCCGCCCGCGAAGGGCGCGGCGTTCGCCCGGACCTGGTGGGGCCGGGCGTGGCTCAAGGCGCTGGAGGACACGGCGCTCGACGGCCAACAACTCAAGGCCGGGCGCCGACACGCGCGCGCGGGGGCGGTCGGAGCGGTGTCGGTGCGCCCCGGCCGGATCACGGCGGTCGTCAAGGACCGCGACGGCACGGCGCACCGCAGCGACGTGCTGGTGCGGGAGTTCTCCGAGGAGGAGTGGGAGCGGCTGCTCGATCTGGCCGTGGACAGCGCGGGGCACATCGCGGCGCTCCTCGACCGCGAAATGCCTCCGCACCTGGTGGAGGATGCGGCGGTCTCGGGGCTCGACCTGCTCCCGGGGATCGGCGATCTCGATCCGGAGTGCGGCTGCGAGGCGTGGGACCACTGCCCGCACACGTCGGCGCTCTGCTACCAGGTGGCGCGGCTGCTCGACGAGGACCCGTTCGTCCTGCTGCTGATGCGGGGACGCGGGGAGCGGACCCTCCTCGACCAACTCCAGGCGCGCAGCGCGCGACGGGCCGCGGCGCCCTCGGAGCGCGACGGTCAGGACGGATCCGGGGACGGGTCCGGTGTGGAGGGTGCCGGGGGCATGCCGGGCGTGTCGGCGTCCGAGGCGTACGCGGCCCGGGACATCCTGCCGCCGCTGCCCGCCCCGCCCGGGGCCCTCTCGGCGCCGGGCGAACCGCCCTCCCTCGACACGGAGACGGATCCGGAGCCGGGGGTCGATCCGACGGCACTGGAGTTCCTCGCGACGGACGCGGCGGCTCGCGCGCACCGGATGCTCGTCGTGGCCCTCGGGGGCGGCGGCGGGCCGGAGTTCGTGGAGCCGCCGCTGACGGTCGCTCAGGACGCGGTGCGCCTCGCCGCCGGCTCGCCCGCCTCCTGGATCACGGCGCGGCTCGCCGACGGTTCGGGCAGGTCGCGGGCGGATCTGGACGCGGCCACGCGCGCGTGGCGCTTCGGTGGCGCCGCCGCCCTCGCCGTACTGGAGGAGGAGTGGACGCCGGACGCCGACACCCTCGCCCGGGCGGCTGCGCGGCTCGCGGAGGCCTGGGAGGGCGACGAGCGGCCGGTGCTGCGGCGGACGGCCGGCGCGCGCTGGACGGTGGTGGGCGCGGAGGCGCAGTTGCGCCTCGGTGCGGACGGCCGCTGGTGGCCGTACCGCAAGGCGGGGGGCCGCTGGTCCCCCGCGGGCCCGGCGGACCGCGATCCGGCGTCGGCCTTGGCCACGGCCTCTCTCCCGTCCGACGCCACGGGAGCGGGTGGCGCCGTCGGTGTTACCGGAGTCGGTGCTACCGGAGGAGGCCGGTGATCTGCCCGCCGGTGGCGGACGGGGCGGCCAGGCTGCAGGCGACGGCGTCGGAGCCGAGGAGGTAACTGGTGCGGTAGGGGTACTGGACGAAGGTCGTCCAGCGCGTGCCGAGCGGCTGCAGAGCGGCCTTTGCGCGGAGGGGTGCGCGGCAGAGTTCCGTGGCGGCCTCGCGCACCTTCTGGTCGTCGGAGTAGGTACCGGTCAGACGTGGCCGGGCGACGAGCTCGGCGTCGTGCGGCGTGTCGCAGTCGCGCCGGAGCGCGGTGCCCGGCGTGGCGCGGTCGATGTCGAAGCAGTCGCCGACGCGCAGCGCCTCGAAGGAGACGGGCGTGGCAGGAGGACGTGTCGCCGTCGGGGCCGTGGAAGGGGCCGGCCGGGCCGTCGCGGGAGCGGTGCTCGCTGTACGGGAGGGCTGCGGGGCGGCACCCTTCCCCTGCGGGTCGGACCGCTCGTCGGGCGCCGCGTGCGTCGGTGTGTCGGCCACGGGGCCGCCCGCGGTGGGCACGCCGGTGGTGGACGTGCCCGGTGTGGACGCGCCCGGCGCGCCCGGCGTGGGCTGGCCGGTCGACGGCGTGCCGGTCGTCGGGACGGACGACGTGCCTCCGTCCTCCGCGGTGACGACCGGGGACGGTACGGCCACCGGACCGCCGCCCGGTCGCCCGTCGGCCCCCGGCCCTTCGAAGTCCTCTCCGCCGCCGACGGCCATGAACCCGCCCACGACAAGGGCTGCCAGGACCAGCGGTACGAGCGGCACGCCGAACCAGCGGGCGCGCCGCGCGGCCGGCCCCGGCCGGGGTGCCCCGAGGCGTACGACACGCGGCCACCCCACAGCGGCGAGCCGCTCGGCGGAGTGAGCCTCGGTGGACGGTGACTCGGCGGAACGGAGCTCGGTGGAACCTGACTCGGTGGGACGGGGCTCGGTGGAACGAAGCTCGGTGGGACGGGGCTCGGCTGAGGGGGACTCAGCCGGTCGGCGGTCCGGCGGCGGAGTGGCGGTCGGCTGGTGCGGCACAGACACCAGGGTTGCTTGTCGACGGCCGTGCGGCGAGTGATCCGGGGCCGTTGAGCCCGGCCTGTACAGAATCGTGACCATCGCCGACAACGCCTTGTCCGACCATGGCCGGAAAGCACCTCTCATCCCCCGCCCACCGTCCCGCCGACGCCCCGTCATGGGTGCCCTACAGACCGAGCTGGCGCTCCGCGCCCTCGACCGTCTGCGCGAGCAGCACGGCGATGGTCATGGGACCGACGCCACCGGGGACGGGAGTGATGAGGGAGGCGCGCTCGGCGGCGGACGCGAAGTCGACGTCGCCGATGTTGCCCGGGTTGTAGCCGGCGTCGACGACGACGGCGCCGGGCTTGATGTCCTCGCCCTTGATGAAGTTCGGCTTGCCGACGGCCGCCACCAGGATGTCGGCCTCCCGTATGACGGAGGAGAGGTCCTTGGTGCGGGAGTGGCAGTAGGTGACGGTGGCGTCGCGGCCGAGGAGGAGGAGACCGGCCGGCTTGCCGAGGATCGCGCTGCGCCCGACGACCACGGCCCGCTTGCCGCTCGGTTCGACGTCGTACGCGTCGAGGAGGCGCATGATGCCGCCGGGCGTGCAGGACACGAAGCCGGGCAGTCCGAAGCCCATGGCGGCGAAGGACGCCATGGTGACGCCGTCGACGTCCTTCTCCGGGGCGATGGCCTCGAAGGCGGCGCGCTCGTCGATGTGCGGGCCGACCGGATGCTGGAGCAGGATGCCGTGGACCTCGGGGTCCTCGGACAGCGCGGTGATCGCGGCGACGAGCTCCTCGGTCGTCGTGGTGGCGGGCAGCTCGACGTGCTTGGAGCGGATTCCGGCCTTCGCACAGCGGTTCTGCTTCATCTTCACGTACGTCACGGAGGCCGGGTCGGCGCCGACCAGGACGGTGGCGAGGCACGGCGTGACGCCGGTGCGGCGGGTGACCTCGGCGGCGCGCGCGGCGGTCTCCTCGACCGTACGGCGGGCGAGGGCGGTGCCGTCCATGAGGGTGGCGGTGCTGGTGGACATGGCAACTCCTGGGCGTCGTGTCTGACCGGTGGTTCGCCCAGGCGCACGGCATCGGCACGGTCGCACCGCTCGGGTGCGCTCCGCCCGGGCCGCTCCCCGGTGGTGATCCACCTCAAGCGCCAGTCACGGCCCGGTCCCACTCTACGTGCTCCGCGCCGGGGGCCGGGGGCCGGTCCAGGACAGGGCGCATATGCCGTGGTGCCGGGGCGCTTGTCGGCGGCCCGCGCGCGCACGACGATGAGCCGGACGACGACCCGAACGACACGTCCGACGTGCTGGGCGACCTCGACGAGGAGGCCGAATTGAGCGATACGTGGGTGACCGGGGCAGCGGGTCCGGGGTCCGGTCCGACCCGTTCGGTGCTGCGGCCGCTGGTGGCAGCCTCGTGGCGGCGTTCCGTGCGGGCCAGGGTGAGCCAGGAAGGGGTCGCCCGGATCGAGCTGGACGAGGACGAGTTGGCGGGTCACCGGGACGGCCATCCCCTCTCGGCGGCGATGCCGGTGATCCGGGAGTTGATGGGGACGTACGCGACGGACGGGGAGCATCTGCTGGCGGTCTGCGACGCGGCAGGGCGGATGCTCTGGGTGGAAGGCCATCCGGGCACGCTGCGCAAGGCCCGGGCCATGAACTTCGTGGCCGGGGCCCGCTGGTCGGAGTCGGCGGCCGGGACGAACGCGCCGGGGACCGCGATCGCCGTCGACCGGCCGGTGCAGGTCGTCGCCGACGAGCACTTCCGGCGACGGGTGCGGGCCTGGACGTGCGCCGCCGCTCCCGTGCACGATCCACTGTCCGGCCGGGTGATCGGCGCGGTGGACATCACGGGCGGGGAGCGCCTCGCGCACCCGCACAGCCTCGGTTTCGTGCAGGCGGTGGCGCGGGCCGCCGAGTCCCAGCTCGCCCTCCTCGGGCCGCCGGCCCGGCCGGGTGGGTTCAGGCTCTCCGCGCTGGGCCGCGACGAAGCGGTGCTCTCTGTGGGCGGGCGGCGCGTACGCCTGTCCCGCCGGCACAGCGAGATCGTGGTGGTCCTGGCGCACCGCCTGGAAGGGGTGGGCGGCGACGAGCTTCTGACGCAGCTGTACGAGGACGAGTCGGTCACCCCGGTGACGCTGCGGGCGGAGCTGTCCCGGCTCCGCGCTCTCCTCGGCCCCGACGTACTGCGCTCGCGCCCGTACCGGCTGGCGGGAGCCGTCGACGCGGACTTCGCGACGGTCGACCGGCGACTCGCCTCGGGTGCCGTCTCGGCTGCGGCCGGCGAGTACGCGGGCCCGCTCCTTCCGGCGTCGCTCGCCCCGGGGGTGGTCCGGCTGCGCGAGCGGCTCGCGGACCGGCTGCGGGCCGCGCTGGTGGACCGGGGTGACCCCGGACTCCTCGCGGACTGGGCGTACAGCACATGGGGCGAGGAGGACGTGGTGGTCTGGCGGGCCCTGTGCGCGGCGGTACCGGCGCCCCAACTCCCGCCCGTCCGGGCGAGGCTCGACTCCCTGGAGGCGGAACTGAGCTGCACTGCAACGGGGTTGCAACGTACGGGCGCGCAGACTCGGCGATGAGCGCCGGCCAGGGACGGCCGGCGCGCCGAGGGAGGCCATGCCGATGACCCGTTACGCCGCACCCGGCACCGAGGGCGCGCTCATGTCGTACGCGGACCGCTACGACCACTGGATCGGCGGCGAGTACGTCGCCCCGGCGCGCGGCCGCTACTTCGAGAACCCGAGCCCGGTCGACGGCCGCGCCTTCACCGAGGTCGCCCGCGGCACGGCCGAGGACGTGGAACGCGCCCTCGACGCGGCGCACGCGGCGGCTCCGGCGTGGGGCCGGACGGCCCCGGCAGAGCGCGCAACCGTCCTGCTGCGGATCGCGGACCGCATGGAGAGCAACCTGGAGGCGCTCGCGGTCGCGGAGAGCTGGGACAACGGCAAGCCCGTCCGGGAGACCCTCGCCGCCGACATCCCGCTCGCCATCGACCACTTCCGCTACTTCGCGGGTGTGCTGCGAGCCCAGGAGGGATCGCTGAGCGAGATCGACGACGACACCGTCGCGTACCACTTCCACGAACCGCTGGGCGTCGTCGCGCAGATCATCCCGTGGAACTTCCCCATCCTGATGGCGGTCTGGAAGCTGGCCCCCGCGCTGGCCGCCGGCAACGCGGTGATCCTCAAACCCGCCGAACAGACCCCGGCCTCCGTACACTTCTGGCTGAGCCTGGTCGCGGACCTGCTGCCGCCGGGCGTCCTGAACATCGTCAACGGCTTCGGCGAGGAGGCCGGCAAACCGCTCGCCTCCTCGCCGCGGGTGGCGAAGATCGCCTTCACCGGCGAGACGGCGACGGGCCGCCTGATCATGGGGTACGCCTCCGAGAACCTCAAGCCGGTCACCCTCGAACTCGGCGGCAAGTCCCCGAACATCTTCTTCGACGACGTGTGGGCGGCGGACGACGACTTCCGCGACAAGGCCCTCGAAGGCTTCACGATGTTCGCCCTGAACCAGGGCGAGGTCTGCACCTGCCCGTCACGCGCCCTCGTCCAGCGCGGCCACTACAGCGAGTTCCTGGAGGCGGCGATCGCCCGTACGGAGCGGATCGTCCCCGGCCACCCCCTGGACACGGCGACGATGATCGGCGCGCAGGCCTCCGCCGAGCAGCTCCGGAAGATCCTCTCGTACCTGGAGATCGGCCAGCAGGAAGGCGCGAAGATCCTCACGGGTGGTCAGCTCATCACGTACGACGGAGACTTGGCGGGTGGCTACTACGTCCAGCCCACGATCTTCGAGGGCGACAACCGCATGCGGATCTTCCAGGAGGAAATCTTCGGCCCGGTGGTGGCGGTGACGTCCTTCACCGACTTCGACGACGCGATCCGCACGGCCAACGACACGCTCTACGGCCTCGGCGCAGGCGTCTGGACCCGCGACACGAACACGGCCTACCGCGCGGGCCGCGCGATCCAGGCGGGCCGGGTCTGGACGAACTGCTACCACGCGTACCCGGCCCACAGTGCTTTCGGAGGCTATAAGCAGTCGGGCATCGGCCGAGAGACCCACAAGATGATGCTGGACCACTACCAGCAGACGAAGAACTTATTAGTCAGTTATTCCCCCAAAAAGCTCGGCTTCTTCTAAGAAGTTGAGCACGGTGCCTGACCTGCCCAAACGGCCGGTCAGGCACCGTTGCCCTGGTCTCGAAACGGCTACCGAATTCGGGTGATTGCAGAGTTCGCTTGCCTCCGATATCTCACTTCATAGAGAAGATCCGGGCCATGCACGGGCCAGCGCGGTCGCCGTTCCACCGTGCATACCAGCAGACGCAGAGCCCTTTCCAAGCTGATGGTGGCGGCCGGTCGTTGTGGGGATGGCTGCACGAAACGACAAAGCTGCTGATAGACGATTCTCGATCAAGATGTCAGGAACGGGCCATGAGGGCGGCGAGACCCGCACGTGTGGCGACGTCGGTCTTGCGGAACACCCGGGAGAGGTGGGTCTCGACGGTCCGCGGACTGAGGTAGAGCCTGGTGGCGACCGCCTGGTTGGTGAGGCCCTCGGCCACCAGTTCGGCGATCTCCCGCTCGCGTGCCGTCAGGGAGGCCAGCCACGGCGGGGCGGTGGAGGACGTGCGGGGTACGGACGGCCGCGTCATCTCCGCCAGGCCGACCAGCAGACCCGCGCCTCCACGGGTGGCGAGCCGGTGCCCCTGCTTCCACATGGCCTCGCCACGCGCTCCGAACCCGGCGGCCGTCATGACCGGGGCCGCGAGCAGCAGTGACCGCGCCTCCCAGAACACCGCACCAGACCGTGCGCATTCCGCCGCTGCCTCGGAGAGCAGCGTTGCCGCCCTGCCGGCGTCGCCGTGGTGCAGTGCGAGTTGTGCCGCGCTCCGCATCGCGGAGGCGCGTTGCACGGGCAGGCCGAGCTGCTCCGCTTCCGTGCGGGCCCGCTCGGACCATGCGGACGCGGACGGGACGTCCCCTGTGAAGAGGGCCGCCGTGACGAGAAGTTCCGACAGGAGGGGGCGCATCGAGGGTTGCAGGCCACGCAGGTCGTCTCCCCCGGCCCGGAGGAGAGCGTCCCGGGCGCGGTGCGGGTCGCCGCCGGTGAGCGCCGCGTAGCCGAGCATGCACCAGGCCATGGAGGCCCGCCAGTTGTCGCTCGGTCCCATGGTCGCAACGGCCTCCTCCGCGGCCGCCAGTGCCTCCGGATCGCCGGGCGCGGACGCCGCGACGCGCACCTGGGCCTTGTTGGCCAGGACGAAGGCGAGCAGTTCACCGCTGCCGATTCCGCGGGCGATGTCCTCGGCCTCGTCCGCCAGTTCCCAGGCCGACTGCAGTCGGCAGGTCTGGATCCCTACGTGTGCCTTGCACAGCAGCAGGAGCGGCAGGAGGTAGATCTGCCCGCTGCGCCGGGCGATGCTGAGGCCGCGGTCGGCGTGGCGTTCCGCATCGATGAAGCGGCCCAGGAAGGCCTCCGCCCATCCCAGTCTGCCCAGTGGTTCGCACAGTGCCGTGAGGTCGTCGTCGGGCAGACCGTCCAGCAGGCAGGCTGCCTGCGCCGCGTACGCGCTCGCCGCGGCCACGTCGCCCTCGTAGGCCTCGCCGAACGCGGCGACCGCCAGTGCCCCCGCCTCGCCGAGTTCGTTGCCGAGGACGCGCGCGTCGGCGAGGGTCCGTGCGACTTCGCCCCGCATCTGCGGATAGGAGGCTTTGTGCGGTGCGGACGAGCAAAGTTCGAGGCCGATCGACACCCGGTCGGACGGCGACAGCTCCGGCTGGCGCAACTCGCGGCGCAGCAGCGCGATCGCCTCGGGATATCTTCCGAGGTGCCGTTCCGTCAAGGCGCACAGCACGACGGCCGACGTCCTGACGCCGGTCTCGTCGGGACCGGCCGTGCTGATCACTTTGTGCAACAGGTCGCGGCTCTCCCGCAGCCCGCCGGAGACCCCGAGTGCTCGTGCGCGCCGCAGCAACAGATCGCGTCGCTCGACGGTGTATTCGGCCGTGTCGGGCAGCAGTCCGAGTGCGGCCTGGAGCCAGTGTGCGCAGCTCGTCGGAGCCGTCGACGCGGTCTGCTCAGCCGCCTGCCTCAGTACGGCGTACGCCTGCGGATCCCACGTGGTCACCGACCGTTCGATGTGCCGGGCCTGCTCGACGGCCGGTGCGCCGGTGCGGGCCAGCTCTGCGGCGGCGGCGCGATGGATCTCGACGCGCCGCCGAACCGCGGTGGACTCGTGGACCAGGGTCCGGATCACCGGGTGGCGCAGCACCATGCGGCCGCCTGGGCCCGGCCGCACGAGGTCACGTCGCGCCAGCGTATCCAGATCGTCGTCGAGCTCGGCATCGGTACGGCCGGTCACCGTACGGATCACCGGGGACACGGCGTGATCGCCGAGCACGGCGATCACCTCCAGGGTCCGGTGCTGCGACGGGGTCAGCGGGGCCAGCTCGTTAAGCAGCAGCGCTCCGAGCCCGGTGGGCAGTTCGCCGAGGCTGATCTCGGCGAAGGCCGAGGAGGACGTAGGGCGACGCGCGGCGTCCTCGCGGTGTGCGTGCAGGAGGGAGAGGAAGTAGAGCGGGTTGCCCTCTCCTGCGGCATGCAGTTGCGCGGCCCGGTCGCGCGGCAGATCGGGGGCGAGCCCTTCGACGCATTCCTGTTCCGAGAGCGGCGCCAGACCGATCCGGAGGACCGCTCCGGTGCCGGCTTCACGGGTGAGCGCCGCGGTGAGCGCGGTCGGCGTCTGCCGGTCGCGGCGGGCGACGACGAGGACGACCGGGCCGGGTACGGGATGCCGGACGAGATGGTCCAGGAGCTCCAGGGAAGCCGGGTCCGCCCAGTGCACGTCGTCCAGCGCCACCACCAGGCCGCCCGCCCGGCCGAGTTGTGCCATCAGCCCTGCCACCGACCGGTGGAGACCGAAGCGGTCGGCGGTGGCGGGCACCGGCCCGGGGGACGGCCCGGCGCCACGGCCGCCGAGGACACGGGAGACCGCGTCCAGCAGGTCGGGGGCATGCGGGGGACGGTGGTCCAGATCGGCGAACGCGTCGGCGAACGGATGGAACGGGAGGTGCCGCTCGTACTCCGCCGCGCGGCCGCGCAACACCGTCATCCCCCGTCGCCGTGCGTGCAGGCAGAACTCCGCCATCAGCCGGCTCTTGCCGATCCCTGCCGCGCCGGTGATGTCGACGAAGGACGGGGTCCCATGGCCCAGCCGGTCGATCACCGTGTCGAGCAGCCGTAGTTCGGCCGTGCGGCCGACGAGGGGGCTCCCGCTGTCGTGATGTGTGGCCGCGTCTTCCGATGTTCCGACGTGTGTGATCCCTCTACCGAACTCCACGGCATTGTCTATCACGCCGAACGGAAGAACGTTCGAGAGTCGACCCACCCACTGAGTCCTGCGCTTCCACTGAGGACCCGAGGCAGTGCGGCCCTCCGTCGCCTCAGCCGAACCAGTCGACCAAGGCGATGGCTATCGAAACGATGATGCCCACCAGGACTCCGAGGACGAGTGCGGCGACCTCGGCGGCGATGAAGACCAGGACGTAGTCGCCGTTGTGGCTGAACGTGCCGTCCCGCGCACCGGCGCGGAACGACAGCGACAGGGCGAGGAACGGTCCGAGGATGAGCCCGGTGACGGTGACCCACGTACCCAGCGCGTAGCCCGACAGCTCGTGGGCTCTGCCCCTCGCCATCCGCACCTCCACGGTGCTGCCTGGCTTGTGCGACGTGGCAGCCTTGTCCAGCGTGACCTGACGTCGGGGCTCGCCCGCACGCGGTGTGTACGTGCCTGTGCAGTTGGTGCCGTCCGAATACCCCTGCGCGTCGGTGGCCTCGTAGCACGAGCTGATCCTCATGACGCCGTCCACGGGGCCGAACCCCAGAACGGCCGCCAGGTGGGGGCCCGGAAACAGCCAGATCAGCCACCCGGCGACCGCGAGACTGACCACCGCTCCGGTCCGTCCCACCCTCCGCTCCCATGTCCCCGCCGTTCGCGCCACACCGCCCGCCCTCCTGGAAGGCGGCCGCCACGCGGACCGCCTGTGATGTGTACGGCTCACCGAACCGACACGACTCTCCCGCCCGTCGCGGTTCCGCGAGTCCGTGGTTTCCCTGACATGCCCTACGTAATTCAGAGTGCGTGCGGTCGGCCAGCCGGCCACTACGTAGCGAAGTACGTGGTTCCACCGACGCCCTCGTCAACGGATCCTGCGAGCATCGGCCCCGTGTCGCAGCACAGCCACGTGCCCTTCGCTGCCGGCAGTCGAATGCTTCCCCCGTCGAACAAGAGGTACCTCCGTGTCACACCGCGTTCTCGCTTCCACCATCCTCGGAGTGGTCCTGACGCTGTCGCTCGCCGCTTGCGGATCAACGGCGGACAAGGACCCGGCCGTCCCGGGCTCGACGGCCGCGGGCAGCGTGGCCGACGGGCGCGCCGCAGACGGAGGCGCGTCAGGGGATTGCCCCGACAAGCACGCGGCCACCGTGCAGGACGACAAATTCGGAGGGACTGCGGACATCGACCTGTGTGCGCGTCCCGAAGTGCACCGGACAGCCGTCAAGGCGGCCTGGGCCAGCGTGTACACCAGGCCCACCGTGAGCCCGCCCCTCAACATGATGCCGGTCTCCTGCACGGGCGAGTCCGAGGACAGCTGCAAGGTGACCAAGGTCAGTGGCACCGAACTGTGCAATCAGGCGAAGCCGAATTGCCACCCGCGGCGCGGCGAACAAGTACCCGTGCTCTGTTCCGCCGTGGACAAGCTGAACTCCGACAGGCTGTACTACGGCGTGCTCCTCGACAGCAAGCGCCTGCTGGCCATGGGGACGGACAATGACCGCGGCTACACCAAGGACTTCACCGACAAGGGCGACATCCCCGTGGGTTATGTGGATGCCGGGCGACTGGAGACGGTGCAGGCCGAACTGCCCGCCTGTGACGGCACCCTGCTCCACGGCTGGGGAGCCCGCTCCCTCGGACGGATGCAGGGTCTTCCCATCGACTGATTCCCCGTCGTGACCACCTTGCTCCGGGCCCGAGCCGATGGTGGACGCGCTGCTGGTCGAGCCCTTGGCGCCGGTCGCGAGTTCCCGGTCGGCTTCTCGCCACAACGGGACGGCTCGCGCGGCCGTCGCAGGGCCTTGGCCCGCCTGCTCACTCGGTACGGCCGGGCACCGCCCCTACAGTCGTGGCCGCCTCGGAGCCACCCGAGGAACGACAGCCGCACATGGCGCTCCAGGTTGTCCCGGTGCCTGGACCTCATGGCCTCGATGCACGCGGCGCGTGCGGCGGCGGGCCGATCTCGGGGATACGCCCGCCCCAGGTTCATGCCGTCGTCGCTCTGGACGTTGCCCCACTCGTAGTCGTGCCACAGATCCCGCTCGGGCTGGTGGACGTAGGTCTTCCACAGGCCCACAGCCGTGCTGACATCGCCTGGCTGCAGATAGTTGCGGGTGCGCTCGAGACGGGTGATCTCGGACAGTGCACGCAAAGACATGTCAGCGCGACCTGAGAGCATCGCAGTGGGCGAGACCGGAAGTGGCTCGCGAAGGGGGAGTGTGGGCGATGAGCTGGTGGCTGTGGGCTCTTCTGGGCGTCGCGGTCGTGGTCGTGGCGCGGCTGACGTGGAGGATCGTCCACAAGCGTGGGTTGTGGGACACCAGAACCATGGGGCTCGGCTTCGGGCGCGATGAGCACGGTGGTGTGGTCTTTCTCGACACGGCCAACAACTGGGCAGACAGCACCGCGGGCTACGACCGGGACATCGCTCGCGAGGTGGATTTCCGGGGACCGAACCCGCTCCCGTCCAACCGTCCACCGGGGACGGCACCGGGTGAAGGCGACTGGGGCAATTGGTGGCTGGACCGCATCAGGTATCTCCGGGAGGACCACGTCCAGAACTCGGAGAAGCACATCGTGTACATCATCCAAGCCCGACGGCTCGCTGGGCTGCCCGAGTTGGAGGCGACGGACGACACAGGTTCAGGGTGACGCCCAAGGCTTGAGCAAGCCCGATGTGATGAAAGCCGTCCACCGCCGCGGCCACGGAGGGCTCTTCGCCGGTGTGGCCCCTGGCCGGGTCGACACCAATCGGCTGCGGCTCGCGCTGGCATCGGGTTCGCTGCCTCGGGCTGCAGACTGCCGGTTTGTCCTGGCCATCGACATCACCTGCTGGCTGCCCCGTTCCCGGCTGGCCGTACTCGATCACCCGCGCGCTGG
Organism: Streptomyces sp. NBC_01255; assembly: GCF_036226445.1. NCBI lineage: Bacteria > Bacillati > Actinomycetota > Actinomycetes > Kitasatosporales > Streptomycetaceae > Streptomyces > Streptomyces sp. NBC_01255. The sequence goes on from NZ_CP108474.1 coordinate 326,246, forward strand.
AGCCCGGTCGCAGTTTGTGCACCGCACTCCTGAACGCGCTCCACCTGGCACCCGGGGACGAACCGCCACCGTCGTCGCTGCCGGGCAGCTGCGCGAAGTGCTCGGGCGGCTCATCGCGGCGGGGCTGAAGCTTCACGCCGCCTACGCCTCGTGGGCAAACCCGATCGAGGTGCACTTCGGACCGCGCGACAGTTCGCCAACTCCAACCACCCCAACCACCCAGTGCAGGCCCGGGCCCTGCCCGCCTACCTGCGCTGGCGCAACGCCAACGCCTGTCACCCCGACATACTCGCCGCACGACGCCGAGAACAGGCACGCTTCCGCAGCGAGAATGGCATCCACTGGGGAGGACGCCCCGTCCTCGAGACGCGGCCTGAGTCGTCCCGCGCATGCGGCGCACCGCACACGTTTCCCGGATCACCGCCTCGAGTTGCGGCCATCGCTGTCGAGGTCTTCGTCGAGTTCGGCGCGCAGCCGGCTACGGGTGCCCACCAGAATCCGCCCGAGCATGTTCTTGCCGGTCCCGGTCCGGCCTCGACCCCAGTAGTGATCGGTGGTGGTGTCCTCGACGATCTCTTCGTCACCGGTGGACAGCAGAATGTCACGGATATCGGCATGCGCGCGGAACTTGGTTGCCACCGCACGGCGCATCACGTCGTCCTTGACCCGCTCCCAGTCCCTCCGTAGAGGTCTGGACGAGTCACGGCCCAGCTCCGCTGCCCGCAGCGGCGTGCGAGCACGCCGGATGAGATCCGCGTGGCGAGTGCCCTTGAACTTCTGCGCCTGGAAGTAGTGCTCCGAGGTTGGCCACCAGATCCCGTCGAGGCCGAAGCCATGATCAGAAAAGTTCGAGAAGCATCCGTAAGGGACTTCGCCGGCGCCGTAGAAGTAGATCGTCATGGGAAACCTCGCGGAAGTTGCTGAAACCCGCACCGTGTCAGGCATGCCCACACCCCCACAACGAGTTTTCTTCGCCAAACCCGGTTCTTCACCGCAGATCTCAAACGCGCTGTGAGGGTCGTCCGGCTACGGTGGCGCGTACGGTCCTTTGGATGTGCCGGGCTTGGGGGTCGACGGTGGAGACCACGCGGTCGTGGGCGGTTCCCTTGGTGATGTGCGCCAACGCCCGTCGCGGCCGTCGGAGTCGTCGGCCGGGCGGAGAAGCCGCCCACCCTGACCCCGCTGGTCTACTGAAAGGTGGCCGACTCCCCATGGACCTGGCACTCGAGGAGATCGACCGTCTCCTCACGGATTACATGTACGGGGACGACAGTGCCCTCGACGGCTTGCTTGCGGCAGGTCCGGTGAGTCTTCGTCGGCTCCTCGCCATTCGGGCGGGCCGGGCCGAGCCGGGATGGGACATGGAGGAGATCATGCGCCGCGACCGGGACGACTACCGGCGCCCCGGAGAGGCGCAGATACACCTTGCTCGCGCCTTCCCGGACGCCTTCTTCGACGCGGCGGAGGACCTCGTGCATGAATGGGCGATCACGGAGACGCGCCCTTGGCGCGGGGCGACCGCCCGGGATCGGGAGCATCAGTCAGTCGTCAAGGGGGCGCTGAGAAAGCGACGTTGACCGGCGGGCCGGCTCGGCCGGAGGCTGTGTGGGCTCCGGCCCGGAAGTGGTCCGGGCGCGGCGAGGGACGTAGTAGATCAGCACCACACCAGCCGTCTGGCAAAGGGTCGTTCATGAGAATCGCGGAGCGTGGCACTCCTGACCGGAGAGCTACCCCGAAGCCCTTCCGCCCTGCCCAGGGGTGTGGCAGGCCACACCCCCAAGTGGGTGGCACACCTCAGTGACCAGCACGCACGAGTACGCAACGATGAGCGCTGGAACCGCGCCCTTTCCGCACATTCTGGTTCTGGGACCCGGTCGGAATGAGCCCCTCAACCGCGCGGTGTACGCAATCGTTCGAGCCGAAGGAATCTACTTGCGCAGGCTCATATCACCGTCGAGATCAGCAGTTTTCCCCACACGTGCAGTTTCTGTACTCACCGCCCTCGCTGGCGCTCTCGTCGCAGCTCTCGTCTTCGCGCCTGGCATGCTGGCGACACGTGGCCGGGACAGCGGCCTCGCCGATAGGAACAACCTCGTCGATGACCTGTGCGACGCGTTCATCGGATATTGGCATTCCGGGAAAGAGCAGTATTCTCCGGACTTGGAGAGGGTTGTTGACTACTGGTTCCGATACAACGTGGTCAAGGGTTTGATCGCTTCGGTCCTGCTGATCGTTCTCGTTGCGCTTGGCTCTCTTCTCTGGAGGACGTTCCTGAGAGATGGAGGACCTGGAAGGGTGAGAAGGATCGCCCTCGTGGCGGCCGGCGTATCTGTCGTGTGGTTCGCGCTGTTCGCTTTGTGGACGGCGGTGGCCAGTCTCCAGGGTGCGGCAGCGCCCTTCGCTTCGATCCTGCCGCTACTGGGGGACGCCTCCAACGGAGCGCTTGCCGATACGGTCGACCAAATCAAGCAGCAACTGACTGACTCCACGGGCGGGAGTGAACGAACTCGGCCTGCCCTTGAGGGAATAGTCAGCGACTACGTGCGGTTCCACGTGGTCCGCGAGATCGCGGCGGTACCTATAGCATTCGCCTTCATGGGTGCAAGCGTGATGTCGTGGAATACGTTTGCACGAAAGGGATCGACTGACAGGCGAACGAGGCGCGTATTGGTGTCGTTCGCTGTTTCGTCGACAGTGTTTTCGCTCTTCTTCATTTTGATCTTTGTGGTAAACAGGGCCACCGCAGCAGACCCTAATCCAGGACTCCTGAACTTTTTCAACGGCAGCTGGTGATGCACCATCGCAGTCGGTCAGACGCGGGCGGTGAAAATGGCGGCCTTTCCGGGCGGGAGGAACATTATGCTGGGGGCATGGTTGAGTCGTTGCCTTCCGTGGCCGCTGGTCGGTGGCGGCCACGTGTCAGGTTTGCCGTGCGCATCGCGCGTCGCACGGTCGTAGAGTCGGTGTATCTCGTTACCGCGCCGTTGAGCGCTGCTGTCGGTCTGCCGCTCGTGGTCGGCGGCCTCTGCGTCGGAACAGTCGGTTCGTTGTTGCAGCGCGGGTCGCCCGTCGCGGCCCGGGCTCTGGCGCTGGCGCGGTGGCCCGGCGACCTGGAATGGTGGCGGATCGGCCAGGTGCGTTCCCGGGCGGGCGGGGCCCGGGGCAAGGGCTGGCGGCCCCGGTCCAAAGAGACGGCCGATGCGGCCGACCCGGGGCTGTGGCTCGACCTGGCGCACACGGTGCTGGCGCTCCCCGTCGTCCTGGTCACCTCGGTGGTGACACTCCTGTGGTGGTTCGTGGGAGTCGGGACCGCCACGTACCCCCTGCGCAGCCAGGTCACGCCTGGGTCGCCGCGGCCGTTGACTCTGTACGCGGGCAGCGACCGGTCGCACATCGCCTTGAGTCTTGGGCTGACGTCGCCGGCCGAGCGGCTGGCCTTCGCGATGACAGTCGCCGTGCTGCTGCTGTTCACCCTGCCGCTGGTCACCCGGGTATGCGTCACGGCCCAAACCGGTCTCGGGCAGGCACTGTTGTCCAACATGTCCGCGTTGCACCGCAGGATCAGCGGACTGGAGCAGGACCGCGACACCGCCGTCGCACAGGCCGTCGCAGCAGTGACAGCGGAGGCGGCTGCCCTGCGCCGGCTCGAACGCGACATCCACGACGGGCCCCAACAGCAGCTGGTCCGTCTGGCGATGGAACTGGGTCGCGCGCAGCATCACTTCGACCGCAATCCGGAACTCGTCCGGGCCGCACTCGCCGACGCGGTCGTCCAGACCCAGCAGGCGCTGGACGAGCTGCGGGCCCTTTCGCGAGGCATCGCCCCGCCGATCCTCGCCGACCGCGGACTTCGGGAGGCGCTCTCCACCCTGGCCGCGCGCAGCGTCGTCCCCGCCGAGCTCGACTCCGGTCCTCTGGGTCGTCGGCCGGACGCCGTCGTCGAGGCGACCGCGTACTTCGTGGTCGCCGAGGCGCTGACCAATGTGGCCAAACACAGCCATGCTCGCCGGTGCACTATCGGTATGCGTCACGCCGAGGGAATCCTGCGGGTCTGGGTGACGGACGACGGGGCGGGCGGCGCGGCCTTGGCCAAGGGACACGGACTGCAGGGGTTGGCCGACCGGGTGCATGCGGTCGGTGGCCGACTGCGAGTCGACAGTCCTGAGGACGGCCCGACGACGGTCACCGCGGAGCTGCCGTGTCGCTGACCTCGGACGAAACAGGGTCTCGAGCAGGGTCGGACCGAGCGGCCCGAGATCCGCTGCGGATCGTCGTCGCCGATGACGCGGTGCTGCTGCGCGAGGGCCTGGTCCGCCTGCTCGCTGAGGACGGTCACGAGGTGGTAGCGGCGGTCGGTGACGGTCCTGCCCTGGTCGAGGCGGTGCTCGCACTCCGCCCGGACGTGTCGGTCGTCGACGTGCGGATGCCGCCGACCCATACCGACGATGGTCTGCGGGCGGCGATCGCAGCCCGCAGACAGCTGCCCGGCACCCCCGTGCTGGTGCTCAGCCAGTACGTGGAGGTGTCCTACGCCGCCGATCTGCTCGCGGATGGTTCCGCCGCTGTCGGCTATCTGCTGAAGGACCGAGTCGCCAGGATCGAGGAGTTCCTCGACACGCTGGACCGCGTCGCCCGCGGCGAGACGGTGCTCGACCCCCAGGTCATCGCTCAGTTGCTGGCCGGACAGCGCCGCGGCAAGGCACTTGGGGCGCTGACCGCACGTGAACGGCAGATCCTGGCGCTGATGGCGGAGGGCTGCTCCAACACGGCCATCGCCCGGCGACTGGTGGTCTCCTCCAGCGCGGTGGAGAAAAACATCGGCAACATCTTCGCCAAGCTCGGACTACCGCCCGACGACGCCCAGCACCGCCGGGTACTCGCCGTCCTCACCTACCTCAGAGGCTGACGACAGCTCGCTTCCACCGCATTCGGCCCCGGGACTCGGGGCTGAGGTGCTACCCGTGCCCCAGGGGTGGGGCGGGGGGTTCCGCGTCGCCTGCGATCGGCGACCTGGTAGCGGCGCTCGGGGATCGTGGCGGCGACCGGCCGTCGACGGCGAGGTGGACCTAGGTGGTCCGCCCGCCCCGGGACCGTCCGAGGCATGCCTGGCACCCAGCCCCGGACGATGCTGCGTCCGACTGCAGCCGGCCACCCGATCAGGCCGTGAAGTCGCTCAGGGTGCCGTGCCGGCATCTCTTCGACGGCCTGCTCCGCCGGGGCCGACGGTCCGTCCTTCGCCCAAGCGGACCAAGATCCGGGCCAGTTGCGGACCAAGCTGCGATCACCCCGTTGAGCAACGTGCGTTTCGCCTGGTCAGCGGGGGTGCCACCTGTGTACCACCAGCACTCGAAGAACCTGCTGGTCAGCTACTCGCCGAAGAAGCTCGGGTTCTTCTGAGCGTCTCTGGCGAGGCGCACCAGGCGCCAACTGTCCGTCGACCGGTCCGTCCGACTATGAAGAGAACCCTCTTCGCCGCCCTCAAGGTCGCAAGTAGTAGGGCATCGGTTGGCCACCTGGTGGAGCGGTGGTTCGCCGAGCTGCCCCGGAAGAGCTCAAGCGCGGCGTCCACCGCTCCGTCCAAGTCCTCGAACGCAACGCCTATAAGAGTACGGGGCCTGCCCTCCGCCGGCCGGCGGACGGTCAGGCGAACGCCTGCGCGTGGTCCGCCGCCCAGGTGTCGAAGGCCCGTGCGGGTCGTCCCAGTATCGCGGGCACCGCTGAGTCCACCCGTGCCTTCGCACCGGCCTGCTGGCGTCCGGCGCTGCGCAGCAGCGCTTCGGTGATCGCCTCGGGATAGCGGTCCAGCAGTGCGGAACGGGCCCGCTCCGGCCCGAACTCCTCGAAGCGCAGTGGTCGCCCCAGCACCTTCGAGAGCACGGCGGTCTGTTCGAGCGCGGTTACCGCCTCCGGACCGGAAAGCGCGTGCACGCGGCCTTCCTGCCCGTCCTGTGTCAGAGCGTGCACCGCTACCTCGGCGACGTCGCGCGGGTCCACACAGGCGTTGGCCGACTCCCCGTAGAGCGCGCGCACGACGCCCTCGGAGCGGACGGCCGGTGCCCACGACAGCGTGTTGGACATGAAGGACCGGGGGCGCAGCAAGGTCCACGCCAGTCCCGATTCCCGCACGGCCCGCTCGTTCTCGCGCTGCCAGCGGGTGATGAGGTCGTCCGCCTCCGGATCCTCCACGGCGGCCGCGGAGAGTTTGACCAGGTGCCGTACGCCGCAGGCCCGGGCCACGTCGATGAACCGCGCGTCGTCCTCCTCCGCCACCCGGTTGGTGACCAGGAAGGCGGCGTGGACTCCCGTCAACGCCCGGTGGAGGCTTTCGGGGTCAGTGAAGCTGCCGCGGACCACGGTGACGGCGGGCCCTTGGGCGGTGACGAGTTCGGGCCGCCTCGTGAGGATGCGCAGCGGGCGGTCGGGGGCCAGCAGGCGGGCGACCTCCCGCCCCACCGTGCCGGTTGCTCCGGTGACAAGGATCATGTCTGCGTTACCGTCCGTCAGCAGATGGGAAGGGCTGAGGAGAGCTCGGCGAGGAACACCGCGCCGTCGTCCTGGCTCCCCGTGATGGTGATGCCGGTCGTTCCGGCGCGCGATGTGGGCAGGGCGTGGGCCCGTATCCAGCAGGGGGTACCGAACTCCGCGTAGCGCTGGAAGCTTATGCGTCCCGAGGAGGGGACGAATGGCTGGGACGGCGCCGCCAGTTCGGCCGCCTGCCTGGCTGCTTCCAGGAGCAGCATCCCGGGCACGTGGTCCTTCTCGCCCTGGAACAGGACCGGGTGCCTGGTGTCGACCCGCAGCTGCCACACCTGGTCCTGCGGGGTGGGCGAGAGCAGGACGTCCTCCGGGCGTGACCGGCCGACGAGCGAGGCCGTCACCGGAGGTGTCCGCGGGACCTCGAATCCCGGGACGGCACGGTCGCCCCGTATCCGCCGGTAGGCCTCCGGGCCGACGATCCGCCCCAGGATGGCGCCCGTGGACACGACCGACCCCGCGCGGCGCACGACCATGTCGACCTTGATCTGGGAGACGTGCCCACGGGCCTGCTTCACATCGGAGCCGACCACCTGCACCTCCACCTCTCCGGGCCCGTCGTCGATGGCGAGCCGGTTCATGCGGCAGGTGAACTGCAGCTCCGACAGGAGGAAGTGGTGTCCTATGGGAACGCCGTACCCGGCGTGCAGCACGAGCAGGGTGGCCTGGCGCATGGTCTCGGTGACGAGCAGCGGATCGTAGCGGTGCCCGTGTACTGGTATGAAGTAAGGGTGTCCACCGGGCCAGTGGGCGATGACCGAGTAGTGGTCGTCCCGCGTCCGCGTCCAGCTGACCGGGAAGGCGTCGGCCTCCCTGGCGCGATGCAGCTGAGCCAGTGACGCGGGAAATGACCCGCTGGGCGACCGGAGGCTTCCCTCATCGATCGTCGTCGTGTTCATGAAATCCCCCGTGGTTTCCGGCGGCGGCGACAGTCGAGCCGCGCCCGAAACAAGATCCAATCAGAGGGATGATCCTACGTCGATCAAGTTATGGCTCAACGAAGAGATCCAGGTCACGGGCGCGAAGGCGGCGGCGTGGCGAGGCAGGATCGGGCGACCCGAACACGGCGGAAGACCGTGGAGGCCGCCCGGTCGAGCACCGATTCCGCCGCGCCCCGACCGGGGCTCGATCCGCAGGCGGGCCGCCGCCCGCCGCCGCCTACCGGGGCTCGCCGAACCACAGGCGCAGCGCGTCGGTGAGGTCACCCGCGTCCGGTGCCCAGGCGATATGGCCGTCAGGACGCACCAGCACCGCGTCGCACGGGAGGGCGGCATTCGGTGAGGCGGCGACGATGTTCAGCACATGGGCCCAGCCCCGGGCCGACTCGCCGTACGCCGCAGCCTGCTCGCCGGACAGGAGAAGCAGAGACCGACTGTCGGGCAGCAGCCCCGTGACGTCCTGCGGCTCCGCGCCGTCCCTCACCACGACGTTCTCCAGGAACCACCCCTCCCACCGGGAGGCGAAGCCCGAGCGAGCCGGGTACACCGTATCCTGCGCGCTGATCAAGTCGCCCACGTGCCGACAGGTCTGCTCCAGCGTCAGCAGCTCGGCGACCATCGCGCGGAGCGGGTCGAGTTCGGGGGCGGGACGCATCAGGGTCAGCTGGACGCGAGTGTTGTCGATGACCCGCTGCGCGGCCGGCCTGCGCTCGTCGTCGTACGTGTCGAGCAGCCCCTTGCCCGCCGTTCCGCGCACGGCGTGGGCGAGCTTCCAGCCCAGGTTGAGCGCGTCGACCAGTCCGGTGCTCAACCCCTGCCCCCCGATCGGGAAGTGCACGTGCGCGGCGTCCCCCGCCAGGAACACGCGGTCCTTGCGGTAGTGGCGCACCAGCCGGGTGAAGTCGCTGAACCGCGTCACGGAGAGCGCATCCTCCATCGGGATGTCGTATCCGGCGATCCGGGATGCCTCGTCCTGCAGTTCCTGCACAGTCGCCCGTGTGCGCCGGTGGGGATGGGGCCCGTCGCAGTCGAGCGTGCGTATGAGGGTGTGCCCGTCGGGAACAGGCTTCGCGACGACCCAGCCCCGCTCGGTACGGCACCAGCCCCGCGGCGCTTTGTCGGGCTCGATCAGCCGGACCAGGCCCATCATCGCCGAGACCGTCGCGGGGTGGGTGTCCTCGGTGAAGCCGGCCTCCCGGCGTATGGTGCTGCGCGCGCCGTCGGCCCCGACCAGGAAGCCGGCGCTGTACGTGTGCTCGCCCCCGGGTCCTTCGGCCACTACTTCGACCCCGTCGGGCCCCTGGCTCAGCGCGGTCACCCGGTGGTCGCGCAACACGGTCACTCCGCGATCCCGGGCCCGTTCCTCGAACTCCCGCTCCAGATCGGCCTGTGCGCGCTTGAGGACGGGCTCCGGCTCGGCCGCGGGAACCGTGATCGTCAGCCCGGGCATTCCGGCAAAGTGGAACTGCTCAGTCACTGGAGCATCCGAGAACCGCGGCAGCCCGAGGTAGCCCCGCCGGGCCAGCGCCTGCACGGCCCTGGCGTGGACGGTCCCGGCCTTGGGCTCACCGGATGTCGCACTCTTCTCCTCCAGCACCACGACATCGATCCCGTACGCCCCCAGCTCGGCAGCGATCAGCATGCCGACCGGCCCGCCTCCGACGACGACTATCTCGGTGTGCGTAGTGGTGCGCATGGCAGGTTCGCTCCTCCGCCGGTCGATGTGTACAGCGGTTGCGGGCCGTTTCCTCGTGGTTCGGGCCGATCCGCCGGGCCTTCTCCGGGACTCCCGTTCAGCCGTCATGATCGAATCTAGTGCAACAGTACGGCTGCGTGTGGTGCTCACGTCCATGCGTCACCCGGGGGGTACGGGCGGCCCGGCTCGGTGAACTCCGAGGCCGGCCTGAAGCGGACCTCCCGCGACACCCTTCAGAGCCTGATCCGAAAGACAGACCTTCGACATCGTCTTCACGGTCTCGATCGGGTATGCGCCGACCGAGGACTCTGTCGACAGAACGATCGCGTCCGCGCCGGACTTACCAGGACAGGGGTCCCGAAGCCGAGCTGTCCCGCGAGGGCCGGCTGCCTGCAGGTGGCCCTCGCGGGCAAATTCGTCGTGGGGGAAGGCGAAGCAGGAATGGCAGGACTGCTCGGGCTGCTGGCGCGCAACGGGACTCGGGTCGCTCCTAAGGGCGCGCTCGTCAAGGACTTGTCCGGCCGATCAGCGAGGCCGCCGCTCCTCAGCAGCGTGGTCGCCTCCGCTGACCGGCAAGGGACCACAAGCCCAGGCATGATGGGAAAGAGACAGAGTCTCCCGACCTCCCCGCTGAGCCGGCCGACCGAGGAGTGCAACTCCAGATCGAGAACTGCCGCGGCATGCGCTCGTGCAAACCCATGTGGCATGCGCTGCACCAGTTCCTCGGCCTCTCGCCACCGTCCCGTCATCGCGGCGACCAAGGCGGCCTGCATGCCCATGCGGGGGTCTTCTGCCTCATGCGGTTCGGCTTCCCCTTCCGGCGCCGGTCGGGCCGGCTTCCACGCCAGGGCCAAGTCCTCGCTCACCACGGCCGCCTGTACGGCCAGCACGGCCGCTTCGGTGCTGTCGCCCGACCAGCTCCGGCGGCTGTTCCTGGCGCGGAGGGCCACGGCCAGGGCCTCCTGGCCGGCACCGAGCCTGTTCGTGGTCCGGCTGTTGCGGGCGTGTTCCAAGAGCGTGGCGACCAGGGTCATTCCGATACCGCTGGAGGACTCGGCGGCCCCCCGCAGTACGGCCAGTGCATCCTCCGATCGCTGAAAGTTGAGCAGCGCCTTGGCCTCGAAGAGGGTCTTGATGGCCGCTGCTCGCGCATCGCGCGGTTCCCACCGCCTGAGATCCACCAAGCCCTGCTCCCACGAGCCGTCGAGAAAACCACGGAACGCTGCCAGGAGAGAGGACGAGCCTCCGGGTCCGTGTGTATCGAGGTAACGGCGCGCGCCCTCGTCCGTGCCATCCTCCTCCTGAAGCGCCGCCAGCATCGTGTAGTAGTCCCGGGGGTGCGAGCCACCGACACCGGCACCTGCATCGACAGCGCCGCCTACCGCGGCGGCCCGATCCTCCACGTGGCCAGCCCACCGTGCGAGGCATGCGTCCGGCACGGTACGAGTGGAGGAACGATGGCTGGGCGGAGGCTGCCCTCAACGTTGCCCAAGATACTGGACCTTGAGTTCGAGAAAGTCGCTCAGCACACCGTTGTTCGGCGACTCCACCAGTGCGATTGCACCCTTGCCCGACTCAAAGCAGAACCGCATCCCCGCCTCCAACTCGTCGACGATGAGCGCAGTGATGAAGCGGGTGACCGACTTGCATGTGGCGAGGGTGCCCGGCTCCTCTGGCTTGAGCGCAATGATCCGGGAATTGTTGTCCGCCAACACATCATCGTGCTCACGGTAGAAGTCCAGCGCCTTCGAGTAGCGTTCGAGAGTAGGGTCCGGTCCTCGCAGACGGAATCCGTAGTCCTCGCCGGGAGGGAACGTGAGCACCGTTCCCTTGAGCTCGGTGGGGGTTGAGGAAGCTGGCGACGAGCTACTCGGACTCGCCGAGGGCGACTGCGTCGTCGGTGTCGCCGTCGGCGCGACCGTCGGGGTCGCGGATGGCGTGGGGGTCACGGTGACGTACACCGTCTCCGTGCGTGCCGTGGGCGACTTGACGAGCGCGGGTAGGCCAAGGAAGCCGAGCGCTACACCGGCCACTGCGGCAACGGCGGAGATCAGAGCCGCCCAGTCACTTAATCGCACATTCGACCGCCGAGGAGGTTCCGACGTTCCACCCGTCGGCGCCGCCGGCGGCTGCTGTGGCGGCGCCGGTGTCGTGGGCGGATCCGGCGGCCCTGCCGACGTTCCTGATCCGGTGTCTCTGTCCTGCGGGCTGCTGCTCATGCGTCTCTCGGCCTCCACTGGTGGATGCTCCACGTAGTCGCGTAGGAAGGTTCATACAGCCCGACGAACGGCGGGGCCAAGCGGTTTCATGCGGGTGCCGGATCGTGGAAGCATGGCCGACGTTCCGGAGCCCGGTGGGTGCCGACGTTGCCCCAACCCGTTCCCCGACCACTACACGCAGGCCCGTCGTCTGATCTCAGGCATGAAGGAACTGGCCACGCTGGCCGGCCGGCTCGACTCCGGGTATGACCTGGAGGCGTATTGCGACGTCCTCACCTTCGGGATGTTCGGACCGGGAGGGCGCAATGCGGGGGACATCCACCGCCTCATTCGGAAGCCGCACTCGGCACTGGGCGCAGCTCGTGATCGGGTGGCGGAACGCCATGCCGCCGCCTACCGCGGTGGGAAGGCCCAGGAAGAGCTGCTCCTGATCGGGGCGGCGGCACTCCTCGACCCCGACTTCCGACGCCGTCGGCCCGGGAAGTTCCGGCTCCCCTGGCAGCAGACCTGGGAAGTGATCTGCGAGGAAGCCCTGGGCGCACAGGAGGGGAAGGACTCCCTCTCGGGCACGGCACGTTACAACTACCGGTCCGGCTTCGACCGGTGGTGCGAGAGGTGGCTCGATGCCCTGATGCGTCTCACTCCTGCCGAGCAGAACAACCACGCCTCTCCGGTAGCGGCACAATGGGCGCGTGCATACGACGCCCTGGAGCGGGCGATCAAGCGCGATCTGCAGGATGAACCGTGGGTGGTCAGGCTGGCCGATCGACTGCACCACGCGGGGCGTGGGCTGGTCACCGGCATCGCTGCTTCCATGGCCGAGCCGGTGGTCGTGGCCTACGGCGGACGCGAGGTGATCGACCTGCCGTGGCCTGCCCAGTACCTGCTCTGGACCCGATATCCAGCCGGCGTCCGCCAAGCCGGCCCCAGCCGACACCGCCTGACGGCAGTCCCCCGGCTCTTCACCGCCCTCGACGGTCTCTCGCGCCGCTCCCTACGAGTGATCGGCGACACCGAGTGGCCCGACTCACCCGCCGTGTACCAAGAAGCCATCGACCAGGTCTCCAAGGCCGCGCTCTCGCCCGACGCCCACTGCTGGTGGAACACCCCAGCAGCTGGGCGGCTCCCACACCTTCTGTCCATGGCACGCGCAGACGCCGCATCCGCGCAACAGCAGGCACAGCGCGCCCAGGCACCCTGGGCGGTAAGACGACCACACGTTCGGGCCCAGCTGGCGAAACACCAGGAACGTGCAGGACATGGATCACTCCCAGAACTTCCCATCCCACGCCATCTCTCCGCCTGACACCACCAGGATCAAGATCCGGGCCAGTTCCGGTCCAACCCCTGCCGAGGAGGCACACCACCTGCCGTCTCCGCTGGTCAACGTGGGTTCGACATCTGTACCACCAGCACACGAAGAACCTGCTGGTCAGCTACTCGCCGAAGAAACTCGGCTTCTTCTGAGCGTCTTGGGCGAGACGTACCAGGAGGCGCTTGGGCAGCCGAGATCGCGAGCCATGGGGCGGTGTGCAGCAGACGGCACGTCCCTGCAGCCAGTTGCAGTACGGGGGCGGCCGCCTTGGGGCTCCCATGGCCCCTTGGCCAAGGCGGGTCACCATGTCGTGGCGACCGTTCTCAGGGGATCCACGTGTCGCCGCGGCGGCCGTAGTCGGTGGTCAGGAGCAACCGCCAGTCGGCCCGGCTTCCGTACACCGTCGCGTCGGTCATGGTCCGGACGGTCACACGCGCCGTGCCGCCGTCGAGGTCGAGCGCCGTGTCCACCTCGTCGATGGAGTGGTAGACGAACTGCCCGGCCTTCATCTCGGCCAGCCACTCTGCCTCGGGCTGCACGTATCCCGTCATGTGGGTGAGGGTGAAGGCCTCGTCGAGCAGGTCGTCGAGTGACTGTGTGTCTCCTTCGACCATGGCGTCCAGGTAGACGTGGTGGGCCTGGAGAATGTCCTCCCGGTCCGTCTGACTGGGGGTGGGGGGCACGCTGACTCCTTGTTGCGTGGCGGGCGTTGCGCGGGGGCCCGGACTGTCGCCAGGCTGCGGCGCGTGCCCGGACGGCGTCGAGGTCGTCGCGGACCCGCTGCGGCTCGGCGTCGAGCGGCATGTTCGCCTCGTCCCGTACCGCGTCCAGGGAGCCAGGCGGGTCCTGGTCCAGCGCCGCGAACAACGGCCCCAAGTCGCTTGGTGCGTCTTCCTGTTCGGCCACCAGCTCGAAGGTGTGACCGGCCGCCTCGGGAGCGGTGAGCGCCGCCACCAGGACCCGTGCGATGTCGGCGCGCGCGATAATTCCGTCGGCGGGGCCACCGGAGCGGCGGCGGTCGCCCTGGAGGAACACCAGGCGCTGCTCGTCAGGTCCGTTCATGTCGAACCAGCCCGGTCGCACGATGGTGTACGTGAGACCACTGGACCGCACAAGACGCTCCGAGCGGCGCTTCCACTCCAGCAGATGGCCGTAGCTGCTGCTGCGGGTAGTGGCCCCGATGGAGGTCTTCAGCGCCAGGCGGGGCCGCGCGCCGTCCAGGGAGGCCAGGGCGGTCAGGACGTTGTGTACGCCTGCGTAGTCCACCGTCTCCGGCGAGGAAGCGCCGGTGCCGAAGGAGCCGAGGGTGAGCACGATGGCGTCGGCGCCGGCCACCGCCGCGGGCAGGGTCTCGGGCCGGGTGATATCGCCGACGACAAGCTCGGCGTCGGCGGGGAACAGCTGGCCCCCTTCGCGCTGTCCCGCACCAGGGCCCGGACGGCGTGTCCGCGGGCGACCGCCTCGGCCACCACGAGCCGTCCGATGCTGCCGGTGGCGCCGACACCAGCACGGTCAGGGGCGGCGCTGCCATGTTCGTTTCCTCCTCGCCAGGGCACGGGTGGGATGAGCGCCCATGCCGTCAGTCTCACTCGGTCATCGCGATCGCGCGCTGTGCGTCAAGCCCCCTGCGGGTGGTGTTGCCGCAGGTCACTCCCGTAAGAGGTCGGCTCTCGGCGCCCTCGTACAGCGTCCACGGGGGGGGCCGGTCATGCCTGCTTCGGCTTCGCGAAGGTCGCGCCGTCGATCACGAACCGGTAGCGGACGTCGGAGGAACATCGACGTCTTCAGCTTCGATGGGCCCTGGTCATGCACAGCCGCTTCGGCGTGTTCACCTTCATCGCGCCCTACCTGGAGCGGCTGGGCGTGGGATCGTCCGTGGTCGGCGTGGCCCTGACTGTACTCGGCGGTGCCGGCATCGTCGGAGTGAAACTGATCGGGCGCCTGGGACAGCGTTCCCTGATGGCGGGCATGGTGACCGCACCCGCGATGATCATCCTTGCGCTCGCTGCGCTGCTGGTCGCTCCGAACTCCCTCCCGGTCATGTTCCTGATCTTCATCGTGTGGGGCATGGGCTTCTCCGCCACCGTCCTGCTCTACCAGCAGACACCACCGGCCTCCACATGGCCCTCGCGGCAAGCACGGGTGCCATGGAACCAGTCGGAGCCGGGGCCGTTCACGGAACGGACGTAGATGTCGTCGGCTACGCGCACGACCCAGATCGCGCGCGGGCTGCTCAGCCCGCCGTCCCGGCGTGGTGACGCGATCTCCAGCTCCTCGGCGGCTCCGACGCGGTCGAGCTCGTCGGCGGTCCGGGTGGTGGTCGTGGTTCATCTCCTCGTGCGTCGTACGACTACTCCTGCAGGGCGGGTTTGAGCAGGACGGCGGAGATCTGTCCGGTCGACCGGCAAGTTTTTGAAGAGGATGGCGGGCCGGTGTCGGGGGGCGTCAGCCGTGCTTCCGCAGAGCCCGGGAGAGGCGTTCGCCGAGCGTGCGGTCTATGCCCGATGGGGAGTCGATGCCCAGGGTGGCCGCCAGGTCGCGGACGTGCAGGTCGGCCAAGGCCTCGGTGAGTTCGGCGAACGCGTCCGCGGCGGCCCGGCCGCGACGGAGGCCCGCGGCGACGGCGGTGATCCCGACCAGGGCGGCCGGCCACCACCACACGCCCATCACCAGATACCCCGCGCCCCAGGCGCACAGGCGCGCCGCCGCGCCGAACCGCACGCGAGCGGCGTGCAGTTCGGCGCGGGTTCCGTCGGCGGCGAGGAGCCATAGGTGGGGCCAGGCGGCCGCCAGGTCCAGGCGGTATATGCCCCAGAGCCGTTGCCCGGGTGCGGCAAACCGGTCGCCCACGCCGAAGGGGTGGCGTGGCGCGGCAGCCGCGATACGGTCACGGTCGGCGAAGTGGCCCTCCGCGAGGCCGGCGAGCCTGTCGGCGTCATCCGCCCCGGCGATACGGGCCCGGCCCGCCGTGACCAGCGCGGCGCGGAACGCGGCGTCGGCGGCGCGCCATCGGCGCAGCCGGCGGTCGGCGAGGCGCCGCAGCAGGGGCCCGCGGGGCTCGGCGCACCAGAGGAGTTACGAAGAACCTGCTGGTCAGCTACTCGCCGAAGAAGCTCGGGTTCTTCTAGGGGCATGAAAAGTGGCGCCCGAACTGGGCCACGGCACGTTGTCAAAGGGCCCCACCGTTCGCGGTGGGACCCTTCGAGACGTGCTCCATGTCAGTCGGCGGCCTGCCCGTCCGTTCCCGCCGTGACGGGTTCTTCCGGTGCCGACGGCAGGCTGCGTAGTCGGCTCACCGGGGACAGGACGAGTGCGATCAGCACGGCGGCCGAGGCGATCGCCGCCACGGTCAATGCACCCCGGGCACCGATCCGGCCGGACAGCAGGCCCGCGAACAGGCCACCGAGTGCTCCGCCGCCGAACAGCAGGGTGCGGAAGACCGCCGTCATCCGGCCCATCATCGACTGTGGGGTACTGGCCTGGCGCAGACTGACGATGACGACGCCGGCGACGCCGAGCCCGAGGTAGGTGATGAAGAAGGAGAGGACGAACATCCCCACCATCACCGGCCGGGGGCCGGCGGCCAGGACGATCAGCATCGGGCCGATGAGGAGGGCCGACTGCGCGACGAGGTAGACAAGGCCGAGCCGGAAGCGCCGGATCACCTTGCGGGAGATCGCCGCGCCGATCAGACCGCCCACGGAGGCAGTGGCGAAGATGCCGCCGAGGACCGTCGAGTCCAGCTGCAGGTCCCGTGCCCCGTACAGCAGGAACATCGTCCACACCGTGACCATGGAGAAATTGCAGCAGAACCCGATGAGCGCGAGAGACCGCAGCACCGGGTTCTTCAGGACCCAGCGCAGACCGTCCCTGAGCTCGGTCGGCACGTGTCGTCGTGCGGCCGGGAGCCGGGGTCCTGGCTCGGGGGTGCGGATGAGGAGCAGCGAGACCAGGGACACCAGATAGGAGAACGCGTTCACGATCAGCGCCACGGGTGCGGTCAGAGCGCCGATCAGGACACCGGCGAGCCCGGGTCCCGCCACGTCGGCCGCCGATGAGCTCATCCCCATCTTGGCGCCGGCTTCGACATAGTGCTGGGGGTCGCGTACGAGTGTGGGCACGTACGACATCCAGCTCACGTCGAACAGCACCGAGGCCACGCCGACGGCGCATGCGATCACCAGGAGCGAGGCCATGCTCAGCGCGTCCGTCCAGTACAGGACGGGCACGAGGGCCAACAGGATCATCCGGACAAGGTTGGCGCCGAGCATGATCCGCCGGCGCCGGGCGCGGTCCACCCACACCCCGAAGACCAGGGCGAGTCCGAGATACGGGACGAGTTGCAGGAAGCGCAGGACACCGACCTGCTCGTCGGTGGCGTCGAAGGCGAGGATCGCGGTCAGGGGTAGGGCGAGATTCGTGACCTGGGTGCCGAGGAGCGAGATGGTCTCGCCGAGCCAGAACTTGAGAAAGTCGCCGTTGCGCCAGAGGCTGTCCGGGCTGTCCGGGGCCGGTTCTACGGTGCGTGTCTGCGTGGCGGTCATCGCCGTCCCCGGCTGAGGAGGTCCGCGACCGCGTCGGCGACGTGGTCCACCTCCTCCTCGGTGTTGTAGTAGTGCGGCGACAGGCGCAGACACCATTCGATGCCCTTGTCCGCGAAGTCGAGCTGCGCGAACTCACGGAAGCTGAGTGCCGAGTTGATGGAACGGGCGTCCATGGCCGCCTTGAACGGCTCCGGCTGCCAGCCCTCCACCTCGAAGGTGACGAGCGCGGCGAGACGCCGGCCACGGTCGAGCAGGCGCACTCCGGGGATGGGTTCGAGCCGGTCGCGCAGCCGGGCCGCGAGCATCGGTGTGCGCTGCTCGATGGCCTCGATGCCGACCTCGCGGGCATAGCGCGTCGCGGCGGCGCTGCCGAGCACCGTGGCGTACGGCAACTCCCACTCCTCGAACCGGGTTGCCGTCCCGACGGGCTCGTAGCCGCCCGGCTCGGTCCAGCGGGCGCCGTGCATGTCGATGAACAGCGGCTCGTAGCCCGCGCGCAGGACGCGATCGGAGACGTACAGGAATCCGGAGCCGCGCGGCCCGCGCAGGAACTTGCGGCAAGTGGCGGTGAGGAAGTCGCAGCCGATCTCCTCCACGTCGAGGACGAACTGGCCCACCGACTGACAGGCGTCGACCAGGTAGAGCAGGTCCAGCTCACGGCAGTGGCGGCCGATCTCGGCCACGGGCGAGACCAGACCCGAGTTGGTGGGGACATGGGTGGCGGACACCAGGCGCGGGCGGTGGGTCCGCATCAGCGCGGCCATCGCCTCCACATCGACCCCGCCCTCGGGTGCGTCGGGCGCGTGGACGATGCGTACACCGAATCGCTTTCGCAGGGACAAGAAGGCGATCTGGTTGGAGACGAAGTCGTCGCGGGTGGTGAGGATGACGTCGTCGGCCTCGAACGGGATCGAGGACAGGGCGTTGGAGTAGGCGTGGGTGGCGCTGCCCGCGAAGGCGATGTTGTCGGGCGTGGTGTTGATGAGGGCGGCGATCTCCGTGTAGAACTCGCGGACTTCGGCGGCTCGGGCGGCCGACGCCTCGTAGCCGCCGATCCGCGCCTCGAGGTTCAGCTGGCCGACCATCGCGTCCAGGACCGGGGCTGCCAGCAGGCCGGAGCCCGCGTTGTTGAAGTGGATGACCTGTCGGCACCCCGGGGTGTCGGCCCGCAGAGCGGCGACGTCCAGCTGAAGTGCTTCCGAAGCGGAGCTAGTAGCGCTATTCTTCTCTGTCATGAACGACGGTAGCACTTCTGGGGAGTTGGCCGACAGTCTCCGTACGCGGCTCTCCCGGCTTTCCCCCGGCGACCGGCTGCCGAGCAGCCGGGAGCTGATCAAGGAGTACCGGGTCGGCCCCGCGACCGTGGCGCGGGCCATCGCCGCGCTGGCCGCCGAGGGCGCGGTGGTGACCCGTCCGGGCAGCGGTACGTTCGTGGCGCAGCGCACCCGACTCCACGGCGAAGCCGCCGCCACGGACACGGACTGGCAGACGGTCGCCCTCACCGACCGCGCCGTAGACACCCAACTGATCGCCGACCCGCTCGGCCCGCCGCCGGCCGGAACGATTGCGATGGACGGCGGCTACGTGCACCGCTCGCTCCAGCCCACCCGGGCCCTGAGCGCGGCGCTCGCGCGGGCAGCACGCCGTCCGGACGCCTGGGACCGCGCCCCGGCCGGCGGACTCATGGCGCTGCGCACCGTGTTCGCCCGCATCGTCGGCGGCAGCGTGGCGCCGGAGGACGTGCTGGTCACCGCAGGCGGACAGAGCGCCCTGTCGATCGCGTTCCGGGCCATCGCCGGGCCCGGCAGCCCGGTCCTGGTGGAGTCCCCCACCTATCCCCGGGCCCTGGCCGCCGCCCGCGCCGCGGGGCTGCGGCCCGTCCCGGTACCGCTCGACGCCGACGGCCTGCGGCCCGACATGCTGGCCGACGCGTTCGCGATGACCGGCGCGCGACTGCTGTACTGCCAGCCGACCTTCCAGAACCCGACCGGCACCGTCCTTGCACCCGAGCGGCGCCGCCAGATCCTCGACGTGGCGCGCGCCTCGGGCGCGTTCGTCATCGAGGATGACTTCGCACGGCACCTGGGACACGGCAGCGCCGTGCCGCGGCCGCTGGTCGCCGACGACCGCGACGGCACGGTCGTCCACGTCACCTCACTCACCAAGCCCGCCGCACCGAGCCTGCGGATCGGGGCGCTCGTGGCCCGCGGACCGGTCATGGAACGCATGCGGGCGGTGCGCCTGGTCGACGACTTCTTCGTCACGCGCCCGCTCCAGGAGGCCGCGCTCGAAGTGCTCAGCTCCCCGTCCTGGGAGCGGCACGTACGTTCTCTCGGTACGGCGCTGCGGGAGCGGTGCGCCGCGCTGGCCGCCGCGGTCACGCAGGAGATCCCCGGCGCGACCTTGGCCGGGCTGCCCACGGGCGGACTGCACTTGTGGGTTCGTCTGCCGTCAGGTGTGGACGACACGGTCCTCA
Organism: Streptomyces sp. NBC_01255; assembly: GCF_036226445.1. Lineage (NCBI taxonomy): Bacteria > Bacillati > Actinomycetota > Actinomycetes > Kitasatosporales > Streptomycetaceae > Streptomyces > Streptomyces sp. NBC_01255. The sequence goes on from NZ_CP108474.1 coordinate 345,968, forward strand.
CCGCCGCCGCCCGGCAACGCGGCGTCGCGGTGAGCGCCGGCAGCCGCTACTTCGCCACGGAGCCGCCGGCGGCTCACCTGCGTATCGGGTTCGCCACGACGGCCGATCACGCCGAACTGACCGAGGGCACACGTCGGCTGGCAGCCGCGCTTGCGGATGTCGGCCCCGGGCAGGGGTGAGGCACACGACTCGACTACGTCGCGGAGCGCGTATCGACACCGGATCGCACTCCTGACCAGCGGTCATCCGTCTTCGGAAGCATCCAAGGCCGGGGAGAATGACCCCCCGATGGGGAACGGCCGGGGAGGATCGCCCGCATGAACGGGCAGCACGGCAGAAGGGCCGGAAAGGCGGATCGCCGCAGGTCGGACCACATATACAGCCGATTTCCGCAGGTCAGCGGATCTGGGGAGAATGCGCGGCGCTGGGGAGTGGACGCCTCCTGCCGACCCGCTCGCAGTTCTGCGGCCACCACGGGAACGGTCCCCACAGGCAAGGCTGAGAGTCGGGGGTCACCGAGGGTGCCAGGCGAAGCCCTGCCGACCGTTCCCTGGATGCTGTTGACTTCCACGCGGGGCATCACACACAGGGAGGGCCGGTTGGAACCGAGGAGTGCAGCGGCTGCGGGAATGGACTTCCCGTACACCGCACGTACGACGTGCTACATCGAGGTCCACGAAGACGGCAGCGTGACGCACGGGGCTGACCGTGCTGCCTACGAACGAGCTCTGGCCGGCAGCTCGCGGCTCTTCGCGGTCTGGCCCGGCGAGTGGTCCAGCCACTTGTTCGTGATCGACGACCTGGACGAGTACGCCAAGGCTCACGGTATCAAGCACGACGAGGAGCGGACCGGCCTCAAGGAACACGTCCACGAGGTGCGGTGGGAAGAGACCTCGTACGGGAACGACAATCCCCGCAGCCCGTATCTGAGCATCGACGTCTCGCTGGACTGCGGCTGCACGATCCACAACATCCGAACCTTCGCGGCCCAGATGAAGGCACAGAGGGGATGGGACGTCGCCACCAGCGTCGGCTGGGGCAGCAGCGGTGGACCGCTCCGGCGAGGACGAGGGGTCTGTGAACCGGCGGCACAGCTCAACCGTGTCGACCCGGGACATCCTCGCCAACGTCCTGATCGACGTGGGACGGCACGCGAAGGCTGCTGCTCTCCTCGACCGCTGCGTCCACGACTACCGGCGCGTCTACGGCCCGGGGCACCCCCGCCAGCGGGCCGCCGAGGAGAAGCTGGCCTGGCTACCGGACGACACCCGGTAGGGCAACACCGGGCGGCCCGGAGCCACAGACCGTATCGGCCCCGTTTCTCCACCCACCCGGAGATGCAGGCGCAAGGGATCTCGGCGCCGGAGACGTAGATCGCTCCTGCGTACCTGCGGGCGAGGCGTCATACCAGGTCCAGCCGGCCACACTGACCGGCGTCCCGACGCTCGACGCAGCCCCCGAGCACCTGGTGCAGGTGGCGGCGACGGCCGTCCTCGAGTGATCGCCGAGGGCACGGCCGAGAGGCGGGGGGGCGATCGCCGATGGCAGCCTGGGCCCATACGGGATCTGCGAAAGGGACTACCCATGATCACCACCGACTTCGCCCCCGGCTCCCCCTGCTGGCTCGACCTCGGTGCTCCCGACGTCCCCGCCGCCGCGGCCTTCTACGGCGCCGTGCTCGGCTGGGACTACGAGCCTATGAGCGGCGGCGGAGAGGACATGGAAGGCGGCATGTTCCGCAAGGACGGCAAGATCGTCGCCGGCCTGGGCAAGCTCACCGAGAAGGGCGCCCGCTCCGCCTGGATGATCTACTACAGCGTCGCCGACGCGGACGCCACGACCGAGGCCGTCGAACGCGCCGGCGGGACCGTGCGGGTCACACCGACGGACCTCGACGAGTGGGGACGAATGGCCCAGTACAGCGATCCGCTGGGGGGCCAGTTCGCCGTCTGGCAGCCCGGCACGAACAAGGGCGTCGACCTGGTGGACGCGCCGGGCGCGCTGTCCTGGACGGAGCTCTACACGAGCGACGCCGCGGCCGCCCGGGAGTTCTACGGCAGCGTCTTCGGCTGGCAGTACGCCGACATGGAAATGCCCGGCGGCGGAGGCACGTACACCCTCATCACCCCCGCCGGCCTGCCCCAGGAGCGCATGCAGGGCGGCCTCATGGAACTCCCCCGGGAGCATCTCGCCCTCACGGGCGGCCGCCCGTACTGGCACCCGGTCTTCGACGTCGTCGACTGCGACGCTGCGATCGCCAAGGTCACCGAGAACGGCGGCAGCATCCAGATGGGCCCGGACGACGCCGAGGACGTGGGCCGCCTCGCCGTCTGCCTCGACCCGTCCAACGCCGACTTCGTCGTCCTGACCCCGACCCCGAAGTGACCGAGGGCCGCTCGTCGTGGCCGGCGCGCGACGAGCCGCACACGGTCCCTGCCGACGGAACCGTCGGGCTGTTCGAAGCGCCGGCTTGGTCGCTCCGGCTTCCACGATGCCCGCGTACGACGCGACGTGATACATCCTCGCGCACTTGCTGCCGGTCGACCCGACCGACGACACCGTGCTCGTCCTCCCTTCCAGGAGAGCCGGCCGGTGCTCGTACTCGTTGCCGTCGCGCAGTACAGCGGCGGGCAGGCGGGAGACCCATGCCTCGGGCACGCCGGCGGCGGCCACCGCGGTGCGCGCTCCGCGTAGTGCCACGCGAACGGGTATGCGCAGCGGATGGGTGCGGTTACCGGGATCGGAGTGAGTACGCGTACTCACATGACCCGCGCTCGTACGCTCGAGGGAAGATGGCACCGCAGACAGGCCCTGGGCTCCGGGCTGAGGTTGGCCGGCGGCAGCAGGCGCCACAGCACCGGCTCTGCCGCCGGCGGACCAGGCGCTGCTGGTCGCCGTGTACTACCGGACGAACCATTGGCCGCAGTCGAACCCTGCCCTCCTCGTCGCGACAAGCACCGGACCGATCGTCCAGGGCGTCAAGTGGGTGTGTGGGCGGTTTTGTTCGTCGTGGCGCCGTCTTCGTCCTGGTCCTCCGACGCAGCAGGCTGTTGCGGAGTGGGAGGGGTGCGGACCAGCAGTGCGACCAGCACGGCCAAGGTGCCGATCACGGCGCCGACGCCGAATCCCCAGCGGATGCCCGTGGCCAGGGCGCCGGTGGCGCCGGCGCCGTCGGCTGCCGCCGTGGCGGCGTGTCCCGACATGACGCTGATGACCAGGGCGGTACCGGCGGCGGCCGCGACCTGTTGGAGCGAGCCCAGGATGGCGGAGCCGTGGGGGTAGAGGTGCGGCGGCAGTACGGACAGGCCGGAGGTGAAGACGGGGGTGAAGACGAACGCCATGCCCGCGCTCAGGGCCACGTAAAGGGCGAGCACCAGCCACGGCGAGGTCTGTTCGCCCGTGAGGGCGAACAGTGCGAGGCAAAGCGCGGTGAGTGCGGCTCCGGGTACGACCAGGCGTGGTGCGCCGAGTCGGTCGTAGAGCTTGCCGACCTGCGGTCCGAGCAGGCCCATGGTCAGGCCGCCGGGGATGAGGAGAAGCCCGGTCTGCAGTGAGGTCAGGCCGCACACCTCCTGCAGATAGATCGGCAGCAGGATGAACGCACCCATGAGGGCCATGAAGGACAGGCACATCAGGCCCAGTGCCACGGAGAAGTGACGAAACGTCAGGGCGCGGAGGTCCAGCAGCGGTGTGGACGAGCGCTGCAGTGCCAGCTGTCGCCATGCGAACAGGCCTACCAGCACGGCGCCGGCCAGGGTCGTGGCCGCCGGAGACATGGGGGCCTGGGCTGCGTTCCCGGCACCGAGCCCGCTCAGGCCGTAGACCAGGGCGCCGAAGCCCGCTGCCGCCAGGGGGACGGACAACCAGTCGATCGGGCCGGCCTGCGGCTCGCCGACGTTGACCAGTTTGCGCCGACCGAATATGGCCATGGCTCCGGCGATGGGCAGCACGGCCAAGAACAGCAGGCGCCATGTCCCCAGCTGCAGCAGCACGCCCGAGACCGCAGGGCCGAGGGCGGGCGCGACGGAGATGACGAGGGTGATGTTGCCCATGACACGGCCGCGGTCGTGCGGGGGCACGAGGGTCATCAGCGTCGTCATGAGCAGCGGCATCATGACGGCGGTGCCGCTGGCCTGGATGACGCGGGCGGCCAGCAGCACGGGGAAGGCGGGCGCGGCCGCGGCCAGAGCCGTGCCGGCGAGGAACAGTGCCATGGCCAGGCCGAAGGCGGTCCGAGTCGTCACCCGCTGGAGGAACCACCCCGTCACCGGGATGACGACGGCCATGGTGAGCATGAAGGCCGTGGACAGCCACCCTGCGGCTGCCGCGGTGACCTCGAACTCGCGCATGAGCCGCGGGATCGCGTTGACCATGATCGTCTCGTTGAGGAGGACGACGAACGTGGACAGCACGAGAATCCGCAGCACGGCGGTGACGCGGGCGGGCGAGAGGGTGGGTGTTGCGTGTGGTGCGAGCATGGCGCCTTCCGTCAGGTGAGTGCCCTCCGCACGTGGGCAGGTCACACTGGCAGACCGCGGCGCCGGGAAGAACTCATCGGTGTTGTCCGATCCTGTCGGTGTCGCCGCCCAAGCTCAAACCATTTTGCCGACCCGGAACGGCCAAGCCCAGGAAACCGCCCTGTACGTCACCCCCGGCGTGGGGGCTGCTGGTGCGGGCCTACATCTTCACCCGTCGCCGTCGGAACTGACAGGCGGTACGTCGACCGGCACACCCCCGCCGCGCAGTGACTCGGTTCGCTGCACAGCCGGTTGCCACCGCCTGGCGTGCGGCGACCGAAGAGGTGAGCATGGGGCACCGTCGCGTACGAAGTCCACGAACTCGGCCAGCAGCCTCGGGTCCGCGCCGCCGTGCCCGCCGTCCCCGGCCCGCACCTCGACCGTCAGGTCCGCGTCCGACCCGGCGTCGGAACTTCAACTCACGTGCCGTCTGGGGCCGGGAATCCGCCGTCCCCACTCTGTCTTGTCCGGTGATCCAGGACTCGACATTTGGCACAGCGACACGCACCCTACTGGTACCAGGTCAACCCCCGAAGGACTTCCGGAGCCGACCACTCCTCACAGTGGGCCGAGCACTGCACCTCGCAATTGCCTATGAGGACAAGTGCCAGTACGTGCTCCGTGTCGGCAACCTGATCACCGCCCACCATGCCGACCCGGCCATTACCTCGAAGAGGCCGTCGCCTCAGTCCCCGCCGACAAGGTGCTGGGCGGCACCCTGCACAGCCTGACCGCGCACCCGATGGGCCGGACCATGGACATGGACACCCTGCACAAGGCCAGGCAGGCCCGAAACTGGATCGCCTACGAAGGCGCCTCGATCGGCGCCATCTGCTCAGTGGACCGCGACCTCGTCATTCAGCACACCGTCAAACCGCGTGACGCCGTCACGGATCTCGCGCTCGGCGACAACATCATCTCGCACTGGTGCAACGGCCTGACTGAACCGCACGACCCGCCGCCCACGGACCGGATCAACAGCTACCCCGACGCCGTCGACACCTGGGTCCTCGGCCATCTCTGTGGCCTGCTGCCCGAGCCGGCTTCGAGCCTCGCCAGCCCGGAGTGACGGCACAGACCCTGTGGTCAGTCGTCTTCACACTCGGTCAGGTGCTCCATAAGTCGCTCCAGGATCTCCCCTGAGAGAGCCGGTGCCCGCTGCAACCAGTGATCAAGCCACTCCACTTCCGTCATCATGCCTGGTCAGCCACCTTCCATATCTACGGACTTTCATCGAACTCCGCACACAGCGCTTTCGGAGGAACTAAGCAATCCAGCATCGGTCACGAGACCCACAAGATGATGCTGGAGCACTACCAGTGGACCAAGAACTTGCTGGTCAGCTACTGGCCGAAGAAACTCGGCTTCTTCTGAGCATGCCAGTGAGGCGTACCAGGAAGCACTACATAGGGCGGCCGAGATCGCTGGCCACGAAGCTCAGCCAGGCGCCGAACCGGAAGGCACATGACGAACACTCCACCCAGTCCCCTGCCGTCCAGGTGGCGGAACGGGCCCGAGCTCAGACTGACGGTGGCCACCCACTCGGCAGCTGCGTATAGTCCATTCGGTTCTTGGGCCATATGACGCTCTATCAGGCTTCATGAGTCACAACTTCAGCGGAGCCCAAAGGGCGGCTTCAGGCCCTCGGCGTCGCCGTAAGGTCACCGACGCCCCCCAAACTGCTACAGGCGGCCTCCCTCGTCGACGCGGCCCCAGCCCTCCAGCAGCTCGGCCGCGGCGACGACGGCCGTCCACCAGCCGGTTGCCAGGTACGAGGACAGCGCCTCCAACGCGTCGGCCTGTCGACCCCGCTCACCCAGTGACCGCGCCCACGCCAGCGCGCAGTACCATTCCCCACGTCCGGCCTGCAACGTGGTCACGTTCGAGGAGCCGCTGGACCAGCTCCGGCGGGATACGGCCGGACCGCGTTCGGGTCCGGTGGTCAAGATCAGTAGCGTCCACGGCGACGCACCATAGCGCCGACGACGAGCACGGCGCGTACGACTGTGATCAGCGGCCACAGCGCGTACACGATCCAGGAGCCGGGGACCGTGGCGGTGTAGCCGAGGGATCAGGGATCCGGCTCCCAGCTCTGGGACCAGGCGCTTCCATGCAGCCGACACCATCCCGTGGTTGATATCCGCCGACCAGCACAATCGGCCCCGGCCTCAAGGACATCCGGCGCACCGTACTCATGCCCCAGCCGTCACGAGCAAGGCACGAAACCCAGACCCGTCACGGGATGAGACCACCAGCTCAACAACAAGGTCAGGGGCCGACGTACTCGAAGACGCCGCCATGAGGGTGCCGCAGAACCGCACGGCGGCCGTTCGGGGAGGGCTGAATGGGCATCACGATTTCGGCTCCTCCCACCTCCGCCTCCTCTACTGCGGCGTCCAGGTCGGCGACGGTGAGAGTCGCCGCCACGCCCGCGACGCGCTGCACGGCCTCATCAGGCCCGGAAAACAGGAGGAAAGGTCCGACGCTGGCCAGGGTGACTCCGGCAAAGGCGAACCTCGATGCGCTGCTTCCAGTCAACCTCTCGTAGAAGGGAAGAGCCGCATCCAGATCCTCCACACGCTGTCGCACGACCACTGAATCTATAGCCATGATCAACACCTCACATCTTCATACGCGCCCGCGAAGGTCATCCTGCAGACCCGCAAACCGCGGAGCGCCAGTCACGTTCGAGACGCCGTTCGACGCCGAACCTTAAACGACAAGCTCAGGGCACGGGCCGCGGACGGGACCTCCAGATGCCAGCGGCGTTCCTTGTAGGGCAGGGTGACTAACTCGCCGGCCGCGACGAGGTTGGGGGACGGGTCCTTGGATCGGTGATCTACGCCGGGTCTGCACCAGGACCGGGCCGCACGGTCCGGCCGGGATATAGATCAGGGCGCGGTGCCCGTCGAACTTCCCTCATGCACTGTCGGACAGTTCGCGTCTGCGGCCCTCGCGGCTACGCGTCCGTGGCGCCCCGTGCCTCCGCAGGATCGAGGCAGTCGATGTCCTCCATGAAGCTCAGCATCCGGGCGTTCACCAGGTCGGGGTGGTCGATCTGCGGGCCGTGGCCGGTCGCGGCGACGATCTCGGCGCGGGCGCCGGGGAGCAGGCGCGGTACGCGTTCCAGCTGCCGCTTGGGGTGTACGAGCAGGCTGCGCTTGCCCATGATCAGGTAGAACGGCGTCCGGATGGAGCCCAGTTCCGCGTCCGACAGCGGCAGCGGGGCGGGGCGGCGGATCCGAAAGGCCTTCACGCTGGCCTGGATCATCGCGCGGAGCTCGGGGACGACGATCACCGGCTGCTCCAGCCACTTGGCGAGGCGGGGGCGCCACGCCTTGGGGGCGTAGGTGGCGAAGAGGCTGGCGAAGATCCATACGAAGAAGCGCAGGCCGACCTTCTCCAGACCGCCCGGGTCGAGGGCGGTGACCGAGGCGAGCCGCCCGGGCCGAAGGTGGGCCTGGTTGATGACCAGCCAGCCGCCGTACGACGAGCCGACGAGGTGGACCTTGTCGAGGCCCAGCGCATCGAGGGCCTCGTCCATCCACTGCGCCGCGCGCTCGGGCTGCCACATCGGTTCGCGCTGGACGCTCCGGCCGGGGTCGCCGGGAGTGTCGAGGGCGTAGACGGGACGCTCGGCGCTGAGGGCACGGGTGTTGGGGTACCACTGGGCGGAGCAGCCTCCCGAGCCGTGTATCAGGACCACCGGCGTGCGTGACTCGGCTGCCGGGTCGGCGGAGCCGTACCGGTAGACGTGCGTGGTGCCGAAGCTCGTCTGCACGTCCGTCTCGGAGCGAGTGGGCGCGCCCTTCGCGTAGAGGACGTCGCAGGTGGCGAAATAGCGGTCGCGTAGCTCGTCGCTCAGGTAGTGGCCGATGTCGCGGCGTACTCGGGTCGTGTTCTCGGGCACGGGGCACCTCCAGGAAGATCAGGTCTTCGTGATACGAACGTACCATATTGATGGTACGGCGGTACCATGAAGATGTTCGGACCGAGCCGGACCGCGAGCCCATGAACCGCCCACCCCACCCACGGCCGGAGACAGCACTGATGCCAAAACGCGTGGACCACGAGGAACGGCGCACCCAGATCGCCGAAGCGCTCATCCAAGTCGCCGGGCGGCGAGGGCTGCACGCCGTCGGCATGCGCGACGTGGCCGCCGAGGCCGGCGTATCCCTCCGGCTCGTGCAGTATTACTTCGAGACCAAAGAGAAGCTGCTCTTCTACGGACTCCAGCACTTGACCGACCGCTTCACCGCCCGCGTGGGCGCCCGACTGGCCGCCGCCGGCCCGGACCCCAGCCCGCGCGTGACGATCGAGGCGCTGCTGCTGGCCTCCCTGCCGACCGACCAGGAGAGCCGGACCTTCCACCTCCTGTACAGCTCCTACTCGATCCTGTCCGTGACCGACGGAGCACTCGCCGCCCAGCCCTTCATCGACAACCCCGACGCGGCCGAGAACGCCCTCACCGGCCTGATCGAAGGAGCCCAGGCGGCAGGCCTGGCCGATCCCGGCGCCGACGCACGCACCGAGGCCATCAGCCTGCTCGCCATGACCGCGACCATGGGCACCAGCATCCTCGTCACCCAACGGACACCAGAGTCAGCCATCGCCGTACTCCGCCACCACCTCGACCGCATCTTCACCGCCGGCCGCCACACCACCCGGACGCCAGACAACGGAGACGCCAATACCTGTCCATAACTTCGGCTCGAACCACCAGCCCGGTCCGGCCGGCAGCACCGTCACCGGTTCGGCGAGGGCGACCGATACGGGGAAGCTCCGCTGGGGCCTGGCAGCCGACCAGGGCGAGGCCGATGCCCTGGAGGTGTACGCCGAGGCCTGCGAAACCACCGTCGTCCACTACACCCCCGCCCCGTAGCGCTCACGGCGCCGCCCGCCGCGGCCGCCGGCCGTCATTCGCCCCCACGCTCCGTTGACCGGTGAGTTCGCCGCCGACCCGACCGTGTGCCATCACGCCTACCAGGTCGCGCTCGACTTCGGCTTCGTGGCCGTCGACGCAGGCCAGCCATCACGCCAAGGCCCGCCAACCCTCAGTGATCTCCTCGTGGACGGCTCTGGCGTCCGGCACGGTATTCCCCGGGCCGTGGGTCAGCAGGGTGAGCAGCGCCGTGCCGTCGGCCGGACGGCCTGTCGGTTCGGTGCTCAGGGCTTGCCGGACCACCGTGGCCACGGCCGGGTCGATCGCCTGCAGGGTGGCGAGCGCCGCAGGTTCCGGGCCCGTCTCGGTGATCCTGCGGTAGACCGCGCCGATGCTGGTCGCGGCGAACGGGCTGTCCCCGTGGACGGCGGCGACCACGCAGCAGGCCCATGCCCAGATGTCGGCGGCCGGGCCGGGCTGGGCTTCGTCGAACTGCTCGGGGGCCATGTAGGTCAGCGTTCCTGGTGTGCCGCCGGTGCGGGTGAGCCTCGTGCGGTCCACGATCGCGGCGATGCCGAAGTCGAGGAGGCGCGGGCCGTCGCTGGTCAGCATGATGTTGCCCGGCTTGAGGTCCCGGTGCACGAGGCCCAGACGGTGGATTCCTCCCAGCGCCGTCGCGAGTGCGAGGGCGAGGGCGCGCAGCGCCTGCGGGGCGCGGATCGGGCCTTGTTCGCGCAGGTGGGCGTCGAGGGGGCGGCCGTCGAGAAGCTCCATGGCCAGGAAGGGCCGTCCGGCGTCTACTCCGGAGTCGAGGACACGGGCTGTGTACGCGCCCGAGACCATGGCGAGGACCTCGGCTTCGCGCTCGAAGCGGCTCAGCAAGTCTGCGTTGTCGAGGAGTTCGGGATTGATGGTCTTCAGCGCCACCTGGGTCGCGGAGCCTGCACGGCGGGCGGCGTAGACCGTGCCCATGCCGCCGGCGCCGATTCTGCCCAGCAGGTGGTACGCGCCGATGACCTGGGGTTCGTGCGCCTGAAGCGGCGGGAAGGCCCCCGGGAATCCCGGGGACTGGAGACCGGCGGGGGGTAGAACTTCCGCGCCGGGGGCGGTCGGGGGGACGTAGAGGGTGGGGATGGGCGGAGTGGTGGTGGCCAGAGGACGGTGCCGGAAGCTGACGGCGAAGGCGACACCCTGGAACACCGCGGCCGCCACTGTCACGCCGACGGGCATCACCGCGACCATCAGCAGCACCCACAGGATGAAGCCGCGGATGATCCGGGTACGCGGGCGGCGGGAGTTCCACAGCCCGGCGGGCATACCCGCCGTCAACAGCTTCCGCTGCGTGAGAATCCAGAACACCAGAATCAGGGCCATGCAGACGAAGACGGTGATGGCCTCTCCCTGGCCCAGGTCGAGGGGCTGCCAGCCGTCCCACCGTTGCATCTCGAAGATCCAGCCGCCCACGTTGAGAGGGCTGCTCGGCCAAGGCGCAGTCGCGAGGGTCCGGAAGTCGACGGGCGCGTCGGTGCTGGGCAGGAAGATCGTCAGTCCGGCTGCGCAGGCCAGGACCAGGCCGCTCTCGAAGCGCGGAATCGTCCTATTCCCGTCGCCGTCCGGCACCCCCGTGAAGGCCGCGGCCTCCCGCTGCCTGACCTCTCGCTGGGAACGGATCAGCAGCGGGAGCGCAAGCAACCGCACGACCAGCGCGAAGGCGGCAATAATCAGCACCGCAGATATAACGAACTCGAGTCCGTACGTGTGGAATCCGAACATTCCGCCCCCGCCTCAACCGCGCCTCTGGTCGGCGCGAGTATAGGGGGCCAGCGTTACAACAGATCTTGGCCGGAGATGACCGTGGGCGCCCCACAGGGCTGCGTCAGTTGTGCTGTCCGCAGTGGCCGACACGCTCCTTCTACGCTCCTTCTACGTTCCTCCTGATTCGGCAGCACCAAGCCACCATGGCTGCGGGTTCCACGCTCCTGCGGACAGGCCCTAGTAGTCGCAGTCGCCGCACTCGCCGGGGGGCTCGTACATGTCTCGTCTACGGCGCTCGTCGCCACAGTGGGCGAGAAGATGCTCCGGCAGATGGTCCTGCATCTGCCACCACTCCAGCGTGAAGCCGTGCTCGTCCTCCGCCTGGACCAGGAACGGGCCGTTCTTGCGCAGCGGCTCGTACTCGTACCAGCGGTCCTTCCGGGCGAGCACCCTATCCGGGGCGGGCTTGGCGAAGTCGCCTCCCATGAAGTCGTAGACACGGCGGACGTCCGCGACAGTGATGTCGCGCACGGGAGTGAGCACAAGCGGCCAGCACGCGGGGTCGTCGGAGCTGTCGACGTCCTCAGGCACCCTGGCGGATCCCCCACTAAGGGCGTGCACTGTCCACCGGGGGATCCCGCTCGCGCGGCCCACCTCGGCCATGGGCACACCGGCACGGGCCGCGTGCACGGCCAGCGCCTCCGCCTCGGTGAGACCACCGTGACCGTGCTCGACCGACCTGGCCGCTTCGCCGGCCATGTGCAGCCAGTAGTACGGGCCGCAGCTGTCCGGTACAGGATCGCCGAGGTGCTCGGCGCAGCGGCTCCCTGGGGCCGCAGGTGCCTTGTTGGAGCAGAAGGAGTGCCCGCACAGCTCGACAACCCGCTGGGTACCCAGCTCGGGGTCGAAGACGGTACATGCACGGAACACCCGTCTGGGCTCGCCACCCGCCGCGGTGAAGAACCGTATGCGCTCACCCCGCCTGGCGCGCTCGACCTGGAACCTCCTCACCTCCCATGCGGAGAGGACATGCCCGGCCATGGCGATCGCCAGGGCCGGGAACGGCCGGAAGGGCAGAGGGGTGGAATCGTCGAGGGTCGGGATCTCGATGAACGGACGACGGCTGTCGGCGTCGTCGAGGTGACGGAGCGAGAGTGTCAGGAGTTCCGCGGCGTTGACGTGCGTGCTGTCGGCTTCGGTCATGCGCCCTCCGTTCAGGGGTACGGCGGTTGGGCCCGCAAGCAGGCAGGACCGGAGAATACTCAGCGGACCTCTGGTGACCGAATCGCTTTTCCATCGGGTCCCGCGGCCGCAGCGCCGACGGAACCTGTCTCAGTCGCCGATGCCCTCGGCGGCACGGGGCGGGGCTTGCCGTCCGGTCCACAAGGAACCTGCCTGCCCGAGGTGGGCGACGGGCCCGGCGAGGTCTCGAACAGTCGCCGCAGCGGTGCCGCCCCTATTCGCCGCCGGGCCGTGGACAGCGAGACTGGGCCCGGGCAGAGCGACTCGCAGTTCCGAAGCAGCGGTGCCGGCTTCACGGCGCTGTCGGTCTGATGAGCCGTGGCCGCAGTGCGGGCACCGGTCGAGCACGGATTGTGGGAGTAGTACCCAGGGCTCGGACTCAGAAGTAGTGGAGGAGCGCGTCGTAGAACGTGTCGCCCTCGTCGACCGCTGGTGGAGTGTAGTCGTTGGCCCGCACGTGGTTCACGAAATCAGCGGGGATCTCCAGTGGCTGATCAGCGAGATACTCGATCGAATCTTGACGCCATACCCACACGCCGTCGGAGTTCAGCGACGACCCGCCGGGGATCCAGCGGTCCTCCTCGAATAGGTGCTTCACCGACTCCATCACATCGAATCCGGCCGGTGCGTTGTTCAAGTACCCGATGATCTCGGCGTGGTCGGGCAGCATCTGCTGGGTGACAGAGTCGGCGAGCGACGGCAGTTCACCGTGCTTGTCGCGGTACATCTCCCGATATATTCCGACGGGTTTGAGGATCATTACGTCACATCCTGAATCAGCGTGCCCGCAGCGTCCCACTGTCGCCGAGCACATAGTCTGCCGGTGCCGTCATAGACGTCGATCTGTTTGATCGTGCTGTCGGGGTGCCACTCGCCGACCGCCCTGTTCTGTGCGGCCACGCCGGCCCATTGAGCGTGCCAGCGGCGTAGAAGCCTTGGGACGGGCCGTCTTCCATACCGTGGCATAGGTCGTCCGGCTGATGATTTGGCCGCCGTCATTCTGCTCGACCATCTTGGCCTCCGGATCATCCACGTCGATCCGCGGCGCGGCAGGCGCTTCGACGGGCAGATGCCACATGCCGGGTGGTCGTCGCACGCGTCCCTCCCCTGCGAGGCGTGCGCGGTGGCCTTCCGGTACGCGGTCCCGGGCCCGAGCAGGACGGCGTCGGCTACCAGTCGAGTTCCCACAGCTGCAGGGTGCCGTCCAAGCTGCTCGAGAGCAGCAACCGGTCGTCCGGGGTAAGCGCGATGCCGTAGACCTCGTCGGTGTGCCTGACCAGGGTCCGGACGCAGCGGCCGGTCGCCATTTCCCAGATCCGTATCCGCCCGTCGTCCTCGCCTGAGACGGCGAACCGCCCGTCGGAGGTGAACCGGGCCGTAAGGACCTCGCCGGACCGGTCACCGGGATCCTTCAGCGCGCGGGAGTCCCGTACGTCCTCGAAGGCGCGTACGAAGTCGCCGGTGTCGGCGTCGAGGAGCCAGAGCGTACGGCCCTGGTGGTGGCCGGCGGCGAGCACGAGGCGGCCGTCGGCGCTCAGGCACACCGAGGAGACCCACGAGCCGGGGTGCGGGAACACCGCGCACTCACCGCTGTCCACGTCCCAGACCCGGATCTCGGCGTCGGAGCCCGCCGATACGGCGCGGCGTGAGTCCGGGCCGAGCCACACGGCGGTGGGCCAGACCGCGTGTCCTGTCAGCGTCCGCTGATGCGATCCGTCGGCGAGGTCCCCCATCCATAAGGTGTGGTCCGCACAGATGCCCAGGGCGAAGCGGCCTGTGGCGTTGAAGGCGACCGCGCCGGGGTCGGGGACAACACCCTGCCAACGGGGGTAGGCAGGGTGCCTGGGAATCCGGGGCAGTCATCGAGTGTCGAACCGGCTCGCCCGACCGGTCAAGGTGCACTTCGTAAAATTCCCCTTGCCGCTCGCCAGCACCCACCTCCCGTCGGTGGCGACCCCGGCCGCGCCCGCGCCACGGGTCCCGACCTCCCGCAGGAGCGTTCCCGTGGCGAGCTCCCACAGCCGTACCGGCTCGCGCCCCCCTCCGCACACACCGAGCCGCCCGTCCGGAGAGACCGCCACCGTGCCCGCCGAGAACGATCCCGGCAGCGTACGGACCGCTCTCGCTCCGCGGAGCCCGCCCGACGGCGAAGCGCGCACCCACCGGTCACCCGCGTCGCCGTTGTCGCCCTCGCCCATCGTCCCCACCCCGTACTCCCGGTCGAACGGTCGCGGCCCAGTGTGCCCGAACCCTGTAACGGGCCGGTGGCGCTGCCAGGAGCGGTCAGATTGCCGTCCGCGGACCGCGGACGGGGTCCTCGTGCGTCCGGGCTTAGGGCGAGACGGCGCTGTGCTGGGCGTACCCGATCTCGACTCGCCGCTCGTGCGGTCGGCGACTCCAGCCCCGCCGTCGCCGAGGTGCCCGGCCGCACGGCGAGGCCAGAGCACCCACAGGCACGACGCCTGGCGTACCGCCACCACCGCGTCCTCGCAGCAGTGCGCAGCTTGTCACCCGAGCGGTGGGAGGCGAGGACGTCCGCAATGGCCAACCGGCGGCGACTGTGAAAATCGCTGTCCGATCACCGGAGCACGGTGATAGACACCCGGCGTGGAAAAGAATCTTGAGTTCCCTGACCTGTTGCGACTGATCGATGAACGGTCGACCGCCTTCCGCGCCGTGGTCGCCGCCGCGCCCGGTCTCGACGCGCAGGTGCCGACCTGCCCCGGGTGGACGCTGTTCGACCTGGTGAAGCACCTGGGTGGGGGAGACCGTTTCTGGGCCGCCATCGTCGGCGCGGGGTCTGCCGACGCTCCCCCGGCCGAGGCCGTCGCCGCGCGCGCCGCGCTGGAAGTGCCGCAGGAGCGTGAGGCCCTGCTGGCCTGGCTGGACGCGTCGACGCAGCTTCTGCTGGGCGCCCTGCGCGCGGCGGGACCGGAGAGCGGTTGCTGGACGTGGTGGCCCGCGTCGCAGTCACCGCAGACCGCCGGCGGCACAGCCCGGCACCGGGTCCAGGAGACCGCGGTGCACACCTACGACGCCCAGCTCGCCGGGGGCGCCCCGCAGCCGCTGCCGGTCGAGCTGGCAATCGATGGTGTGGAGGAGTTCCTGTTCACCGTCTGCGCAACGCCGAGTGCCTGGCCGCACAAGCCCACGGCCTTCGACTTCCACGCCGCCGAGGGCCGCTCCTGGCGCCTCACCGTCGACGGCGACGGCGCACGCACCACCCGCATCCCCGCGCCCACCGCCGCGACCGGCGAAGACTCGGACGCAGCCGGCGCCTCCGTCCACGGCACGGCCAGTGAGCTGGTCCTCTACCTGTACGACCGGATCCAGGCCGACTCCTTGCACGTTGACGGAGACGCAGGGCTGCTCGACCTGCTCCGCGCCTGGGAGCCGGAGGAGAAGTAGGACGTAGCGGGGGCTGTTGGCCGCGCCTCGAGCCGGTAGGAGACGACTCTTCGCCAGGTTCGTCAGTCGCGGCACCGGACTCAAACCCGCGAGGCGGCCTCGGGGCGTCACCAAGCCGACCGTCTACCTGGATGGCAGTGCGAATTTGTCCGTCCCAGCGATCACGAGAAGCGACGCGACTGCCGTCGTCCCGATCTCGTCGAGAAGTCAGTCGATCGGGTGACTGCGGCGGCTGCCGTGCATGAGAGCAGGGCCTCTTGGCAGCTCGAAGGGTGTCGAAGCCAACGTGCGGTCCAGGAGGTCCTGCTGTCGCATCTCTACGGCAACGCGGGAGTGGGGTCCACTTCAGCCACTCTCGCGTGTGACTGTCTGGCTCACAGGTTCGGGAACGCCAGAGACCACGGGGCGCGCGAGCGTCGGTATCCCACCGACATGTCGGACGCCGAGTGGGCGGTGGTCCGGCCACTGCTGCCGGTGCCGGGCCGGCTGCGGGGCCGGGGCGGGCAACCGGAGGCCTATTGCCACCGCGCGATGCTGGACGCGATCCGCTACCTGGTCGACAACGGCACGAAGTCGCGGGCCATGCCTGCCGACTTCCCACCGTGGGACCGGGTCTACGCGTTCTTCCGGCGCTGGCGCAACCACGATCTGGTCCGCGAGTTCCACGCCCGGCTCCGCCGCCTGGTCCGCGAGCGGGCCGGGCGGGACTCGGAGCCGGGCACGGGCGTGATCGACTCGCGGCCTGCGCGTTTCATCCGGGGTCGTGCCCGGATCATGATCGGAAAGGCGAAAGTGCCTTCTGAGCTGCAACGATGAGGCTTGTCTAAGGTCCCAGCCGTACCAGTAGGACGGCACCTTCCGTGTGCACGCTGCCGGGTCACACCCCAAACTCGTCGTCAGCGCCGATGCTGAGGATTCGCGAGCTCGCGCCTGCTCGCAGATCTGGCCGACGCCACCTCGCTGACCAGCGCCTTCAGTGACGCTCTGCACCAGCTGCGGCCGCGCGGGCCGGTACAACCCCGCTGAGCTGCGGTAACACAGATCAAAGTCGACTCGCGTTCGGCGCCGGACCGTGATCAAGCTCTCGTTGCGGGGGCGCCCCGCAACGAGAGCGTCAGCTTGCGGTGGGCCCGTGCGAGGACTGTGGCGGTCACGATGAGGATGGCGTCGAGGAGGGCGAGGGAGGCAAGCGGGGGCAGCCACACGGCCGCGACGCCTCCGGCGGCGAGGGCGACGCAGGCGATCAGGCGTTCGATCCAGGCGCCACCCGTGGTGGTGCGGTAGAACCAGGCCGCGGTGGCGAGGTAGAACGCGGGTCCGCCGAACAGGAGCAGAGCGAGGGTCGCCGAGCCGTGGCCGAGCGGATGGGCGATGGTCAGTTCGCTGCCGACGGCGAAGGCGACCAGCGCGGCCATGAGCACGTAGGCGCTGTTCACACCCAGCCGGACGGCCCCCACCGGGTCCGTGGTGTGGGCGACGAAGGTGGTGACGACCTCCTCGCCGCCGCCGAAGTATGTGGCCCACAGGCACACCAGCGCGGTGAAGACACCTGCGGTTGCCAGCATGCTGGGGGCGTCGACGGGGGCGTCGGACATCGCGCGGCCGGCGGTGAGGACGGTCTCGCCGAGCAGGATGATGAGGAACAGCCGAAGGCGTTCGAGCATGTGGGGCACGTCGAGGGGGAATTCCCGGCTCCTGAACGTGCGGCCGGGCAGCGGGTGGGCGAGCCAGGTACCGGAGAGGTCGATGAGCGCGGCGGCGGCCCACCACCACAGGCGGGGCCCGCTGTCGACGGCGGCCCCGACGATCCACAGCGGGGCGGCGGCCGCCATCCAGACCAGGGTGCGGCGGTAGTGCTCGCGCTGGACTTCCGTGCGCGCGGCCAGAGCCGTCACGGTACCCGCCGACAACAGGACGAACAGCAGGGCTGTCACGAAGGCCCACGCACGGTCCTGGAAGGCGTGGGGGATCGCGGAGTTCGCGAACAGGCCGATGCCCATGACCACGACGACCATCCACCGCGTGACCCGACGGTCGATGCCCAGGAGAGTCGCCTCGTAACTGGTGAAGACCCAGGTGCCGACGACGGCGACCAGGAGGACGGCGGTCTCGGCGGCGCCCCGCCAGGTGAGGTGCTCCAGGAGATGGTGGGAGAGCTGGGAGACGGCGAAGACGAAGACGAGGTCGTAGAAGAGCTCCAGCGGGGACACGTCCCGCCGCAGCGTCTTTGACTCGTGCACGCTGCTCATGATCGGGCTCTCCTACGCCTGGGCGACGTGCCGGTCGGCACGTCGGGCTTGTCCACGGGTCCGCATGCCGGCAGCCGGACGCATGCGTGCCCGGTCGCCGGCAATCCGTAACGCGGGCTGGTCATCGGTGCCCGAAGCGGCTCACGAAACAACTTAACGTACCGCTCATCTCACACTAGGTGATGCGAGCAGCGGTGAACGCACGCCGTCATCAGCCTGCGCGTGTCCTCGTGGGTCGCGTCCAAAACATGATCGGAAAAGCGAGATTGCCTTCTGAGCTGCAACGATGAGGTTTGCCCAACATCCCGGTCGTACCGCTAGGAAGGCGATTCCTGCGTGCGCACTGCACGGCCACGCCCCAAACTCGTCGTCAGCGCCGACGGGCACGGGGTGGTCAACCACGCCGGCTCGCGCCTGCTCGCGGATCTGGCCGACGCTACCTCGCTGACCAGCGCCTTCAGCGACGCTCTGCACCGGCTGCGACCGCGCGGGACCGGGCACGACCCCGGCCGCGTCGCGGTGGACCTGGCGGTGATGCTCGCCGACGGAGGCGAGGCGATCCGGGACCTGGCCGCGCTGCGCGACCAGCGCGACGGGTTCGGCCCCGTCGCCTCCACCCCGACCGCCTGGCGAGTGCTGGCCGGCATCGACACCGCAGCCCTGAACGCACTACGGGCAGCCCGGGCCCAGGCCCGCGAGATCGCCTGGCTGCAAGCGGACGAGACCGGACACCACACACCCGCATCACACGCCGGAGGACGTGAACTACCAGGCCTGGTCCTGGACATCGACGCCACCCTGGTCACCTGCCACTCCGAGAAGGAACAGTCCGCCGCCACCTACAAACGCGGCTTCGGCTACCACCCGATGCTCTGCTTCCTAGACAACACCGGCGAGGCCCTCGCCGGCATCCTACGGCCGGGCAACGCCGGAGCGAACACCGCAGCCGACCACATCACCGTCCTCGATCAAGCCCTCGCCCAGATCCCCGAAGCCCACCGCCACGGCACCCCGGTCCTCATCCGCGCCGACAGCGCAGGCAGCGAGAAAGCCTTCCTCGCCCACCTACGTGCCCTGCGACAGCGAGGCATCCGGACCACCTTCTCCGTCGGACACGCCGTCACCGAACAGATCCGCAAAGCCATCCGGGCCCTGCCCGACCAGGTCTGGCACCCCGCACTGGAACAGGACGGCGCCCTTCGCGTCGGCGCCGAGGTCGCCGAGCTGACCGACCTGGTCGACCTCACCGGATACCCGGACGGCACCCGCATCATCGTCCGCCGCGAGCGTCCCCACCCAGGCGCCCAGCTGTCCCTGTTCGACCAGGACGAAGGCATGCGCCACCAGGTCTTCCTCACCGACACACCCGTCACCGGCGGCGGCTCCATCCAGTACCTGGAGGTCCGCCACCGGGCTCACGCCCGGGTCGAGGACCACATCCGCTGCGGCAAGACCACCGGCTTCGGCCGCTTCCCCTCCCGCCGCTTCGCCATCAACCAGGCCTGGCTGGAGCTGTCCCTGACCGCCATCGACCTGCTGGCCTGGGCGCGAACCCTGCTGCTGGACGGCGAGTTGGCCACCGCCGAACCCAAGAAGCTCCGCTACCGCCTCCTGCACGCTGCCGCCCGGATCACGCGCGGAGCCCGCCGCCTATACCTGCGGATCGCCGCCACCTGGCCCTGGCGCCACGAACTAACCGTGGCGTTCAACCGCCTGGTGACACTACCCCGACCGGCCACCTGACAGACCAAGCAGCCCCTGACCACCCACGACCCCAGGACCCAGGAGCACCCGGCCATCGCGCCGGGCCCTCTCCATGCCCAACGTCCGACGGCAGTCCCGCGACCTTCAACCTGGAGATCACCCCAGATCAGCCGACGCGAAGCGAAGCACGGAGGCTAGGGGCATGAACAGAGGCGCCTCACCCGGCTGACGCGGTCCCGCTCCTCCGTGGACTGCTCGATGAGGCGGCTGACCCTGCTCTCTCGGACGCCGTCCAGGAACCTGGCGTAGTGACGGAAGAGGACCTCGATGCTCCGACCCGCGCTGCGAGCGCATTCGGCCGGGTCCACACCGGAGTACAGCCAGTACGAGCTGCCGGCCTGCCTGAGATCGTAGGGCCGCTTGGGCCCTGACCGCTTTGCCCCTGCCGGCCCGGGGGCCTCCATGCCCAGGACCCACGCGCGCGCGGTTCCGATGACGATGGGTAGCGGCCTCGCAGGCGCGAGGAAGTCAACTCACCAGCGGTGATGTCGCCCCCGAACTGGCTGCGACTGGGGGGAGAATCTGGGGAGAATTGATGCGGGTGATCTCGCCTGACTGCCTCCAGCAAGGCCTGACAAGGCCCTGACCAGGAATTTTACAACGCGGCTCCTGGCGGATGGGATTGCCCTCGGCTCGCCGTATCCGCTGGTCCTCACCGGCGGGTATGCCATGACGGCGCACCGCCTCGTGATCCGCCCCAGCCAGGACCTCGATGTGGCCACCGAGAACCCGGCGCCCATGGGCGATATCGCGCCGCAATCTGCCGTGGCCTCGAGGCCCGGGGGTGGCAAGTGCAGGCACTGGAATGTGCCCCGCTGTCTGCTCGCTTCACCGCAACGGCCCCGGTCACCGAGCAGGACTGTGAAAAGGACCTGGCGAGCCGCCGGGAACCCGAACCACAAGGTTCATAGCACCGCGACCATCTCATTCGACTCGACAACTACCGGTACGACTGCGGTCGCTCCGAGCCTGACCCATCTCGCCCGTCGAGGGCGCGCAGCGTGGCGCGGTCCCTGGTCGCGCGTTGCGCGCCGGGGAATCGGAGATCGATTGCGCCGTTGAGCGTTTCCCTCCAGAAGCCGAGCAGGGGGGTGATCCACCCGCCGTCCACCGGGTCAAGGAGCGCGGACGTCTCTTCGAGCCACGCGATCTGCTGCGGTGCCACCTCGTGGACGAGGATGCGGAAAAGGATCCCCTGGGGCTCGGGTGTGGTGGCGAGCCCCGTGGGCCGGACAGCCATCAACTGCTCGCAGACGTCCTGGATGATCTCATCCTCCTCGAGCAGCGCCCACCGCTCGTACGCGCGAAGCAATCCCGTCCAGCTGGAGCCGCCCTCGTCCGGGGCGTCGAGGCGAAGGGTCAGGGTGGCGGCGCCGGTGTGGTTCAGTCTGATCCGGATGGCGTCCGGTGAGGCGACGGGCCCCTCCACTTCCACCTGGCCGTTCCACATCGCGCACAGGATGCGGTGCAGGATCCGCTGCCTGTCCTCCTCTGTGGTGGCCAGCCAGTCGTCGCGGTAGCCCAGCCGCTGTCGCCAGTGCAGGAAGTCATCGACGCCCGCCTCGTCCCGGGATTCCGACCATGCACGCAGGGCGTGTCGTACCTCCGGGACGTCGGCGAGGCTCATCTCGCTGCGGAGCAGCACCACGGTGATCGAATCAGTGTCAGCGGCGTGGAATTCCACGGCGGCGCGCGGGAGGTTCAGCCCCTGCTTGAGGAATTGGGCGACGTTCCTGTCGCTCGCGGTGTGCGGGTGTGTCACCAGCACTCTCAGCGGGCCATTGCCCTCCGGGATGTACCCCACCGGGAGCATGCCTGCCAGCCGTGACCGGAATTCGTCGAGCCACTGGCTGCCGACCGAGGCCACGGCGTCCTCGTCGCCTACGGCTGCTTGCAGCAGCATGTCCATGGACGGCAACAGTGAGCGGTCGTCGCCCATGCTCGACGGTCTACGGAAGAGCGCCTTCACTCGTTGCTCGACCACCTGCCTGATCTCGTTCACTGCCGCGGACGGGGACCGACGGACGGCGTCCAGAGCACGCCGCCACTCGTCGGGGCCCATCATCTTTTCCAGGAGTCCGGAGGGTGTCCGGTTCTGGGCCAGCCCCTCGAAGGTGCACAGTCGGTCGAACACCTTTCCCTGCAAGGCGTCCAAGGTGTCCCGCGTGGGCAGCAGGCAGGAGAGGCCGGTGCGATCCTCCCGGTAGAGCTCTCTGTGGCGCTCGGCGAAGGACCTGCGCTCGCTCTCCTCGTACGCACGCAGAGCCCTGACCAGTTCGGAGAGCTCATTCCTGGCCCGCACCAGCGGGGGCACGTGGATCTCCTCCAGTTCCCTCCAGTGTTGATGCCACAGCAATCTGGCCCGCCACTGGTACCAGGCGTTCTGCTCCTCGACGGCCAGCTGCACCTCCGTATCCCCCCAACGGACCGGCACCAGACCGCCCTTGAACCGGGGTACTTGGGGAGCGGAATGCTCGACGCCCGCCGGCCGCTCCGGTTCGTTGCGACGGTTCTCGAGCATGCCCTTGAAGCCCAGCCTGTCGAGTCGCTCCGGGCCGTCCTGCCCGGCCATGACTCCCTCCAGCCTGAAAGGCCCCAGCGGACCGATCAGTTGACGCAGCGCACTGCCCGGCGCGAACTCCTCGGCCATGCGAGGGACCTCTCGGTCGAGCTGCCGATCGAGTCCGTCGAGCGCGTGCTCCATGTCGCCGAGCCGCTCCCGCAGTGCCTGGCCGATGGCCCTGCTGCCCCTCGGCAGCGGCTCGGGGTCCGGGACCTCCAGTGAGTCCCGCGTCCACAGCCGACCGATGCCCGAGAGGTAGAAGAGCTCCCGGACCCGTTGGGGGCCGTCGTCGCTGGGACGCTGGGCGTCGTCGTCCATCTCGCGTACGGCCCGGGCCAGCAGCCGTCCCGCGACAATCTCCGCCAGCTCGTGCACCGGGACGGTCAGCGAGGCGGTGAAACCGGTGGACAGGCCCCGACGGCCGATTCCGGAGCGCGACGGCGTGGAGCGTTCGACGTTCTGATGGACGAAACTGGCGGCGAGCGACGGGTAGTCATCCCCCGTACTCCGGCTGGAGGGCTCGTCGTCCGTGGCGGAGCCGATCAAGGACATGATCATGGCTGTGGCCGACCGGCGAAGATCATCGGGACGGACACCGTCGGGCCTGCTCAGCAAGATCGCGGTCCGGACGGTCGCGGGACGCAGGCTCACCACGACGTCTCCCGGGTAGCGCACGGAGAGCGACCCGCGCTGCCCGGGACCATCGAGGTCGGTCGACAGGGCGTTCTGGTCGTCCACCAGGTGGGCGAGGTCCACCAGTGCACGCCCGGCGTTGAGTTCGGCCTCGTGGCCGCCGCCCGACTCGGGCGGAAAGGCAGAGGGCATGATCACCAGTGGATAGATGTTCACCCCCGACATCCTGGCCCTGCGGAACTCGTGCCCGATGAGGTGGAGGAAGTCGTGGTAGATCCCCGCTCCCGTGCCCCCCGCCACCGAGAAGGCCACGAACACGTCGCAAGCCTTGACCTTGCCGCCGCCCATCACGGCGAGGTCGCCGGCGGAGCTGCCGATCGCGGCGATGGCCTCCCTCAACTGAGCGACGACCGGTTGGAGGCCATGGCGCAGTGACGCGAAGAGCGCCGCTCTGCCGACGGTGGGCAGCTGCCCGGTGCCCGAGAGCAGCGGCGTGACCCTCGGCTCGCCACTCCTATGGGGCAGCCACGAACGCGTCTCCTCGTGCAGCGAGACCCGCAGCATCCGTGTCACCTCGGGCGAGCTGTCGTAGTCGGGCAGCAGGTCCTGGACGACACGCGAGGTACGGGCATACGCCACCGCCTCGGCACCCGAGGCGTTGACATGCGGCAGCCGGGAGAGCTCGGCCGCGCTGAAATCCGCGTACACGAACTGAAGACAGTCGGGCAGCTGGAACGGGAGCCGCCTTCCCCCGGCGACCAGCGCCGTGCCGTCCGTGCCGCACAGACTGCGGCGCAGCCCCCGCTCGAGCTCAGCGCCGATCAGCGCGCCCGTTCCACCCAGGCCGACGAAGAGCATCGGCTGAAAAATCTTGGAGATGGAGGGCAGACTCGGGCTCGGGAGCGGCTCGGCCTGTTCCGAATGCGCGGAGAGAGACGCGTCGATGGGCTCCGTACCGTCCGCCACCGGCTGGGAGTGCTCCTCGGCGGTGACGGTGGTTGCGGGAGCGGCTGCCGAGTCCAGGCCTCGCGCCATGGCCGTCGACATCGCCGACGCCAACTGCCGGTTGGCTCCGCCCAGCCCACGCAGCACCGACAGGGCGACCCTCGCGAACGGCAGGCCTGTCTCCGGAATCGAGAACGGGCTGTCCGGATCCCCTGACGGTGCAAGGGCGCGGAAGTCCAGCGTGCCTCCGAACCGCTGGGCGACAGCGCCGGAAACCCCGCTCAGGACATCGAGCACCTGCATCGACTCGCGTCGCGTCAGCGTGTCGAGCAGTTGGTCCCGTATCCCCGGCCCGAAGTCGTACAGCACCGTCTCCGGGTCCAGGCTCTCGGCGTGCGGGCCGTCCACGGCCACCAGCAGGCCGGACAGGAAGACTTCGGCCAGATGCATCGGCCCGGACGCGGGCAGCATGGCCCGCTGCACGAGGCGCATGACCGGGAGCGTCAGAGGAGCCGCGGCCAGATATCCGGCGAGCTCGAAGGCCGTCGCGGACGCCTCCGCCCGGAACTGGTCGAGGTCGGCCCAGGCGTTGGCCGGCACGGGCCGCATCGGCGACTCCGGGACCCGAGGACCGGCCCCCACTCCGGCGGTGGGCACAGCGAGCAAGGGTGTCGATCCGATCGACGTGCCTGCCACGACCTCGGCCCAGGGTCCCAGCCAGTCCGCGTCGACCTCCAGCACGGGAATCCAGCATTCCGGCGGGCCCGTCGCGAGCACGGGAACCGTCGGATCCGCGGCGTGGATCAGCGGTACGGATCGTCCGGTGCGCGGCTGAGCGGCGGCCCGCACCGGCACGGGCCGCAGGGACGTGCGATGCCACAGGCGCCGGGGCAGCACCTGGAGGATCGCCACCGGGGACGTCCTTGCCCAGTGGCGGAGTACCGGACCGATCCGGTCGCGGTGCCAGGCGGGACCCACACCGTCGGTCAGCACCAGTACGGCACGCCGTCCGGTGGGGTCCGCGAGCTGTTCCGGGCTCCGCCGCAACCCCTGGCCCTGGCCCGGACGCTGTCCTCGCCGCCGGAACGGCACGAGGTCGATCCGATTGTTCGACGAGGACATCGACCAGCACCGTACGTCCCTGAACGCCCCGTGCCGCTCCAGCAGCGTGCGCAGTTCCGCGCTGAAGTTGTGCCACATCACCATGGAGGGTCCCGCATCCACCACGAGGTCGACTGACAGCCAGGGCTCGGTGGCCGGTCGCTGAACGGGGAAGGCGAAGCGGGCCTCGGCGGACGCCGTGGCTGAGGCCGCCTCGTCGAGCACGAGGGGTCCAGGCGCCCGGACTTCCCGCTTCAGAGGGCGCAGGGCGCGCGACAGCGCGAGCCCATCGGCGAGGGCGAAAGCGCCGGGCACGCGCACTGGCGACGCCCGGGTTCCGGTGGCACCGCTGTCGGTCACGGAGCTCGTGGGGCCGAGCCAGGAGGGTGTTCCGGCCGGAAACAGTTCAACCAGAGGCCCGTTGGCACCTCTCTGTTCGTCGTCCCGCGGTCCGTGCTCCCCTTCCGCGTTCTCCTCGCTGTGCGGACCGGCGTTAACGGCTGCGGGCGGCACATCGGCGTCCGGTACGGAGTGCTCTTCGGTCGCCGCGCCCGCTGCCTTGTCGCCGGACGGGACCACCGCTGCGTCCCCTTCCGGCAGTCTCCGCGTCCGTCCGGTCGCGTGCCTGGCCAGCCAGAGCACATCAGCCACATCGTCCACCGTCGGGGAGCCGATCTCCGGTCCAGACGCGAGTAACTGCAGGAATTCGTCGGGGAGCTCGCCGGGCATGTGGGCTCAGTCCCCGTTGAGTGGCCGCAGCAGGCGGCGCTCGATGAGTTCCGGGCCGCCATCTTCCTCCCACAACGAGGACGAGGCCATCTGGAGTGCGTTCAGCAACTGGTCGTTTGCCAAGTCCGCCGACTCGTCGCGCTGTTTACGCAGGAACGTGGCAATCAGACGGCGCCGCTTGGCCAAGTCCCCCTTGTCGCGAGTGGGAAGATGGGCGGCCACCATGTGGGCGAGCTTGTTCTCGTCGGGCGGCGCGATCTCCAGGCGTACACAGCGCCGCAGGAACGCCGGAGGGAAGTCTCGTTCACCATTGCTGGTGAGCACCACCACGGGGAATTCCGTGCAGCTCACCTGACCGTTCCGCAGCTCAGCCCAGTGGCCCGGGTCCGCCGTCATCACCTTCGCACTGTCCTGGGACAGCCGTGCCAGCTCGGGAATGAGGAACTCACCCTCTTCGAAGATGTTCAGCAAGTCGTTCGGCAGGTCGAGATCGCTCTTGTCGATCTCGTCGACCAGCAGCACGCGGGGCCTTCGCCAGGGGAGCAACGCCGTACCGAGTGGGCCGAGCCGCAGGTAGGGCCCGATGTCCGGCGGCTCCACCGCTTCTCCGGCCCCGTCGTGTCCCGACAGCACCTTGTCGCGGTGAAGCCCCACGTCCTGGAGCCGCCCGATCGCGTCGTAGTGGTACTGCCCCTCGAGGAGGGTGGAACGGCTGGTGATGGACCATCGCAGCACAGGCCCCAGCTTCAGTTCATGAGCGATGCTGTACGCCAGGGTCGACTTGCCGACCCCGGGCCGACCGGTGACGAGCAGCGGACGGCGCAGGTGGAGAGCCATGTTGACCAGGTTGATCTCCTCAGGATCCGCCTGGTACGTCATGCCGCGCAGATTGCGACCGAGGCGGCGCGCGCCGGCCTGCCCCACCTCGCCCGACGAAGGCGTCGACCCCGGTGCGATGTCGTCGGCAACTTGTCGTGCGAAAGCTCGCCACGGCGGCGGATCGGGCAGCCGCTCGATGCCGTCATGCGGTTCCGGGGTACAACGGTAGATCCACCAGCGCGGCGGCTCGGCAGCCTTCGGTTCCTCGATCTCTTCCATTATTGCTCCCGTTCCTGCTCGATCGTGGTCCAGACCGGAGCAGCGAATTGGCGTGCATGACTCACGTCGATACAGTCCGGGTCGTCCCACAAGAGGGTCAGGTGGTTGTGCATGTCCGCGACGTCGTCCTCCTGCGCCGAACGCCGCCAGCGACGCAGCAGCTCGGGCAGCGATGGCAGCTGTTCGGCGGCGAGTTCGCCGAGCCGGGAGACCAACGGCCCGGGATCTCCTCCGTCGCGGCGCCAGATAATAGCGGGAATCCCCTCACGCACGGCGTCCTTCACCCCGCGCACGACCCGTTCGTCGGTCGGCTCGTAGGCGAAGGCGAGACCCAGGCAGGCGACGTCCGCATGGGTGTCGAGCCAGCGCCGTACGTCACCGTCCTTGCCTCGTAGCCGCAGCACGGGTCCCCGGTCCTTCAAGCCCGCCAGCCGCTCCGGGGCACCGGCCCCGGGTTCGTCGATGGCCAGCCAGCCGCATCGGGCCAACACCTGCGCCTCGGCTGGCCCGTTGTGCAGCAGTTTCCAGCGGTCCTGCCACGGGCGACGCCACGACGGCTCTCGCAGTCGGTCCAGGGACCGCACCACCACCGGGCACCGGAATCCGATCCGGTACCCGTCAGCGTCGATCCCCCACAGATCCGCCGGGTGGCCGAGGAGCGACCAGGGCAGCAGGAACTCGATCCGGAAGTCCTCGCCGTGATCGCCTGTGGCGACAAGGTCGTTCCAGGTGACGAGAACGTCGGCGCCGCTCGCGACCAGTTCCCTCCTCCCGAGACGTTCCTGACGCTCCCGCTTGGCGAGCAGCCGCAGCCCCGCCTCGTCGCGCTCGTAGAGGTGTGCCTCGATGACGTACTGCTCGCCACCGGCAGGCGCCGATACCTCCTCCACCCTCAGTTGGAGGATCATTCGGCCGCCGGGTGCCGGCTGTCTGGTCCGGGCGGACAGCGCGAGCCTGTCCTCGTCCCTAAGACCGAGCAGTCCAGCCGCAGCGCCGATCTCCTCGCGTAACTCACCGCGCAGCCGGTTCGGGAGACGGGCGGCCAGTTCGGCGAGGAACAGCAGCACCAATGGCACGTTGTCGTCGTCGCCCCGCACCTGGTCGAGCCGATGCACGGCCTCCGGCAGAGACTCCCTCCCCCGCAGAGGCGCGCGCCGGCCGGCTCCGCAGGCCGCCTGCGCCGCCTGCTCCATCACGGCACGCGGCACGGACGGGGCGATCCGATCGCAAAGTTCCTCAAGTCTGGCCAACTGCCGCTCCGGCAGCCTGCCCCTGCGGGTCAGCCAGTCGATGCATCCCTTCAAGTCGACCAGGGCGGCTTCGTCACGGCGCAGGAATTCCAGGGTGGTCCACAGGGCATGCAGGGCCGTCTCGGGATCACGATGACGCTCGCAGAAACGGGACAGCTCCAGCACATGCTCGGACGCCGTGGCGGACTGGCGGATCTCGACAGGTCTCCTGTCGTGATGGAGCTGGGCTCCCATCTCCTTCAGGACGGTATGTCGGAATTCGGCGTCGATAGCGTCCGGAAAGCCGAGCAACGCCTCGGCGAGCCGCACCGCTCCACCCCGCGGCCATGCGCTGCCGTACGAGGGGGTGGTCGCCGCTGCCCGTACGCCTGGCGTCCGTGACACAGGCGTCGAGGGAGGCTGGAGTCGTTCACCATCGTTGCCCTGCGTGTCCGGCGCGTCCGGTGTGTCCCGCGCGTCCTGAGTGTCCGGCGCCGGGTCGGCGGCTCCGCTCGTGGCCGGGTTCGTCAGGAGATGCCGCAACCGTTCCCGCCAGGATCCCCTCATGCCAGTCCGCCGAGCACCGTGCGCAGCTCATGAACCGCAGCCTCGCCGGGACGCAGTGATTCGACCGCATGTCCCAGCGCCCGGTAGGCCAGTCGTGGGTTCCGGTAACTGCGGCACCGTTGGACGATCTCCAGCAAGTGATCACGGGGGTGGGGGCGGTACGCCGCTTGAAAGGCCGTCGTGAGGCCGAGTTCCTCACCCATGAGTCTCAGGATCTGGCGGCGGAAGTCGGGGTCCTCCGCATCGGGAAGGCCCTGCAGTACCGCGACGATCCGCATCGTGTAGGGCAGCGCGTCGGGTACGAGGACTGTCCGGGGTTCTGGCAGAAGGTCTGCCAGCCAGGCGCGTAACGCGGACACGGGGGTGATCCATCCCCCACGGGGGCTGTCGTAGTCGCGACTCCCCTTGAGCACCCCGCAGACTTCCCCCGTACCGGCGCGCATCACCATGCTGCCGCTCATTCCGTCCTTCACCTCGTCGCCACGAACTCGGACGTACGGACCGACCGGCCCGGTCACTTCCAGGAGCAGCGAGTCGGGGTGGACGCCCTCGTCCGGTGCGTAGGTGGAGAATCCGAGAACGTGCACCTGCTCCGCCGGTTCGGGATCGGCCGCTGCCAGTTCGGCGTACGGACGTCCGTCGTGGTGCTCCAGCGTGAGCAGAGCAAGGTCGGGGAAGGGGTAGGAGGTGCCGGTTCCGCCGTGCTTCGGGGACGCCTTGATATCGCTTTCCCGTACCAGCAGCCGTTCGCCCCGGTGGAGAACTGTCACGCACTCCTGAGATCTCCAGGATGCGACCACCACGTGCGCCGCCGTGACCACATGCCGGGGCGTCACCAGGAATCCGCTTCCCAGGAAGCCCGTCGCATCACTCAGCCAGACGGCGGCATCCCGCATGCCGCCCGCTCGGGGCACATCTGCGATATTCATGACGAGTCGTCAGGCTGGGTCGCCTGGAGAAGGTGTGCCAGGTGCCTCTGTCGCCGCCTGGGAGCGCTCGCGCCTAGACGCTGTGTCCCAGCTCATCCGCACGGTGAGAGAGGCCTCACTCGCCGCCTCCGCGATCACGCCCACCAAGTGTCCTGACTTGACGGCCAGCTTGAGGCCGAACTCCAATTCGAAGGTGTCGGGTTGTCCGGGGCCACCACCGGCGATGGTGTCGGCCGCCCAAGTCCCCATACCGCTGATCAACGTACGGACATCGTCCAGCTTGAGCGCTACCGCCTCGGTCGCCCGGCCGCTCGCCCTGCGCAGTCCCGCGTCCCCACCGCTGCCTGGCTTGGTCAGCTCGATGACCTCGGCCCGGATCTCCGTGCCGTCCCCGATGTCGATCGTGACCAGAGCACTCATAGGCACCTTCCCCCTTCGATGGGCTGTCAGCATAGGGACTACCAGGGGACGTTGGCAGCAGTTCGACCTTGGTTCCCCCCCCTTCCGTGCGATGACCTTCTCAGCACCCCCGCGGAGACAGTCACTCTCCGAGGACGACGTTGAGGCGGCGTGGTCCGTGGACGCCCACGACACGGTCGAGCTCGATTTCGCTGGTGCGGAGGGACCGGAGATCCAGGCCAGGGGGCGGGTTGAGTCGAGGCGTTCAAGGGCCTGGGGCACGGAGGCGATGACCTGGTCGGAGTACGGACGACACGGATGCGGTGCCCGGGGACGAGCGTGATGCGGCGGCCCTGCCCCGGGCCGGCGTCGAGGACGAGGGTGACGGTCTCGGCGACGGGCACCGCCCAGCCGGTCACGACACGGTCGACGGCGTCCAGGTCACGCGGCGCGAGGTCGGCCAGGTCCGTCACGCGCACGGCGTCCGTAGGACTGAACGGACGGTCCGGCAGGCCAGTGGTAGTCCGCCAGGTTCCCGGCGAGGAGACCGACGGTCTGCCCATGGGTACGCCCGCCGTGCTCCCGCTCGCACCCGCGCGCCACGGCCTGGCCGCATGGCATGTCGGCTGCGGGCACGCCCGTGAGGCCCCGACGGATCCGGGCGAGTGTTCAGCAGATTCCCGGACCTGAACACGAGAAGTCGTACACCGCGACGTCGTGACCGTGCGGTATCCGATCCCCTGGTAGAGGCCGTTGCTGGTGGGGTTGGCCAGGTCTGCGAAAGTAGGACTTGGCAGGCCAGCCCCTACACGTTCCGTGCGTAGCAGGTCCGTATACCCGAATCACGCCGCTGACCGGCATCATCTGCACGCCGCGAGACCCTCGGCTGGGGAGGATCTGGGGAGAGTGAAGCAGCCCTGGGGAGCGGCTGGGGAGAATCGACCGTGGCCTACGGCATCACTGTGAAAGCGTCGGAGACATGCAAACACGCAGGCCGGCCTCCCTTCCAGGGTCATTCACGCAGGTCAGCGCGTTGAGTGTGACGACTTCAAGAAGGTCTTGTCATTCTCCGGAGGACGGAACTTGGGCAACCTTCAGCACCGAAATCAACAGGGCTGCGTCTTTGTCGCCAGCGTCTGCCGCACTGCGTAGGACCTTCCTGAGATAGGTCTGTTCGGCGGGGTCGGTCAGCACCGTCGCGAGTGCGATCGCCGCATTGGGGTCACCTGCTTCGGCGGCCTCCTTCCACTGCGCAGTGGCTTCCTCCTGGCGGTCGGTCTGGCTTAGGACGTCGCCGAGCTGGAAGAGGGCTTCCTGTTGTCCTTCCGCTGCCGCCCGGCGGAAGAACTCCTCGGCCTCCGTGAGGCGCTTCTGCCTCGCGAGAAGGAGGGCCAAGTTGTACAGGGCGCTGGTGATTCCGGCATCGGCGGCTTTCCGATAGAGCGGCTCGGCAAGGTCCGGACGATCGTCGTCCCGATGGAGGTTCGCCAGGTTGAAGCAGGCGCGGGCATCACCAGTGTCGATCGCGCGCCGATACCAGTGCGTTGCCTGCAGCAGATTTCCTTTCACCTTCGCTGCGTTGGCGAGGCAGAGCATCGCGTCTCCCTGGCCCGTTTCTGCGGCCTGCCGTAACAAGGGTTCTGCCTCGGTCCATCGGTCCTCTTCAAGTAGCAGCATCCCCCAGTTGGTCAGTCCGCTTGCGTCCCCAGCGTCGTATGCACGCGCATACGCAGCTTTGGCCTCGTCAGCTCGCCCGAGCTCGTCCAGGAGCACCCCAAGGTTGTACTCGGCGTCAGGGGCGCCGGCCAGGGCAGCGCTGCGCAGACAGGTCTCGGCGCAGGCGTACTCGCCCCGGTCCTTCAAGAGCAGCCCGAGGTTGTTCCAAGCCTTCGCCTGCCCCCGTGCACCCGACTTCCGGTATACCTCTTCGGCTTCTTCGTGGCGGCCTGTCTTGCACAGCAGGTTGCCGAGGTTCAGCAGGACCACCGCATCCTCAGAGTTCGCTTGGGTCCGGAACACGTGCTCGGCTTCTTCGTGTCGGCCCAGGTCGGCCAGTGTGACACCGAGGTTGTTCGCGGCCTCGTTGAGGCCGGCGTCGGCTAGTGATCGCCACAGGAACACCCCAGTGGAAGGGGCATGAGTACTGGCATTGAGCGCCACCTTGAACATGTCGTCCAGATCGCCGGCCGCGCCAAGCGCCTGGAACCAGGTGAACGGGTGGACCGTGACGCCCTCCTCGTCGGCTGCTGCGGCCAGCTGGGGATGGGTCGTCCAGGCGTCCTCGCCCGCAGGCAGCAGCATGCTGCTGACGCCGAAGCGCACCTTGCCGGCCCAGGACAATGCGTCATCGGCCGGTTCGGGGCGCAGTACGGGACCGCCGCTGTCCGCGAGATAGGGCAGGTGGGCTTCGAGGAGCAGCGAGGTGGGCAACGGGCCTGCAAGGCCGACCCGAACGAGGTCGATACCGGCCCGGATCAATGCCGCCCCCCGCGGCTGCCCGCCCGCCCGGTCGGCCAGCTTCAGTTCCTGCCACAGCCAGGGTCCAGCGGCCAGGCATTCGGCGACTCCGATGGCCGGGGCGACCCGTGCCGCCTGGACGACTCGTGAGTCCGGCGCCGCAGCCGCCCGCTGGCGCTCGGCCAGGCTCCAGCGCCGATCGAGCACAAGGGTCTGCATCTGACGCAACACTGGCAAGCCGTGCCAGTGTTCGTGGGCCGACGCCCTGAGCGTGGCCAAGACGATGGCCCTCGCGCGGCGCAATTCCCCGAGCCCGTGTGGCGTGAGGCAGCGGCCGTCCTCCAGGTAGCGGTGCAACTCGTCGAGCCACAAGACGCAGGGCCCCGCCGCAGCAACGATGCCTGGGATCAGCAAAGGGACGTCGCTGGGCTGCATGGGGTGCACCAAGCGGTGGCCGGGCAGCTCCGCGCATAAGGCTTCATAGAGTGTGCGGGTCTTGCCCGCAGCGGAATCACCCACGATCACGAGCGCTCCGCCTGACTCAGCCGTCGCTCGCATCCGATCTCGCAGGACAGGATCGATGTCACGCGCTACATAAGGAGGAATGTCTCCGCTCTCGGGCACGGCGAGGCCAGCATCGATCGGGCTGGTGTCCGCCACCCGAGGCCAGTTCAGCAGGGCAGCCAACGGCGCTTCTGGCTGGAACAGGGCATCGATG
This sequence comes from Streptomyces sp. NBC_01255, assembly GCF_036226445.1. Taxonomy (NCBI): domain Bacteria; kingdom Bacillati; phylum Actinomycetota; class Actinomycetes; order Kitasatosporales; family Streptomycetaceae; genus Streptomyces; species Streptomyces sp. NBC_01255. The sequence continues at coordinate 379,153 of NZ_CP108474.1, forward strand.
GCCGGGTGTTGGTGGGACTTGGTGTTGAGCCAGTTCAGATCGTGGCAGTCCAATGAGAATGGGAAGCCGTCGCGGAGTCCATCGAACCAGTCCCACTCATTCGGTGTAAGACGAAGTGGTACGACGAGAGTCCACCGCGTGGGCTCGCCCTCAGCCGCTCGTTTCAGCGATCGCTCCACCTGACGGCGCTGGACCGGCTTCAGACGCCCTGTGAAGCCCTTCACCTGGAAGACATGCCGCCCACCTCCCGGCAGTCGAAGGACGGCGTCCTCCCCCCGGTCACCGCCGGAACCGTCAACATGCCTAAGGCCCGGATAGACCATGGCGAGGAGCATCGTCACGCCCTCTTCGAACGCCTGCCGTCCCCCGGCGAGCTCTTCCCAACGCTGCCGCACACCCATGGACCCAGTGTGCTGCGATCACGATGAGGCGCACTGCTGGATCGCAGGATTCACCGATGCAGTCGTTTCCGCTTACAGGAGGATTCGTTGCCGGCACCGCCCCTCCCGGCCACTGTCAGAGCCGTCGGGCAGAATCCGCAGGAGCAGGGCGGCCGCTGCAGGCGCGCGGAGCCGAGATGGGGGTGGGGCAATGACGGACGACGACACCTTCTATCAAGGGCCACTCGGGGAAATGGCTCAAGCCCAGGCCGGCTCGGCGGGGATGGATCCGGCGGACCTCTACCTGGCGGCAATCAGCTGGTGGTCTGCGGCCGTCGCCCCCGCGGTCTCGGTCAGCTCATGGCCGGACGCCCCGGTGACGGTCTGGACGTCTCTCGTGCGTTCTGACGTGCGCGAAGGCGACTCGCTTCATCATCTACTCCACCGGCTTCTCAACGGGCCCGGCCCGTTGGCAGTCCACAACGACGTTACGGACCGGAAGCTGCTCAGCGCGGCCTCCCACTCCACCCGCCGAGCGGGCAACGCCGGCGCAGGCACGCCCACCTTTCTCCTGACCGGTTCGCCGTTCACATCGGGTCGCGGGGGATCCAGAATCAGCACGTCGCTGGAAGGGCACATTCGACAAGCGTGGGACGGGCGACACACCCTGCCCACGCGGGGCATCGGCCGCTACCGGGCAGCCAGGAGACCCAATCCACCGCACTTCGGATCCCTGTGGGACCTGTCCGCAAGCGAGTGGCGGGGCTTCCTTTCCACGGACGCCGCCACCTATTCCCGCGTCCTGCACTTCGCCCGGCGGCCGGCGCCCGCCCTACGCGCCGACTCGACGTCGGGCAGTTGGCGGCACAAGCTGGCAACAGCGTACGGCTGGGCCTTCAACACCCGGCCGATCCTGACCTACACCACCCGCGCGGTGCAGCAGTGGCACACGATTCGCGAGGCCGAGCGCAGCTGGGACGCCACCCTGCCCGAGCAGTACGCCGACTTCTTCGTCCGGATCGGCGATCACGTCTCCCGCATCGCCGGAACGCTCGCGGCTACCGAACGCACCGCCATCCACAGCATCCACATCGAGGCCGCCTGGTCTCTTGCCCGCCGTGCCGTCCTGGACACCGCGCGCCTCGCCGCCATGGACCGCAGCACGGTAGAACCCGTCGTCAAGCACCTGGACGACCGGCTCTTCGAGATGTCAGCACCTGAGGGAGAAGCCTCTCCGATTCGCTCGAACGCGCCCGAGTCCGAACAGTGGCAGCCGCTCGGCAGAGGCACGCACAGGAATCGGCCGCAGACCGGCAGCAGTGCCGTGCGCAAGCTCAAGCAGTGGTACCAGGACCGTTGCCAGATGTGCGCCGAGGTTCTGGTCCTGCCCTCACCACGCCATCGCTACAGCGAAGCGGCCCACATCCGGGCCAGAGAAGACAACGGACCCGACATCGTCGAGAACCTGCTGTGCCTCTGCCCGACCTGCCACGTCCTCTTCGACGCGGGAGCACGGGTCCTGGCCGACGACCTCACGATCGTCGACACCGTGACGGGCCAGTCCGGGAAAAGGATCGAGCTCCACCGGTGGCACTTCATCGACTCCCGGTACGTTCGCCACCACCGCCAGCGCTGGGCTGGCAACGACGTGCGGCTGCTCGCAAGCGCGCCGTCGGCGCAACCCAAGCTCTGAGGCCCTCCATCGACGACTATCCTTCGGGGCCCTGGCCCGGAACAACAGTGCGACCTCACTCCCCCACGACCAAGATCCGGGCCAGTTGCGGGCCAGCACCGGCCAGCCGAAGGCAGATACCTTCATTTTGCCTGGTCAGGAGCGAGGCAGCGCGTGTACCACCAGCACTCGAAGAATCTGCTGGTCAGCTACTCGCCGAAGAAGCTCGGCTTCTTCTAGGGACACAAACAGAGGCGCCTGACCTGGGCTTTTACCCGTCAGGCGCCTCTCGACAGCCTCATCCATCACAGCAGCCGACTTGCGCCGGAACTCCCGGTTCATCCCACCCGTATCCCGCTCCTGACCAGCTGTTCCGGTCTATTCCCGGTCCAAGCTCGGTCCACCGGCGAGAGTCCCGCCTCGGTGGATGCGGTCCCATTCCCCCATCGACTGCTCGACGAGGCGATTGACCTGCTCCCGGACCCCGTCCAGGAACTTGGCGTAGAAGCGGAAGAGGACCTCGATGCTCTGGCCGGCCCGGCGGGCGCACTCGGCCGGGTCGACGCCGGAGTACAACCAGGAGGAAGATCCCGGCGTGCCGAAGATCGTAGGGCCTCTTGGCCAAACCTGAGGCGCGCTCCAGGCGCGTCAGGCCGCACTCACTCGCCCGCGCCCATGTGACGCCGCATGCCGCTGCATCCACATGGGTTCCCCTTCCCGTTCCGAAATAGCCGACCGTCCTGTGCCACGCCGAATCGTTCGACGTGGGCGGCAAGCACACGGACGAACTGCGGTGGGATGGGAACGGGCCGCGTAGCCGTAGCCGCACGACGCTTGAGGGAGTGCACCTCGTGCACGCTGCCGTCGTCGGTCCAGTCCTTACCCGCGATGACGACACCCCGAGACAGATTCAGCAGCCCCCATCCCGACTCCGGCAGATGACACTGTTCGACGCGGAGATTGATGACCTCGGCCGGCCGCATGGCCGCGTAGTACATGCAGCCGAAGAACGCCTCCAGGTGCGGGCCGCGGCCAGGGAGCTCGCGACCGCCGCAATCAGTCGCGCCACCTGTCCGGGTTTGGGCACGCCAGCCGGATCGACCTCCTCGTTGACGGCCGGAGGGCTCCACCTGACACCGTTGAGCGGGTCCCGCTCGAAGTACCCCCTCTCCACGGCCCGATTGAGTACTTCGCCGAACGCCGCCCTCTTACGCCGGGCTGTTCTCGCGCTCGCCGCCCTGCCGCCGAGCTTGCATCCCAGGGCGTCAAGCCCCCGTCGCAGGACATCAGCATCCATGAGCTCACCGACGGGAACTGAGTTTCGCTTCATCCACTCCAGGGCCTTGCGCCAATCCTCGTTGGGCTCGTGACTCCAGGCGTTCTTGTTGAAGGCCCAGGAGTACAGAGCTCGCCGCAGCAACCGCGGATCCGGATAGGTCATCCCTGGCCCTACGAGCTCGTAACACGATCATGAGTTGTGTTTCGTGAGGCGTCGCCAGCAGATGAGGCTGCAGGCGAGGGAGACGAAGGCGTCGTGGAGTTCGGTGCGGCGTTCCCAGCGGACGGCAAGGCGTGTCTGAACTGGTGGAGCAGGGCGAAAGTCTGCTCGACGACGTAGCGGAGCTTGCCCAGGCCTTCGATGTTCGGGGCGCCCCTGCGGGAGATGACCGGCAGGATCCGCTGCTTGCGAAGTTCGCGGCGGTTGGGGCCGGAGTCGTATCCCTTGTCTCCGAGCAGGGCCTGCGGGCGTCGGCGGGGCCGGCCAGGGCGTCCGGCGACGGGAGGGATGCCGTCGACCAGAGCGAGGGTCTGGGTGACGTCGTTGACGTTGGCCGCAGTGGTGATGACCTTCAGCGGGGTGCCGCGTCCGTCGCAGATCATATGGTGTTTGCTACCCGTCTTCCGCCGGTCGACCGGCGACGGACCGGTGTCGCCTCCCCCCCTTTTTTTCGCGCGGACGTGGGAGCCGTCGACGCACGCTCTGGACCAGTCCAGCTCGCGGCCGCGTTCATCTCGGCGATCAGATCCGGTGCAGCCGGTCGAAGACCCCGGCCTTCTGCCACCGCTCAAGGCGCCGCCAGCAGGTCTGGCCCGATCCGAACCCCAGCTCCAGCGGCAGCAGTTGCCAGGCGATGTCGTTGCGGAGCACGTACAGAATGCCCTGCAGACACAGCCGGTCCGGAACCGGCCGCGGGCTGGGAGCCTTCTCCGGCCAGGGCGGCAGCAACGGCTCGATCAGCACCCACAAGTCATCGTCCACATCCACGGCCGGGTACTCACACCATCCCGAACGGCCGGATCGCCACACCGGTCACGGCCGACCGGGACGCTTCAACAAGATCGTGTTACGAGCTCGCAGGGAACAGGATTCTGGGGCCGACACGTGTTGAGAGCGCTCCCAAAACCTGCGGCACCGACGCAAGGCTCACGGAGCTGTGGGCGCTGCTGGACGGTGCCCGGGGCCAATCCTCAATTGTATTCGAACCAGGCCAGAATGGCCTTGACGCGCCGATTGTCCTCGTCGGGAGGCATGCCGAGCTTCACGAAAACGTTCGCCACATGCTTACTCACGGCAGCGCCGGAAAGAAACAGCTCCGTCGCGATTTCTGCGTTGGAGTGCCCTTCGGCCATGTGGGCGAGCACTTCCCTTTCCCGAGCGGTGAGCCGGGCAAGCGGCCCCTGTGGCGAGTCCGCTCGGGTGACGTGGCGAACAACCTCGGGGTCGATCACGACGCCACCTGCGGAGACCGTCTCGACAGCTCGCAGGAAGTCGGCGACTCTGCCCACTTTCTCCTTGAGCAGGTATCCGACGGCTCCGTCGGCACCCGGGCCGTTCAGAAGCTCCCTCACATAGGGGCCCGTGACGTAGGCGGAGAGAACCAACACCGGCAGGTCCCGGTGACGGGAGCGCAGATCGATCGCGGCACGCAGTCCGTCGTCGGTGTTTTTGGGGGGCATGCGGACATCCGTGATCACCATGTTCGGGGCGGCTCCGGCATGCACCAGCTCGTCGACTGCGGCAACCAGTTCGTCGGCGTCCTCGCATTCGCGGATGACATCATGAGCGTGGGAGGTCAAGATTTCCCGGATGCCGGCCCTTATCAGCACGCTGTCATCTGCCAGAACAATTCTCATGACCCCCCTCCCCGGGGAACGTCCTGCTTCAATTTATCACCATGGGGGTTGGCTGGGAGCGGACGCTACAACCAGCGTCCCGCCACCCGGTGGGCTGAGAACTTCGAGATTCCCGCCGACGCTTCGCATTCGCTCGCGCAGTCCGGCGAGCCCGGAGCCCGTGTCGATTCTCGCACCGCCGACACCATCGTCGTGCACACGCACGTGTACGTCTGTCGTGGCGCATCGTAGGTCGATCCGAGCGTTTCCCACACCTGCGTGTTTCGAGATGTTCGTCAGGGCTTCGGACACCGTGAAGTATACGGCGGTCGCAGTCGGTGACGAAAGCTGGGCGTCATCGCCGGTGCTGGTCAGTTCGACCCGCAAAGGTGATCGTGCGGCCAGCTCTCGGACGGCGGCGATGAGACCGAGGTCGCTCAGTTCACGGGGATGGATGTCGCGCACCGTGTCCCTCAGCCGTTCGAGTGCGCGCTCCGCGTGAGCCTGGGCCTGCCGTGCCAGCCGCACGATTCGTTCCTGGTCGGCGGCTGCGGCCGTGGCCGTGGCCGTGGCTTCCAGCATCCCGAGACGCATGACGACGGCGACGAGTTCCTGTTGGGCGCCGTCGTGCAGATCGCGTTCGATGCGTTGTCGCTCGAATTCGAAGGCCGCTGTCAGCGAAGCCCGACTGGTCCGGAGCTCCTCCAGTTTCGCGAGCAGATCCGGGTCCCGGTTTCTGGAGAAGGCGCGCAGGAGAAAGTCGCGAAGAAATGATGTGCCGGTCAGTACGGTAGTGGTGACCGCGCCGAGAACGATGCCTGCGGGCATCGCCAGGAGGGTTTCCCCAACGGATTCAGGGGTGAATGGACCGACCTGCGCAGCGATACCGAAGAGCCAGAAGACGGGGGAGAACACCAACGCGGCAGCGCCGATGAATCCGAAGAAGGCCACCAGCAGTGACAGTGCGGACAGGAGTACGGTGGTCACGAAAACCGGGAGGTCGGTGCGCCACATCGACCGTGAACGCAGCCGGAGTACCACCCACTTTGCCCAGCTGTGGTCCGAGGGTTTCAGGGGCATCGTCTCGACGCCGCACCACCGGGCTCTCGAACGGTCCGTCTCCGCCACCACCGGGGCCGAGACCGGCGCGACGAGAATGGAAAGCAGCAGAATCGGAAAAGCCATTGCCGCGATGCATTCCGTCAGCACCCTCCGGGCAATACGAATCTGCGCCATGCCCGCCATTGTCGCATACTGCGGATCGCGCAAAAGGTAGACCTAGGTCTACCTTCAAGCAGTGCAGACACCCGTGTGGCTCCCGCCGCGCCCTGCTTAGCTCGATGCATGCCTATCTCAGCTGCCGCTTCCGTGCCGTGCATCCGTTTGCGCGGCCTACATATGGACTTCCCCGTCCCGGGCCGTCGACGCGAGACGACGCGCGTCCTGCACGATATCGACCTGGACATTCCCGAAGGCCGGCTGACCGCCATCGTCGGCCCCTCCGGGTCGGGCAAGTCGACGCTCCTGCTCTGCATGGCTGGTCTGGAGCAAGCGACCGCGGGTTCCATCGAGGTCCTGGGAACGGATGTCCTGTCGCTCCCCCCTCGCAAGCAGGCCGCATTCCGCAGTGAGAACGTCGGATTCATCTTCCAGGAGTACAACCTCGTCAGCTCGCTGACGGTCGAGGACAACATCGCCCTGCCGGCGCGACTCGCCGGCCATCGGGTACCCAGGTCGAGGGTCGGCGACGCCATGTCGAGGCTCGGTATCGCCCAGCACGCGCGGCGGCGCCCCGACCGGCTCTCCGGAGGGGAACGCCAGCGCGTCGCGGTGGCCCGGGTCGTCGCGAATCAGCCGCGGATCGTCTTCGCCGACGAGCCGACCGGCGCGCTCGACCTCAAGTCGGGTCACGTCGTGCTCGATTGGCTGCAGGCACTTCCCGCGCAGGGAACCACGGTCCTCATGGTCACACACGATCCTCATGCGGCCGCACGTGCTGACCAGGTCGTGGTGCTGGGGTCCGGGCGAGTGCACGCCGTCATTCCTGGTGGCGACTCCCACGCGGTGAGCGATGCCGTCCTCGCGGCGCAGTCGGAGGACGAAGCGGGTGAGCAGGCGTCGTGATGCGACTTGTCCTGTCGGACATTCGGATGCAGGCGTCCATGTGGTTGTGGACGTTCCTGTGCGCAGTGGTCGGTGCGGCATGCGCAGCGGGCTCGGTCATCGCCATGTTCACCGCCGTCTCGGCAGCGCGGGCGGCGGGTGATGCGCGGATGGTCTCCGCGTCGATCGCACTCGGCGGCAACATCGTCTTCTTCACCCTGCTTGCCGCCGTGGGCATCGTCGCATCCACCGTCGGACTGACCTTGACGACCCAGCGACGCGATCACGCCCTGTGGGCGATCCTCGGGATCCCGCGCAATCGCATCAGATCCATTCTGCGCACGGAACTGATCGTGCTCGGCACTGCAGCCGGCGCGCTGGCAGTACCGCTGGCCCCTCTTGTCGCGAGCACCACCCTCTCACAGTGGACGACCACGGGACTCGACCTGCACGGAGCCACGGCCGGATTCCAGCTCTGGCACGTCGGGGCGAGCGTGCTGTCCGGAGTGGTTCCGTGTCTGCTCGGCGGCTGGGGAGTCACGCGCCGCGCCGCCAAGACACCGGAGATGCGCGCGTTCCGAGACCTCTCTGATCCACCGGCGCGGCCCGGCGTCACGCGCAGCGTTCTCGCCCTCTGCCTCCTCGCCGGTGTGGTCGGGATGTGGATTCCCGGGCTGGGACTCGAACTCGAAGGCGGGATCGCACAGCGGACGGCCTTCGCTTTCGCCGGCGACCTCTTTCTCATCTGCCTGTTGCTGCTGATGGGGCCGTGGGTGCTCACACCTCTGATGAGGTTCTGGACCGCACTCCTGCCCTCGCGCGGTGTCGCCTGGCACCTTGCCGTGCAATCGTGCCGCACCCGCGCGGCGAGAAGCGTCGCCACGGTGCTGCCCTTCGCCCTCTCCTTGTCGTTCGTCGGACTCTTCATGGTCATGGGGAACGTCATGCCCGGAAGCGCCGCCGGGCTGGACGATGTCCTGGTCGTGCTGGGCTGGGTCTTCGTCGTGTCCTGGGTCGGCGGCCTTGCTGTGATCGCTCTGGTCGGGCGGGAACGCACACGTGATTCCGCCATCGTGTCGGTCGCCGGTGCGCGACCGGGCGTGGTCACCCGATCAACGATCTATGAGGGAGTGATCTACGCGGGGACGGCGATCATCTTCGGTGCGATCTCCATCGCGGTGACGAGTGCCACTATCGCCGTGGGCGCCAAGATCAGCGTCGTCCGGGTTCTGGACGGCCTCCCCTGGGCGACTCTCGGCGTGCTCGCCGGCGTGACGCTTGTGACCACCTGCCTCGCTCTGGCTCTCCAAGCCGCCCGTGTGTCGCGCACGGTCGCAGCCCGGGCTCTGCGCTCGTGAAGCAGGGCGACGTCCGTACCTGTCGCCGCGACAGCAGAATCCCCCGCCCGGTATTCAGGTTGCCTGCTGACGCCACGGAACGAACTCGCCTCCGATGCGATCGCGCCCTTTGAACCAACCACCACCATGAACGGCATGCGTCACCTGCATGTCCAGAACTATGAAGGAATGAATCAATGGGAATTAGGCCTCACGCTGTGCTCGTCCTCGGGGGTGTCGCGATCCTCACTGTCGCAGCCACGGGATGCAGCCCGGACGGTGCCCCGGCGAACACAGTCGTGGAATCGAAAATGTTTGATTTCAGTGGGGACAGCCTGACCGTGAAGTCCGACTCCGCCGACCTGGAACTCGTAGCCGCCGATGTCAAGGGCGTTCGGGTGACGCGACAGGTCAGCGGTACGAAAGTTGGCGGCGAAATAGAATCCGGATGGAAGCTCGAAGGGGGCGTTCTCACGCTCTCGCTGGACTGCACGGGCCTCTCCGTCAACTGCGGCGCGAAGTACACCGTGAAGGTACCGCGCGACGTCGCGATCACTGCCGAGAACGACAAGGGTCTTGTTGAAGCCACAGGCTTCACCGCAGACTTCTCGGCCAAAGCCGGCGACATGCGGTTGTCGGACCTCAGCGGGCCCCATCTGGATCTGGAAGGCCGCGATGGAACCATCGAAGGCGACAGGATCTCCGCAAGGTCGGTCACCGTCGCCTCACGGAACGGCGACAACGAGCTGAACTTCGTCTCCGCACCTGACCTCGTCGATGTGCGAAGCCAGGACGGCGACGTTCGGCTCGGCCTGCCGGAGGCGACGTACGCAGTCGACACGGCCGCCAAGAAGGGCGACATCACAATGGATGTCACGAAAGACGACACAAGTGACCATGCCGTGAGGATTCACACCCGTAACGGAGACATCGTCATCGGCAAGGGGGAGGCGCCTTGATGGCTGTACCGCAAATGCTCCCTGGGTCGGCGCCAGTGGGGCGTGCGACGTTACAGGACATGATCGTCTCGCTGGGTGCCCTGCTGCCCACCGCAGCCGGGCCACCTACTGAAGTACGGTCGCCGTGCGGGACTGCGCCGAGATTCGAGCACCTGATTGAATAAGTGGATGGCATTCTTCCGCTCCCCCGACGGCCTGATCGGTCTCAGGCGCCGACAGACCGCATCTTAAGGGCTGTCCCGTAAATGATCTCCGAGCCGCCTCGGACATGGTCGATCGCGGTCAAGCCCGTTGGTCTATCCGGCGAGGGCGAGGTTGTGCATCCGCGCGATGCCGAGTACGGCGTGGTGGACGCCAGCGCCCTTCAAGCGGCAGTCTCGGAGGATCTTCCAGGTCTTCATCCGGGTGAAGACGTGCTCGACGCGGGCCCGGACCTGCTTGTGGGACTTGTTGTGCTCCTCTTTCCAGCCGTGGAGTTCGGCCTGACCGCGCTCGCGGCGGTACGGGATGACCAGTCCGGTGCCCGGGTAGCCGCCGTCGGCGATCGTGAGCGTCTTGCCGACGGCGGCCTTGGCCCCGGACTCCTCCCACGCCTTGCAGTCGTTGCGGTTCCCAGCGAGCGGCCGGCCGACCACGACGACCAGCCGTATGTCGGCGTCGATGACGACCTGGTGGTTGGTGGAGTACCGATAGTCCTTCGACCGCTCGGCGATGGCGTGGTCACGGGTGGGGACCAAGGTGCCGTCCACGATGAGCACGGCGTCGTTCGCGAACCGCTTACGGGACTGGAGCGCGAACATCGGCCCGAGGTGGTCGATGATGCAGTCCGCCGCCGACTTCGACACCCCGAACAACAACGCGAGCCGCCTCATGGTCAGGTTCGTTCACCGGCTCGCCGCCGCCACGGGCCATCGGTCAGGGACCCACTCCGTGCCGACCAAGATCCGGGCCATACGCGGACCAGCCGCCCGCAGCCGGGTCGAGTCGTGGCCGTTTACGCTGGTCAGAGGCCATGCGAGGCGTGTACCACCAGCACTCGAAGAATCTTCTCGTGTCGTACTCGCCGAAGAAGCTCGGGTTCTTCTAGGGGCACAAAAAGGACGCCTGGCCTTGGACTTTGCCCAGGCAGGCGCCCATCGGTCGCCTCGGCCAGCGCGAGAAGAGGCCACGGGGATGCGGAGCCTGCTTCATCTCGTTCGACTCCGGCCCACGGCCGTCCGACTCCCCGGGCCTTGGAACAGCCCTCGGGCCCATGACCGGACGTCGATCCCGCGTGGGCGTCTGGTCCGCCAACACCCAGCACCCCAGCACACATGGGAAGGCCCCCACCCCGGGGCGAACCGGGGTGGGGGCCCTTCCTGTTTGTGCTGCTCGTTCAGGCTACTCCTGGACGGTGCGGCGACGCCGCGTCCACCACACCAGGGCCGCGCCGGTGGCGGCGATCGCCGCGGCGATGCCGGAGATCAGGCCGATCGGGGTGTCCGATCCGGTGTCGGCGAGGCCGCCGTCCGGGTCCGGCCGGTTCGCCGGAGGCGTCGCGCCCCCGCTGCCGCCGGTGTCACCGTTGCCGGGCTTGGTCGGGTCCGGGCCCGGCGACGTGGGCGGATCGGTCGGGTCGGTCGGCGTCGGACTCGGCGTCGGACTCGGCGTCGGCGTCGGCGTCGGCGTCGGGTCGGGCTTCCCGTCATCCGTCAGGGCGGCGCCGTTGCCACCCAGGAACGCGGTGTCGCTGTCGCGGGCGGAGGTCTCGGTGCGCACGGAGTCCTTCGTCGCGCGGGGCAGTTCACGGTGCTGGGCGGTGAACTCGACTCCGGTGATGTTCCGCTTGGGGACCTTTGCGAAGTCGATGCCGCCGACGAAGAACGTGTAGATCCGGCCGTCGCCGAGGGGCCATTCGTAGGTGAATTCGCCCTTGGTGAAGGACTTCACCATCTCCTGCCACACGGTCCGCTTGTCCCAGTGGGCGTTCTCACCGCGCAGCGGCCACCGCTTCAGGTTGTTGCTGTTGATGATGGGACGGAAGTCGGTGGCCTTCTTGGCGTCCTGCTGGCGGATCCACTCGGCCGCGACGCGGGACTTGTAGACGCGGCGCAGGTCAGCGTACTTGGGGTCGGTGTTGATCTGCTTCTCGACGTGCGGGACGAGATACTGGGTGATCAGCCGGTGGCTGCGCTCCTTCTCCTCCTTGCTGAGCTCCTTCGAGCAGTCCTCTCCCTCTACGGGGGTGTCGAAGTCCATCGCGGCGTGGTTGACCTCCAGCGGGGCGTCGAGGATGTAGATCCCGCCGTCCTGCTCGCGGACCTTCGCCCGGCCGGGAACGATCCAGTTGCGTCCCGATCCCCAGCACGGCACCCCGTCGACCTTGGGGGCGGCGTCCATGAACTCCTTGCCCGGGGACTTCTTGGGGTCCATGGCACGGGAGAAGTCCCGCTTCATCTCCATGTCGGCCACGAGGAGGACACGGCCGGCGTCGGTTTCACCGAACGCCTTGTCCATGATGGTGTCCGGCTGGTCGGGGTTGAGGTTCACCCACTGCCGGTCCGGGGTGAGCGCCAGCCACGTGAACAGGGCATCTGAGGCCAGTTCGACCTTCGCCTGTCCGCCCCAGCCCGGGTTGTTGTCCTCATCGGGCATGAGGTCGGCCTTCATGGAGTAGTCCAGAGCCTTGCCCTTGACCGGGTCGCCGACGTACTGGAGCTCCAGAGTGGAGAAGTCCACCCCGCCCGGGCCCCGGCCGAGCGCGGACCGGGCGTTGTTCGACAGGTACTGGTTCTGCAACTGCCGGGCCTGGGCCGGGTTCTGTCCCGACCCGTAGGCCATCGAGGCGCCCGGGCCCTGGGTGCCTCGGTTCGGCAGCGGGTTGAACACGTTGTACGTCTTCGTGTACTTCGTCTGCGGCCACAGGCCCTTAGCGGTCGCCCGGCGCTCCGCGATCCGGATCGGATTGTTCCCCGTCCCCCGCTCCGTCCGCAGCTTGTCGTTCTCGGCCTTGTAGTCGCGGAGGGTGGCCCCGTTCGGCTTCTCCGACGTGAACATCGTCAGGCGGTGCCGGGTGAAGTCGTACTTCGCGTCCTTGTGCCGCAGGATGATCCTGTCGGCCCGGAGCTGGGCCGGCTTGCGCTTCCCGTCGGACTTGAACTCCCCCAGGTCACCGGTGCGCTGGTTGTAGGAGTCGTACCGCCGGGAGGCGATCTTCTTGCCGTCCTTGTCGAAGATCTCGATCGTGACCTCGCACAGCCAGTCAGGGCCGACCATGTTGAAGTCCTGAACCGCCTTGACCTCGAACACGCCCCCCTTCTGCTTGCTGACCTGCGCGCTGATCAGGTTGACCCTCCAGCTGCCGAACGGCTTGGGGTTGTTCGATTCGTTCCGATGCCGCTGATAGCGGGAGTAGATCGCTTTGCGCATGTCCTCCGGGTCCTTGGAGGCCGCATATGCCTTGTCCCACTTGTCGATGTCCGCGCGGCTGCCGGTGACCTGCCCCAGCTCGGCCGCAGTGGGCGCGGGAACGTTCTCGAAACCCTTGAACGCGTTGTTGTAGTAGTACTCTTCGTCCGGCCCGGACTTCGTCCAATGGTGCTGCCCCGTCGGCGCACCCGAGTTGTTCGGCGTACGCGGGACGGTCCTCTTCAGGTGCATCTGATCGCACCGCTTACCGCCGGTGATCTTCGCGTAGTCCCCGGGCGCGGCCGACGCCACGGACGGCAGGCCGACCAGCAGCACCGCCGCCGAGGAAACGACCGCCAGCGCGGCAGATATGCGCCTTTTCAGGCGCTGTCGTATGAGTGTGCTCACGTAGTGTCCCTGGTCGTGGGGGCCACGGGACTCAAGACTGCGAGGGCAGGCCGGACAAGGGCCCCCGTATCGTGCCCGCTCCTGCCGACCCACCACACTAGAGGCCGTCAACACCTCGCGTAGAAGGTGTTGTTGACGCGTCGTGTGATGACTCCGCGAAGATCCTGCGCGGGTGACAGCGCGGTTCGGTAGGTTCTGGCCATGACCACACCCCACGCCGACTACGACTCCACCCGCCACCCCGACCTCCTGGCCTGGCTCACCGAACGCCAGGCCGCCTTCGAGAGCTGGGCTCGGGAAGCCGGCGGCGTCGACAGGTTCGACTTCTCCGACGCCTCCCTCGACGCCTTGGAAGACCTGGTCAAGGAGACGTTCGCCGAGTCGGAGGAGATCACCGCACAGCGCCGCTCCCCCTTCGTCCAGGGTGCCGTGTGGTACATCGGCGAGACCCTGCGCCGGCGACGCGAGGGCTGGGCATGGAAGTTCGAACCGGACGTCACCTTCGGTCTGCTCCCGGCGTTCTATCCGGCGGTCCCGGACCCCGCATACCTGGACACCCCCTGCGTCGGCGCACCCGACGCCAAGCCCGGCGAACACTGGTACCCCCTGAACACGCTGCGCCGACTCCTCGCCACCGAAGACGAGTTCGACAACCCGATCGACGAACGACTCGTCGGCATGATCGAAGGCTGGTACGACGAAGACGAGGGGGACGACGAGTAACCGGCGCCGACAGTGCGGGCGCCAGGCCATGTCTGACGCATTGATCTCACGGCGGGTCGTAGTGAGCTGACGGCTCGGCCCGGCCTCGCCGAGGGGGACCTGCGCGTCCGTCGTCGCGAACCGCGTGGCCGAGACCGGCATCATGGTCAGTCATGCCGTCGAACAGCCCGAGCCCACCTGTAGGCCCGCCCCTCGTTGGTGCGGCGGGGCGGCCGCGCCCTTGCCCTGGCCGGTGGTGGTCGTCACGATGTACACCTGCCCCGGCTTGAGGGTGAGGGTGTACTTACCGCCGACCGGCGTGATGGTCTGCTGGTGGACGAAGTGCCGTGCGGTGTCCGCGGAGTTGACGCCGGTGGCCCACACGTGGACCTGGTTCCGGGAGAGGCCGCTGCTGACGGTGAAGTTCGTGGTCTGGTCGGCGGTGGCGTCCATGGTCTCGATGACCGTGCTGTAGTCCGCGCCGTCGGTGGAGAAGTACAGGTTCGGGCAGAGGGCGGCGATCACCGGCCAGTTGAAGTAGGCCGTCATCTTCCCGTCGATGTGACCACGGTTGACGGACCGCGCCGGCCGCACCCCCTGGCACCGTGACAGCGACCACTATCCCCTGGACTCCCCCGCGGTGGTGACCTCGTGGGTCCGGTCGCCCTGCACGACATCCCGACGGAGATGGGTCCGTTGGCCTGCCTGGCACGGCAGCTGACCCCGGCGGCACTCCACGCCCTACCTGTGTCTCCCCAGGAGCGGTGGTACGACGAGCACGTTGCCGGTGAGATCCGCGCGGCGGGCGTGGTTCCCGATGCGAGCCCGTTGTCTCTGGGCGAAGTCTCCTGCCACGCAGCGAACTGCTTCCACACCGCCGGCGCCAACCTCACCGCGGTTCCGCGTCGGATACTCTCCTCGACCTACTACGCCGACGGCACGCGGATCACCGCGCGGCCCACCATGCTGAGCGGCAGCTGGACGGACTTCGTCCCGGGCCTCGAACCGGGCGCCCCGGCCGCGGCGCCACTCAACCCCGTAGTCGGGCTCGGGAACCGGCCGCCCTAGGCGTACTGACGGCTCACCGACCAAGGACGACGCGGATGCATCTCCGCTCACGCCCGTTCGAGCGGCAGATCACGCGGAGTCGAGGCTGGGCGGCACCGCCCAACCGCATATCCTCGCCGGGCGGCCGTCCATCACCACTCCGGACCGTCGGTGGGAGCGCCCGACAACCGCGGCCGGTCCGGGCGACGGCATCGAGGCCAACTCGCTCACCACCCGTCCGCCGGCACCAGGCGCCAGGACTGCTCCGGCCACGCGGCGTAGGAGCGCCGCTTCAGGCTGCCGGTGCCCCGCCGTCCACGGGGACGCCCAGTCGGCCGGCCAGGGTGGTCAGGGTCGGCCCCAGAGGAAGAGCGACCCGGGCGACGGCGTGCCGGTCGCCCCGTGTGGGGTCCCGGTTGACGATCAGCACCGGCTTTCCCGTCTGGGCCGCCTGGCGGACGAACCGCAGCCCGGACATCACCGTCAGCGAGGAGCCCAGGACCAGGAGCGAGGTCGCCGCATCGACCAGTTCTCGGCAGTACTCGACCCGCTGCGGCGGAACGGCCTCGCCGAAGAACACCACGTCCGGTTTGAGGATGCCGCCGCACGCGGAGCAGGGCACCACGGAGAAGTCCCCGACCTGCTCGTCGGTGAGGTCGGCGTCGCCGTCCGGATTCAGTCCGGCGGCCACCGGCGCGAACCCCGCGTTGGCCTCCTCCAGTCGCCGGGCGAGTTCCCGGCGCGAGCCGGAGGCACCACAGGAAAGGCAGACGACCCTGCCCAGGCTTCCGTGGAGCTCCACCACGCCCTCGCTGCCGGCGGCGTGGTGCAGGCCGTCGACGTTCTGGGTGATCACACCCGAGAGCAGACCGTGCCGCCCGAACGCCGTCACAGCCCGATGCCCGGCGTTGGGCCGGGCCCGGCCGAACGTGCGCCAGCCGAGGTGACTGCGCGCCCAGTACCGGCGCCGGGCCCGGGCGCTGGCCGTGAACTCCTGGTAGGTCATCGGCGTATGCCGCCGCAAGCTCCCGCCCTCACCCCGATAGTCAGGGATGCCCGACTCCGTGGACAGGCCCGCCCCGCTGAGCACCAGCACACCGCCGACTCTCAGCACGTCGGCGACCGGCTCGGGATCGGTGATGCCTGGCGGCAGATCCTGGGGCGGAGTCCAGCTCAGAGTGGGGCGCATACGCATGCCGCCAGCGTACGGAACGGGCCCGACAACGACACAGGCCACGACCCCGCGGAGCCGATGGCAACCTAAGGCCGTCTGCCGCGGACGTTAGGGCACACTCCCGGCAACCGCGCCGGGAGCATCGCGCACAACCTGCACATGTACCACCAGCAGACCAAGAACTGCTGGTCTCGTACCCCCCGAGGAAGCCCGGCTTCTTCCAGAGTTACGAGAAGAGGCGCCTGACCTGGGCTCTTGCCCGTCAGGCGCCTCTCGGCAGCCTCATCCATCGCCCCGGAGGGAACAGCGGGTGTCAGTCGCCGGCCTTCACCTTGGTGGCGGTGGCACCCGTGGCGGCGGCTGCCGCCGGGGGCTTGAGCTGGACCCAGCCGGCCTTGCTCGGTGCGCCCTCCTCGTTGAGGAGGAAGAGCATGTAGTGGCCGGGAGGGGCTGCGGCGGCGGTCGGCGGCGCCTGGAGCTCCAGGAAGTTGCCGCTGCGGCTCTTGATACGCAGTTCGAGGTGACGCTGGCTGGTGTTGATCGAGTGGGTCGCGGTGGTCGGGGCCAGCAGCACGGCGCGGGTGACGTCGTTGGGCGTGCTGGTGCTCACCGTGATCTTCTCGTTGTAGCCCACGCTGGGGTTGAAGATCAGGCCGAGCGCGGGGCGGCTGCCCTGGTGGAGGTAGGCCGGCTCGTAGATCTCGATGCTGCCGTTGTTGTCGTCGTTGATGTCCGGGTCGTTGGCGAGCTGCTGGAGCTCGTCGCCCGTGATCATGACTCGGCCGTCCGGGAGGACCACGCCGTTGGAGTGGTAGCCGCGCGGCAGCCGCTGGACGGGGCCGAGCTTCCAGTCGCCGTTCTCGTCGCGCAGTTCGACCTGGCGGTACTTCAGGTCGGCGTTGGGGTTGTACGGTCCGTTGCCGTAGTCGCGGATGTCGAAGGCACCGTTGACGGTGAGCAGGTTGCCGTTCGGCAGGAGCAGCGTGTCGTCCTGGGTCCGCCCGAAGGCGCGGGGCTTCTCGGTGTTCCACTTGCCGCCGGCCAGACGGTAGGTGTTCGGGTCGTTGCGGTCGCCGCCGAGGACCAGGACCGAGTCGGGACCTCTGAAGCCGGCCGGCAGGGGGACCGCGGAGCCGTAGTTGCGCCTCCACTCCCCGCCGTCCGGGCCGGGCTTGTCCTTGTTGACGTCCGGGCGGTTCGGCAGGTCGGTCCTGGTGTCGGCGACGGTGTCGAAGAGCCACTGCTGGTCCACCGAGCGGCCGAGACCGTAGATTTTCCCGTCGCGCAGCGAGAACAGATGCGGATAGTCCCATTTGAACGGGGCTTCGGTCGTGAGCCTGTCCACTCCCCAGCCGATCGGCTTGACCGACTTGTCGAACGACACCTGCTGGGTCGCGGCGGGGAAGCGCTCGACGACCGGGGTGGGGGTGCCCCAGCCGAGCTCCGACTGCCCGGACATGATCACCTGGCGTCTCCGGCGATTCTGTCCGGCGCCGCGGGGATCATGGCGCAGCTCACGCTGCAGCACGAGATGAGCGAGATCAAGAGCCATCTCGCGGCGATCGGCAGGAAGGTCGACGACGTGCTCCGCGCCCAGAAGGACGCCGAGTTGGCGAAGATGTTCGGAGCGGGCCTCGACATCGAGTCCGCCATGACAATTCTGGAAGTGGAGGGTCGGGTCGACGACGACACGTGGTCGACCATGCAGGGCAGGACCCACACGATCACGGACACCCTGGGGTGGGCACTGCGTCGCCTCGACGCGCTCACGGAGAGGATGGAGGGCACGAACAAGATCGGTGATCTCGCCAAGACGGCAAAGGAATTGGAGTCCGAGGTCCGGGAGTCGCTCATCGTTCTGGCCCGTTGCTTCGAACTGCAGGGCGCGCTCGACCTGCTGCGGCCGGCACGGGCGCTGGACAAGTCACCGGACGAGCTGGAAGCGCGTCGGCGCGCGCTGGCCGTCGACCGACAGAGGCGGCGGGAACTCATCTCAGAGAAGATCGAGCGACTGATGGCACGGATGGATGCGGCTGCAGGCACGGCCCACTCGCATGTGCTGCTGCACTTGCCCGCACACCGGGCTGTGTGGTGGGTTCGATCAGCCGCATCGGGATCGCCGTCGATGAATTCCAGAGGCTGCTCGGAGTCGAGTCCACTCGGCACTCATGGGAGGCGACACGGTGGTGGGACGCCGCCCGTGACCCGGGGCAACTGAAGACCGCGGCCGCAGAGGCAGGGCGCAAAGCTGCTGCGGGTGCGGTGGTCATGGGGGCTGCGGCGGTACTCGTGGCGAACCGTGCCGCCCTTGCCGGCAGTGAACGCGGCGAAGAGGAGTGAGCGCTCCCCCAGCGACCTGAGGCGCCCTGCCAAGCGACTCGTGTACGAGTGGAACGGTCGCCGGGTCCGGGAGAAGGTCGCCCTGCCCAGCGAGCCCATCCTGGTCACCATCGACAAGAGCAGGCACCAGTGGGAACTCACCCTCGATCCATCCGACCCGAGCGAGCCGTCCCGAGGGGCGCGAAGGGCATGGCGTCGCCAGGTCTTGTCCGACAACGGATCTTGGAGGGGTTCGCGGAGCCGGAGGGTGAGTGCGGCAAGGTGGGCTCCGGCCCTGCAGCGGACTGCGAGTTCGTCGAAGCGGGTGGCGATCGCGTCGCGAAACTGACCAGGACGCCGCGACCTCCCTTATCGCGGTGACCGCCGGGCCGAAGAGGTCGAAGGCCGACCAGAACCCGAGGGAGTGGATGCCACCGCTCCCCGACGTGCACTGCCGATACGTCTCCGGGTGGGTCGCCACCAAGCTTCCCTGCCCAAAGTCAGGCCGGCGCCCTCGTCGCCACCGCAGGTCGCGTCCTCCGACACCACCCTCAACCAGACCGGTAAAAGGCCAAGTCGAACCGTTCCGACTTTCCTGCCGGTGGTTTGTTGGACGGTGATCAGTCGGCTCGTGGTTCTGTGTCAGCGGAGTGGGCTGTCTCGAACTCGGTGGGGCTGATCATGCCCAGACTCGAGTGCAGCCGGCGGTTGTTGTACCACTCAACCCACGAGGCGGTGGCGTACTCGACGTCCGAGACCGTTCTCCAGGGACCGTCGTGGAAGACCTTGGTGCGTAAGGCCAGCCGGCGGACCGCGTCCTCGACCAGGGCATCGGTCACGGTTCGGACCGCGGCCCGGCTGGACGGGCCGGCTGGGGCGGACCAGGCGCCCGCAGGGTTCATGCCGCGATCTTCAGTCCTGCCCGTTCCAGGGTGGTGAGGATCGACTCGACTGCATACCCGTTGGCCCGCATCTGATCGGCGAACGCCACAATCACCAGTTTCGTGGGGTGATCGACGCCTGGGGACCCGGCTCCGTGAGCGTCGACCTGCAGGTCCGGGAACCTTGCGAGCACGCAGCACTGCCAACTGAGCTCGTACCCGCAAACACACAAGTCCATGGCCCGTCCGGCGCCTATGTCGGCCACATCCTCGTATGGACGGGCCAAGGAGCCGCTCTCGCAGCCATGGAGTTCGCCTGGGTCACCGACGAGAGGCGGCACTGCGTGAAGCCTCTGACGCACACCGGAGATCATGCCGGTGTCTCCGGAGAAGGCCGCGCAGCAGCTGATCAGACGCAACGCCCTCGACAAGCTGATCGTCGGTTTCACCAAGGATCGCCACCTCGCCGTTCAGGAGTTGCCGACCGCCAAGCTCACCCGCGACACCTCGGCGGATGCCAGGGCAGCCGTGGCACTGAGCGCCCATTCCGAGCAGCGAACGTCTCGCGAAGGCCGCCTTCGGGAGGAACGAAACCTCGCGCTTCGATAGGTGGCCTTGACCCTTCTCCAGCGGGAGATGCTCGCGACGATGGACCCACACCTCGCTGACCTGCACCCATTCAGGACAGAGAGGCCAGTAGACCCCTCACGAGATCCCCAGCCCCTCCGGAATACCCCCCAGGGGTATATGGTTATGATCGTCGTCGCGAATGGGACACCGCCCGAAGCGGCATCAGACAAGGGAGACGTCATGATGAATCACGCTGGCCACGACCACGGAGGTCACGGGGGCCACGGCGGAGGCCGGCCCGGTGGGCTGTCGGTCTCGGAGAACGGGTACACCCTCGAACTCGACGCGACGATCCTCGCCGCCGGCGTGCAGCAGATCGGCTTCAAGGTGATCGGCCCCGACGGGCACGCGGTGACCGAGTTCGTCCCCGAGCACGAAAAGGAACTGCATTTCATCGCCGTCCGGCGGGACACGGCCGGGTTCCAGCACGTGCACCCGGTGCGGGACGAGAAGGGCACCTGGAGCACCGACCTGACCCTGGAGCCCGGGGACTGGAGGTTCTTCACCGACATCCACCCGGTCGGCCACGACGGGACCCTGACGCTGGGGATCGACGTCGCGGTCGCCGGACCGTACGACCCGCGACCGCTCCCCGAGGCCACCGGGACCGCGCGGATCGGCGAGTACACCGTCGCGCTCGACGGCGCGCTCGTGCCCGGCGAGGCAAGCGCACTCACCCTCACCGTCAGCCGGAACGGCCGTCCCGTCACCGACCTGCAGCCCTACCTGGCCGCTTACGGACACCTCGTGGCACTGCGGGTCGGCGACCTGGGCTACCTCCACGTCCACCCGGAAGGCCACCCCGGTGACGGCATCACCGCGCCAGGCCCCGACATCGCCTTCATGGCGGTCGCGCCCTCGGCCGGCACCTACCGCCTGTACCTGGACTTCCAGCACGACGGCGTCGTGCGGACGGCCGAGTTCACGGTGCACACCGCCGAGGCCGCGCATGTACACGGGGACCACCACCGCGGACACCACGCACACCACTGACCGCGTGTGACCGCGTGGACGGAAACGAGCGCCCGCCGCACTTGAGGGGGCGCTCGCCCCGTCGATACCCACCATCCCGGAAGGAGCGTCATGCCCTACCTGGCCCGACGCACGCCCGACACGGCGGTCGGCACCTCGCGCGACCCCCTCGCCGCCCAGACCCCGCAGGAATGCGGGCTGTGCCCCGACACCCCGGAGAGCGACACCCGTGCCTGAGAACACCCCCGCCTGTACTCGCGGGGCACGGCCTCCATCGCGAGGCCGTGCCCCGCCGCATGGATACGGAAGGAACCCGCCATGCGTCTGTTCGCCGTCCGCGACTACCGCCGTCTGTTCGGCGCCCAGGTCATCGCCCTGTTCGGGACCGGGCTGACCACGGTGGCCCTCGGTCTGCTCGCCTACGACCTCGCCGGTCCGCGCGCCGGTGTGGTGCTCAGCACCGCCCTGACCGTCAAGATGGTCATGTACGTGCTCATAGCGCCGCTGGCCGCCGCCTACGTCGGCCGGCTCCCCAGAAGAACGTTCCTGTTCGGCCTCGACGCGGTCCGCGGCATGGTGGTCCTGGCCCTGCCGCTGGTCACCGAGGTCTGGCACATCTACGCGCTGATCGGCCTGCTCCAAGCCGCCTCCGCGGCGTTCACCCCGACGTTCCAGGCCGTCATCCCCGACATCATCACCGACGAGGCCGCCTACACGCGTGCCCTGTCAGCCTCACAGGTCGCCTCCACCATGGAGAGCCTGCTCAGCCCCGTGCTGGCAGCCGTCGCCCTGACGTTCCTGAGCTTCGACCGGCTGTTCCTGGGCACCTCCGCCGGATTCCTGGCTTCCGCCCTGCTCGTCCTGTCGACGCGCATCCCCGACGCCCGCCCCAGTGACCACACCAAGGCGTGGGACAAGGCGGCGGCCGGGATCAGGACCTTCCTCAGGACTCCGCGGCTGCGCGGCGTCATGGCGCTGAACCTCGTGGTCGCGGCGGCGGGGTCGATCGTCGTCGTCAATACCGTCAACCACGTCCGTGACGAGCTCGGCGGCTCCCAGTCGGACGTCGCCTGGATGCTGGCCGCCTCCGGCACGGGAACTCTCCTGGCCGCACTGGTCGTCCCCCGCGTCCTCGACCGGATCGCCGCCCGCACCGTCATGATGACCGGTGCGGCAGTCCTCGTCGGCGGCACGACCACCGCAGCGACGGTCACCGCGACCGGCCTCACCACCTGGACCGGTACGGCGATCATCTGGACCGTGATCGGCATCGGCATGGCGCTGATCATCACACCAACCGGCAAGGTCCTGCGCGCCTCCGTCGGACGGAACGCGATCCCCGAGGCGTTCGCGGCCCAGTTCTCCCTGTCACACCTGGCCTGGCTGATCACCTATCCCGTCGCGGGGTGGCTCGGCACGAGCGTCGGCTTCACCCTCACCTGGTCCGTCCTTGCGACCCTCGCCGGGGCGGGAGCGATCGGCGCCCTCCTTCTCTGGCCGCGCCACGACGGACAAGGCGCCACGACCGGCCTCGCGACACCCGCCCGGCACGCGCCCGGCTCAGACCGATCCACCCTGACCAAGGCCGCTTGAAGCACCGTGCACAGCGCCCTGGCCGGCTGGTCCTGCCCGGCAAGCCTCCCTGGCCAGACACACCGCATACGCCGTGGCCGCCCCCTCTTCGCGCGGGCGGCGCCCACGGCCTCCTTGCTCCGGACCGAACACAGCGGTTGGATGGGAACGTGCGGGCCGAAGGGCCGATCCCACAGGCAGCACACGAGAACACGGCGGCCTTCGGCTGTCCTTCATGGTCGCCGTGCCCCCGGCTACGGCCTCTGCCCTCGCCACACCCGCGCACTTCAACGTCCAGACACGTCTGCGAACGCCCACGGACGGCAATGAACCGACTGACGGCATGATGGCCTTCCCCGGCTCCTCCTCCACGTAGGGCAGTCAGTCCCGCCGCCCGGGTCGAGCCCTCGCCGGCGGCGATGCCCCATCGGCTGGGGCTGGGGCTGGGGCTGGGGCTGGGGAGAATGAAGGCCCGTTGGGGAGCGGCTGGGGAGGATCGGCTGCACAAGCGGGCACTCGCCCCGCCAGGGAGCCAGCGGGGCGAGTGGTCGGAGTGGAGCGGGTTCTAGATGCGGACGCGGTAGCCGGGGGCTCCGGTACCGGTGGCGATCACTCCCTGGTCGGACCACTTGACGGTCCCGGTCGTGCTGGTGGTGTGGAGGTAGGCGTGGATGGCACCGTTGTCGTCCAGGACGAGATAGTCGGCGCGGCCGTCGGCGTTGATGTCGGCGAAACGGATCTGGCCGGCGAGCCAGAGGGAGGAGCCGGTGGCGACGACGCCCTGGTCCGACCAGCCACCGCGGCCGTTTCCACCGGTGTTGACGTACGCGTGGGTGGCACCCTGGTCGCCGACGACGAGGTAGTCGGCCCGGGCGTCGCCGCCGACATCGGCGAAGCGGACCTGGCCACCGGTCCACGCAGCGGAGCCGGAGGCGATGACGCCCTGGTCGGTCCACTTGATGACGCCGGTCGTGGCGTCGGTGGTGTTGAGCAGGGCGCGGGTGGCGCCGTTGGGGCCGACGACGAGGTAGTCGGCGTGGGCGTCGCCGCCGACGTCGGCGAAGCGGACCTGGTCGCCGGTCCACCCGCTGGACCCGGTGGCGATGAAGCCCCTGTCCTGCCAGCCGCCGCGGCCGTCGCCGCCCATGTTGACGAAGGCGCGGACCGCCCCGTTGGCGGGGTCCACGACCAGGTAGTCGACGCGGGCGTCGCCGCCGACGTCGGCGAAGCGGACCTGGTTGGCCGACCAGTCGTTGGAGCCGGAGGCGATGAAGCCCTGGTCGGTCCACTCGACGGCGCCAGTGGTGGGATTGGCCGTGTTGAGCCAGGCGCGGACGGCTCCGTTGTCGTCCACCACCAGATAGTCGGCCCGGCCGTCGCCGTTGATGTCCACGTCGTAGTCGCCGGAGTCGGCGCCCTGGCGCGGCGGCGCGGGCTTGACCTCGACAGTCTCCTTGATCCAACCCTTGCCGGCGGCCTCCCCGATGCCACGCATGAACGCGTTCGTCATCTTGGCGTAGCCGCTGTTGTTGGGATGCAGGTTGTCGTTGAGGTCGTCAGTGGTCACTGAGCCCATGCCGACCTGCTGGATCTTGTAGCCCCGCTGGAAGCGGTCCAGGACGATCCCCGGGATCGCCTGGTTGTAGGTGTCGATCCGGGCCTGGACCGCGGGGTCGGTGGCCGGCACCAGGGTGGCGACCACGACCACGGTGTCGGGCGAGGCCGCATGGATCTGGTCGATGAGCGCAGCCAGCCGCTGGGGCGCGGTCGCCACCTGGTGGTTGCGGTTCATGTCGTTGGTGCCGATGTGCAGCGTGATCAGATTGGGCTTCGCCGCAGCCAGCCAGGTCTCGATGTTCGCCTGCAACTCGTCGATACGCCAGCCCGAATGTCCCTCGTGACGTGTCACGCCATCGGCATCGACCAGCGAACCTACGAACTCCACCAGGCCGCCCGAACGCTTGACGAGTCTCTCCGCCAGGGCGGGCCGGTAGCCGGTCCGGGTGGTGCTGCCCACGCCCAAGGTGATCGAATCGCCCAGGGGCATGACCGTGAGCCGGGGCACCTGCCAAGTGAGGCCGTCCCACGGCCGGTTCGCGGCGATGATCGTATTGATCATGGCGTAGCCGGGGTAGTCCATCATGATCTCGCCGGTACGGTTCTTCACTTCGCCCAGCGGCCCGAGAACCTTTTCGTTCACTCGGTCCGCGACGGCCTTGGGATAGGCGAAGGCGCTGGAGCCGCTCGTGTGGTTCACGTAGATACGTGAGGCGTCATTGTCGTTGTCCGCCGCGGTGAGGTGGTCCGTGACCTTCTGGACCTTTGATTCGATGTCACCGGGGAGGATGGTCGCTACTTTCCAGTCGTCCTGGATGGAGAGGCTGCCGTCGTTGATGCCGTACTTGCCGCTGGCCTCACCTATGTTACGGAAGCGCTCCAGGACGATCTTTCCGCGTACATCACTCAGCTTCGGAACGACCGCCTGACCCGCCCCGCTGACCGACGGCCCCCAGAATTTCTTGGCGTTCGGGTCTCCGTCGATGTACGTGCGGAAAATCGCGGCGCGTTGCGCGTCGGTCGTACTTTGCGGTTCGTCATTGCAGACTTCGATGGCTTCGCTGCTGTTGTCGCACTCGGCCCGCATGTGCATCATGACTGTTTCGGAGGGGTGCGCCGACAGGAAGTCGTTCAGCACCCTGAGGACATCGCCGAAGTTCGCGTCCTGGTACACCGCGCCGTGGTGGATCGTGAAACTTCCGCCAATGGCCCGCACGCGGATGTCGATGGACCTGATGCCCGCCTGGAGCTGAGCGGCGAGCGTCTGGGCGCCGGGGCCGCCGTTCTGCTGCGTGTACGTACTGTCGCCGCCGCGGATCGACAGCGTGTCGTGGGTGCCGGGCACGGACAGCCAGCCGAGCGGCGTCTCACCATCGATACCCTTCATCCAGTCGGGATTGTTCGCCTTTCCCAGCGACCGGTAGGCCGGGTTGTCCGTGTCGTCATCCAGCGCCCATGCCGTTCCAGGGGCCAGGACGGTGAGGATTCCGGTCATGGCTATGAGTGTCGTGAGCAGGGCGACAACTCTGTGCCACCCGGTCCTCTTCGCAATGCAATGTCTCACGCAAGGTCTCCAAGAAAGCGTTCACACATATCTGCCCTCGATGCCTCGTGCGGGGTTTTGATAATCTTCAAGAAGACGAAGAGGCGGAGCTTCTTCCCCGCAGGGCGACAGGCCTTTCGTGAGCATCCCGCATCCTGCTGTCGTTTCGATAACGTGCCGCTAACGGCCGACCGGTGGACAAGCGCGTGGGAAGGAACCGACGAGCCGGATATTGCCGCCCCAAGGCTTCTCCTTCGGGGCCTCGGGGAGGCGGATCGTGGCGGTGAGGCCGCCGGTGGGTGGGGGTGTCGGTGGGCGCGAGCGACGCTGTGGCGATCCATCTGATCGACCTGGGTTCGCCGCCAAGATCTGGTCGGCCGGCGGTGGCGGGAGGTGACTAACGCCGGGTCGACCACCGGCCACCGGCCACCGGGTTGAACGTCGGGGGGCACTGGTGGGCATGAAGAGGTCCGGGGCGCTGGGCTTACCGGCGAGCGCGGGCGCCACGGGGCGCTGGCTGCGCTCGCTGCTGATCTCCCCAGCCCGATCCTCGCCGACGTGACCGGGATGCACCGCCACACCGCGCTCCGCGCCTATGCCAGGCGTGACTGGGTCGAATACCTTGCCGCCCGAGCGAAGGACGAGGTCAACAAGGGGCAGCGGAATTGGCCCCGTCGTCGCAGCTGGGGACGCCGGCGGCATCCGGCCTCGGCGCTGGTTTCACGGCTGGTCCCTGGCGCACCAGCGGCCAGGGAACCAAAGGACCCTGTGGACAGTATCTTGTTAGGGATGCTGCGGCTTGAGCAACCGTCGAGATCGCAGGCGAGCCGACGGACTAGGGGGTAGCACATGCTGGAGGAGGGGTTGACCGTGCTGGCCGCTGCGGGGGGCGCCGCGGTGGTGCAGGCTGCGGGAACCAGCTCTTGGCAAGGGTTCCAGCAAGCCGCGGCACGATGGTTCGGCCGCGGGGGCGAGGAACGGGTACACGTCGAGCTGGACCGCAGCGCCCATGCCTTGGCAGCTGTGCAGGACGGCGAGGCGGGCACGGTCAGACGAGACCAACAGGCCGCGTGGCAAGCACGTTTCGAGGCGGTGCTGGTGAGCCTCAGTGACGCCGAGCGGAGGTCGGCCGCCGATGCCTTGGACACGCTGCTTCAGGAGCATCGGCGCGACGACGGAGTATCGGCGGCGGGGGACGGACAGGCGGTTCGCGGTGACGTCCAGATCCGGGCCGAGCATGGGTCCGTTGCCGCCCTGCGCATGGGGGACGTCTCGCTGGGAAACCCTTCACAGCCGGGTCCGCCGCGGGGCTGAGCGCGCCCGAAGGCACCGAAGCCCCACATATCAACGCCGACATCGCCATCACCGCTTACGGAGGAGGGGTGGCGGTCGGGTACGCCGACCATGTCACCTACAACGTCCTGCCGCCGGGATCGCGCGATGCCGCCCGCAGGGGCGACGCGCAGCTGAACTCCTACCTCTACACCGCTTCACGGATCGCCGACCACCACCCCTATCCGGGCCTGGTCGAAGGCCCAGGGCCGCTGCCGCTGGCCGAGATCTACGTTCGTCAACTGGCCCAGGGGCAGCGCGACGCTGAGGACCAGGACGATACCGACACACGCGGAGCGGACGTGGCCAGCGTCCCGGTGCCTGCAGAAACCATCTTCACGGGGGGCGGTCGCGTTCGCGTGGTCCTGGCCGGCGCCGGGGGCGGAAAGTCGGCCCTGCTGCGCCACCACCTGGCCACCGGAGCCGGTCACTGGCTGGTTCACGGGAAGGGTGATCGGGTTCATGCGTCGATGCCGGTCCTGGTACGCGCCACGACCCTGGCCGACAGCCCCCTGCTGACCCAGGGTCTCGCACAGGCCGTCGTGGACGAACTCGGCCCGTACGGGCTGCGTGAGACGCTGACCTCGGAGTTCTTCAGCCGACCCCCGCACCCACAAGTGCCCTGGCTGGTGATGGTCGACGGCCTTGATGAGGTTCCGGACCGCACCACCCGCGTCACTCTGATGAATCGGCTGGCTCGCGAGGCGGACGACGAGTCGTCGCCGTACCGGTTCATCGTGGCAACCCGCCCTCTGCCGGGCGGGGAACTCGACCGGCTGGGGCCTGGTGCCGAACACTTCGAACTGCAGCCCTTCAGTCCGGCGGACGTGTGGGCGTACGCCCGAGGATATTTCCGCGACCTACCGGACAGCGAACGTCAGGTCAGGATCTTCACGGCGGGACTCAAAGAGTCGGGGCTGGACGGTCTGGCTCGCACGCCCCTGATCGCCTTCATCCTCTGCCAGCTGTACACCGCCGACCCCACCCGGCCCCTGCCCGAAGGCCGTACCGGTGCCTACCAGTCGTTCGTCGAGCTGCTCTACGAACAGAACACCCACAAGAGCATCCGCCACACCCACGACGAGGTGATCCGGGCCCTCAAGGACCGCCACCAGATCCCCAGGGACCAACAGGCCGCCGAGCAGGCCGCGCAACTGGTTCGAGAGGGCCTACCCGAGCTGATCGATCACGTGGCTTACGAGAGGATCAACGGGAACACTGCCCCGGCCGTCGAGATTCTCTCTCTCCGACTGGACGTCCAACGCCCGGCGAAGGTGAAGCCGCCGCTCTGGAACGCATTCCTGGGTGATCTCCTGCGGCCCACCGGCCTACTGGCCGAGCACTCGGGCGACTTCCACTTCCTGCACCAGACCCTCCTCGAGTATCACGCGGCCCGCCACGCGACGCGCGACGAACAGGCCCGCGCCGCACTGCTTCACGAGTTGTTCCTCCGTAATCGTGCCTATGCCGATCACGATCTGCAGCCACGTCGTCCCATACAGCCGTCCCACCTCAGCTTTCTCCTCGACGGGCTCCTCGCCCCGGCAGATCACATCGCGACCCAGACGATCCGGGTCCTCGACGACCTCTCAACGTCGGGCCACCCCACCGCCTGCAAGCTCCTGGTCAAGCTGGTAGAGCTGCGCACCAAACTCCCCCCGGACTCCACCGCACGCCAACTCGCAGCTCATGCCCGCCACCAGAGCCTGTCCACCAACCGTGTACTGGCCGCCCGCACTTTGGCCACGGTGTCCGGGCACCAGGACGAAGGCGCCACGCTTCTGGCCGGTTTCGTCGGCGATACCAGCCTCCCATTCCGCGATCGAGTAAGCGCGGCCACACTTCTGGCCACAGTGGACGGCCACCGGTCACAAGCCGCTCAGCTCCTCCTCGATCTGGCAGGCGACCGAACCCTCAGCTTTGAATTTCGTGTCGCCGCTGGCTACGGCTTGGCCAGCTTGAAGGAGCGCCGCGACGAGATCGTCCAACTCTTTGCCCCTTGGGCCGACAGCGTCACCCTTCACATCAAGGACCGAACAACCGCCGCCTCGCTCCTAGCGGCGGCCGGCGATGAGCGCGCCAATCAGCTGCTCTTCCGCGTGGCCAACGACAGTAGCTTGGATATCCGTATACGCGTGCACGCCGCCCGCGGCCTGGCTCAGATCGGTGACGAACGCATCGCGACCGTACTCATCGCCCTCGCTGAGGTTAACGACCCCGAGGGCGATATTCATGGCCATGTGCGCGCGGCCGAAGTTCTGTCGTTTCTGCCCCGGTACCGGGGCACGGCAGCCGGAGCGCTCACGCGAATCGCCACTGACAGCGCGCACTGGGACGGACTCGCCCGCGTAGAGGCTGCCGAGTACCTGGCCTGGCTGGACGGATACCGGGCGCACGGCACCGATCTGCTCACCCGCCTCGCCGAGGGAGGTCGTAGCCGCGACCATGCGACGAGAGCGCTGGCCAAACTCCGTACCGGTCGACGCCCCACGTGGCGGTGAACTGCTCATCAGGGAGCCGGGATAGGAATAGTGCACAGTTGCAATATCCCCTCCCACCAGTAACGCGCAGCCTGGAAAACGGCTGTTGCCCCGATCCGGGCGCCGGACGTCCGCCGACGCGGCGCCGAACTGCTCTTCCAGGTCCTGGCCGAACGCGAGGAGATGAACAGCGTCGCCATCGCCTCCAACGAGTGCTTCTCTGGCTGGACCAAGACCTTCACCGACCCCCGCCTCTGCGCGGCCATCATCGAACGCCTCACCTTCAACGGCACCATCATCGAAACCGCACCGACTCCTACCGGCTCGCCTCGACGCGGGCGCGGGCTGTAGAACCGGCGAAGGCTGGCTGATCGCTGCAGGCGCTGCTTGACGGCCCTTGCCCTCCGGGCGAAGCGCCGTCACCGTTGCTGAGGATCCGCATTCGCGTCTTCACCAGCTTGGCGCGGTGACCTTCAGTTTCCGGTAGAGAGTGCAACGTGGCGCCACTGGTCAAGTTCACGTCGCACCAGATCTAGCTTGGCCTCGACGCGCTCGATTGCGTCCGCGCCCAGCTGCAGGCGCAGCGGTGGCTCGGCGACCTCGGTGATGTCGACGATGGCTTTCGCTGCCTTCACCGGATCGCCTGGCTGGCGGCCGTCGTTCTTAGCCAGTGCCTCGCGCACCGGTCCCGCGCCGGCGATGTAGTCAGCGATGGAGGCCGGCTCGACCTGCATGCTCAAGCTGCTGAGGAAGTCAGTGCGAAACCCGCCCGGCTCCACGATCGTGACGCGGACGCCGAGCGGGGCCAGCTCGCCGTGCAGCGCCTCGGAGACGCCCTCGAGGGCGAACTTCGAGGCGCCGTACAAGCCCACCGCCGGAGCGGTGGCGAAGCCGCCCACGGAGCCAATGTTCAGGACGTGTCCGGAATGCTGGGCGCGCAACGTCGGCAGGGTCGCCCGCAACGTGTTGAGCACGCCGAAGACATTGACGTCGAACAGTGCCCGGGCGGCCTTGTCGGAGATCTCCTCGATCGCGCCGATGAGGCCGTATCCGGCGTTGTTGGCCACGATGTCGATCCGGCCGAATTTTGCCAGGCCGGCCTGCACTGCGGCCGTCAGCTGCTCCGGTTCGGTGACGTCCGCGTTCACCGCCAGCAATCCGTCCGGCTCTTGCGGGTACGCCCGGAGCAACGCTGACGCATCCCTCGCCGTAGCGATCACGCTGTGCCCTCGATCCAGCGCCTCCCGGGTGATCTCCGCGCCGAGCCCACGCGATGCCCCGGTGACAAACCAAACGCTCATGCTCTCCCCTGTTCCGATGGCCCGATGGGCCGACAACCCGAATCTAGAACCTAGAGTCGTGTCTAGATCAACAGTCATGTGAGGGAGGGGCGCTCATGGACCTGAGCATCGGCGAGGTGGCACAACGTAGTGGGCTGAGCGTGCACGCACTGCGGTTCTACGAGGGGGAGGGCCTGTTCGCCAACCCGGTGCGCCGCCTGTCCAACGGCCGCCGGATCTATCACGAAGAAGACCTGGAGTGGCTGGCCATCTGCACGAAGCTACGCTCCTCCGGCATGCCCCTGGCGATGATCCGGCAGTACATCAAGCTGGTCTGTCAGGGCCCGGGCAACGAACACGAGCGCCTTGAGCTGCTGCGCCGACACGAAAACCACGTGGAGACGCAGATCCGCGACCTGCAGGACACCCTGGATGTGATGCGGCACAAGGTGCGGATCTACGAAGACCACGTCACCCGCGGCGAAGCCGATCGGCTCTGGAATCCTTCCCACCCGGTTGCCACACAGACCAGCACTCACCAGGAGTGCCATCCGCCAGAGGGCACGTGATCGTCCGGTTACGATCTGTGCGACATCGGCCGCGACGTCTAGGGCCTGTCCGGCGGGTCGTTCGCAAGCAGCCGGGGTCGCGCAGGACTGGCGAGATCACGATCACCCGCGGCATTGACAAGAGCACCGCGTTCACCGACTGGATCAAGGCAACCCTGGTCAACGCCGACCTCGACGCTGCCCGCCAGAACATCACCATCGCATTGAAAGATGCGCACAAGCAGACCGTCCGCCGCATTCACCTCAGCACCGCCTGGGCGTCCCGTTGGGACGGGCCGTCGCTGGGATCCTCCGAGTCCGGGATCGCGACGGAGCAGGTGACGATCACCTACGAGGACATCGCCGTCGAGTAGCAATCGACTTCTGTCCGACGGATCACGTCCGAAGCCATAGCCGGATCGCGGCGACAGTGACGGTGCCGTGGAAGACGTAGGCCCGCTTGTCGAAGCCTCGTCCCCGCTGACACGGTCCGGGCGAGTCCGGGGGCGCCCGCCGTTCGGGCGGGGTACCCGGGTTCGTTCGAGGACGTCAGTCATCTGCGGGGCGTCGCCCCACTCCCCCGGTGTCACCAGGAGTGCGAGAGGGCGGCGGTCGCCTTCCCCTGCAAGATGAACCTTTCAGGTAACACCGCCCCGTGACCGTCCGAGCCCCTCGTCGGTGCGATGGTGTCGGGGCGTCGTCCTTTTTCGGGATCCGAGGTGTGGCTTTCGGGGCACCGGCTGCGTGCTGGTGGGCCCGGCACGAGGTCGAGTCCACGCCGACCATGCTGCAGTCGATCCGTCCGCCGAGATCGGCGTGAGCCTGGGCGGCGCGCAGGCTCCTGTCCCAGGTTCCGTCCGCCGACCAGCGGCGATGCCCTTCCTGGACGGTCTTCCAGGCACCACATACCGGTCCGGTAGGTCACGCCAGGGAACCCCAGTGCGGACCCGGAACATGATCCCGTTGATGACGGTGCGGTGGTCCCTCCACCGGCCCCCACGTCCGGCCGACGGTGGCAGATGAGGCTCCGGCAACGACCACTCACAGTTCATCAGATCCCCCGACCCAGGCCTGAACCGACGAACACCCGACCGGAAGGTCTCATGATCCGCCGGACGCGGCCCAGCGGTACCAGACCCGCGGTGCCCAGTCCTCCGGCCTCCGACGTCATCCGGCCACGCACCGTCCGGAACCCCGTTCGAACCGACAGCCCCATCAATCGGTATGCGGATGGCTTCTAACGCCACATATCCGCACCGACGCGCCCACTCGGGTCCATGCTCAAGAGGCCTTCGTGAAGGCCCGAGAGGGGACGGCCGGTGGAGCATCCGTTCTCGCCAGACTCCATGACCGCCCTGTGGATGCGCCGCGAGACCCGACGGAACGAGCGGCGTCCCGGACGCCGTCCAGTAACTTGGCGTAGTGGCGGAAGAGGACCTCGATGCTCTGCCCCGCGCGACGAGCGCATTCCGCCCGGTCCACATGGCCTGGCCCTCACCGGCGGGTGCCTCCTCGGCCGGGTCCGCGCCCACCCGGGCGGATGAGCTCGTCGCCGACCACGCCACGGTCATGTTGCCGCCCAGCAGGAAGGACAGCCTGCCGAGCATCCGCTTTTCGGTGCGGCCCGGTCGCTCGCCGATCTGCCCCCTGATCCGCTGGGCGTCCACGAGCCTGACGCAGCAAAAAGGACGCTCCTGGCACTCGATGACACCGTCCGTGACCTTCCCGTTTCTGCGAGTCAGTGACGAATCATGCGGTCGCGCCCTCGCGAGCCGACAGGCGGGGCCCTGTCACACGCGGAGCCCACTTGTCACGTCGCTGAGCGAGCCCCTCGCGGATACTCTGGGATTCATGATCGAGCCCGGACGGCCGCGGCTCCGTCGGAGCAACGGCTACGGCAGGCTCGTGCGGCTGTCGCCGGTGATTCTGACCGTCGTGATCGCCAGCCTGGCCTACGCCACTCCGCCGGAGATGGCCTTCAGCCGCCTCCTGCCCGCGGCGCCGGCTCTCGCCGCCGCCATGTGGCCGGTCCTCCCGACTGTCCTCCTCGGGACCGTCTGCCTCCTTCTGATGATCGGCCTCAGCTTCGTCTTCCCCGATCTCGGGACGTGGTGGACGTGCGGCGGAATCGTCGCGGTCACCGTGGCCGCCGCATACGGAAGCCACGTCCGGCTGCAACGGGAGCGC
Source organism: Streptomyces sp. NBC_01255 (assembly GCF_036226445.1). Classification (NCBI taxonomy): domain Bacteria; kingdom Bacillati; phylum Actinomycetota; class Actinomycetes; order Kitasatosporales; family Streptomycetaceae; genus Streptomyces; species Streptomyces sp. NBC_01255. Next base: position 412,737 of record NZ_CP108474.1, read on the forward strand.
ACGCTCTTTCAGGTACGGCTCGTCGCCGACGCGGCCCAGCAGGTGGTACTGCGGCCCCTGCCGCACCGTTTCCGGAACGTCGAGATCGAATCGCTGTACCTCGCGGCCGCCGCGGAAGCCCGCATCGGCGGGGACTTCTACGAGGTGGTCGATACGCCGTACGGGGTACGGCTGCTCATCGGCGACGTGCGGGGCAAAGGCCTGCCGGCAGTGGGGGCGGCCGCGGCGATCGTCAACGCCTTCCGGGAGGCGGCACATGGCGAGGCCTCCATGGCCGACGTCGCCCGCAAGCTCGACGCGAGCTGTGCCCGGCACAACGCCGCCCATCCACCCGAGGCACCGATGGAACGCTTCGCCACCGCGCTGCTCGTAGAGATCCCGCATCAAGGCAGCCACATCACCATCGTCAACTGCGGACATCCCCCGCCCTTGATCCACAGCCTCAAGGAGGTACGCATCCTCGAGCCCTCCGTCCCATCGCCTTTGCTCAGCCTCGCGGAATTGCTCGGCGACCATTACCGTGCGGACGCCTTCGACTTCGCTCCCGGCGAACTTCTCCTCCTCTATACGGACGGGATCGCCGAAACCCGCGCCCGGGACGGTGAGTTCTTCCCGTTGACAGCGTGGATGCGCCGACAGCCCCCCACGCCTCCCCGTGATCTGCTCACGGCGCTGCACCACGACCTCCTCCGTCACAGCAGAGGCAGCCTCGACGATGACATCGCCGCCTTGGCCGTACGCCTGCGCACGCCGTGAGCCATGCCCGTGGGCGAGGTGTCGCCTCACGAGCCCTGGAGGCTCTCACCGGCTGAACCTTCGCCGCCTTCCGAGGCAACGGCCTGGACTGCCTCGAACTCCTCCACCCACGGCTGGCAGCGCGTGGCCGTCAAGGCACGGGCAAGGCGTCTCGTCGTTGCCGGCATAACGGGCATGCGGTGAGGTGTGCTGCGAGTCGGAGACCTCACAGATGAGAGAACGGTCCCGGATCAAGCGCAGACCGATCGGGCCGGAGGCGTGACGGATCGCGTTGGTGACCAGTTCACCGACCACCGGTTCCGTGGTGAATGCCAGATCGTCCAGTCCCCACCGCACAAGCTGTTCCGCGGCCATCGAACGTGCGCGTGCGACGAGCGCGGGGTCCGAGGGCAGCTCCCAGGCCGCCACCTGGCGTGCGTCCAGCGCACGGGTGCGCACGACAAGGAGCGCCGCGTCGTCCAGGCTTCCTGCGGCGAGCGCCACTTCCGTGCCTTCGCACGGAAGCCGTCCCACGCCCAGAGGAGGCCCCGGTGGCAGACGAAGGAAGCTGACGGGGCGGTGCGGCTGCACCGCAGCCGACGGCAGGTGTTGCGCCACCGCCCGGGTGCTCGTTCGAGAAGCTGGATCGTAGACCCCGTAGACTCCGTAGACACACGTCGCTCCGACGACGCCACTGCCGTCCGGGCCTTGCACGTTTTGGTCCGACGCGTCCTTGCCGACTTGATCGTTCAGCCGGGTCAGGAGTTCGTCAGGCGCGAGGTCCAGCTCGGCCAGGGTGCGCACCATCGCGCGCACGCGTCCCATCGTGGCAGCGGCTCCCAGCCCGTGGCCGACAACGTCCCCCACGACGAGTCCGACACGTGCGCCGGACAGCGGAATGGCGTCGAACCAGTCGCCGCCGGCGCCGAGGTGGCTGTCGGCGGGCAGGTAGCGACTCACCGCCTCGACCGCGCTCAGCTCGGGCAGCGATCGTGACAGCAGACTGCGCTGGAGCATGAACGCGGCGGTGCGCTCTCGTCGGTACCGCCGGGCGTTGTCGATGCACACAGCGGTCCGCGACACCAGCTCCTCTGCCACCGCCCGATCGTCGTCGCCGAAGGGTCCCGAGTCCTCGCCCCGCACGAAGGTGACAAGGCCCCATGGCGTCCCCAGCACGATCAGCGGGACGTACAGTCATGTCGGCGCGACCACGGCGTCCGCGGTCGCACGGCTCCCTGCCAGGCTTTCGGCCTGCGACGATCCGGTGGCGTACGCGACCCGCTCCCACCCGGGAGGGTTCTCCGTCGGAATCGGCCACGCGCACCAGGTCCCCAGCCGTGACGGGCTTCGGTTCCTCTCCCCCAGTACCGGTGGAACCACTCCGGCGCTGCCACCGTCACCAGCCAGTCCCCCCTTGCATGCCCATCCCGCCGGGCGCCTCAACAGCGCACAGGAGTGCTGGCGCCGACTTCTTCGCCGTCAGGTGCGGTCCGGTGCCCTCCCCGTCGCCAGCTGTCGGACTTCGTCCGGCGTGAGGTCGGTGCGCGAGCGCAGAGCCGTCCGGACGAGTTCGGCCTTCTCCGTTGCGCCGTGGTCAGCGAGCCAAGTGAGAGCCAGGGAGACAGCCCGCCGGGCGTCCGGTGCTGTGAGGTCGGGCCGTTCGAGCAGCGGGGCGATCACGTACCGGGCACGTGCGGCGGGAGCGTGGTCGTCGAGCCAGGCGAAGGAGACCGTGATCGTCCTCACGAGGTCCGCGGCCGTGAGATCGGTGCGGGAGAGGAGTGCCCGCAGAAGCAGGGGCGCCCCGGGGATGGCGGCGAAGTGGTCCAACCAGGCGAGCGACAGGGAGAGGGCTCGCCGAGCCTGGTCGGCGGTGACATCGGTGCGCGTGAGGAGCGGGGCGAGGACGAACCGGGACCGTGCGGACGACACGTAGTGGTGGAGCCAGACGAAGCCGGCGGAGACGGCACGCTCTGCGTCTGCCGCCGTAAGGTCGGTGCTCCTGAGAATCGGGGCGAGGACGTGCCCGCCGCCGCCGGCGGCAGGGTGGCCGTCGAGCCAGATCAGGGCGTGGGTGACGGCCTGCCGCACGTCGTCCGCCGTGAGTTCGGTGCGGGTGAGAAGAGGTCCGAGTACGCGCCCGGCGGAGGGAGTGGGAGCGTGATGGCCGAGCCAGGTGAGGGCGTGGATGACGGCCTGCCGCACGTCGCCGGCCGTGAGTTCGGTGTGGGCGAGCAGCGGGTCGAGTACGTAACTGGCGGTGGGCGTAGGGGCGTGTTGGTCGAGCCAGGTCAGTGCGTGCGTGACGACCTGCCGGGCGTCACGCGACGTGAGGTTTGTGCGGGCGAGCAGCGGTTCGAGGACGAAACGGGCCTCCGCGATCACCACATGGCGATCGAGCCAGGTGAGGGCAAGGGGCACGGATGGTTGGGCCGCTTCAGGCGCCAGGTCGGCTCGGGCGAGCAGCAGTCTCAGCACGTATCTGGCGTCTGCGATCGTGGCGTGGTCGTCGAGCCAGGTAAGGGCATGGGTGACGGCCTGCCGCACTTCGTCGGCCGTGAGGTCGGTGCGGGCGAGCAGTGGGTCGACGACGTATCTGGCGTCTGCGATCGTGGCGTGGTGGTCGAGCCAAGTGAGGGCGTGGGTGACGGCCTGCCGCACTTCGTCGGCCGTGAGGTCGGTGCGGGCGAGCAGCGGTCCGAGGACATGCCGGGCGCCGCCGCTTTCGCCGTGCTCGTCGAGCCAGGCGAGGGCCGTCCCGTTCGAGCGGCGCGCGTCCGCGGGACCAAGGCCGCCGGCGCTCAGCAGTGGCTTGATGACGAAGCGGGCCTCCGCCGAGGCCACGTGGTGGTCGAACCAGGTGAAAGCGGCTGTCAGGCCCCGCTGCAGGTGTTCGGCACTGAGATCACTGCGGGAGAGCAGAGAATCCAGCACGAACCCCGCGTTCGGAGTGGTGGAGTGGTGGTCGAGCCAGGCCAGTGCCACCGTCGCCGCCCACCGGACGTTGTCGGCACCCATGTCGGTGCGGTTCAGCAGCGGGGCGAGCACGTACCCGGCGTTGGGGTTCGCGGTCTGGTCACCGAGCCAGACGAGCTGAGTGGAGAGGGACCGGCGGGCCTCCCCGGCACTCATGGCGTCGCGCGCCTTCAGGGCGTCGCGAACCATACGCGAGTCCGCCGTCCCGGCGTGGTCACCGAGCCAGGCCAGTGCGGTGGGCAGCAACCGCTCGGCATCACCGCGCGGGAGGTCGGAACGTGCGAGGAGCCGGGCGAGGACGTATCTGGCGTCGGGCAGGGCCGCGTGGTGGTCGAGCCAGGTGAAGGCGTCGGCGAGCGCTTGCCGAACCTGATCGGGAAGCAGGTCCGTCCGGGACAGCAGACCGTTGAGTACGAAACTGGCGCCCGATGTGGTCACGTACGAGCGGAGCCAGGCGAGCGTGGTGCGGATCGCATGCTCCCTGCCGGCTTCCGAGAGATCCGTACGGAGGAGCAGGGGTTTGAGAACGTGTCCGGAGTCGTCGGTGGTGTGGTGATCGAGCCACACGATCGCGGAATGGAGAACCCGTCGGGCATCGTCGGGCGTGAGATCGGAGCGTTGGAGCAACGGGCCGACGATGTGACAAGCCTGGGCGTCGGTGCTGTGGTGGTCGAGCCAGAGCAGGGCGGTCGACGTCGATCGGTGCGTGTCCGCATCGGAGAGATCGTCCAGTGCGAGCACCTGCTTGAGGACGAAGGACGCCTTCTCCACCGCGCCGTGGCGGTCGAGCCATTCCCTGGCCCAGCGCCGCACCCGCAGGGAGTCCTCGGCTGAAAGGCCGGTCCGCGCGAGCAGCCGACCGAGGATGTACTCGGCCTCGACCGCGGTGTGGTGGTGGTCCAGCCAGTCCAGACTGGCGCCGAGCGTCTGCTCCGCGTCGTCGGCGGACAGATCGGATCGTCCCAGCAGCCGGGAGAGGACCGACTCGGCGTTGATGTCGTCAGCGTGGTGGCCGAGCCATTCCATGGCGCTGCGCCGCGCCCGCACGCTGTCGTCGGCCGACAGGTCGGGGCGGGGGACGAGAGTGCGCAGGACATGTCTGGCCTGCGCCGTTGTGGCGTAGGTGGTGAGCCAGTCGAGGCTGATCCGGACGACGTGCGCGTCGTCCTCCGGCGGCAGGTCCCGGCGGGCGAGCAGTGGGCTCAGGGCGAATTGGGCTCTGTCGGTGGTCGCGTACCGGTCCAGCCAGGTGAGAGCGGCCCGCAGAGCAGCGTGGAGGGACGAGGGATCCAGGTCCGTGCGCGCAAGAAGCGGCCGGAGGATGTAACTGGATTCGGGAGCGGTGGTGTTGTGCTCCAGCCAGTCGAGGGCGATGGGAAGGCCGCGCCGGACGTCGTCGGGGTCGAGGTCGGCGCGCCCGAGAAAGACACCGAGGACAAAACCGGTACTGGGGTTGGCCGGGTGTCGGTTCAGCCAGGCCCGCGCAGCGGAGAGAACCCGCCGTGTCTCGAAGGGACTCAGGTCTGCGCGGGCGAGCAGCGGCCGGAGAATGTATGCGGCGTTGGGGGCGGTGGTGTGGCGGTTGAGCCAGGCGAGCGCGGATGCGACGGCCTGCCGTACGGCGGAGGCGTGCACGTCCGTACGGGAGAGCAGCGGACCCGTGACGTAACTGGCCGGGCCCGTCACTCCGTAGGTGTCCAGCCAGGCCAGTGCGGCGGGGACGAGGGACTGGGCTCCGTCACCTGAAAGATGGCGCAGGCCGCGGTGGAGGACGTGCCTGGCGTCGGAACCCGCACCGAAGTCCGTGAGCCAAGGGCTGACGACCTGATCCCAGGACTCGACGGCCGCGTCGGACCACGGCGGTCCGGAGCAGATCGCGCCGAGTGCGTAACCCCCCACGTTGGAATCGTGGCGTGTCAGGCCGCCGATGGTGCCGGCATGTGTGGTGAACCAGTCGTGCAGTACCGGGGTGACCGCCGACGCCCGTTCGGTGAGGGCGAGGTCGTTGACCAGGCGGCCCAGGTTGACGGAGAAGCGACCGACAGTGCGTGCGCCGGTGAGACAGCCGGCGAGCAGCGCATGGGTTCCGGCGACGTCCGGGGAGTCGGTCCGCTCGGGTAGCACGACCGACTCCATGAGCTGGTCGGCGACGATGTCGTGAGCGACGGAAAGAACACCGTCCCGGCTCTCCAGCCAGCCCAGCGACACGAGCGTCGCCACGACACCCTCGGCCGGCGGCACGTCACCCGTCGCCCCGGCCAGGGCGGCGTGGGCGCTGGCCACCACCTCGGCATAGTCCTGCGGGCATGCCGCCGCGGCGGCAGCGGCGGCCAGCAGCCCGTGCGGGGCACGTGCGGGGGTGTACGGCTGTTCGGGGGCGCGCCCGGGCACCGTGAAGCCGTCCTCACCCAGCCGCTTCAGGAGCCATCCGGGCAGTTCGCCGTCGGACCGCAGACCGACGTCCTCGGGCAGGGAGAGCCCCGCCGCGTACCGGCGTTCGATCTCTCTGGCCACGAGCAGGGCGACGATCGGGCGGTTGCCGCTGACCTTGAGCATGCGCTCCGCGCCCAGCTCACGGACGGCGGTGGGGGCCAGCGTCTCCAGAGCGTTGCGGGTGACCAGCTGCTGGAACTCCTCGTCCTGCCGCAGCCGTACCTCGTCGAAGAGTTCGTACACCAGTGCGCGATCGGCCTTCAGTAGCCACCCGGGTCGCACCGTGGCGAGGAAGACCACGAGGGCGTTGTGGCGGCGCGCCTCGGGGAGGAGCTGATGCCGCAGGGCCTGCAGGTCGAGGTTGGTCTCGTTGAGGTCGATCACCACCAGCACGTAACCGGCCTCCACGAAGGCCCGCTCGGCGATCTCGTCGATGATCTGGTCGGCCGTCGACTCGCCACGGGTCCGGGGTACGACGTGCAGTACTCGCCAGCCCTCGTCGAGGGCGAGCTGTCCCACTTCGAGGGCGGTACGTGACTTTCCCGTGCCCGCCGCTCCGACCAGCAGGACGCCGCGGTCCGGCGATCTCACCAGCCTGGTGAGCAGCTTGGCCGGAGCGGTGACGTGGTCGCTGCCCGGCGACACGAAGGGTATGTGGTCCGAGGTGAGGTTCTTCTCGAAGTCGCCGAAGCCCTTGACGAGTTCCTGCTGGGTGACCACCAGCCGCAGTCGGCTTCCCGGCTCGCGACCGGGCAGCTCCACGTCCACCGGGCGGTCCGGCAGATAGTTGTCGCCGAGCACGCGACGGAACTCCGGGTCGTCGAAGGCCTTGGCAACGGGCTCGGCCTCCGTGTTGCCGGTTCCGGCGGCGGGCAGCCGATGCGTCTGCACCCCGACGAGCTTGCCGCCGGGAGTGAACAGAGCCATGCCCGACGCACCCTTCCAGGAGTCCGTCCCGTCCGCCGCCCTCTCGTTGGGCGGCGCATTCGTCATGGTGAGATGCAGCAGCCCCGACTTCATGTTGGAGCCGAGCTGGACGAATCCGTTGAACTGGTAACTGTCGCGTCGGCCCCACCCCTGGAACCTTTCCGAGGCGGCTCGCTGCGCGAATCGGGGGAATCCGATCCCGACGACCGGCACGCTGCCCACGGTGTCCGGCAGGCGGCCCAGGGAGATGCCCGACGCCGGGCCGAGACGCGCCGGCACGGCGTCGAGCCGCAACAGCGCCAGATCCTGCCCGTTCACCGCCCGCCACACGCGCGTGGCGGGCACCTCCTCCTCGTCGAGGCCGATCATCACGGTGCAGGCGCCCGGGGCGGCGAGTAGATGGAGGGCGGTCAGGATCAACCGGTTGCTGATCCGGTAGCCCGACCCGTACTCGACGGCTTCCCCCTGCCGGACGACGACCTCGGCAACCCGGTTCTTGTCCACGGGAGTCATTCAGCGGCTCAGCGGGCCGGGAAGAGGTCCGAGACGTCGTCGCCGGTGAGGACCGGCTCGCCGGTGGAGGTCTCGGCGCCCAGACTGAGCCGGACCGTGTGGGTGTGCGCCGACTTGGCGGCGCCCTTGGCACCGAGCGAGACCACCCAGAACTTCATTCCGGCGGTGGCCTCCGCACTCTTCTCGACGGCGACCTGAAGTTCCAGGTCGATGGAGTCGATCCGGAAGCGCACGTCCTGGCCGGCCGCATCGAGTCGGGCACGGCTGATCTCCGAGCGGAGCGACTTGAGCAGATCGGCGAGTTCGATGTCCATGCGGTCCCCCGAGGCGAAGAGAGGAACAACCGGCCGCGGCGGTGCGGCGTGCCGGGTGGTTCCGTGGTGAGTGGCTCAGATGGTAGGGCGTCGGAGGCCGATCCGGATCACCTCCGATCACGCACAGATCAGATCCGGCCACTCGGAGAAGGGAGGTCCGGGCGCTTCGCGGCCGCGGCGGGACGGCCGGCGTTCTTGAGGTGGGGAGCCGGGCGCGCATGCCGATCTCTGCTTTCAGGACGGCGAAGAAGCTCTCCGCGGCAGCGTTGTCGAAGCACGAACCGGTGCGTCCGGTGCCCTGCCGGATGCCCGACTCGCCCAGCAGGTCACGGAATTGACGGGACGTGTATTGCGACCCGCGATCGGAGTGAAAGATCGCGTTTCCTGCCGTGTGCCCACCCTCATGCCCACCCTCAAATGGGCCATCCGGATGGCGTCTGCGACCAGTTCGGTCCGCAAGTGGTCGGCCATCGACCAGCCCACGACCTCCCGCGTGCACAGATCGATGACCGTCGCCGGATACAGCCGTCCCTCGGCCGTCGGCAGGCAGGTGATGTCCCCGACGAACTTCAGACCCGGCAGCGGCGCGGTGAAGTCCCGCAGAATCAGATCCGGCGACGGCGGCGCCCGAGGTGAGCTCCGCCTCTTGGCCCACCAGATCGACTTGGGATCACACCCCCCTTCGATCCTCTGCTTCCGGCAGAAGGGAAGAGCCCTGGGCGTCTGCATTCCGGGAATGCCGGGCCCCCGCAGCTCGGGCTTCTGCACTCAGGGTGTCGGCTCGGCCGGGGCGTCGCGCGCACTGCGCCCTTCGACGACCATGCAGACATGGGCCTTCCAGACGCCGACGGCGCTAGGCATGAGGTGCTGCTCATGCTCCGCCCTCCGCGGCGGTGAGCGCAACCGCGTGGGCCCGGGGTGGTTGTCCCCGTCCGCAGCCGGCTGGCCGATCGTAGGAATCACCAGGTCACACCTGCGGAGCGGCCCCCGGAACTGGTGGGACATCCACTGAAATTTCCCGGCGCGGCGGTGTTGACTGCGTCCGACTCTCCCAACACACCACCGCAGGTCGACTCCTCCCGTCGGCGTGCCTCAACATCGTCAAGGGGCAGGTACGTTCAAGACTTCCACGCCACGCAGAGCCGGGCTCCTGCTCGGCTCCGCAGCCGCGCTCGTAGCCGGGCTGTGTCTGGCACCGACCGCCCAGGCCGTACCGGATCCCAGAGTCTCCTTCGGCGGGGCGACCGCTGTCCCGCTGCCCGCGGGCTCCGGGAAGGGCACCGCCCCGGCGCTGGGCGACCTGAACGGCGACGGCAAGGCCGACCTCGTCACCCCAGTCAAGGGATCGAACACCCTGGTGGCCGCGCTCGGCGACGGCAAGGGCGGCTTCGGCCCCGGTGTCTCCTTCGGGCTCGACACCGGCACCTACCCGACGGCGGTCGCCCTCGCGGACCTCAACGGTGACGGCCGACTCGACGCGGTTGTCGCCGCGGCCTTGACCAAGCAGCCCACGCAGCACGGCATGGAGAGCATGGGCGGCATCGTCGAGCTGCTCGGTGACGGCAAGGGCGGTTTCGCCCCGGCCACCTCCTACTTCGCGCCGACGCTGGTCAACCCGTCGACGAACGCCATGTTCCCGGTAGACATCACGGTCGCCGACATGAACGGTGACGCCAAGCCCGACGTGCTGACTTCCCACACCAACGGCGACAACGTCTCGGTGTGGACCAACGACGGCACCGGCGCGCTGGGCACCGCGAGCAACTACTACGTCGGTGGCGGCCGGCCCAGCAGCTACTCCGCCGGGCAGCTGCGCCCTTCCGGCGTGAAGACCGGGGATGTGAACGGCGACGGCAAGCTCGATGTGGTCACCGTGAACATGGGTACTTCCGACATCTCCGTCCTCCTCGGCGACGGCACGGGCACCTTCCGCAACGCCGGCCCGCTGTACGACGCGAAGGGTGGCGGGAACGGCTCGTACGCTGTCGGAGACCTGAACGCCGACGGTCGGCCCGACTTGGCGGCCGCCTCCACTGCTGCGGGCGTTGCGGCGCAGGTGCTGCTGAACACCTCGAAGCCGAACCGCACAGCCCAGTCGATGTCGATGCAGGTCGCCAAGGCGCCCGGTGTCCTGTCGATGGGGGTGAACCTGCCGGCCGTCAATTTCGGCACGCCGGCACCCGGCACGGTCAGTACCCCGGCCGGACTCGGCACGTTCACGTACACCAACACCCTCTCCACCACCGCCCCCTGGTCGGTGACCGTTGCCACCACCGACCTGGTCAGCGGCACGGACTCCATCGGGTGGAACAATCTGAAGATCACGACCGGCGGACACATCAACGGGACCGGCGGCCAGTGGACGGGCATCGCCAAGCCCGGCCCGGGCGGCCACTTCCCCGAGGGCGCCAACCCGCAACCGGGCGCCAGCCTCTCCCCGGCCGTGACGATGGCGACCGGCGACGGCAGCACCCGCGGTGTCTTCACCCACGCCGGGTCGACGGCGCAGTGGAACATCCCCACGGAGACAGTCCCCGGCTCGTACCGCGGCACCCTCCAGTACACGATCACCGGCTGATCCCATGAACTGCTGTCTGCGCGCCCGGGGCGGCGCCACCGCCACCCACCGGGCACGGTTCCCCGCCCTGTGGAGCCTCCTCCTCACGGGTCTCGTGCTCGCTCTGGCGCCGGGCGCGCAGGCAGCGCCGGCCCCCGTACCATCGCCCACTCCACCGGAACCCGCTGCGGGCGCGCCGTTCGGCGTGCAGGCCGGGCTCTACGGTCTGACGACGCTGACCGGCGGGCACTTCGGGTACGCGCTGAAGGCCGGCGCCCGGATCGAGGATTCCGCGGTCATCTACAACGAGAGCGACGAGGCCCGGACCTTCCACGTCTACGGCGCCGACGTCACCAACGCGGCCGGCGGCGGCCTGGCCCCCGCGCAAGAAGGCCAGAAGATGGGCGCGGTCGGGGCCTGGCTGAAACTGGACTCCGAGGCCACCGTCATCGTGCAGCCGAAGAGCAGCGCCACAGTCCGCTTCTCCCTCGCTGTCCCCGACGGCACCCCGCCGGGCAGCTATCTCGGCAGCCTGGTCACCGCGCTGCGCACCCCCGCGGTCAGCGGCAGGGTGAACACCGAGACCCGTATCGCCCGGCTCGTCGAACTCACCGTCCCTGGCACCGCAGACCTCCAGGTCTCCCTCACGGAACTGGAACACCGGCCTGCGGGCGGCGGCGAGGAGTTCACCGTGACCGTACGCAACACGGGCAACGTCCTCTACACCTTCGCCGGAACGCTGAACATCACCGGCGGCAGCTCCGCGCGTACCGTCCCGCTCACCCCCACGGGGATCTACGTGATCCCCGGCGGCAGCGCCACCATCACCGGCCGCCTGGCCGACCTCCCCGCTCTCGGCCGCCGCGCGGTCACCGCCTCGGTGACCGCCACGGTTCCCGGCGGCGCGGCGAAGACCGTGGACAGCAACACGGTCCGGCTGTCCTACTTCCCCTGGCTCATCGTCACCCTCACCGTCGGCGGCCTCCTTGCCCTGGGCCTTCTCCTCGTCATCACGCGCAAGCGACGGCGTGCCTGGCTGCGGCGTCGCGCGGAGGAACGTACCGCGCTGCGCGCACTGCGGCGGGAACTACGGGCGGGGAACCCGCCTGCCGACGACCCTCGTGAAGGGCAGGCAGGCGGCACCGAACACCCCTGACCGGGGCAACGGACTGTGGCGGGGCCGACCGTGTTCCCAGGCCGGGCGGAGGACCCCACTGGATCCTCGGGATCCTCGGGATCCGATTCGTGGACAAGAGCGCCGGCCATGCGCCGGTCGGCGCGGAACTGCTCAATCTCCCTGCGTGGTGACCGTACGCGTGGGCGGGGCACATGTGCCGCTGTGCAGTGCCCCCGACCCGCCGACCGGTACGGGCTCGCTCTCCGGCATCGTGACTGCGGTATCCGCCTGGGCCGCACCGCTCTCGCAGGGCTCGACGAGCGATCGCCTCCGTACGCGGCGACGGACGCTCGGATGCCCCTTTTCGGGCTCTTCCCGGTACCGAGGTCCGCACACTGCGACACGTCCCCAAGCCGGTCACCCTGCACGGCTCGTCGTTCCTTCTCCGCTCAGCCCGTCACTCGTACCGGTACTTCAGCGAGTCCGCCTCCGCCTGCTCGATGTCGGCGATCGTCAGCTCCGGCATCCGCAGCTGCGCCAGTGTCACCTCGGCCGAGGTCGGCTGGGCGTCCGCCGGCAGCCACTGCTCCGGCCTCCAGGCCCCGCTACGCAGAAGCGACTTGGGGCAGTGCGGGTACACCTCCTCGACCCCCACCACCAGCGCGCTGGCCGGCGGCTTGCCCACCGCGGTCAACTGCGAGAGCAGATCCGGACGGGTGGAGACACAGGCCCGGCCGTTAACCCTGAGCGTCGTGGTGCGCCCCGGGATGACGAACAGCAGTCCGGCGCGTCCCGTGGCGATGACGTTCTGCAGGGTGTCCAGACGCTTGTTGCCCGTCGCGTCCGGTATCGCCACCGTCCGCGCGTCCAGGACGGCGACGAACCCGGCGGGGCCCCCGCGCGGGGAAACGTCACAGTTGCCCTCGGCGTCCGCACTGGCGACCAGGACCAACGATGAGCTTCCGATCAGCCGGCGGGTCTGCTCGGTGAGTTCGGTCATCTGCTTCCGCAGGGCCGTGTCCTTGGGGAGTTCGTAGACCTGGCGCAACGCCTGCTGGTCGGGCACGGCGTCAAGGAAAAGCGAGTCGAAGGCACTGCCGGTAAGGGGTGTCGTCATGCCTCGAACCTAGTAGGCCGATCTGCGGTCGTTCTTGGGAGGGGGAACGGGGACGACCCACATGAGTTGCCCGACGGGGCGCACGCCAGCAGGAGGTCGGGAACCGGTTCGAACCGTCTACCGGGATTCGTGTCGCCCTTCCCGGAGCTGACCGGATTCCGATAGGCGGACCCGCCTCGGCACTATTGCCCTTCCAGCCCTCGATTCCCCACGCCCTCCTTCCCAACGGCCTCATCGGCCTCATCGGTTAGGGTGCCTGTCCGGCGGATCATGAGGCCATAGGGTCTGACCGTGATGAACCTCCAGGTCCGAGGCGAGAACGGCACGATCGAGGCCCGCGCGAAGCACGGTGTGGTCTGGGGTCCTGAGCTGGCTGGTCTTGATCAGTCAGTGTTTCCCATGCTGGGACACCTGCTGCCGTACGCGGACACTGTTTTCAACCACCGGCAGGTGTCGACCCTGTTGGACGAGGTACCGCGGCTGCCTGCAGGCGTGCTGACTGATGAGTTCGCGCGCGAGTTGATCGAGCTGGGTCAGGTAGTTCTCGACGGACAGGGCCTGTACCTGTGGTTCCTCGGGGACTGAGACTGCAGGTCGGCTCGGTCCCGGAGCCATAGCCGGACAGCCGCGGTGGTGACGGTGCCGTGGAAGACGTAGGCCCTCTTGTCGTAGCGAGTGGCGACGGCCCGGAAGTTCTTGAGCCGGTTGATCGTCCGCTCGAGCTCGTTGCGGCGTTTGTGGATCTCGCTGTCGAAGCCGGTGGGCCGGCCGCCCCCACTGCCGCGGCGCTTACGGTTGGCCCGCTGGTCCTTCGGCTCGGGGATGGTGTGCTTGATCTGGCGTCTTCGCAGGTAGCGCCGGTTCCGACGTGAGCTGTAGGCCTTGTCTCCACCCAGGTGGTTCGGCCGAGTGCGGGGGCGACCGCCCTGCGGGCGGGGAACGCGGATCCGTTCGCTTGCGAGCTCGTAAACAGTCTTCCAGCTGCCGAAACGCTCGGGAAGGTCCCGCAACGGTACGCCCGTCCGGACCCTCAACGAGAACCCGTTGATCACCCTGCGGTGATCGTTCCACCGTCCCCCACGCAACCCAGCAGTGCTCGACTCCAGTTCAGGCGCCGCCGCGTGTCCGGTAGATTGAGAATCTTCGGCCGGTGGGAGCCGCCCGGAGTCCGCGAAGGCGATCCTGCGATGAACATGGACGAGACCCGCGTGCGTCTTGACGACGCGCTGAGCACTTTGGCCGAGGCCTTTCAGGGGATGACCGCCCACCCGGATGAGTCCCAGTGCGACTGCCACTGGGGCAGTGCGGAAGAGCTCGCGTTGTTGAAGACGGCCAATGTGCAGCTTGAGGCCGACCTCTTGAACCGTACCTGGCAAGCGACCGACTGGCGGGACCGTGCGGCCATCCTGCGCCGCATCCTCCCCCAGTTCACGAGGGCTCTCGTCGGCGGCTGCCTCGATCTCACCAGTCCTCTGGGGCACCCTGGTGCCGTATTCGCTGCCGGTGAGTGGCAGCAGTGGCCCGCCCGCCAGTCCCGAGCAGTATGGGAGTTCCTGCACGCCTGGTGGGCTCACACCCTCAACGACGCGCATCCCGCCGTGCCCGCTGACGACGTACTCGCCGTGTGCACCGAGGCAGCCGGCACGCTCACCCCGTGGCTCTCCGTCTGGGAGCAGCAGAGCCATCCCACGGCCACCGAGCACCTGGCCGAATCGCTGGACGGCTGGGAGTACGACCTGCTGATGGACGTACTTCCCTGGCGTACCGACCGGGACGAGGAAGGTGCGGAGGAGACACGGGTGGAACTCACGACCTGGACGATCAGCCATGCCCCTGCCCGGCTGCGGGCCCAGCATGCTCCCGAGCACTTGCTCCACGCGGTACGGCTACTCGGCCTCACCGGCCCCGACCGCTGGTACGACCCTCACTGGCCTGTCCCCACTCCGCTTGGACCGGCCGCGGAATGACACACGATGGCGGGCCGCCTCAGAACCCGTTGCCATACCGATCATGGAGTCTGTCGATCGAACGGGAGTCTCGATCGGTTGATCGCGGGCACTGCCCGGCATGAGAGCCGGTCCTGGCGGTACACGGGCAAAATCCAAAGGAACGGAGGGCCGCGCGCTGCTACGGTCGGGCGCTATGAGCTGGCTTCCCGATGACTTCGTCCATCCCGTCCTGGTACCGCTGCCGGGCGGTGGCCATCACCTGCGGCCGATCCGGGAGGCGGACACCCCGCTCGACTATCCGGCTGTTATGGGTTCGCGCGAGCGGCTGTGGACCATCTTCGGCCCGGCCTGGGGCTGGCCTGCGGCCACCATGACCTACGAGGCCGACCAGGCCGACCTGTTGCGGCACGAGAAGGAGATAGCCGCACACCAGTCCTTCAACT
This sequence comes from Streptomyces sp. NBC_01255, assembly GCF_036226445.1. Taxonomy (NCBI): domain Bacteria; kingdom Bacillati; phylum Actinomycetota; class Actinomycetes; order Kitasatosporales; family Streptomycetaceae; genus Streptomyces; species Streptomyces sp. NBC_01255. The sequence goes on from NZ_CP108474.1 coordinate 427,818, forward strand.
ACGCGCTGTTCGACGCGGCGGAGACAGCTCTGCTCGGCTGTGTCTACATCGACCCACCGGAGAGGGCCGGCGCGGACGGCGAGATCTCCTGGTGGGTGGTGGACGAGCTGGTGGACAGCAAGGTCGAGCAGGCCCTCGATGAGCTGGTGCCGCAGTGGATCGCCGCCGACTGGCCGTTCGAGCAGCCGCGCTTCCTCGGCCGAGAGATCTCCTGGTCGGACTGGCTCGCCCTGCCGGAGCACTCCGACGCGTAAATCGCTTTTGTCGCACCGAGAGGTTCGGTTGCGGGTCGGACTTGGGTGCTCGGTTGGGTGCTCGGCTCGTGGCCGGTGAATGAAAGCAGGGCCTCCCGCACAGCTCATGGGTGTTGAAGTCCGTTTCCCGCCTGGCACCGGGTCTACGTGTTCTGCTGCCGCTGGCGGGACAAGGGCCTGGTCAAAGAGTTCCACGACCGGCTGCGTGGGAAGACCCGCGCCGCGGCCGGCCGGGACCCGGAGCCGACCGCAGGCATCATCGACTCCCAGTCGGTCAAGGCCGCGGCGTCCGTGCCCGCCTCCTCGTGTCCTCGTGTCCTCGACGAGCCAGCCTCGCGCGGTCAGACGCTTCGCCTTGGACCGCACCCCTTCGATCTTCGCCGGAACGAGCTCGAGGTCCAACAAGCTGGCGAGTTGCCGGCAGATCGCAGACCCTCGCCGGCCCGCTCACGATCGGCCAGGACGCGCATGATCCGCTGGTAGTCCGGCGGCAGCACCGTCACGTCCAGCCCTTCCCGCCGCACCGGCACCACTGAGCCGGGCACCGCCCGGACCACCGCCGGTTCCGGCTCAACCGGCCGGGCATGGAAGGACTCGCACGTCCTTGGGTTCGCCGGCCTCGGACAGCACCTCACTCACCGTTTCCTTCGCGATCACCAGGCGATCCCGCGCGGCCTCCGCCTCCTCCAGCTCGGCAACAAGCCGGTCCAGCTCGTTCCGCAGCAACTCCACCCGCTGCCGGGCAGCGACCTCCCGCTCCTCGATCAACCCCATCACCAACGGCATCTGACGCCTCCGCCAAAGAGAGAACACGACGTGTCATCTCTATTGCAGCGGAGGCAACTTCACGCTTGACCAGCGGAAACCCGGCCATCACACCCGGAAGGACAACAGATTCTCAGTCCCCACCGTAAGCGTCACAAGATCTGCGGCAGAGCCGATGAACACGCTCACTTTGGATGCGCTGAACGCCGCGCCCGGTTCGCCCTCAACCCTTTGGAGAGTGCTGACCCCCTGTGACGCAGTCCCGGACGTGAGCCGCCTGCTGGGTGGTCAGCGCGCGAGCCCGCACAGCATCCGTACATAGGGGCTCCAGCGTGCCGGGCGGTCCACCGTGCCCGTGCAGGCCAGTTCGGCGCGGTCCAGGCTGTCTTCCAGGAGGGCGTCATGGAGGGGGCGGAAGACGAGCGGCCAAGTGAGGCGGGCAGGGCCGTGGACGGCCATGGCGAGGGTGTGGCGCAGCAGTGTGTGGTCCTGATCGACGGTGAACGCGGCGTATTCGTGGAATCCGTGGAAGCCGCGCGGGCCGCTGAAGGTGAAACGGACCCATTGCGAGGGGATGTGCGTGGCGACGGTGTAGCGGACCGGGCCGTGTCCGCCGGCCGCCCCGGCCGCCAAGGGGCGGTCGAACTCCATGGAGGGCCAGCCTTCCTGTGGCCACAGTTTGTCGTCGCTGCTCGCCAGGGTGTCTATCAGCGCTCCCACCTCGCTTCGCTTCGCGGCCAGCAGGCGCTCGTGCACGTTGTAGACGCCCATGCGTCCTCCTCAGACTGTTTTAGAGAATGGTCTCTAATATTGTGGAGAGTACTCTCCAACTCATGGCAAGACCACCCCGCTTCGATGTGAACCAGCTCCTCGACGCCGCCGTGCGACTGGCTGCCGCAGCGGGCCCGGCCGCAGTGACGATGTCCGCGGTCGCCACGGAGGTCGGCGCCCCAAGCGGTTCGGTGTACCACCGCTTCCCCAGACGGACCGCGCTGCTTGCCGAGGTGTGGCTGCGGACGGTGGAGCGCTTCCAGGAGGGCTACTTCGAGGCCGTCGAATCAGGCATCGACGCACGGCGGGCGGCTTGTGCGGCGGCGCGCCACGTCGTCGCCTGGAGCCGAGCACACCCGCAGGAAGCCGCGCTCCTCCTCTACGGCGCCGAGGACTTCGGGCGCGCGGACTGGTCCGAGGCAGACCTCCAGCGCGCGGACCGCGGCAACCAGCGGGTGCGTGCCACCCTCGCTTCTCTCGCTACCACCCTGGGCGCTGAAGGTCCGCAGGCCACGGAACGTGTCGCGCTCGCCGTGGTCGACCTGCCCCTCTCGCTGGTCCGCCGCCACCTCCGGGCCGGCGACCCCCTCCCCGCCCACGCCGAGGACCTCGCCGAGGAATGCACCGCGGCACTGCTGACGAGCGTCACCGCTTAGCGGATCCCCTGGAACCCAGGTCCCAGGCCGCGCCGGCTGGGCCGACGTCGAGTTCGCGGGGCGGGCAGCGCTCCTGGCTCCGGCGGCGTGGCCGGCTCCGGGGCTGGGCGGTACGCAGGCGAGGCCTGGTTCCGGCCGCCGAGGCGGAAACCCCGGCATCGGACTGCGGCTTCAGGGGCGAGGCTCTTGCCGACAGGTGTGTTTCTCGGCCAGCTCGAACCGCGGGTGGTGCGGCCTGCCCGACGTGAGGCACCAGGCCCGGCTTCCTGGCTACAGACGGGGCAGGCCACGTCGTACACCTGCCACACAGGCCGGGCCTCCCTCTCCTCCCGCTGCCGTTCTTCACGCTCGTCGATGATGGGCATGGACCGGACGCGTTCGCCAGACACCCTGTCTGACCAACCCCAGGAGGACTTGGATGCAGAGCCTGCCCTTTGACCGACCGGGCCGCTTCTGGCGAGGGAATCTCCATACGCACTCCGACCAGTCCGACGGCGCCCTGTCCCCCGAGGCCACGGCGCAGTACTACCAGGACGCCGGATACGACTTCCTGGCTGTCACCGACCACTTCCGATCCGAGTACGGCTTCCCGCTGACGGACACCAGGCCGCTGCGTACGGAGGGGTTCACCACCCTGCTCGGCGCCGAGCTACACGCGCCGCGCACGGAGGCCGGACCGTCGTGGCACATCGTCGCCGTCGGGCTCCCGCTCGACTTCACACCGCCCACCCTGGAGGAGACCGGACCGCAGCTGGCCCGCAGGGCACGAGCCGCCGGCGCGTACGTGGGCATGGCCCACCCCGCCGCCTCTCTCCTGAGCACCGCGGACGCCGAAAGCCTGGACGCAGCGCACGCGGTGGAGGTCTACAACGCGCTCGCCGCCCGCGAGGACCGCGGGGACAGCTGGCACCTGACCGACGTCCTCCTCAACCGGGGCCACCGGCTGCACACCTACGCGGCCGACGACGCCCACCTCCAACCCCAGGACCCGCCGGGCTGCGCCGCCTGGGTCCAGGTCCGCGCCGAGTCCCTCGACCCGGACCAGCTCCTGGCCGCGCTCAAGGCCGGGCACTACTACTCGTCCACCGGCCCCGAACTGCTCGACGTCAGCCTCACGAGCGAGCACATCACCGTCCACTGCTCCCCCGTCCGCAAGATCCTGATCACCGGCTGCGCCCCCGGGGCACAAGTCGTGCAGGGCAAAGACCTGACGGACTGCACCCTGCCCCTGGCGATGTTCGGCAACGGATTCTGCCGGGTCACCGTCGAAGACGAGACCGGCGGACGAGCCTGGAGTAACCCCATCCACCTGGCGCCCACCGCGGCCGCCGGCACTCGATGACTCCTCCTACGCCTCCCACCCGCCCTCCGAAGGGAACCCCTGGCATGCTCTGGCCCGCCCTGCGCGCGCCTACGGGCGCATGGACAACGACCAACTGACCTCAACCAGGAACGTCCGAGCCGAGGGCCCCGGCGCTGCGCAGAGCGCCGCCCACCGCCCCCTCACCGACGAGGAGGGCCCCCTGGTCCTCGACCTCGCCCGTACCGGGGACACCGGCCGGCCGCGGGGTGCCGACCGGTGCCGCAGGCGGGCGGAGAACTGGGCGGAGGCGTTCCTGCCATCGGCAGCAGGGCAGGCCGATCCGGTCGGGGGGCAGCCGAGTGCATCCACCCGACCACATCGTCGGCCCGCCCGGCGCATTCGCCGGACCGGCCGTGCCGAGCGGCCTTCCCGGCCCCATGGGCGGCCCGAGACTCACCCGTGACCTGCGGAAAGATCCACGACGGGGATTACCTCGGGTTCCGTCGCCGCACACAGGATCGTCACCGAACCGACATACCGAGCGGTCGGAAACCTCTTACGCAGGGGCTATACCCATGAGTAACGTACGCGGACCACCAGCGCCACCCGCCCGTTCCCCGGGGCTGCAAGGAGCAATATCGATGTCGTACCACCAACCTTTCCCCGGCCCACCGCCCGTACCGCAGCACCGGAATGCCGGGCGGCACCGCCAAGAGGCGGCGTCGCAGTCCTGGGAGGGTGGATCGCCGTCCTGGGACACCGATCCACAGGCAGCCTGGGACTCGTCCCCGCGAGCGTGGGACTCCTCGCCGCAGGGCTGGGACTCCGCGCAGCAGCCCTGGGACGCGTCCCCGCAGCCGCAACCGCCCGCCGCCACCGACGATCGTGATGATCTGCGCCGGCTCGGATCGGCCTACCGCAGGCTCCGCCGCGTCGCCACCTTCACCGCGCTCGGCTACTTCGTCATCTTCCTTTTCCTGTCCGGCTACGCCCCCTCGATGATGACCAGCAACATCACCGGTGGTCTCACCACCGGTCTGGTCCTGGGGCTCCTCCAGCTGCCCGTGGCGCTGGCTGCGATCGCGCTGTACGAGCGGATCGCACGCAACCGCGTCGACCCGCTCGCCGCGGCGATCCGCGAACGCGCCGAGCAGGCGGCCGCGGCAGCCGCGCCCCGGCCGGAACGCCAGAGCCGCTCCGGACGTCCCGCGTGGCAGCAGCCCACCGGAGGTGCGCGCGCATGACCAGCTTCAGCTCCGGGGCCCAGACCATGTCGCTGATGGCGTTCATCGCCGTCATCACTGTCACGCTGCTGCTGTGCGTGATGACCGGCCCCGATCGTGACGACCTGGGCGAGTTCTACACCGGCTACCGCTCACTCTCCCCCGTGCAGAGCGGCCTCGCGATCGCCGGCGACTACATCTCCGCCGGCACCGTACTCGGCACCATCGGCATCATCGCGCTCGTCGGCTACGACGGCGTCACGCTCGCCCTGAGCACCGTGCTCTCGCTGGTCCTGATGATGTTCCTGCTCGCCGAACCGCTGCGTAACGCCGGCCGGTTCACGATCGGCGACGTCTTCACCCGGCGTCTCCCCGGCCCCGCCGTGCGGATCATCACGGCCGCGGTCACCCTGACCGCACTGCTGCCGCTGGTGATCTTCCAGCTCGCGGGCGCGGGCGATCTCCTCTCCGTCATCCTCGGCTTCGACGCCGACGGCTTCAAGACCGGGGCGATCGTGTTCCTCGGCCTGCTGATGATCGCGTACGCGGCGATCGGCGGCATGAAGGGCACCGCCTTCATCCAGATCGTCAAGACCGTCGTCCTTCTCGGCGCGTCCCTCGCGATCGCCGCGCTCATCCTCAACCGCTTCGACTTCAGCCTGCCCTCCCTGCTGGACGCCGCCAAGCGCGGCAGCGGGGCGGGAGACGCCTATACCGCCTCCGGTCTGCAGTTCGGCGGCAACGAACTCGACATGATCAGCACTCAGTTGACGGTCGTGCTCGGCGCCGCGGTGCTGCCGCAGATCACCATGCGCATGTTCACCGCACGCAGCGCGGCAGCCGTGCGGCGCTCGATGTCCTGGGCCGTGTCGACCGTCGTCGTGACCTGTCTGCTGATCGTCATCATCGGCTTCGGCGCGGCGGCGATCGTCGGCCACCAGGGGATCGTCGCCGGCGACCCGCAGGGCAAGACAGCGTTCCTCATGGTCAGCCAGGCTGTCATGGGCACGGACCAGACGACCGTCGAGACACTGCTGTTCGCGGCCGTGGCGACAGCCATCTTCCTCACCCTGCTGGCCTCGGTCGCCGGGATCACCCTCGCCTGCGCCAACACCCTGGCGCACGACCTCATCACGCACGGGCTGCGTCACAAGGTGCAACTGAAGGACTCCGCAGAGATGGCCATCGCCCGGACCGCCGCGGCGGGCGTCGGGCTCGTGGCGATCGCGATCGCCGCCGGTGCACGGCATCTGAACCTTCAGGCACTGCTCACCCTGTCGTTCTGCATCGGCGCGTCCGCGGTCGCACCGGCCCTCATCTACAGCCTCTTCTGGCGCCGCTACTCCCGTACGGGACTGCTCTGGACCCTCATCGTGGGCAGCGCCTCCGCGTTCATTCTCATGACCGGCAGCAACCTGGTGTCCGGATCGCCCCAGGCGATCTTCCCGGACCAGGACTTCAACTGGTTCCCGTTCACCACGTCGGGCATCCTCTCGGCCCCGCTGGGCTTCCTCGCGGGCTGGCTCGGCACGGTGCTCTATGAACGCGACCCGGCCGACCAGCGCATGCGGTACGAAGCGGAGGAGGGGACGATCCTGGCCGGCACACCCGCGGCGAACAGCGCCTCCGCGTCCTGACGCGCACGCCCCGACGAAAGGACGCCCGGCCTGAAGTTCCAGGCCGGGCGCCCTTTCGGCTGTCCCGGGGTGCCTAGGGCCTCTCGTTTGGATCTTGCCGGGCTCGCGTGCGGGCGAGTCGAGCATGACCGGTGGTCCGCTTGGAGAGGTTCCGGCTGATCGTTGCAGGTCAGGTGGCGGTGTCGGTGCAGGCTGTCGACTCGGACGGGCTGTTGGTGGAGCGTCAGCTTCGGCAGGGTCGGCTGATTTGTCCGGCGTGTGAAGCGGTTCTGGCGCCGTGGGGTCATGGCCGGCCGCAGTCGATCCGGGGTGACCTGGGAGCCCGGCTGTTTCTGCGGCCGCGCCGTACGCGGTGTTCGGGCTGCAAGGTCACGCAGCGCGAAGCGCATCCGAGCAGCTGCGCTTGTCGCGCTACCTGTAACTCACGGTGCGGAGGAGAGCCCGGGGGGTGATCCTTGGGGCAGCCGTGTGTTCGTTCACTGTCAGGAGGCTTGCCATGGCACTTACCACCGTCGTTTCGATGACTGTCAGCGACGATGCGCTCGACGAGGCTCGCAGGGCTCTACGGAGCCTGGCTGGTAGCACTATCGGTCCAGTGGAGAGCTCCATTCCCCGGGTCGACGGCCCGGGGACGAGAACCAAGATGGTGCTGTCGCTGGCCGGCGATGTCCGGGAGCAAGTGGACGAGCAGCTCGCCGCGGTGCCTGTCCTCGCGTACGAGGTCAAGGTCGTGCCGAATGCGGCTTGAGCGACGCATCAAGCGTTCGCAGTACGGCGAGTCTCAGCGTCCCCGGTATTCGAACAGGCCTTTCTTTTGGGCCGTGGTCGATACCTTGCCGCAAGAGTGCTCCCCGGCCATGCGGACCCTGCCTGTGATCGCATGCCCTGCGGCTACCCGGTGACGCGGACCCGGAGCTTGTACCGCGCCCCGCGCCGCCGGGCCCGTGCAGGTTCACACGAGGCACTGACACGGAGGCGCAGGCTGGGCAGGCGCACGTCGTCTTCGTGTGTGAAGGATGGCCCGGCTGTGCGAAGAAACGTGCGGAACGGCTGTTACCCGGCCTGATCACACTGATGGCGGAGTGTGCTGAGTGGTGCGACCGATGGCGCGCCGGAGTACGCAAGGGGCTTGTGGTTGATCAGGCAACGGGTGGGCGCGGCGGTCAAGGAATGTCACGGCCACGTCTGTCGCATCTGCGTGCCCCGCGCGGGTGATAGTTACGGATATGTCCGTACCTGGTAACCGGCCCTAGTCGGCATTCCGACAGGGCCGACGGGGCTGCAGAGTCTGGGTCCTCGGCCCGCACCGGACCGGGACCCGCACCGCAGCAGAGACGGGGCATCGGCAGCTGCGGGCCGCTCGGTGTCGCCGGTGTCGCAGGCCGGGCACAGCTCCAGGTGGACCGGGCGCCCGCGGGCATCGTCCACCGGCGCGACCGCACTGATGACGAGGTCCCCGCGGCAGCGGGAGCACTGCGGCAGACGATTCTTGGTCTCGATCATGGCCATGTCCGCCGCTCCCCTCCGCCGGCCCCGCCGGGCCCGTACCGGTGGCAGGCGGTACCGCCCCGCCCCTACGTGGTGAACCGGGTGGCTGTGCGCGCCTGTGGCCTCCCGTGGGGAGCCGGGAGGCGGGCGCGGCCCGGCCCCCGCGGGGCCGGGCCGGCGGCCATGCACCGCAGGAGTCGGGCTGCGGGGGCCGCTTGTGGTTCACCCTGCCACCGGGCCGGTCGGCTACGCCAGAGGCACGCACGAACCGGCCACCGGCATATTCCTGATCTGGAACGGGCTCCACCGGACTCAGCCGGTCAGGCCCCTTCCTTCGCGCCCATGTCCGGTTCTTCAGGCCAATAGAGGCGCTGACCTCGACCGGCGGAGGGCCTGCTGGCGCCCTCCTCCGGATGTAGCCATGCCGTGAGCTCGTCACAAGCACCCTGAGTCCTAGCTAGTCTTGATCGACCGAAGTGGCCTTCCAGGGGAGCTAGTTGTCGTGCAGCCTTTGCAGGAACAGGACCCCGACCGGGTCGCCGACTACCGACTCCTTGGCCGGCTCGGGGAAGGCGGCATGGGGGTGGTCTATCTGGCCCGGTCACCGCGGGGCCGGATGGTGGCGGTGAAGACCATCCGCGCCGAGCTGGCGGCGGCCCCGGACTTCCGCCGTCGGTTCGCCAAGGAGACCGCCGTGGCACAGCAGGTCGGCGGGGACTGGACCGCCGCCGTGCTTGCGGCCGACCCGGAGGCAGCACTGCCCTGGGTCGCCACGGCGTACGTTGCCGGTCCGACCCTGCAACAGGTGGTCGCAGAGCAGAACGGGCCGCTGCCAGAGCATTCGGTGCGCGGCCTGGCCTCCGGATTGTGCCGGGCTCTGGGTGACATACATGCCGCCGGTCTCGTCCACCGTGATCTGAAGCCGTCGAACGTCATGGTGACCATCGACGGGCCGAAGGTCATCGACTTCGGCATCGCCCGCGCTCTGAATTCCACCACCGGCGGCCTGACCAGCACCGGGGTGGTGATCGGGTCGCCCGGCTTCATGTCACCGGAGCAGATCCGCGGCGAGCGGCTGACCGAGGCGAGCGACATCTTCTCGCTGGGCACCGTCCTGGCCTTCGCCGCCTCCGGACGGCTCCCCTTCAATGCGGAGGAGGGCCAGGCCCACGCCCTGATGTACCGGGTGGTGCACGAGGCACCGGACCTCACAGGAGTGCCCGAGCCGCTGCGTGAGCTGACAGCGGCCTGTCTGGCCAAGGATCCGGCCGATCGGCCGACGCTGGCCGAGCTCCGGGAACGGCAGGAGACGCAGTACCGCTCGCTGGGACCCTGGCTGCCGCTGGAGGTACTGACCCGGCTCGGACAAGAGGCCGTCCAACTCCTCGACCAGGAGGACCCCCACACCCGGATGGGTCCAGTCGCGGACGCCCCGCTCGACGCGGACCCTGCCGCCGAGGCGACAGTTGAGGGTCCGACCCGGCCGCTGCACCCGCCCACTGCCGCCGCCCAGGCAGACCGGGCAGTCCTGCCCCACCAGGCCGGCCCTGCGGATGAGCCGCCGTCCCGGCTGGTCGACGAACGCCGCCGCGCGCGCGGCAGGACGGAACCGGCCGACGGGTACCGAGCCGCCGTCTACTGGCTGCTCGGACTCTCGGCCCTTGCCTCCGCACTCTCAGCCGTCCACCAGCTCATCGTCTTCGCTACCGTCCCAGGGCGCAGGCAGGAGGAAAATCTCTACCCGGAATGGGACGACGCCTGGGAGAACATCGCTGACGTGGAGCGGTGGAACAGCATTCCGTTCCACGCCCTGTTCGCCGCCCAACTCCTCTTCAGCACAGCGCTGGCGGTCAGCTGGCTCATCTGGTTCACCCGGGTGCGCGCCGCCGCCGAACAGTTCGCGCCCGGCCGGCTGCGCTACCGCCCGTACATGGCGGTGGTGGGATGGGTCATCCCTGTCGCGAATCTCTTCCTGCCCAAGCAGATCGCCAACGACGTCTGGCATGCCTCCAGCCCACCCGGCCACGGCACAGCCCCGGCGCCCCGTCTGCTGCAAGGCTGGTGGGCCGCCTGCCTGTTCGCCCTCGTGGCCGGGCCGCTCGTGCTGACTCCGTGGACCGCCCTCCTCGACCGGAGGACCCTCAGCGAATCACCCCCGGCGGGAGCGAGCTGCTGCTACTCGTACTACTACGAGTACGAGTTCAACCCGGAAACCTGGCTCACCCTGGTTCTGCACGTGCTGGTTGTGCCGGCGGCGGTCGTCGCCGCCGGCTACGTCCGTCGACTGGCCGCCATGCAGGAGGCCAAGGCCCGAAGCTGACACTGCCGGGCCGGGCCACAGCGGGCCGTTGCACGCGCCGCGGTGCGGCTTCGAGGTCGCGGACGCCGGGTCGGGTCGACCGGACCGGTGAGGTGGACAGTGCACGCGGTGGTGGAGGCCGGGCCCCTCGCGGCGGCGAGCAGGCGGCCGGCCTCCAGACTGTTGTCCGCACTCACCCAGACGTAGGCTCGCGCGGGTTCGACGACCAGGGCCGCCCCGTCCGCAGTCGCCGGGGCTGCCTCGCCCCGAAGGGGAGGCCCGGTGCAGAACGACGTACTCGTGGTCGGCTTCGACCTGGAGACCCGGCGGGAGGTGCACATCGCCGAGGGACCGCCGGAGCGCTGGAAGCGGCTCGGGTACGGCGGCACGGGCCAGCTGGTGTGCTTCTCCTGCTTCCAAGGGTCCGCCGGCACTTCGCCCACCCGCCCGGGCGGGCCCCAGCCGGCGGCCACGGTCCGGAGACGGTCTGGCACATCACGACCGAGCACACACTGGCGGCCTGGGCGCGGACGAGGCCCGGGGTCGCCCGGGTGCGGCTGGAGCAATGCACGGAGGACCGCGACCGCCGGGCCGACGTCGAGGTTTTGCTGGAGGACGGTACGAAGATCCTTGCGCTGCGCCGCCAAAGCACACCATCCCGAAACCGAAGGGCCAACGCGCCCATCGTCGACGCAAAGGCAGTGCGGGCGGAAGACCAACCGGCTTCGACTCTCACCGCTACAGGCGCCGCAACGAGGTCGAACGGACCATCAACCGTCTCGAGAACTCTCGCGCTGTCGCGACCCGTTACGACAAACGAACTGCCGCTGGGGAGGACCGACCGCGAAGAACAGCGCCACCAAGAAAGCCCGGGAAAGCTGCAAAGCCCCGGGCCAGGACCGCTATCGCAACGATCCGCGCAGGTCAGCGCCCCGCTCTCCACGCCTTCTACATCACCTTCTACGGCCGGCGGCTCACTTCGGCGTGATGCCGGTGAGGACGGCGAGAACAGCGAGACGGATGCGGTTGTCCCGGCCCGTCTTCGCCATCAGGCTGGCCACGTGCGTCTTCACCGTGGTAACCCCGAGATGCAGCCTGTCGGCGATCTCCTTGTTGGACAGGCCTACCCCGAGCAGTCCGAGCACCTCTCGCTCGCGCGGGGTGATGGCCGGCACCGGGATGTCCGTAGGAGTGTCCGAGGAGGAACGGGTGTGGAGAGCCTGGGCGACGAGGCGGTCAAGGACGTCCCGGCTGAAGGGGGCCTCTCCGTTGGCGGCACGGCGTACGGCCTCCAGGAGTTCGGCCGGTGGGGTGTCCTTGACGAGGAAACCGCAGGCTCCGGCCGCGAGCACCGGATACAGATGGTCGTCGTCGTCAAACGTGGTGAGGGCGACGACCCGGGTGGCAGGGCGTGCGGTCACGATGCGGCGGGTGGCCGTGATGCCGTCCATGCCGGGCATTCTCAAGTCCATGAGGACGACGTCGGGAGTCAGGCGTTCCGCCAGTCGTACCGCCTCCGCGCCGTTGTCCGCCTCGCCCACGGTCTCGATGTCCTGCGCCTGCTCGAAGAGCATGCGCAGTCCCATACGGACGAGCTGCTGGTCGTCGACGACGAGCATGCGGATCACGGCTGGGGCTCCATGGCGGGTGCGAAGGCGGGAAGTTCGGCCGTGAGCCGCCAGCCCTGAGCGGCGGGGCCCGCATCCAGCCGGCCGCCGAGCAGGTCCACGCGTTCACGCATGCCGATCAAGCCGTGTCCGGAAGGGCCGGAGGCCGGTGGCCGGGCCCTTCCGGCGCCGTCGTCGTGGATCGTCACGTGAACGGCGTCGTCGGCCACCCGCACGGCCAGCTCGGCGTGTGCGCCGGGCCCGCCGTGCTTGGCGGCGTTGGCCAGGCCCTCCTGGGCCAGGCGGAGGACCGCGAGGCCACGTACCGCGTCGAGCCGCGCGGCGCGGGGATCCACGGAAGCGGTTACGGTCAGGCCGGTCTGGCGGCTGTGTTCCACCACCGACTCCAAAGCCGCCGGCAGAGCTCCGGGCTCGACCAGGGAGCCGGTGTCGGGACCGGTCCGGGCCGGGGCTCGCAGTACGGCGACCAGGCGCCGCAGATCGGTCAGTGCCGCGCCGGCACTGGAGTGCAGGTCGTCGAGGACTTCGGTGATCCGCGGGTCGGTGGTGCTGGTGGCTGCGGTGACATGCCGGGCAACACCGACGCGCAGCACCATGGAGGAGACGTGGTGGGCCACGAGGTCGTGCAACTCGCGCGCGATGGTGGTGCGCTCCGCCGCGCGGGCGGCCAGCAGCTGTTGTTCGGCACGGAGTTCCTGCTGTTCCGCGTGTCGACGGGCATGCACCGCAGCGTCGCGGGTCACGCGTACGTACGCGCCCAGGAGCAGGGGCAGGCCTGCGACGACACCCATCTTGTAGAGCACCGGCAGGAGTTCGCCGGGCAGGTCTTCGAAGCGGTTCACGGCGACGGCAAGTGCCAGGCCCGTCGCTCCGGCGGCGAGGCGGCGTCCTGACTGCTGTACCGCCAGCTCGAAGAGAGTGACGGCGGCCAGTACCTTCAACGAAGGAACGATGCTCGCGCCCAGCGTGTGTGCGGCAACGAGCAGGCCCGACTGCGCCAGGAGCGCGCCGAACACCCATTTCCCCGCGGCCAGGCACAGCAGGAGCCCGGCTGCGGCGAGGCCCCAGTCTCGTGCCCCGGACGGCCGCTGCAGCAGCAGGAGATAGCCGACCATGACGCCGGCAAGCGCCAGGATCCGCGTGCCGGCGAATCTTCTGTCGAACGCAGGCTCAATCCAAGCTCTGTTCACACCCCCACGATAGGCGGACGCCTGTGCGCCCGGGTCCTGCCATGGGAGGAGGCCACCTCCTCCCACCGGCCGCGATGTCCGGCCCGTGGAGGGAGTCGGGAACCCGGGTCGGGCGGCGAGAGTGAGCGTCATGGATACCAACGCGCATACGGCCACGAGCGCCAACGCAGACGCAGAATCCACCGCCATGGGGCGGCGGTCCCTCCTCGGTGGTGCGGCCGCTCTGGGGCTGGGGAGCGTGGCCTTCGGCACCGCCGCCCACGCGACCGGCACCCAGTCGAGGTCCCGCACCAAGGCCGGCCGCTTCCAGGGAAAGTCCGTGCTCATCACGGGTGGCACATCCGGCATAGGCAGGGCGGCGGCGAAGGCGTTCGCCCTTGAGGGCGCCCATGTCGGATTCTGTGGCAGGCGAGCCGAGTTGGGGCGCCAGGTGGAACGCGAGATCCGGGACGCGGGCGGCGAAGCCACGTACATCGCGGCCGATGTCCGCGTGGACGCCCAAGTTCGCGGCTTCGTGGACCGAGTCGCGAGCCGTTACGGCGGCATCGACGTCGCCTTCAACAACGCCGGCATCGGCGGCGGCAGACTACCCCATGAGATGAGCGTCGAGGAGTGGGATGACGTCCAGGCCACCAACGCCCGGGGAGTGTTCCTCGCGATCAAGTACGAGATTCCGCACATGCTCAAGGCGCAGCGCGGCGTCATCATCTGCACCTCGTCATCAGCGGCCGAACAGGCGCGGCCGAACGGCGCCGCGTACACCGCAAGCAAGCGGGCGGTGCAGGGCATCGTGAAGTCCGCAGCCCTCGCGTACGGACCCAAGGGAATCAGGCTCAACGCCCTGCTGCCCGGCACCACCGATACTCCCTTCGTCCGCCCGCCGGGAATCCCGGACGCGGATTGGCTGAAGTACAAGCAGGCGTGGGGACCGCTCAACGTCGACGGCCTCGAACGGATGGCCGAAGCCGAAGAGATCGCGCGCGCGGTGCTCGGGCTCGCGTCCGACGACTTCCCCTACATGACGGGTGCGTCGATCACCGTGGACGGCGGAAGCACCGCGGGCCGGAAGTTGATGCAGCCGAGCGTTACGTGAGGCTGGGGCTTTCCCCGGAGGAGCACGGACTCTTCGGAATGGCCCTCGGCACACACGACAGCTCGGGGTCTCCACCAAGATGGCGGAGACCCCGCGCCGTGCGGCCTCGGCACTGCTCGGTGGTCATTTCCCAGGACGCGCACGATGAGGCGGCAGGCCTTTTGCCTGGTCAGGGGGTGGCCAGGGCCTCCGTGGGCGAGAGTCGGGAAGCGCGGACGGCCGGGTAGAGGCCGGCCAGGGTACCGATGGCCAGGGTTGCGGCGATACCGCCGAGGACCGCCCAGGGGGGTATCACCGCCGGCCAGTCCTGGGAGAGGGCGTACCCGGTGGTGACGACGGCTCCCAGAAGTGCGCCGCTCGCCCCGCCCAGCGCGGACAGCAGCAGGGATTCGGCGAGGAACTGGCTGCGGATGTGTCCCCGGGTGGCGCCGAGGGAGCGGCGCAGGCCGATCTCGGCGCGGCGCTCCAGGACCGAGATGACCATCGTGTTCGCCACGCCGACGCCGCCGACGAGCAGAGCCACCGCGCCGAGACCGAGGAGGAGGCCGGTGAAAGCCTTGCTCGCGGCCTGCTTGGCGACCAGGGCTTCGGACGGCCGCGAGACCTTGACCTCGTTCGGCGCCTGGGGATTGGCTGTGGCGCCGAGGACGGATCGGACCGCTTCCACGTCGGCGTCCGTGCTGCGCACGTCGACGCGGGTGGGCCGGCCGTCGAAGCCCAGCACGGTCTCGGCGACCGGCCAGCCGACGAGGGCCGCCGAGTCCAACTCCGGGGCAAGGGCGACCGGTTCGAGGATGCCGATGACGGTGAACCACCGCGCGCCGATCAGTACGCGGGTGTCCGGGCGGGCGTCGCCGACGCCCAGCCGTTCAGCGGCCTCGGTCCCGAGCACGGTCGCCGGATGCCTGCCGGTCGCCGCGTTGAGCCAGGTGCCGCTGCGCAGCCCGGCCCCGGTGGCGGCCGGGAGGCTCGTCCGTACCGCGTACGTGGTGATGCCGCCGTTCTCCGTCTCGGGGATCTTCTCGGTGCGGAAGACGTCGGCGCCGGGGAGCTTGCCGATGGCCGATGTGGAGGTCACCGGCCGGACACGCGAGATCATTCCTTCCGTGGTGGCCGGGAGTCGGGCCGTGCCACCGGTCAAGGTGTCGCCCGGGGCCACGGTGAGCAGGTTGGTCCCGAGGGTGGCCAGGGCGCGGTCGAGCTCGGCGCGGGAGGACGAGGAGACCCCGACCACGGCGACCATCGCGGCGATGCCGATGGCGATGCCCAGCGCGGAGAGCACGGCTCGCGTCGGGCGGGTCCGCAGGCCGACGGCGCCGACCCTGACCACGTCGCCGGGCCTCATGCGGGCCGGCCGCAGGATGTCGGTGGTCATCGGCTCACCTGCCCTACCGGGGCTTCCATGGGGGCTTCCTGTCGGCCTGCGTCGTCGATGACCCGGCCGTCGCGCATGCGCACCTGGCGGGGCAGGGACGCGGCGAGCTCTCGGTCGTGAGTGATGATCACGACGGTGGTGCCGGAGGAGTGGAGTTCGCGCAGGAGCCGCATCACCGTCTGCCCGGACACGGAGTCCAGAGCGCCGGTCGGTTCGTCGGCGAGCAGCAGCGTCGGGTCGCCGGCCACCGCGCGGGCGATGGCGACGCGCTGGCGCTCGCCGCCGGACAGCTCGTTCGGGTGGTGGTCCATGCGGTGGCCGAGGCCGACGCGTTCGAGCATCTTCGCCGCGCGGCGTCGGCGCTCCGCCGGACGAAGCCCACGGTAGAGGAGCCCGTCGGCCACATTGTCCAGGGCCGAGGTGCCTGCGGAGAGGTGGAACTGCTGGAAGACGAATCCGATCCGCGAGGCGCGCAGGGCAGACAGCTCGGTGTCGGACAACGCGCCGACGTCGTGTCCGGCGACGTGTACGCGA
Organism: Streptomyces sp. NBC_01255; assembly: GCF_036226445.1. Lineage (NCBI taxonomy): Bacteria > Bacillati > Actinomycetota > Actinomycetes > Kitasatosporales > Streptomycetaceae > Streptomyces > Streptomyces sp. NBC_01255. Next base: position 444,034 of record NZ_CP108474.1, read on the forward strand.
CCGGTGGTGGGCCGGTCCAGGGTGCCGAGCAGGTTCAGCATCGTCGACTTGCCGGTGCCGGAGGGGCCGACGATGGCGGCGAGTTCACCGGGACCGATGGCCAGGGAGACCCCGTCGAGGGCGGTCACCGCGCCGGGGTAGGTCTTGCTCACATTCGTGAGGGTGATCACTTGGGCATCCCCGCCTTGGCGCCCCGGGCGATGCCGCTGCCGGAGATCTCCACCCGGCCGTCGGCGAACAGCCCTGTGGTGACGGGGACGTACGTCGAGGTCGACCCCTCTACCAGTTCCACCCCGAAGCCGCCCTCGGCGAGGGCCAGCAGCGCGGCGACGGGCACGGTGAGGACGTCCTTGCGTGTGCCCGCGGTGAAGGTCACGTGGACGCCCGCCTCGTCGTACGCACGGACGGCCTCGCGGGCCCGGGCGTCCGTCAGCCCGACGACCACCTTGATCTTCGTCTCTGCCTTCTTCTGCCCCTCCGCAGGCTTGGACACCGTGGAAACCCCGCCGATCGACCCCTGGACCGCGGCCCCGTCCGGGAGCGTGACCTGGACGGCGGTGCCCTGCTTGGCCAACCGCCGGTCAGAGATGTCCAGTTCCGCCGTGACCGCCCTGGCCGTGCCGGTGTACGAGAGCAGCTTCCGGCCCGGTCCTGTCTGATCCCCCAGCTCGGCCTCCAGACCCGCGACACGGATCGCGCCGGCGGTGAACAGGACCCGGCCGGGCTCCACTGTCCCGGTCTCCTTCAGGCCGAGATCGTCCTGCCACCGCCGTACGGCTCTCGCCGTGGCGTCGGTGTACTCCTCGTCGGGTGCGAATCCGGTGTAGCCGAGCGCGGCGAGGTTCTCCTCTAGTTGCCTGACATCGGGTCCCTCGGAGCCCTTCGCCAAGGCGCGGTAGGCCGGGAGCGATCCGTACAACACCACGACGGGCTGGTTGTCCACCGCGTACAGGGCCTTGCCGCGAGTGATCTCCGCGCCCGACGCGGGAAGTCGGGTGAGCGTGCCCGGAAGCCGGCCCACCGCGGTCCGCTCCCTGCCGAAACCGAGCCGGGCGTCGGCGCTCCTGGTGTCCTTGAGTGTCTGCCGGAGCACTTCGGCCGTCGCCGGGGGAGCCCGTTCGTCGACCTGCCTCCGGCCCTGCCGCTGCCGTCCGGGGTGAGGACGGCTGCCGTTCCCGCGCCGGCCGCGGTCAGAACGAGGAGGGCGGCCGTCATCTTCGTGGCGCGTCGCGTACGGTGTCGCCGACGGCCGCGCCGGGGTGGCGGGTCCGCCTGCTGCTCGTCGAAGGGTTCATCGGAGTGCGCGACCGTCACTGGGCGCTCCCCGCCTGCTCGCGCTCGCCCTGGGCGCCGCCGCATTTCTTCCAGGCGTTCCCGAAGTCCGGGTCCTCGGCCTGTGCGGGGCCGATGTCGATGCCCTGGCCCTCCTTGGGATCGGCGAAGTCCGCCACGCCGTTCTCGCGCATGCACCGCGCGAGGTCGAGCATGGCCTTGCGGTCCTTGGAGTCGCTCTGGTCGGCCGGTGCCGGCGGCGCGACCGAGCGGCATGCCTCCATGGCCTTGTCCGCCTTCTCCTTGTTCGAACCGTCGATGGAGAGCCCGATGCCCTGACCGGGCTTGGGGTCCGCCACGTCCAGTCCCTGCTGCCGGAGGCACCGCGCGTACCTCACGTTCGTCTCGTCCCGGCTCAGGCCGGGAGCGGCGCTGCTCGTCGCGCTCTTGGTACCGCCGTTCGCGGAGGTCACCCCGCCACCACCGTCGGCCCCGGACCCGCAAGCGGTGAGGGTCAGGGCCAGGGCGGCCCATGGCAGGGCCCGGAACAGGGCGGGGGTTCGTGTACGAGGCATGTGAGGCGTCTCCTTGCCGAGGGGCCGGCGGGTGCCGACCGACGGAAGGGATGCAACCCGTGGTGCCGTTACCTCACTGTTTCCCCGGCCGAACCGTCGCCCTCGAAGAACGCGGTCGACGATCGCTTACAAGGAGGAAACGACCCCGTGGACGACTATGGGCACGAGAAGTCACCGCCCGCCGGACAGGCGGCGGCCCCGAGGGAAGGACGGCAACGGATGCGGCTCCTGGTGGCGGAGGACGAGCGGCTGCTTGCCGACGCGATCGCGGAATGGATCCGGCAGGAAACCCACGCGGTCGACGTCGCCTACGACGGCGCCGCGGCACTGGAGCGGGCCGACGTCAACGACTACGACGTCATCATCCTGGACCGGGACCTGCCCCTGGTGCACGGCGACGACGTCTGCGCCCACCTCGTCGCCTCCGGCAGCCAGGCGCGACTGCTGATGCTGACCGCGGCCGGCGAAGTCACCGACCGCGTGGCCGGTCTCTCCCTCGGTGCGGACGACTACCTGACCAAGCCCTTTGCCTTCCCCGAGCTTCATTGGGGCCGTCCGCCTCACCGTACTCAAGCTGCGCCGCAAACTCGGCGACCCGCCGGTCATCGAAACCCTCACGGGCGTGGGGTACCGGATCCCATGAAGAAGCGCCGCATGGAGAAGCGCTGCATGGAGAAGCGCCGCATCACCCTGCGCGCCCGGCTCACCTTGGTCTACGGCGGCCTGTTCTTCGCCGCCGGCATCGTGCTCCTCGGCGTCACCTACGTCCTGTTCGCCCAGCAGCTCGACCGGGGCGGGGACCTCAGCGTCCATACGGACTCCGGCGGCAGCGCGTCCTCGCCGCAGAACACCCCGTCCGACAGCCTCAATTGGGTAGCCGACGAGCAGAAGAGACTGCACGACGCCGCCACCGCCTCGCTCATCACCCAGGGGGGTCTCGCGCTGACCCTCGTCGGCGGCGTCGCGGCGGGCTTCGGCTGGCTCATCGCCGGGCGGGTACTCGTTCCCCTGCACCGGGTCACCGACACCGCCCGCCGCATCGCCTCCGCGCCCGCCGCCGACCGCGGCCTGCACGAGCGCATCGCGCTCGACGGTCGCGACGACGAGGTGAAGGACCTCGCCGACAGCTTCGATCTCATGGTCGAACGACTCGACCGCTCCTTCGACGGGCAGCGTCGCTTCGTGGCCAACGCTTCGCACGAACTGCGCACCCCGCTGACCGTGGGCCGCGCCCTCGTCGAACTGGCCATGCACCGCAAGACAGCCTCCCCTGACGTGAAACGTCTCGGCGAGGACTTCCTGGAGATCAACGACCGGCACGAGCGTCTCATCAGCGGACTGCTCCTGCTGGCCGGCTCGGAGAACCACATCCCCGATCGGCAGAATGTCGACCTCGCCGACGTGGTCACCCATGTGACCGCCCAGAGAGCCCCCGAAGCCGAGAAGACCGGGATCACCGTGCACGAGGACGCGGGCCCGGCCCCCACCACCGGGGACGCCCTGCTGCTCGAACGGATCGTCCAGAACCTCGTGGAGAACGGCATCCGGCACAACACCGACGACGGCGGATGGGTACAGGTCACAAGCCGCACCCTTGAGGACGGCCGGGCCGAGACCGAGGTGAGCAACACCGGCCCCGAAGTACCGTCCTATGAGCTCCCCACTCTGTTCGAGCCGTTCCGCCGCCTCGACACCGAGCGCCTCGTCACCGCCAAGGGCGCCGGCCTCGGCCTGTCCATCGTCCGCTCGGTCGCCCGCGCCCACGGTGGCGACGTGACCGCCCGCCCCCGGCCCGACGGGGGCCTGACGGTCACCGTGACCCTGCCCCAAGAGAGTCGGCATCGTCCGCAAGGGTGACCGAGCGCACTCACCGAGACCGGGCAGTTGCCGGACCCGTCGCTCCGGCTGGAGGCCGCACGTCCTCCCGACGTCGTAGCCTTGTAACAGCCGCGCACGACCGCACGGCCTTGGACCACTACGGGGCAGGAGAGCAGCATGGACAGCTCCCTCTGGCTCATCGTGGCCGTGGTTCTCGTGCTCGTCGTGGCGGGATTCGCGGCCGTTCTGCTCGTCCGCGTCCTCCGGGCTCGGAGGCTGCTGCTGGACGCCGGTGTCCCGTTGCGGTCCAAGGCCCTGTTCTGGGCAGCGGTGGTCTACACGGTCTCGCCGATCGACCTGATCCCGGACCCGGTCTATCTGGATGACATCGGCGTCCTCTTGGTCGCCCTGCGGGTGTTGCACGCGGCGACCTCCGGGAGCAAGGCGGATCCCAGAGGGCTCCCCGAGGGTTCGAAGGCCTAGGGGAGCGGTCCGGCGGCGTTGTCGCAACCTCTGTGAGTGTCTTGGCGTCGGCGTTCCGGCCGTCCTCAGGAGGGCAGGTTCTGTTCCGCCCACACCACCTTGCCGGTCACGGTGCGGCAGGAACCCCATCGGCGGCACAACATGTTGATGAGCTGGAGACCTCGGCCGCCCTCGTCACTGAGATCCGCGTGCTGGATCTGGGGCAGGTCGGGGCCCGTGTCCGAGACCTCCACGACAAGTCGGTCGCCGCGCAGCAGCCGGAGTCTGCCGGGCCCGTTGCCATAGCGCAGGGCGTTGCCGACGAGTTCGGAGACGACGAGTTCGAAGACGTCGGTGAGCTCCGTCAGATCCCACTCGGCGAGCTGGTCCGTGACCAGGCTCCGGGCGACGGACGCCGCTCGCCCTTCCTGCGGCAACTGCCACTCGCGCAGGTCGGCCGGGGCCTCCGAGACGGCCGTCGCGACGATGAGTACGGCCTCGTCGAAACGGGTGGCATCGGCCGGGGCGCGCTCGATCAAGCCGCCGGCTTCGAGAGCCTCGGATGCCAGGCCGCACGCCGTGGAGCGCAGACACTCCAACTGGTGGTCGATGTCCGCACGCCGGGACTTGACGAGCCCGTCCGTGTACATGACCAGGTTGCCGCCCCTCGGCACTTTGACACGGATCGGGTCGTACGGGATCACTCCGGCCCCGAGCGGTGCGCCGACGGGTACGTCCACGAACTCGGCGGAGCCGTGTCCGTCAAGGAACAGCGGCGGCAGGTGCCCGGCGCTGGCCAGCGTGTAGGTGGAGTCGGCCGGGTCGAACACGGCGCAGAGGAAGGTGGCGACCTGCTCGTCCTCCAGGTCACGCGTGGCGAGGTCGAGCCGGGCCAGGACGCGCTCCGGAGCCATGTCCAGGGTCATCAGGGTGCGGGCCACCGTCCGCAGCCGCCCCATTGTGGCGGCCGCGGGCAGCCCGTGGCCCATGACGTCACCCACCATGAGGGCCGTACGTCCGCCGGGCAGGGCCATGATGTCGTACCAGTCCCCACCCACGCCGTGGTGGGCCGTCGAGGGCGCGTACTCGGCGTGCACGCGCAGCCCGGGCGTCACCGGGGTCGCGCGCGGCAGCAGTGCGCGTTGCAACGAGACGACGTGCTCGCGCTCGCGCCCGTACAGCCGGGCGTTGTCGATGTAGACGGCGGCCTGGGAGGCCAGATGTTCCGCCAGTGCGAGGTCGGTGGAGGAGAACGGTGGTGCTCCGCGGCCGCGGACGAAGTCCGCGCTGCCGAGCAGCAGCCCGCGGGCGATCAGCGGCACGGCGAGATAGCTGTGCACTCCGGCGGCTCGCATCTTCGCCGCGGCGCTCTCCGTCGGCGCGACCTTGATGAAGTCGTCGCTCCGCATACGGCTCACCAGCACCGGCCTGCCCTGTCGCAGACAGTAGCGGTGGAGCAGCGTCTCGTGCGCCTCTTCGGCGCGGACGAAGGTCTCGCCCACCGGAGTGGGCTCCAGGGAGGACAGCTCCTCGACGCAGCACAGCGCGGTGGCCCGCATGAGCGGGACACCCGTACCCGTCCACTGTGCGCCCTCGTCGCCCCGCAGGACACTGTCCAGGATGTCGACGGCGGCGCCGTCGGCAAAGCGGGGCACGGTGAACTCGGCCAGCTCTTGGGCCGTGCGTTCCAGGTCGAGGGTGGTGCCGATCCTGGAACCGGCGGAGTTCAGCCAAGCGAGCCGACCTCGCGTGGTGAGCCGGTCGAGCGGGACCTCGCCGCCACCCCGGGCGAGTCGTCTGCGGGCTCCGGCCGAGCGGTGCGCCGCGGCACCCTTTCCGGCCGAAGCGCGGGCGGCCAGGCGCCGTCTTCCCTCGCCGCCGTTCATTCTTTCGACCTCCAGAACAGGAACTCGACCACTGTTGGTGCTCAGCATGCACCCTTTTTCGGCCGATCGGCCGCCTTCCGGCCGGGAACTCGGCCGGTACGGCGCGCAGGGGGAGGAAGCCGTCCTCGGGAGCCAGGCGCGCCTACGGGAACGGGACCCTCCGGTCCTCGGGCTTCCGCTCGCGGTACCAAGCGCTCCCCCAGCGATTCCGGAAAGTGATCGGGGCCGGCGCTGGTTCGCCGGCCGGCCCGGCCCCGGGGCGGCACGCGCCTAAGATCACCGGGACGGCGGAGGCGGACGAGACACGGGAGAGGCGGCGGACATGGCGAACGAGCGCGTGTACCTGGTGACGGGGGGCGGAACGGGGATCGGGGCGGCGACCGCGCAGTCATTGGCCCGGGCGGGACACAAGGTGGCGGTGTCCGGGCGCCGCCCCGAGCCGCTGCGGCTGGTCGCCGAGGAGACCGGCGCTCTGCCCGTACCGTCGGACATCGGGGACCCCGCCGCGGTGGTTTCGCTGGTCGAGACGGTGGTCGGCACGTACGGGCGGCTCGACGGTCTGGTGCTCAACGCCGGCATCGGGCGGGGCGGCGGGGTGGGCGAGGTGACCCTGGAGGACTGGGACGAGGTCATGCGGACCAACCTCACCGGTCCGTTCCTGCTGCTGCGCGCCGCGCTCCCGCACCTGCTCGACGCCCGCGGCGCGGTGGTCGCCGTGGCCTCGGTGTCCGCCCTGCGCAACGGCGTCGGCAACGCCGCCTACGCCACCTCCAAGGCGGCGCTGCTCCAGCTGTGCCGCTCACTCGCGGTCGACTACGGCGGCGCGGGGTTGCGCGCCAACACCGTGTGCCCGAGCTGGGTGCGCACCGACATGGCGGACCGCCGAATGACCCGGTTCGCCGACGAGGCGGGCCTGGCCGGGAACAGTCTGGAAGCGGCGTACGAGGAGGTGACCCGGGTCCTGCCCGCCGGGCGGCCCGGTGAGCCGCACGAGGTCGCGGAGGCCATCGCCTGGCTGCTGTCGCCCGCCGCCTCGTTCGTGAACGGCGCGACGCTCACCGTCGACGGCGGCGCGACCGCACTCGACCCGGGCACCCTCGGCTTCGAGTTCCGGCTGGAGCCACGCGCGCCGCGGGCCTGACCGTGTCCGGCGTTCCCGATGCGGTTCGCGGATCCGCCACGCATGCTCGAAGCATGTCCCAGGTGACCACCACCGACCTGTACGAGGTCACGATGGCGCTCTCGTACCTGCGGGAGGACATGCGCGCACCGGCCACCTTCAGTCTCTTCGTGCGCGACCTCCCACCGGGGCGCGGATTCCTCGTCGCCGCGGGACTCGAACCGGCCCTGGACTACCTTTCCCGCTTCCGGGTGAGCGGCTCCGACGTCGAGGAGTTCGCGGAGACGTTGCGGCGGCCCGTGGAGGACCTCGCGCCGCTCCGTGGTCTGTCCTTCGACGGTCAGGTCCGTGCGGTGCCCGAAGGCCGGCTCGTGTTCGCCGGAGAGCCGCTCCTGGAGGTCACCGCACCGCTGCCACAGGCCCAGCTCGTGGAGACGTATCTGCTGTCGCTCGTCTGTCATCAGACGGCGGTCGCCTCGAAGGCGGCCCGGTGCGTGCTCGCAGGCGCCGGCCGGCCCCTGGTGGACTTCTCCCTACGCCGCTCCCACGGTCCGGAGGCGGGCATCCAGGCGGCCCGCCTGTGCTCACTGGTGGGCTTCGCCGGTACGAGCAACGTCGCCGCCGCGCGCCGGTACGGCATCCCGGTGGCGGGCACCATGGCCCACTCGTACATCGAGGCCTTCGCCTCGGAGGAGGACGCCTTCCGTGCCTTCGCCCGCACGCATCCGGGCCCGGTGACCTTCCTCGTCGACACCTACGACACCGATCGCGGCGTCGCGACGGCCGCACGCGTGCTCGCGGACCTCGGGCTCGGCCCGGAGTGCGGGATCCGTCTCGACAGCGGCGACCTGGGCGCCCAGGCCCACCGGGCCCGTGCCGCCCTCGACGCGGCGGGGCTGCGGGACGTGCGGATCATCGCGAGCGGCGGTCTGGACGAGTACGGCGTCGACCGGCTCGTACGGGAAGGGGCGCCGATCGACGCGTACGCCGTGGGAACGAAGGTCGGCACGGCCGCCGACGCCCCGTACCTGGACGCGGCCTACAAGCTGGTCGAGTACGACGGCCGGCCCGTCATGAAGCTCTCGGCGGCGAGGGTGACCGCTCCGGCCCCGAAGCAGGTCTTCCGCGATCCCGGCCTCAACGACGTCATAGGCCTGACGAACGAGGAGCCGCCCGAGGGCACGGAACCGCTGCTGCGGACCGTGATGCGCGGCGGGCTCCGCACGGAACCGCCCGCCACCCTGACGGCCTCCCGCACCCGCTTCGAGAGCGACATCGCCGCGCTACCGGAGGCTGCCCGGCGCATCGAGGACCCGGTGCCGCCGGTGCCCGTGGCGTCGACCCGGCTCGCCGCCCTCACGACCGTCGTACGCCACCGTACCGAGGCGCAGACCGGCCCCGGGCGGACGGCGCCCGCCTGACGTGGTTCGCGGCCTACGTCGATGACCACGGACGAGTCCCGGTCCCGGAGGGCCGAGGCAGCGAAAACGGGCGATCCTGAGAGGTGGGAGGCGTTGGACGCACGTATGCGCGGCACGACCCGGCAAGGAAGTGACGATCATGGAAACCCAGCGCGGTTCCTACCCTCCGGTGACGGTGACGGCCGCACTCGACAAGCCGCTCTCCCGCTGGCTGTGGCTGGTCAAGTGGATCCTGGCGATCCCGCACTGGATCGTGTTGTTCTTCCTCTGGATCGCCTTCCTCGTCGTCACCGTGATCGCGTTCTTCGCCATCCTCTTCACCGAGCGGTTCCCACGAGGTCTGTTCGACTTCAACCTCGGCGTGCTCCGCTGGTCCTGGCGCGTCTCGTACTACTCGTACGGCGCACTCGGCACCGACCGCTACCCGCCCTTCAGCCTCGGCCCCGAGCCTGACTACCCGGCCCGGCTCGACATCGCCTACCCGGAGCGGCTTTCCCGCTCGATGGTCCTGGTCAAGTGGTGGTTGCTCGCCATCCCTCACTACCTCGTGATCGCCTTCTTCACCGGCGGCATGCGCGCCACCGGCTGGTGGAGCGGCGGCCTGATCACGCTCCTCGCGCTCATCGCGGGCTTCGCCGTGACCTTCACCGAACGGTATCCGCGCGATCTGTTCGCCCTGGTCGTCGGGCTGAACCGCTGGGTGCTCCGTGTCGCCGCCTACGCGAGCCTCATGACGGACGCCTACCCGCCCTTCCGCCTCGACCAGGGCGGCGAAGAGCCGGTCGCTCAGGAAGCGCGCTGACGCCGGCCCGAAAGCGCTACGTGCGAGCAAGAACGGGTTCGAGAACACTCCGATGTCGCGGAGCGCCGCGTGATCGGTCCGGGCCGCGAAGGTGGTACAGACCTGGCAGGTATGCCGATGCCGGCGCTGCCGTGACCAAGATCCGCATGCTTCACTTGCCGAAGTTGCCCCGACTGCAAGGGAGCGTCTCGTTGGATCGGAACCCCACCTGTTGCTTCTGCTGGCTGATCGTCGACCTCGAACAGGACGGGGAGGCGCAGGAGCTCCGGCTGGGCCTGGCGCACTCAAGTGAGGTGCGGCAGCTGGTCTACTCTCATTCAAGCTGCCTGCGCGAGCGCATCCACCCGCACATGGACCTGTGGTGGGAGTTTTGACCAGGGCGAGGGACAGGATCCGTTCGGGGTGATGCACCGCGAGCTGCGCTCCGATGGCTCCGCCCAAGGAGATGCCAGCGTGGTGCTGCCCGGTGGCGTGATCCGAGTCCACGGCACCAGTCACGGCGTGGTCTGGCCGACCTACTCGGCGATCTCCGTACGCTCCCACCATTCGTACACCCGTAGGGTTCCCTCCGCGGTGTCGTGCCGGCGTTCGGTCTCCCTGAAGTGCTCGTATCCACCGAGGTGCGGGATCTTCACGTCCTCGCCGGGAATCTCGACCGTGACGATCCGCTCGGTGAGGTCGTCCGGCCCGCCGTCCAGCAATACCTTGTGCGCCATGGCACCAGTGTCACCACCCTCGGTGCGCATCGCACCCGGGAGGCGTCCACCGGGCCTACGCCTACAGCCGCTGAAGTGGGTGCCTGGAATCACCGGTCGCAGGCGGCCGGTCCGGCGGCCGCCGGCTCCTGCATCAGGCCGGTGCTGCGGGCCTCCGCGGCGTCGAACTCCTCCCCGATGAGGAGCCGGCCCAGGGCGTTGCCCCACCCCGTTCGCTGGGGGAGCGGAACGTGGCCCCGCCCCAGAGGTTGATGTCATGGGGACCTCGTGTCGACCACGTCAAACCGCCGGTGAAGTGGTCACCGTCGGCGAACAGCACCCCGCCCCACAGAGCGTACGCGGCCGACAGCTCGCTGATCATCTGCTCCGTGAAGGCGTTGCGCTTGGCGGGGCGGTTCAGGCCGATCAGCAGTACGTGCCCGTGGGGCGGTCCGTTCCATGCCCGGCCGCCTGCTCGCCCGCCGTTCGGGCCGGTGCTAGACATGGACTATGGCCGGATTCCTCGGCCGCCTGCGCTCCGCGTTGAGCGTCCGCACCGTCGCCCGCCAGGTCTTCTCCCTCCAGGCGGCGATCGTGGTGCTCCTCGTCGTCGCCGCTGTGGTTGCTCTCGTACTGCAGTCGCGGGCCGACAGTGAGCGGGAAGCGCGCAACCGGTCCCTCGCCGTGGCCGAGACCTTCGCCAGCGCGCCGGGCATCGAGGAGGCCCTGGCCGGTCCCGACCCGACCGCGGCGCTCCAGCAACGCGCCGAAGAAGCGCGAAAGGGGTCCGCCGTGGACTTCGTCGTGGTGATGACCACGGACGGGATCCGCATCACCCACCCCGATCCGGCACAGATCGGAAAGCACTACATCGGCACGATCGGCCCTGCGGCAGCAGGCGGGATCGTCAGGGAGACCGTGACCGGCACCCTCGGCCCTTCCACCCGCGCCGTGGTCCCCGTGACCGACGCCGAGGGCGACGTGATCGCTCTGGTGTCCGCCGGGGTCACACTCGAAGCCGTGAGCGGAGTCGTCGATCACCAGCTGCCTCTGCTGCTCGGTGCCGCGGCGGCCGCGCTGGCAGTCGCCACCTTCGGTACCGCTCTGGTCGGCAGGCGGCTGCGCCGCCAGACCCACGGCCTGGGGCCCGCCGAGATGACCCGCATGTACGAGCACCACGACGCGGTGCTGCACGCCGTACGCGAGGGCGTTCTGATCCTCGACGGCGACGGTCGGCTGGCGCTGGCCAACGACGAGGCGCGCAGGCTGCTCGGCCTGAGCCCGGACGCGGAGGGGCTCCTCGCCCGCGAGCTGGGCCTCGCCCCGGACATCGCCCAGCTGTTGGCTTCCGGGCTCTCGGCCACCGACGAGGTGCACCTGGCCGGGGACCGGCTGCTGGCCGTCAGCCAGCGGCCGACCGACCCCGGAGGCGGGCCGTCCGGCTGTGTCGCGACGCTGCGGGACACCACCGAGCTACAGGCCGTCACCGGCCGGGCCGATGTGGCGCAGGAACGCCTGAAGCTGCTGTTCGACGCCGGATGGGAGATCGGTACCAGCCTCGACGTCGAGCGGACCTCCCAGGAGCTGGCGGACTTCGCCGTCCCCCGGTTCGCCGATTTCGTCACCGTCGACCTGGCCGACCCGGTCCTGCGGGGCGAGGAACCGCCGAGGGGCGGTGCGGAGATGCGCCGTGTCGCGTTCCGCGGTATCCGGGACGACACACCGCTGTACCCGCCCGGAAGACTGATCCGATTCGTCCCGTCCACCCCGCAGAGCCTCGGCTACGGCTCGGGCGAGACGGTCCTGGAGGCGGACATGACCGCCTTCTCCGGCTGGCAGGCTCAAGACCCCGAACGGGCCCGGGGACTTGTCGAGGCCGGCATCCATTCGATGATCGCGGCTCCGCTGCGCGCCCGCGGAGTCATCCTGGGTGTCGTCACGTTCTGGCGGTCGCGCAAGCCCGAGCCGTTCGAGCAAGACGATGTGACGCTCGCCGAGGAACTCGCCGCCCGTGCGGCGGTCACCATCGACAACGCCCGGCGCTACACGCACGAGCACACCATGGCGGTCGCCCTGCAGCGCAGCCTGCTCCCCCGCGCCCTGCCGGAGCAGAACGCGCTCGACGTGGCCCACCGTTACCTGCCCGCGCAAGCGGGCAGCGGCGGTGTCGGCGGGGACTGGTTCGACGTCATCCCGCTGCCCGGCGCCCGCGTCGCCCTCGTCGTGGGGGACGTGGTCGGCCACGGGCTGCACGCCGCCGCCACTATGGGCCGGCTGCGCACCGCGGTCCACAACTTCTCCTCCCTGGACATGTCGCCTGACGAACTCCTGTGGCACCTCGACGAACTGGTCACTCGGATCGACCAGGACGAGAGCGGCGACGGCGACGTCGCGCCGGTCACGGGCGCCACCTGCCTGTACGCGCTCTACGATCCGGGCTCCCAGCTGTGCACGATGGCCCGCGCCGGCCACCACGAGCCCGCCATCGTGCGCCCCGACGGCAGCGCGGCGTTTGCCGCCGTACCGGGCGGCCCACCCCTCGGGCTCTCCGGACTCCCCTTCGAGACCGCCGAGATACGGCTCCCCGAGGGCAGCAGCCTCGTGCTCTACACCGACGGTCTCGTGGAGGACCGCACCCGCGACATCGACGAAGGGCTGGAACTGCTGCGGCGCACTCTGGCTCACCCGGGCCGCACGCCCGAGCAGACCTGCAGCGCGGTTCTGGACGCGTTGCTGCCCGAGCAGCCCTCGGACGACATCGCACTGGTGGTCGCCCGCACACGTGCGCTCGACAGCGCCCGTACAGCCGCCTGGGACGTCGCGTCCGATCCGTCGGCCGTCGGCCAGGTTCGAGCCGCCGTCACCCGCACGCTGGCCGAATGGGGTCTGGAGGAGGAGTCGTTCACCACCGAGCTGATCCTCAGCGAGCTTGTCACCAACGCCATCCGCTACGCCGCCGAGCCCGTCCGCGTACGTCTGATCCGCGACCGGGCCCTGATCTGCGAGGTCTCGGACGGCAGCAGCACCGCTCCGCACCTGCGGCGCGCGGCGACCACCGACGAGGGCGGACGGGGACTGTTCCTGGTGGCCCAGTTCGCCGACCGCTGGGGCACCCGCTACACCGCGGACGGGAAGGTCATCTGGACCGAACAGCCGCTTCTCACCGACACATCGGACAACGACCGGCGGTGATCGGTGACGCCTACGGCCGTCGGCCGCTCCGGCTCCCCACGTCGGCCTGCCTGTTCAGGCACCCGCGTCAGCTGTCGATCGCTGGGTCGTCCAAGCGGGGGGCTACCCCCGGGAGTTCTGTGGCAGGCCCCTGCATCCGCACCGCCGACCGCGTGCCTGTCCGGTCACCGCTCTGCCCGGCCTCACGGGATCTCGTAGATTCCCCCGTCGACCCCCGCCCGGTAGAGCCGGCCCGCCGAGAAGCCGCGGTCGCCCTGCCCGTACGTGATCTGGGTGGAGAGGGGCAGTCCCGACGCGACGACGCAGAAGGTGCCGCCCTCGGCCCGCCAGATCTGGCCCGCCGTGTGGGTGGCGATCAGAGGCCGGCCGCGGGCGTCGAGGGTGAGGCCGTCGGGGAGGGCGAGGGTGTCGGTCCCCTCGGTGGAGATCCAGCGCTGCGGGTGCCCGGGATCGGCCACGGGGATGCGGTAGAGGCCGGGGGCGACGGTGGTCCGGACGACGTACACCTGACTCCCGTCCGGTGAGACGGCGATGCCGTTGGGCTGCGCCACGCGCGCCCAGTCGTGGTCGACCCGGCGGTCAGGCGTGACGCGGCCGATGGTCCGGCCGCCCAGCGTGGTCGTGTACACCGTGCCGTCGGGCGCGAGAGCGACGCCGCCGATGCCGCCGAGCCCCGAGGCGTACGTGCTCACCGCGCCTGAATCCGGGTCCACCAGCAGAAGCTTCGACACCGGGAGGACGTCTCCCGTGAGCGAGTGAAGGAGGTCGTTGCCGGTGCCCACGAGCAGTCGCCCGTCCTCGCGCACGACGATCCCGCCGTTCGCGCCGATGCCTCCGGTGATCGGGACCGGGGTGACGCCCGGGGCGTCGATGCGGTAGACCCGGCCGGAGTGAAGGGCGGTCGCGAACATCCGGCCCCTCGTGTCCTGCCTGCATCAGCCCGTGCCCGAGACCGGTGTACGGCGCTACGTCCCCACGCGACCCGGCTGTCATCACCGCTACCCTCATGGCCGCAGTAACCCGCCCGTCGGCGATCGACGGCGTCTGGTGCACCGGATGCCGTGAGTGCCTCCGACGACTGGTCTCGGGCATCATCGAAGGTGGGGGGACCGTCGACGGGAGTGGCGATGAGGTTGTCGTTCCTTGAGCCCCTCTACGCAGATCCGGGCCCGTACGCCTCCGTGTATCTGGACACCTCCCGGGACGTCGAGCATCCCGAGCGGGCGATCGCGCTGCGCTGGGGGCGGCTGAGGGAGAGCTTGTCCCGTCAGGGCGCGGACCGGGCGCTGACGAACGCACTGGAGGAGGCGGTCGGCGCCGACGCAGAGGTTCCGGGGGTGCACGGGCAGGCCATCTTCGCCGCCCACGGCACGCTCGTCCTGGACGGGGAGCTTCCCAAGCCGCCCGAGCACGACTCCGCGAGGTACAGCACCCTGCCGGACGCCATGCCCCTGGTCACCCAACACGTTCCGGAGATCCCGTACATGGCCGTGGTCGTCCACTACGGCGGCCTGCCGACCGCCGAGACCCACGGCTGGGTGGCGCTGGAGGCGGAGACCGGGACCTGGCCCATGTCCACCGTCACCCCGGGTGAGCGGCTGCACCGCAGGGTCGCGGTGGCGACCTGGCACCGCACCTGCGTCCGGCTCGGCCACCGGCTGGACGAACGGGCGCGGCGCGCCCATGCCGACGCCGTCGTCGTGGGCGGGGACGAGTGGGCGTGCAACGTACTGATCCACCGCCTGCCGCACACCCTGCGGGACAAGATCGTACGCGTGGGCGGCCCGACCCCCACCCACACCGGACGCGCCCTGTTGGAGCCGCAGCTCGACGACGTCTTCCGCGGCCGCATGGCCGCGCACGACCGGGAGCTCGTGGACATCTTCATCGGTCGGCGTGCCCTGAACGGGCCCGTGGCGGAGGGTCTGGCCGCCACCGTCGCCGCCCTCCAGCGGGGCCAGGTGGCAGCACTGCTGCTGAACCGGCCGCCCGGGTTCTCACCACAGCTCTGGGTGGGCTCCCAGCCCACGCAGCTCGCCCTGACCGAGGCGGAGCTGACGTCCTTCGGCGTGCGGGCCCCACGCGAGGAACGCGCCGACGAGGCCCTCGTCCGGGCCCTCGTCGGTACCCGTGCCGAGCTGGTCGTCGTACCGGAGAGCGAGCTGAGTCTGTACGAGGGCGTGGGCGCCTTGCTGCGGTACGCCGACCCCGGAATCCCGTCCTGACGCCGACGTGCCCCCGCTTCCCGGATCACGGGGCGTCCCTTCCGCCCGACCGCCCCGGATCGAACGCGCGATGACAGGGACCGTGGCTCCGTACGACGCTGTCATCGTCTGCGCGGCCTGCCCGCAGTCGCCGGATCCACCGGTGGAACTGTACGAGCGGCGGACGAGCGGCCTGGTACACCGCACGGCCAGCTCCCTGCCCCTCAGCGCACGGTGCACGGCCTCGGTGCCCGGGTGGCCGTGCAAAGGCAGCGGCTCTGACAGCGCGTACAGCCGGAAGACGTAGCGGTGCGGCCCATGCCCCGGTGGCGGCGGCGCACGATGCCTGAGCACGGTGGGCGGTGGCAGCCCGTCGTGCTGTGACACCGCGTGTGCGTGCGAGGGCCCGGGGCGTAGGCGGTGGCGAGCCACGCTGCCAGGCCGTGTCCGACAAATGATCACTGCGCGGGGAACCGACCGCCGCCCCGTCGGACTACCGGCTGCTGTGGACGCAGCGCCTGCTGGTCAGCACGGGCTTCGCCCTCATCGCGGCCTACACGCTCTACTACACCAAGACCCGGCTGGGGCTCTCCACCGACGAGGCGACAGCGATCGTCGGCCTGACCATGATCATCACCACCATGCTGTCCGGTGTCGCCGCCTACGTCAGCGGCCGATGGTCCGCACGGATCGGTCGCGGCCGCCCGTTCGTCCTGTGGGCGACCGTGCTGCTGGGCGCGACCCTGCTGCTCAAGGCCGTCGCCACCAGCCTCACCGTCGTGATCGTGGCCGCCGTACTGACCGGCCTTGCCACGGGCGTCTACTACGCCGTCGACCTGGCCATGGTCACCCGCGTACTGCCCGCTCCATGCGACACCGGTCGCTACCTGGGCCTCTTCGCCATGGCCAAGAACCTCCCGTACACCCTCGCGCCCGCGCTCGCCCCGCTCGTCCTGTCCGTCGGCGACGACCCGTTCAGCGGCGGCAAGAACTACCTCCTTCTGTTCGGCCTCTGCGGCGTGGTCACGCTCGCCGCGGCGCCGATGGTGCGCAGGATCTCCCAGCCCTGACCCTGCCCGCCCGCCCGCACGGAATCGGGTTCACCGCTGAGCCTCCCGCACGGGACCGGCCACTGCCGATCCGGTGCCGACCTCCACGTACGTCACACGCGCCCCTCCTGCTGCCAGGAAGCGGCAGGAGGGGCGCGTGTGGGTCTCGTTACGCGTGAGCATGTGACAAGGTGGCGGATTCCCCCAGTTCAAGCGTGGGCGTCCTCGACAGCGACTTGCCGCACCGTCCGCAGCGTCGACCGGAGACTGTCCAGATCGGTCGAGCCCAGAGCGAGGCGGATTGCCTGTGGTGTGTGCATCGAGGTGGAGAACGGCTCGGCTGTGGCTACCGAGATGCGCCGACGCGCGAGGGTGGCGGTCAGACGATCGGCGCGTGCATCGTCGGGCAGCGGCAGCCATGTGAAGTAGGACGAGGGGTGGCTGACGAGTGGTAGGCCTGCCAGCTCTCGTCCGGCGAGTGCTTGGCGGGCCTTGGCGTCGTCTCGCTTCTGCGCTTCCAGGTGGTCCACCGTGCCGTCGTCGAGCCATCTGCAGGCGATCGCGGTGGTGAGGGCCGGGGTGTTCCAGGTGGTCGCCCGGATCGCGCGTTCGAGCAACGGCACCACAGACGGCGGGGCGACGACGAATCCGACCCGGAGGCCGGTGGCGATGCTCTTGGACAGTCCCGAGACGTAGACGGTGATGTCCGGCGCGGTGGTGGCCAGCGGCGGTGGGGGGTCCTCGACCAGGTAGGCGTAGGAGGCGTCTTCGATGATGAGCGACCCGTGCTGTCGAGCGATCTCGATCAGTCGGTTTCGGTCGGTTGCCGGCATGACCCAGCCGAGCGGGTTGTGCAAGGTGGGCATGGTGTAGATCGCGCGCACAGGGCGGGTCGCGCACAGCTTCTCGAGGGCATCGAGATTCGGCCCGTCGGCGGCTGCGGGGATGGGCGCCAAGTCGAGATGGAAGGCATGCGCGAGCACCTTGAAACCCGGGTAGGTAAGTGTGTCGACCGCGACGACGTCGCCGGCGTTGAGCGCGGCCATGACGGTGACGGCCAGGCCGTGCTGCGCTCCGTTGACGATGAGGATCCGCTCCGCGTCAGCGGTGATTCCGCGACGCCTCAGGTGCCGTGCGATCGAGGCTCTGTCCTGGGGACGCCCTGAATGTGGCTGGTAGCGCAGGAGCGTGTCGAGATCGCCAGAGGTGGCCACCTCCCGCAGGGCCTGCCGAAGGAGATCGGCTTGCCCGGGCAGCGACGGATAGTTGAAGTTGAGGTCGACCGCGCCGGTGGCGACGACCTGCTGATCGATGCCGTGACCAGAGGGCACCGCGACGTCACGCACGAATGTGCCGCGGCCCTGTTCCCGGCTCACCAGACCCATCGCTTCCAGCTCGGCGTACACCCGAGTTGCGGTCACCACGGCGATGCCCTCACGGGCGGCGAGCGCGCGGTGTGTCGGCAGCCGCATGCCTGCGGCGAGCCCCCCGCTCCGGATGTCGGATGCGAGCGCGTCGACCAGCGTCTTGTACCGCGGGGCTGCCATGCGCCGAATTGTATGCATGACAATTCTTTGACTGTCCTGTTCGCGGGTCCCTACCGTCAAGGCCCACCCAGCCGGAAGGACAGCCGCCGTGCACATCGCCATCCTCACCTTCGAGGGCTACAACGAGCTCGACTCCCTGATCGCGCTCGGTGTGCTCAACCGCATCAAGAACGACGACTGGCGCGTCACCATCGCCACCCCCAGTCCCAAGGTGACGTCGATGAACGGGGTCGTCATCGAGCAGATGTCCACCCTTGAGGAGGCGTGCGCCGCTGACGCCGTCATCGTCGGCAGCGGCATCGCCACCCGCGAGGTCGTCGAAGACCCGGCGATCATGGACATCCTTCGCCGCCTGGACCCCACGCGCCAGCTCATCGCGGCGCAGTGCTCCGGCGCGCTCGTACTGTCCAGGCTCGGCCTGCTCGACGACATCCCCGCCTGCACTGACCTCATCACCAAGCCCTGGGTCGTCGCCGCCGGCGTCGAGGTACTGAACCAGCCCTTCTACGCCAAGGACAACATCGCCACCGCCGGTGGCTGCCTGGCCTCGCACTACCTCACCGCCTGGATCATCGCCCGTCTCCAGGGCACCGACGCCGCCGAAAGCGCGCTGCACTACGTCGCCCCGGTCGGCGAGAAAGAGGAATACATCGAGCGCGCCTGGCGCAACATCACCCCCTACCTGCCCGCTCCCGCACCCGCCTTCGTCTGAACAACCGGTCGCGGGCAGCGACCGGCCCGAGGCGGCGCAGCGCGCCGGCTCGCTGCGAGGAATCCGCTGCGGAAGCCTCGGCCGGTAGAGGCCGATGCGCTCGTTGCGCGGTTGATCCCTCGGGTTGCGGTGAGCGTGCGCTCGCCGCCCCCGCCGTGAGCGATCCAGCGGAAACGGGTTGAGGACCGGCCGGTGCCGGCATCGCGGTGGAAGTCGTAGAAGGTCCGCAGCACCGTCTCGCTGTGCGTACGGACCGAGGTCGCGTACGGCTTCCCGCCGGCGGCCCACCGGCCAGCCTGATCCGGGCGCCTCCAATGCCGACGTGACAGTTGCCCAGCGATCTGCGGCCAGCGGGAGAAGTCCCTGGCCTCGATGCGTTTGGCGCGATCCCATGGCACGTCGACAGCCCAAAGGAAGCGGAACCAGCGCAGCAGGTCCATTCCGTAGGAACGACTCGTTGTCGCTGGCCGCCCGGCCGCCTGCAGGTCCCGCAGGAAGGCAGCGACTCCCTCAACCGGCGTCCCCTCCGGACCGACGAGCCGGTAGGGCTCCCATGGATCGGCCGTGGACACCAGCTCGCCGATCAAGGGCACGGACAGGACCGACAGGTCTCTCGATGACTCCGCGGACAGCCCAACGTCGATCCGACCAAAGGGTCACTGACCTAAGACTCCACCAGTAGTTCAGTCAACGGGTAGTGCGAGCGGAAGGCCACCCACCTCTGCGACTCCACCCGCGAGCGGCCGAAGCAAACCTGGGAGACCGCCGGCTTGAGGTTGCCATAACGGATGTGCCTGGTCGGGACACCTCCCAGGATCCGGAAGGCATCCACGTGGCCCTGCATGAACGCTTCCTGACCCGAAGTGGAGAACACCCGATGGACCGCCTTGCCCGAATACGACAGCCGCAGCGTGAACAGCCGGCACTGCATCGGCTTGCCGTCCACCCGCACCCAGACCTCGGCGAAGTCGACCTCGGCCTCCTCGCCAGGCCGGTGGAACTGCGGAACCATGCCCTCGTGCGTCATCCGGGCCCGGTCCGGCTCCTCCTTGATCTGAGGCCGACGGACTCGCAGGTAGTCGTTGAGGGTGTGGTAGGCGACGGCCGTGAAGCCGTACTCGTCACGCAGCCGGTCCAGGATCCGCTTGTTGGTGTGCCGCTGCTCCGGCGGCGCCGTCCAGATCCGACCGCAGCATCTCGTCGATCCAGCCCTTCGCCGGATCCAGCGCCGACCGGCGCATCACAGGCTCCATGCGCTTGGGCGGCAACGCGCTGTCCAGGGCCTGGCGGACCACCCGACGGCGGACCGCGTAACGGCGGGCCAGTGATCGAGAATCCGGGTCAATACCGCACTACTCCAAACGAGTGCCCGAGCCTCTGAGCGCCCGTGCGCGGTGGGTCGACTCCGAGTGCTCAGATTCCTTCCAGCGCTGTGCGCTCGGCGTGGCGCAGCCAGTCGAGGTACCACTGTGCGAAGGTCACCGGCTTTCCGTCGCGGCCAAGGAGCGGTGTGAGGTCGACGTCATCCACCCGGCAGTCCGACCAGATCGTGCCGCGGTGGCTGCCGCTGATGATCAGCCACTCCCGTTGAGCGCACCCCAAGTGGCAGATAACGATCGCACCGACTGTGCGCTCTGGGGCGAACATGACGGCGTCCCACCGCTCGGCCCATGCCTCGATGGCGTCGTCGAACTCCTCGATCTCGTCGAATTCCTCTTCCTCGGGGCGTTCAGCAAGGAGCGCGTCGACGATCTCGGGGTCCGGGCCCTGCTCGGGAAACGGCTCGGCAAGCCGGGACAGGTCTGCCATGTCCGCGCCGTCGCCCTCCCACCGCCAGCGGCCTTGCACTCGCCGCACTGGGAACATGCCATGGGCGGGACCAGCACCACCCGCCCCGACATGCAGGAGGAAGGTTCGGAATTCCTCAGGCAGCGTCACCTTCATCTGTGCCTCGAGCTCTGCGAGCTCGGCGTGGCTGAGCGGCTGCTCCAGAACCCATTTATGCCCCAAGGCCCCGAACACGTCGTTGCTCGCGGGGGATGTCCCCAAAGCCTCGACCCGTTGACGGATGCCTGCCCACTGCTGATCAGTCATGAGCAAAAGGTAGGTGCCGCCACCGACATTGACGTCGACGGGGCCTCCTGGAAGCCAGGTGGGGCCAGTTCAAACCGTTCCTACCCGGGGCCAGACGAAGCCGCCACAGCGGGGCCAAAGCACACCGCCCTGGACACTGGGGGTTGTGGGCACAGATGTTGTGGGCCCAGGCCAGGTGGTCGAGGTGGGTCGCCACGGCGCGGGGACTGCCGAGGGCGAGGGCCGAATCGGCCTCGTAGCGAAAGACCTCCACCCACTCCGAGCCCACGTCGAGCACGTCTTCGCCCGCATGAAGACCTGGAAGATGCGCCTTCTAGAAGACGCCCCCGCGTCCTGCCTTGCGGCCGCGTTCGTCTGGGGAGGCCGGAGGGGCGCCGTAGGTGTACGCGGTGCGGATGTGTCCGTCCTGGGCATGGACGATGACCTGCGCGGGCGTGTGCTCCTTGGCTCGCCGGCGTGCGGCGTCGAGCGCGTCCTTCTGCGTCCGGTGCGGCTCGTGCAGCACTCGGCGGCCTTCCCGGCCCTCGACCTGCCACTTCACGCCCGCAGCCGCCGCCCGCTCGCCGGACGGTGCCACGTGGTAGACGGTCTGCTTCGCTGCCATGATGCTCGCCTCGCCCTCTCAGGCGGACTTCCGGCGCCGCGACGCCGCCTTCTTCGGAGAGTGGGCAGCTGGACACGATTGCCCCGAGAAGCCACAGGTCACAGCCCCGGCGTAAGAGATGAGCGCCGACAGGCTATTCCCCAGGCTATGCAGACCCACCTGTGATCGCACTTCCAGAGGCAGGCCGTCCGGCGGGCCGACAGTTGCAGAGCGAGGAAGAGCTCAGCCCTGCCTCGGGTCAGCTCTGAAAGGTCCTGCATCGGCAAGACGACTCCCCGGTGCTGATCCATCGCGTCCGCCGTGTCCCGCCACTCCTTGGCCCCGGGTTCCCCATGCCAGACAGGCATCTCGTCTGCCTTGCCCTGCTCGCTCCGGTCCGTCCGCTGTCTTGTGGACCCCCGAGGGCGCCCTTGGGGGTCATCCCTTCGACCTCTTGCCGGGAGCCGGGAGGCGGGCGCGGTCCGGCCACCGCGAGGCGATGCGGGGCCGGACTCGACGCCTGCGACGTGGTCGCCTGCCCTAGAGGATGAAGACGCTCTGCGCGGTCTCCGTGTTGTACGTCTCCCCCGGGTACACGAGCCATTCCACGGCACCGGTGCAATCGGGTCCGGCGTGTACCTCTGCGATCGCATCGGTGTTGTTGGTCACCGACGTGGGGAACCAGTCGACCGCGTAGCAGCCACTCGGGTTTTCGTACGCGGTGCCGTTCACGGTGAGGACGCCTTCAGAAGCTGAGGCGGAAGCGGGAAGGCTCACTGCGAGGAGAGCTGCTGCGGCGAGCGCGAAGGCCATACGTCGGGTTTTCATGATCAGCTCAACGTCCGGCCCTGTCTGCGGTCACGGTTTCGTCAGGGAGAACGGACGGTTCGGAGCATCGCCGACGTCGGCGCGGGGTCTCGACCCGAAGGGCGCAGCCCGGGAACGGCAGGCGGGGAAGGGCTGGGCGCTCGACACGGACATCCGGGCTCACCACACTTCACTTCGCCAGAAGACTCGCGCATAAAGGCAGCCTGCTGCGGCGGCGGTCGCACCAGGACCTGGTGAGGTGACCTGAATGCCTCCGGGCTTCGTCTCAGACGCGGACGACGATCAGGGCGATGTCGTCGCGGGCACCGCCGGCTACACCGAGGCCGGCCAGCAGGGCGTCGGCGAGGCTGTCGGGGTCGGTGCGGCCATGGTGGGCGAGGGCGTCGGTGAGCCGGTGCAGGCCGGCGTCGATGTCCTCGTCTCGGCGTTCGATGAGCCCGTCGGTGTAGAGCACGAGGGTGTCGCCGGAGTCGTAAGGGAGCGCGGCGTGCGGGCGTGGGACGTGTTCGGGGCGGGCGCCCAGCGGCGGGTCGGTGGCTTGGTCCAGCAGGTCGTAGGTCCCGTCGGGGTGCAGGAGAACGGGCGGCGGGTGTCCGGCGCTGCTGTAGGTGATCTGATGGTGACGGGTGTCGACCACGGCCTGGAAGGCGGTGGTGGCCAGCGCGCCTTCGACCGATCGCGAGTACAGGCCGAGGACTTCCAGCGACGTGGCCGGTTCGCGCAGGGCTCGGACGGCGGCGCTCAGTGCGCTGCGGAGCATGCCCATGACGGCAGCGGCTTCCAGGCCGTGGCCGACGACGTCGCCGACCGCGACGCCGAAGCAGCCCTCGGGCAGATTGACGACGTCGAACCAGTCGCCGCACACGTTCAGCGACCCGACCGCGGGCAGGTAGCGCACCGCGACGTTCCGGTGCCGGTCCAGGTCGGGCGAGTGCAGCATCGCTTCCTGCAGCCTGACGGCGACCTGGCGTTCCCGGGCGTGTGCCTGACGCAGTTCCTCGTTCAACCGCTGCAGCTCCCGAGCCCGCGCGTACAGCTCGGCCTCCATCACCTGCCGCCTGGCCAGTAGTCCCCCTGGCGGTCCGGGCGGGTGGGAGCGGACGAACTCGGTCACGTCCTCCACCCGGTGGATGATCCAAGCCACCTGCCCGTCCGGCCCCAGTACGGGGGTGTTGATCGGCGACCACCACCGCTCCTCGAACGCCCCGGGCCGGGACACGACGGGGATGTCGTACTTCTGCACCGCCATCGTGTCCGGCTGCTTCGACCGCAGGACCCGCTGCAGCGAGGCGTTCAGGTTCCGCACACCGTCCGCGTTCGCATCCGCGGGATTGTCCGGGAAGGCATCGAACAGATGCCGGCCGACCAGGTCCTGCATGCTCCGGCCGGTGGCACGGAGGTATGCCTCGTTGACGTCGACGATCACCAGATCCGGGCCCAGCACCAGATACGGGCTGGGAGTCGCCGCGAACAACGCCGTGTAGTCAATGTCCGGTCCCACGAGCACGCACCGGTCCTTCCCGTCCTCCCCCCTTGTGGCCCTCGCTGGTCCGCCGCGTTTCGATGGCAGTGGTTTCGATGGCACTGGGTCAGTCACGGTGCACCTGCTTCCAGCCTCACCCGTGCGGCCTCGCGGCGCGACACGATCGTGGTCGGACATCGTGACCTCGGCGGATTCACCTTGCTCCTGCTCGGCTCGGTCGGCCGCAGGGCCGAATCGCCGCGCACCTCGCCTGATCGAGTGCCCCCCGTGTGGCACCGGAGACGTCCGGTGCGATGGTCGAGTGGTCGAGTGGTCGGCGGTGTCAACCCGTGCAAGTACGCGAGGGCTCGGGGTTGACGTTGCCGCTGCGGCAGCTTCTACGGTCGTGACCAGGGCCGGAGACATCGGCCCGGCGACACAGACGTGCAGGAGTCGTGATGGACTGGCCGATCTCAGAGGTGGCCCGGATGTCGGGCGTGACCGCCCGGACACTGCGCCACTACGACGAGACCGGCCTGCTGCCACCGGCCCGGATCGGCGCCAACGGCCACCGCTACTACGAGGAGCACCAGCTTCTGCTGCTGCAGCAGATCCTCGTACTGCGGGCGCTGAGCGTCGGGCTGCCGGAGATCGGCCGGATCCTCGCAGCACAGGTCGACGAGGTGGACGCCCTCCGGGGCCACCACCAGCGGCTGCTCGCGGAGCGGGACCGGCTCGATGCCCTGGCCGCCACCGTCTCCCGCACCATCGCCGAACTGGAGCAGTCCAGGAAGGACGGCAACCCCATGACCATCAACCGCCCGGAGAATCTCTTCGAGGGCGTCCAGCCCTCCCAGTACGCGGAGAACATGTCCGGCTTCCCCGAACTCGCCGAGGCGGTCGGACGCCGCGCCGCGACGATGAGCCAGGCCGACGCCGATGCCGCGCACCGTGAGCGCACTGCTCAGATGATCCGGCTGGCCGAACTCATGGCCGCAGGCCACCCGGCCGACGCCGACCCCGTGCAGGCCGAGATCGATGCCCAGTACCGGGCGCTGACCCGGCTGCGTGCCGTGTCCGCCGAGGAGTACCGGGCCATCGGACGCTCCTGCGTGGACGACGATGCCTGGCGCGCCGCCTACGAGGCGATCGCCCCGGGTCTGGCCGCGTATCAGCGCGACGCCATCGAGGCGTACGCCACCACCCGGCTGATCTGAGCACGGCGCAATCGCCCGCGGGCCACGAGCGGTCTGACGGCACCCCGTGGGCCGGCACCGCGGAGCGGGCGCCGGAGCCGGTCACCCGGGTCCGGTGAACAGGGGCGGGACCGCGGCGAACGGGCTGCCGTCGAGTCGAGGTGGGCCAGCAGGTCCGTTGGATCGCGATACACGGCGGCGGCGCCGGCGTCCTCGAGATCGCCCTGCGGGATTCCGCCGCGCAGGAGGCCCACAGCGTTCACATGTGCCCGGGTGGCCGCCTTCGTCGGCGTCGAAGAGCGCGGCGTGGTTCGTGGTGTGCCTCCTCGCGATCTCGCAGGGCCGGCAGCAGCTCTTCGTGTGCCCAGCGGATGCGCACCCCGGACCGCGTGGAGCGGCGGACGTCCTGGCCTAGCGCCACAATGGAGCAGTGCGCCTCTGCGGGCCCACTGATTCCGGAGGAGGTCCATGGTGCCCGGTACGGCTCTGGCACTCGGAACGATTCCCGCGCGGCTGATCGTCCTGCCCGGCGTGTACCGCCCGCAGACCGATACCTGGCTTCTCGCGGAGGCCCTCTCCCCTGAGGAGGCGGAGGCCCTCTCCCCTGAGGAGAGGGACGCGGCCACCGACGTACTGGACATCGGCACCCGAACGGGCGCCCTCGCACTGTCCGCGGCTCGGCCTCCGGCGCACGGGGTCGCCCGCGCCCGGGACGCCGGTCCCGACGGGCGCGCGGTCATCCACCGCGTCTGCGCCCGCGCCCGCGCCCCGGGCATGCTGCACCGCGGCGACGTCCTGCTGATGGTGCACTCCGCCCTGTGCGGCCCCGGAACCACCGTGGACCGGCTCGCGGCGGCCGGGCCGACCGCCCGCGTGACAGCTCGGTCCTTCGTCCCGTGGGGACCGGTGCTCCGTGCACGCCGGACCTGGCTGCAGGGCCGCGGCCCGCTGGCCGACGCCGACGGGAGCGATCCGTGACCTCCGCCGACCCGAGCACCCCCGCGGCCACCGGCCCCCGCCTCGTCGCGGGGCGGGGTGACCTCTCCATGGCCGTGGAGCGTGCCCTGCGGACCGGCCGCCCGCCCGCGTACACCGAGGGAAGCATCCGAAGGGCAGAGCCCTGGGGAGAGGACGTGCAGCTCGCGCTCTACCTGCTGTACGAGCTCCACTACCGGGGCTTCGAGGAGGTCGACGACGCGCGCGAATGGGACCCCGACCTGCTGCGGCTGCGGCAGGAGCTGGAGGCCCTCTTCCTCCACGCGCTGCGCACCGCGCTCGCCGGTGCGCCCCGGTCCGTCGAGGAGGCCCTCGCCCCGCTGCTCGTCGAACCGGTGGATCCGGTCGGCGGCGTCAGCCACCACCTGGAACGCGAGGGGGAACTCTGGCAGTTGCGCGAGTACGCGGCCATGCGCTCCCTCTACCACCTCAAGGAGGCGGACCCGCATGCCTGGGTCATCCCGCGGCTGACCGGCCGGGCCAAGGCGGCGATGGCGGCCGTCGCGTACGACGAGTTCGGCGCCGGGCACCCCGATCGCGTCCACGCCCGGCTCTTCGCGGAGCTCATGACCGACCTCGGCCTCGATCCGGCGTACGGCCACTATCTGGACCACGCGACCGCCCCACTGCTCGCCACCGTCAACGTGATGTCCCTCTTCGGGCTGCACCGGTCCCTGCGCGGAGCCCTGGTCGGCCACTTCGCCTGTGTCGAAGTCACTTCCTCACCCGGCTCCCGCAGGCTCGCCAACGCCATGCGGCGCTGCGGTGCGGGACCGGCCGCCGAACGCTTCTACACCGAGCACGTCGAAGCCGACGCCGTCCACGAGCAGGTCGTACGGCATGAGGTCATCGGCGGGCTGCTCGCCGACGAGCCCGCGCTGGAGCCGGACATCGCGTTCGGATGTGCGGCGACCGTCCTGCTGGAGGCGGAGCTCGACGCCCGCGTGCGCGAGGCCTGGGCCTCGGGACACTCAGCGCTCCGCAGTCCACTGCCGCCCCCGGCCCCTGACCCTGTCCCCGGCCCTGGCCCTGGCCCTGGCCCTGAGCCGGACGCGAGGAGCTGAGCGCGACAGGCCGCGACGCCTTCACCGACATGCTCGACCATCCGATGTACGTCGTGACGGCTGCGGTCGACGGCGAGCAGGCCGACTGTCCGGTGGGCTTCGCCTCGCAGTGCTCGGCTTCCGGACGCCACGAGCGGACGGGACGCCTACGCTGAAGGGAGGAATCCAGCGCCATTGGAGGACACCATGATCGTCCTCGGCATCATCTTGCTCGTGATCGGCTTCGTGGCCGGCATCAGTGTTCTCTGGACCATCGGGATCATCCTCGTGGCCATCGGCGCCGTCCTCTGGATCATGGGTGCTCTCGGTCGCGAAGTCGGCGGGCGCCGGCACTACTGGTAGGCAGCCGGCAGCGGCGTACGAGGGTGACGACCGTGTCGACGTCGAGCCATGAGATCGCGGGGGCTCCGTGCTGGGTCAGCCTGATGGCCCGGGACATGGAGTCCGCGCAGCACTTCTACAGCGGCGTACTCGACTGGGAGTTCAGGCCCAGTCGGCTCGGAGACGGCTTCGCGGTCGCCTTCCATGAAGGAGCTCCCGTGGCGGGTATCGGGGCGCTCACCGAGCGTTTCGACATCCCGGTGGCGTGGACGCCGTACTTCGCCGTCGTCGACGCGGACGTCACCGCGGCCCGGATCCTCGAACGCGGCGGCACCATGGCCGTGGGGCCCCTCGCCTTCGGTACCGGCCGGGCGGGCCTGGCCACCGACCCCGCGGGAGCCGTCTTCGGCTTCTGGGAGGGCGCTGTCGTCCCGGACTGGTCGGTGGGCCGCGGCAGCGCCCCGGCCTGGCTGGAATTGCGTACACATGAGGCCTTCACTGCCTCGATCTTCTACGGGGAGGTCCTCGACTGGGCCGGTGAGCGCACCGGCTGCTGCGTGGCGTCGTACGAACACGAGCATGTCGTTCTGCGCCATGGACACCACACTGTTGCCCTCATCGGCGGCGAAGCACTCGTAGAGGCACCGGACCCCGAGGTCCGCCCCGATTGGCACGTCCGCTTTCCGGTGCCCCATCTGGACAAGGCGATCGAGACCACCAACCGGACGGGAGGAAGCACCACCTCTCCTGTACACACCTCCCCCATGAGCCGATGGGTCGATCTCGCCGACCCGGAAGGGGCGCACTTCACCGTGGTCGCCCCGCATGACCCACCTGGTCGTGCCCCGGCACGATGATGCTCTCCCGCTCCGGCGGACGCCCGTCTTGGTCGGGCCGACGGAACGGCTCGTTCAGAACGCGTGACGCAGCCGCAGCCTCAGCGGACGGCCGTCCGGATCGATCAGAAGGTGGTGCAGAGGAGTGGCCAGCGCCCGCTGCGCCCCGGACAGATCCGGGGGTGTGTAGCGGCGCAGACGGCCCGCCGGGCGTGGACCGCGGCGGCCGGCTTCATGCCATGCGTCGAGGGCCGCGGCAGCCTTCTCGAAGGCACCGAAGGCCATCGCCGGGTCGCACAGTGCGTCCGGCGCAGCCGCTGCCTGCCGCCCCGCAGCCCCTTGCACGTCCAGGTGCTCGCGCATCAGCCCCAGGCGCAACTCTCGGGCGAAGACGCGCGCGCCGTCACCGAGCCCTCCGGGGTCGCGTGGCTGCCGCTGGTCCAGGCTCCCGTCGACGACGGCGCAGCCGAGTTCGGAGTCGTGGGTCCACGAGCGGAGGTTGATGTTGTCGGAGCCCACGGAGGCCCACACGTCATCGATCACGCAGACCTTGGCATGGACGTACACGGGGGTCCCGGCATGGTTCTCGAGTCCGTACACCGCGACCCGGTCGCCGCCGGCGCGACGCAACTCCTCCAGAGCCGTGATCCGCCCGACCAGGTTCATGGGCAGCGTGAGTCGACCTGCCTGCTCGGGGATCGCGGGAATGACTCCGATCATCAGCAGCCCGGGGTACCTGGCCAGAGCGCGGGCGAAGCAGGCCACCACCCTCGGCGACCACAGGTACTGGTCCTCGACGTAGATCAGGGACCGGGCCCGTCGCAGCGCCTTGAGGTACCCCCGTGCGATGCTCCGTTCTCCGTCGGGGGCGAAGGGATACCCGAGCAGCAGCCGGTTCGGGTACGTGCGCAGCAGCTGCACCGTGTGCGTGCCGCGCGGAACGGGATCGGGGGCCTGGGGCGGCAGGCTGTCCGCGTCGGTGTCCTCCCGGTGCATCAGCGCACGCAGGCGGGTGGCCGGGCTGCGACTGAGCGGGGCGGGGTCCTGCCACCGTTCGCGGAACACGGCCTCGACGTCTCCGACGACCGGGCCGCGAAGGGCGAGCTGGACATCGTGCCACGGCGGGTGCGGACCGTAGGCGGAGGCCATGGGCAGAGACTGACGGTCGCCGCGGTGGGTGGCGTCGTCGTTCCGGTTGCGGCAGAGATCGATTCCTCCGACGTACGCCACATCCAGCTCCGGGCGGCCGGGGTGGCGCAGCACCACCATCTTCTGGTGGTGCGAGCCTCCGGGCCGCACCCGCATGTCGAGCAGGCACTCGCCGCCCGCCTCCTCGATCGCCGCGCCGAGGCGGCGGTTCTCCTTCTGGCTGAACCGGAGACTGTCCAGGTGGGAGCGCCACAACAGCCCCTTCACGACGACGTGGCGTCCGGCCGCCTCGCGCAGAACCGTGCCGATCTCGGTGCCCTGGCCGTCGAGCCGCTCGTCGCGATCACCGCGCCAGTCGGTGAACAGGAGCAGGTCGCCGGAGCGCATGCGGCGGATGGCCGCCAGAAGTTCCGTGAAGTACGTGGCGCCGTGAACCAGGGCGTGGGCCTGATTCCCCTCGGACCAGGCCTTCCCGTCCTGGCGGCGCGTGTCCAGGCGCGTGGCGGTATTGCCGCGTTCACCGGGTACCAGAAGCCACTCTGCGCGCGTCACGTCGTCGGCCCTCCGAGGTACTCCTACCGTCGGCCGCAGCAGACGAGGCGTCGCGCCCCCTTCGGATCTCCCGAGTCTCGTCGGCACGGGCCCTCACTCTTCAGCGTCCCACTCCAGCGGCTGCTGTCCATGTGGACGTGCCATCGAAGGCGGTCGGGGAGAGACCGGCTTGCGTGCGTCCGCGCACGGCTTCAGTCCGGGGGCGCTTCAGTCCGGGGGCGTGTCCGCCGGACGGGTGGGGTTCCGGGCGGGCTGACGTCCGCGTCGCTGCCGCGGTGCTCGGGGGCGCTCCCCCGGCCGGTCCAATGCGTCGGCCGCGGGGGCGGTGACGACCCTGGGGAGGGCGCCCGGGTGCTCGCGCGCGAGCCAGCCGACGAGTTCCTCCCGTACGGCGCAACGCGTCGTCCACAGGTCGTCGGCGTCCTTGGCGGTCACGATCGCCCGCACGGTGATGCCGGTCGGCGAGGTGTCGGTGACGGCAAGGTCCCAGCCCCGCCCGTCCCAGGTGCCGCACGTGGTGAGGAACTCGTGGAGGTGCGCCCGTACGAGCGCGACCGGTGTGGTGTGGTCGCAGTGGACGAAGACCGACCCCGTCATCTCCGCTCCGCCGCGCGACCAGTTCTCGAACGGCCGCGAGGTGAAGTACGAGACGGGGAGCGTGACGCGACGCTCGTCCCAGGTCCGGACCGTGAGGAAGGTGAGGGTCACCTCCTCCACGACACCCCATTCGCCGTCGACGACGACGGTGTCACCGATGCGGACCATGTCACCGAATGCGATCTGGAAGCCGGCGAAGAGGTTGCTCAGCGTCGACTGGGCCGCCACGCCGGCCACGATGCCGATGATGCCGGCCGAGGCGAGCAGGGACGTGCCGAGGGTACGGAACGAGGGGAAGGTGACGAGGGCCGCGGCTGCTGCGAGCACCCCGACGGCGGCGGCCACCACCCGCATGATCAGCGTGACCTGCGTACGGACCCGGCGGAGCCGTGCGGCGTCACGTGATCGTCCGGCGTACCGCGCGTACGAGGACTCGACGACGGCCGCGACGGTCCGTACCGTCAGCCAGGCTCCACCGCCGATCAGGCACAACAGCAGGACGTGGCCCACCGTCTCCGCATGCGCCGCCACCGGGTAGGTCCATCTGAACAAGGCGGCCATCAGGACGACGTACAACGGCGTGCGGCAGTGGCGCAGCAGCCCCCACAGTGGGGTCTCCGGATGCCTCGCGTCGGCGAACCGTGCCAGCAGGTCCGCCGCGCGGCAGACGACGAAGGCCACCAGCGCCGAGCCGCCGACGGAGATCGCCAGCCGAATAACGCTCTCCATGTGCTCCCCAGTCGATGAGTCGAACGGGTCGTTCCCCTACGCCTCACCGCCGGTGAGCACGCCAAACATCCGCCCAAGGACCCGGCGTCACCCGAGGCAGGCTGATTGATCCTCCGAGCGGGGGGGACGGCCGCGTCCCTGGCGGGGTCGCAGCAGAAGGCAGGCCCGTTGTCACGGATGGTCGGCCAGCTCGTGGCCCGTGACGGCGCGGGCGTAGGCGCGCAGGGCGGTGATCACTTCGGTGCGGGTGCGTCGGCCTGCGAGGATCTCCATCTGGTGGCCGTCCTCCATCGCGACGAAGCTGGCGGCGAGCAAGCGCGGCGGGTCCTGAAGGACGAAGTGGCCTTGCGCCTGCCCGAGGACCAGGATCGCGGAGTACACCGCGATCTGGCGTTCCGTCAGCGCGCTGTCGAGTGCGGCGGCTCTGGCGTCGCGCAGGCAGCGGGGCCAGTACTCGAAGAGCAGCCGGGTCAGAGTGTCGTCGGGCCCGGTGGCGACGCCCTTGTCGATGCAGGCCCTGAGCTTGTCGCGGGCGTCGTCGAAGTGGTTCGCGGCCTGCTCGCGTTCCTGGCTGTAGCGCTCGATCGCCTGCCGGTACGTGTCGTGGACCAGGGCATCCAGGTCTCCGTAGTAGAGCACCGCGGCGGGCGTGACACCGGCCGCCTCCGCGATGTCGCGCAGGCGTAGACCCTCCAGGCCGCGCGCCATCAGGGCTCGCTCCACCGCCTTGCCGAGCTCGGCCCGCCGGGCCTCCTTGCCGATGCCCTTCCTTGGCGCCACGTCGGGTCCTCTCACCGGTTCAGTTACATGCAGATTTAACGATAGCTCTGCAGCTATTGACGAGCCAGTGCGTCAGGTTTTAAATCTGCGTTTAACAAACCTGCGGCCTTACGGAGGCATCATGCCCAACCCGATCGACGCCGAGGCAAGAACCGGGCCCGTGTCCACCCCGACGGGCAAGGGGCTGCGCGGCGGTTCGGTGGGCCTGCTCGGCGCCGTCACTCTCGGGCTGTCCTCCGTCGCCCCGGCCTACAGCATCGCCGTCACCCTCGGCTTCGTGACGCTGATCGTCGGTGACCTCGCTCCGGCCGCGCTCCTGCTGGGCTTCGTCCCGATCCTGCTCACCGCCTTCGCCTTCAGGGAGCTCAACCGGGAGATGCCGGACTGCGGCACCACCTTCGTGTGGACCACCCGCGCTTTCGGGCCGATCGTCGGCTGGCTCACCGGCGGCTGGGTGGTCCAGATCGCCACGCTCATCGCGATGACGGCCCTGTCCCAGGTCGGCGCCACCTACCTGCTCCAGCTGCTCGGCCTGCACTCCCTGGCCTCCAGCAGCGCCGCCGTGACGATCACCGCCGTGGTGCTGCTGGCCGCGGTCACCTCGATCGCCTACCGGGGACTGCACCTCGCGGCCTCCGTCCAGTACGTGCTGCTCGGACTCCAGCTGGCCGCCCTGCTCGGCTTCGGTGCCGCCGCCTTCGCCCGCGACGGCGCCGCCACTCCGTCCCTGGCCTGGCTCAATCCCTTCGCGTTCGGCGATCTCGGCTCCTTCGCCGAGGCCGTACTGCTGTGCCTGTTCATCTACTGGGGCTGGGACGCGCTGATCACCGCGAACGAGGAGACCCGCGACGGGGACCGCGTCGCCGGCCAGGCCGCCGTCATCTCCACCCTCGTCCTGCTGGGGACCTACCTGTTCACCGCCTTCGCGGCGATCAGCTTCGCCGGCACGGACGCCGCCGGCGCGGGGCTGGGCAATCCCGACAACGCCGCCGACATCCTGTCCACCCTCGCCCCGCCCGTACTCGGCGCGGCAGCGGCCAAGGTGATGGAGCTGGCCGTGTGCGTCTCGGCCGCCGCGGCCCTGCTCACCTGTCTCGTCGGCTCCTCCCGCGGCACCCTGTCCATGGCCGGCCACGGCGCCCTGCCCCGCGCCTTCGCCCGCATCCACCCCCGCCACCGCACGCCCGCCTTCGGAACCCTCTTCTTCGGCGCGGCGGCGGCCTGCCTGCTCGTACTCCTCAGGCTCGTCTCCGTGGACTTCCTCGGCGACGCCATCCTCTGCATCGGACTGCTCATCGCCTGCTACTACGGCACCACCGCCCTGGCCTGCGTCTGGTACTTCCGGGGACGGCTGCGCGACTCCCCGCGCGACCTCCTGCTGCGCGGGATCCTGCCCCTGCTGGGTGGCCTGACGATGCTGGCCGCCTTCGCCCGCAGCGCTCACGACATGTACGACCCGGCCTACGGCAGCACCTCCTTCCACGGCATCGGCGGAGTCTTCCTCCTCGGCGCCGGCGCCATCGCCGCCGGAATCCTGGCCCTGCTGACAGCCCGCACCCGCTTCCACCGCTTCTTCCGCGACGGCCGCACCACGGTCGCCGAACTCACCGTCACCGAGGACTGACTCCCATGCCTACTCTGGCCATCGCCGCCTTGCAGACCACGCCCGTACCCCACGACCTCGAAGCGAGCCGGCAGCGCTTCGTCGAGCAGGTCCGGGCCACGCGCGAGATGTTCCCCCACGTCCAGCTCGTCGTCGTTCCCGAACTGCTGCTCGCCGCCGAAGGCGCCCTGCTTCAGCCGACCGCCGGCGACTGGATGGAACAGGCCGCCGTCACGATCCCGGGCCCGCTCACCGACCGGATCTGCGCCCTCGCCGTGGAGACCGGCCTGTGGCTGATCCCGGGCAGCCTCTACGAGCGCGCCGAGGACGGGCACATCCACAACACCGCCATCGCCGTCTCACCCCAGGGCGAGATCGTCGCCCGCTACCGCAAGGTCTTCCCCTGGCAGCCCTACGAGAAGACCACCCCGGGCGACGAGTTCACCGTCTTCGACATCCCCGGCGTCGGCCGCGTGGGCCTGGCCATCTGCTACGACGGCTCCTTCCCGGAAACCGCCCGCCAGCTCGCCTGGCTCGGAGCGGAGATCATCATCCAGCCCACCCTGACCCCCACCCGCGACCGCGAGATGGAACTCGTCTGCGCCCGCGCCAACGCCTGGACCAATCAGGTCTACGTCGTCAACGTCAACGCCTCCGACCCCGCCGGGGTCGGCACCAGCGCCGTCATCGACCCCGAAGGCATCGTCCGTCAACAGGCCGGAGGGGGCGAGGAGATCCTCGTCGACGTCCTCGACCTCGACACCGTCACCCGGGTCCGCCGCTACGGCTCCGCCGGAATCAACCGCCCCTGGAGCCAGCTCGCCCGCTACGGGGAGTCGGTACGGCTCCCGATGTACGACGGCGGAACGTTCCGCACACCGGACTGGCTGAAGGACGAGCCCGCGTAGCAACCGCGGCCGCCCCTGCTCCAGTACCACCTGTACAACCGCGGTACGGCAGGGTGACCGCCTTGCGGACGAGCGCAGGGGATCGGAGCGCGGCCGACGGCGACGGGCGTCAGGGCGTGCGCAGGGTCAGGGTCGCCTTCTGCTTGTCGTCGTCGGTCAGCACGATCGTGTAGGACGCGAACGCCCGGTCGGTGTCGACGGAGGCCTCTATCTCGGCGGCGCCGTCGGCGTCGGCCGTGCTGCTGCCTCGGATCAGCAGCGTCTCGGCGCCGGACGCGTCCTTGCCGGTCACGCTGACCGTCAGGACCGAGTCCGGGCCGGCGTCGGTCGCGCCCGCGGACGCAGTGAGGCTGTGCTTGCCGTCGGATCCGGCACTCTGCAGGGCGACCTGGTACGACGGATTCGCCACGACGGCGACGATCACGGCCACCACGCCGGCCAGCAGGACGCCGCCGGACAGCAGCCACCCGGCCGCCGCCACTCGCCCCGCATGGCCGAACTCCTCCTCGTACCAGGTCTTGACGTCCTCCAGGTCGTCGAGGTTGACCTCGCGGCTGCGCAGCACGAGCGTCCACAGGGCCAGCAGCACCGCGCCCAGCGACAGGGCGAACGCGAGCACGGTGAGCGCGAGCAGTTCCGGCCGTTGCGTCAGCCGGGTGATCGACACGAGACCCGCCGCGGAGATCGCGGTGCCCAGCAGGGTGATGGACGTGAGGACGAATTTCGCGTTGGCCGCGATCCTGACCAGCGTGTGTTCGGGTTCGAGGGCCTCCGCGGCCCGCTGCCAGCGCCGTGTCTCGGCCGACACCAGGGCTTGCGGTGACTCTGCCTGGCCGGTCGCGCCGGTCATGACGCGACGACCCCCTTGAACTCGTGGTCGTGCGCGTCCTCGCCGGAACCCGAACCGGGGCACCGCACCACGACGGTGAACGGCTTGCTCTTCCGCGTTCCCCCGCGCCGACGCACGGAGAAGCCGAAGTTGACCACCCGCGTCGGCTCGCTGGACAGGCACTCGACGACCTTGTCCGTGAGATCGGTGGCGTGCACGGCGCAGTGGTACTCCTCCGGCGTCAGCTTGCCTTCCATGGGTTCCCTCCAATCCGGTGTGGCCGGTCCGTCGCGCCGCAGCATCCACCGGATCAGGTCCACGACCCCGGGGTCGACCTTCCGGAAACTGGGCTGGGCCTGTACGACGTCCAGATCGTGCTCGGCCACGTGCAGCAGGAACCTCCTGCGGCCGGGATGCGTGACGCCGCGCAGGGCCACGACGGCCTCGGCGTAGGCCTCTACGGCACGCTCGGCCGGCTCCATACCGAGCAGCGCGAGCGCCAGGTCGAACTGGACGGGGCTGAAGGGCTCTTCGAGGAGGAGGGCTTCGCCGAACTCGCGCGCGGCCTGCTCGCAGGCGTCCAGCCGCAGGTGACACCAGCCGATCTGGGACAGCTGGGACCCGTCGACTCCCGGCAGCAGCGTGCGCAGGACCTGCTCGAAGCCGCGCCGTGCCTCGTCGAACTCTCCGTCCTGGAGCTGCAGGTCGGCCAGCCCGATCGGCGCCCAGGCGTCCGCCTCGCCGTCCACCGCGTGCCGGAAGCTCCGGCGCGCGTCCTCGCGCCGCCCCAGCATCTCCAGGGCCCAGCCACGAAGCATCCACGGCCAGCCATTGCCCGGTTCCAGCTCCAGGGCGGCGTCGAAGGCCTCCACGGCCCGGTCGAGTTCGTCGGTGTCCATGAGTACGGACCCCTTGAGCACCCATGCCCAGGGGTACGTGCTGTTGTGGGACAGCGCCTTGTCACAGGACGCGAGCGCCGCGTCGTAGTTCTGGAGCAGGTACTCGGTGGCGCTGAGGCTCCCCCAGAGCCATGCGTCGGCGGGCCACCGATCGGTGCCTCCGACGAGCACGTCCCGCGACTCGGCGAGCCGACCCGTCTCCCGGAGCAGCTCGCCGAGTTCGACGTGGGCGAAGCTGGGGCTGTCCTCACATCCGACGGCCCGGCGCAGCGTCTCTTCGGCGTTCCCGGAGTCCGACGCACGCAGAACCTGCCCCAGGGTGCCCAGGAGCCAGCCGCTGTCCGGACGCAGCGCGAGGGCGCGCTCCAGGGAGGAGCGGGCTTCCTCATTGCGGTCGAGTCTGCGCAGCGCCTCGCCCAGCCAGAGGTGGACGTCCACCACCGTGTCCTCGTCGGTTTCTCCCTCGGCGGCCTCGTCCAATCGCCGGGCCGCCGTCTCCAGAGGTGTCAGGGCCTCGTCGTAGGCCCCGCGCAGGATGGCGATGTGCCCCTGTGTCCTCAGCAGTGGGGGGTCCTCTCCGTGGATCCGCAGTCCCTCCTGGACCAGGCGATTCGCCTCGTCGAGCTGCCTCAGATCGACGAGCAACTCGGTGAGCCGCCGCCTGGTGCCCGGGGAGTCCGCGCCCAGGTCCAGGAGTTGCCGGAGCGGCACCAGAGCCTCCTCGGCCCGCTCCAGCCGCATCAGCGCCGCCGTCTGTGTGTGGAGGGGCACCGGGTCGGTGGGATCCAGCGCGGTCGCGTGCCGCGCCGCGTCGAGAGCTTCCTCGTACCGCTCGAGGAGGACCAGGATCAGCGCGCGGCGCCCGAGCAGGGCGGGGTTCTCCGGCACGAAGAGCAGGGCGTGTTCCGTCTCGGTGAGGGCCCGTTCGGACTCACCCATGTTGATCACCGTGTCGATCACGTCGAGCCGGTCGCCAAGGGTGGCCAGATTCTCGGCGAGGAGCCCGCTGAGGATCTCTATCGCACCCTCCGGACGACCGAGGTTGCGCAGGATCCGCGCCTTCATCCTGCGCAGTTCGACATCGGTCGGCAGTTCGGCGAGCAGTCCGTCCACGGCCGTGAGGGCCTCCTGCGGCCTGCCCGTGGACAGCAGCACGTGGGCCCGCGCGACGCGCAGCTCCAGCACCTCGCCGGAAAGCTCGATTCCGTCCTCCAGCAGACGGAGCGCCTCCTCGCCCCGTCCCAGCGAGCCGAACAGCCGCGCCGTGTACGCGCGCGCCTCGACGGATTCCGGATGACGTTCCAGCGCCTGCTCGACGGCCGTCAGCGCTTCCTCGTGCCGCCCGAGGTCGTACAGCGCGTAACTCCGGCCGACCATCGCTCCGATGTGGTCGCCTGCCAGACCGAGGGCAAGGTCGAAGCATCTCAGCGCCTCGCCGGGTGTTCCCCCGGCTCCGTACCACATGCCGGCTTGGGCGAACGCCTCCACGGCCTTGTCCGTCTCGCCTGCCTCGCCCAGGCTCCGGGCGAGGCGCTCGGCGATCCCCGGGTGTTCGGCCCCGGTGTCGAGCGCGAGATTCAGGAGTCGGTCCGCCTCCGTCTGTTCGGACCGTCGGCTCAGCAGGTCGGCGAGGCCCAGGACCACCTCCGCGGGTACGGGTGCGTCCTGTTCCAGCGCCTGGGTGACGAACTGCTCCGCCTCCTCCAGCCTGCCCAGTTCGCCGAGCGCCGTGCCGTAGTCGGCCAGTTCGTCGCGCCGCAGCTCCGCCCCGGCGAGCACCGCGCGGCTGAAGATCCGTACCGCGTCCTCGAACCGAGGCAGGCCGTCCGGCGGAGACACCTCCTGCTCCGCGCGCCCGAGGGTGGTCAGCGCGGACGCGTGGACCAGTTCGAGGCGCCGGCGGTCCTCTGCGTCGTCGGCCGTCGCCTTCCCGGCGGCGATCTCCGTCACCAGACGCGTCGCGATCCTCGCACCGTCCTCAGCCCTGCCGGATCTGAGCGCCACACGAGCTGTGGCCAGTTCCGACGCCAGCTGGCCGACCAGCGTGCCCTTGATTCCCCAAGGGCTGACCGTGGTCACTTCAACCACCTCCCGGCGGGCGGGACTCGCCGCGCACATGTCCCTGCCCACCACGGCCACGTCCGTCGATGATCTCCTGGCACAGCTCCTGGGTCACGGCGGCGCCTTCCGTCGCCCACTCGGGCCGCTGGATCCGCACGTACCAGGACGCGTTGAGCGCGTCCCGCAGGCGATGCGTCTTCAGCACATCGGCGGGGCGGGCCGGGTTCTGCCCCTTGTCCAGCTGCTCCAGCCAGTCCGAGCCCCAGCGCATCGCGTTGCTCCAGTGCGCAGGGGTGTACGCGGCGCCCGGATAGAAGGCCTGCTCCAGGGCGGAGAAGACATCCGCCGGTTCCAGAGCCAGCGCGCCCAGCGGATCGGCCTCTTCGGCGTCGTCGGGAGGCAGCGACTCGATGGCCTGGTCCCAGCAGCTCGCCAGTTCCTGGTGGATCTGGGCCTTGATCATGCCCCGGGTGTCGAGTGCGTCGATCACCCCTCTGACCATGTCGGCGCGCTGGCGCACGAGCTCGCGGGACGCCGGGGACGGAGCGACCATGTCGAGCCGCAGCAGCATGAGGGCACAGGCATACGCGGGGCCGTTCGTGAAGGTCGCGAAGGCGTCCGCCAGCAGCAGACGGACTCGCTGTTCGACGGCCTCGGGCGTGACCGCCCGGCCGCCCGCGAGGCCGAGGTAGGCCTCATGCGCGGTCTCCGTGGCGAATTCGTTCGCCTGTTCCGTCTCGACGATCGCCACGCGTCCGTACTCGTGCGCGACGAGCGGCAGGGTCCAGACGTCCCATTCGGGGAACCGGATGTGGGCGATACGGCGCATGTCCACAGGCGGCACGCGGTCGGGCGAGGGGATGACGATCGTGGGCATCTTCCCGACGCTCTTGGCGCACTCCTTGATCAATTCGTCTGCGAACAGGCAGATCTTCTCGTCCAGCCTCATGTCACGGAAGACCAGACCGCCCAGCACCTCCAGGCATTCACGGAACACCTCCTCGCTCAGGCATTCGATGTCGGAGTACGACTGCCAGGCCTGACCCGGATCGATGTTCCCGTCGGCGACCTCGGCGACGAGGGCCTCCAGCATCTTCAGGTCCTTCGCCGAGTTCCTGCGGATCTCGTTGAACGCCCTGATCCAGGGCTCCTCTCCCACCGTGATGTGGGCGAACTCCAGTTGCTGCTCGGAGGCGGCGTTCGCCCTCATCAGATTGCGCCGGAGAGAGGCGATCCGTTCTTCCAGAATCGACGGGGTCATCAGATCACCTCCTGCGAAACGCCGGCTTCAGCCAGCTCCCTGGCCTGTCCCGCGATGAGGAGGCGGGCCCTGGCGTCGGCCGCGTCGATACGAGCGAGCCAGCCGGCGTTGACGATGTCGCACATCCGGTACGCAACACCGTCGGGACCGCTCCCGTGGTGTTCCGGCCCGCCCTGCTCGTCTGCGCCGAGGTGGTGCCCCAGTTCCTGCGCAGTCCACCAACCGTCGTAGCGGGCCTCCGGAAGATGTCCGGACATGAAGTCCATACAGGCGTCCAGCCAGCTGCCGAACGGCTCGTTCAGACCCTCCTCGTCTCCGGTGCCCGCCTCGGCCGTACTCGAGTTCCACACCTTGCGCATGGTGTGGAGCGCGTAGTCGTAGCGATGGTCCCGGTTGAGTCGGTCCAGCGCGGTCCCGATCGTCGCCATCCGGACGTTGGGGGCGGGGTGGGTTTCGGTGCCGTCTCGGGCTTCCGCCGGGTCGAACCGGTCGAACGCACAGGCCAGGCCGTACGCCGGACCGAGAACATAGCTCGCGAAGGCGTCGGCGAACAGCTCGTGCAGCCATGGCCAGTTCGCGCCGGGCGATTCCTTCAGGGCGCCGTCGAGCAGGTCCTCGAGGGGGTGGACGGTTCGTACGCCCCCGTCGACCGTCACGGCGGGACCGGCGAAGTGCCCGTACTCGTGCGCGACCACCGGAAGATCCCAGAACGACCTGCCCGGAAATCGGACCCGGATCACCCGGGTGGACCGTGCGAACATCTCCTCCGTACCGAGCACCGTGAACGAGTCCCACGCGACCGGGGTCTTCCCGCCGATCTCGTCCAGCAGGGCGTCGGCGAGCTTGCAGTACCCCTCGTCGAGGCTTGCGGCGCGCAGGGCTGCGCCTTCCACGAGGGACAGCGTCTCCTCGAAGAGTTCGTCGAGTTCGAGCTGGAGGCGATAGAGCTCCGGCCACAGTGTTCCGGGCGCTGCGCCGCCGTCGACCTCCGCGAGCAGCCCGGCGGCTTCGGCCCTCCGCAGGTGGAACGCCGTCGCCAGGCGGGTGGCCACGCGCCCGCGCAGCTCCGGCCCGATCGCCTGGACGCTCGTCCTGCCTGCATCGATCCGGCCGATCAGCGATTCGACGCGGGTGCGCAGGAACCCACCTGGCCGGTCCGATGAGACTGCTTCGAGCATGCCGCCGTCACCTCACAGGTTGTGGCCTATGCCCACCTCCATTGTGTGCGCGGTTCACCGATTTGTCCTGGTCCGATGGGTAGTTGAACGGCGCACCCATTGAACGGAGCACCCGTTGAACGGGCCACTACACCGGGCCGTGCGTGGGCCGGCTACTGCCCGTGCTCCGGTCGGCGGGAGGCTCGTGGGGGCGCCGGGCCGGTGTGCGTTCCGCCCCGCCGATAGCGAACATCATTGGATCCGGGCCTTGTTGAGTGAAAGCTGGGGGGGACACATCCCGGAACCCGGAGGCCCTTGATGAGCACCGAGCACACGAACACCTTGTACGAGGCCGTGGGCGGCGCCGACGCGCTGCGCCGGCTCTCCGAGACGTTCTACGAGGGGGTCCTGGCCGACCCCCTCCTCGCACCCGTCTTCGCCGACTTCACCCCCACCCATGTGGAGCACGTGGCCGTGTGGCTGGCGGAGATCTTCTCCGGACCGGCCGGGTTCACGGCGGAGCACGGCGGGCACCAGGCCCTGCTCCGCGCCCA
This sequence comes from Streptomyces sp. NBC_01255, assembly GCF_036226445.1. Classification (NCBI taxonomy): domain Bacteria; kingdom Bacillati; phylum Actinomycetota; class Actinomycetes; order Kitasatosporales; family Streptomycetaceae; genus Streptomyces; species Streptomyces sp. NBC_01255. The sequence continues at coordinate 485,248 of NZ_CP108474.1, forward strand.
CCTCGGGCTCGGCATCACCGAGGAACAGCGGCTGCGCTGGATGGATTTGATGACGGCGGCCGTGGAGAAGGAGCTGCCGGACGACGCCCTGCTGCGCCGCCGGGTGGTGGAGTACTTCGACTGGGGCACACGGATCGCCAAGGACGTCTCGGCCTCGGCCCCGGGTACGGACCTCGGCGACCCCGGCCCCACCCCGCGCTGGGGCTGGGACGGCCTCGCCTGAACACCTGATCAGGTGTTCAGGCGAGGCCGTGGGGCAACGGTGTCAGCGGGCGCCGAAGACCTGAGTCCAGTAGGGGCCGCCCTCGGAGTGGATGCCGATGCCGATCTCCTTGAACGAGCAGTTGAGGATGTTCGCGCGGTGCCCCGGGCTGTTCATCCAGGAGTCCATGACCTGTTCCGGCGTGCTCTGGCCCATGGCGATGTTCTCGCCGTACGTCGACCAGGGGTAGCCGGCTGCCGTCACCCGCTCCCCCGGGCCGTCGCCGTCGGGATTGGTGTGGTCGAAGAAGTCACGCGCCGCCATGTCCTCGGAGTGGTCCTGGGCCGCCCTGGTCAGGGTCCCGTTCGCCGACAGCGGGCCACAGCCCGCCTTGGCGCGCTCCGCGTTGACGAGGGCCACGACCTGGTCGGCGGCCGAGCTCTGGCCCTGGTCGTTCTGCGCTCCGGCACCGGCGTCGTTGTTCGTTCCCGCGTCCGCCCCCGTGTTCGTGCCTGTATTGGCGGTGGAATTCGAGCCCGTGCCGGTGCCGGTGCCGGCTGACTGCGAGGGGCTCGCGGGCGCCGTGGTACGGGGCGGGGTCGTCTTCACCTGGACCGGCGGGGTCGTGCGGGTCGGACGGGGCGGCGCGGTGGTCGTCCGCGCCGTGGGCGATGCCGTCCCGGAGGGGCGTGCGGCGGCGGACTTGGAGGTGGACGGCGAGGCGGAAGGGATCGCCGATGCCGTAAGCGGGGCCGCGGAGTGGGCGGACGGGTCGTGGGCGACCGGCAGGTCCGGGCCCGGAGCCGACAGCCGGTTCGCTTCGAGGATCTCGTCGTTCCCTCCACGGCCGCCGTGCAGCGAGAACGCCCCGCCCGTGACCGCCATGACCACGACACCAGCCGCGATGACGGCCCGGCGCCGATTCCGATCCTGTGTCTGACGACGGCGGCGGAGAGCCGCGCGCGAGCCGCGTCGGCCCGGCGCCGAGGAGGCGGTGGCAGCCCCGTGGCGGGATATGTGGGGGCGGCCGGGCTCCGGAGGCCCGGCCAGGAGGTACGGCTCCGTCAGGTCGCCTATTGCGGCTGCGTACGGCTGCTCGATGGTTTCGTACGAGTCGGGGGCGTACGAAGGTGTCGCGCGCTCCCGCTCGTCCTCACTCGCCCCGGACGAACCCGCGGGTGCCGTGGCCGTCAGGAGGAACCCCGCGGGGACCAGTCCGCTCCAGCGGGTCGCGCAGTGCGCGCAGGCCAGCGTGTGCTGGGTCAAGTGGTCGCGCCACGGGGCGGAGGGGCGGCCGTCCCAGCCCGCTGCCTCTCGGCTCAGGAAGGGGCAGGACGGGTTCTCGGACAGCGCGCCCGCCACGACCCGGGCCGCGTCGAACCGGGCCTGTAGCGCCTCGACGCGTACCGTCGTGTCCTCGACCGACCACCGCAGCGCGGCCGCGGTCTCGTAGCGGGTCAGCTCACCCGTGCACTCGAGCCGCCACAGGGCCAGCAGCTCGCCGTCGTCCGGGTCCAGCCACCGCGCCGCCGTGGTGATCTCGTAGGCCTGACCCGTGAGGTGCTGCCCGGCAGCCGGGACCGCGACGTCCCCGTACGCGAAACCGGCCGGCTGCGCGTGGCGGTGCCTGCGGATCCCGTCCACGGCGATCGCGACCAGCCACGGCCGGAAGGTGCCGGGATCGGAAACGGTGTGCAGACCGTCGAGGGCGCGCAGCATCGTCTCCCGTACGACATGCTCGACGTGATCGCCGTGCTCGGTACCCCCTCGGCCGCTCATGGCGAGCGCCACGGTGGTACGGATCAGGGGCAGGTGGGCGGTGACCAGCTGCTCCCGCGCCCACGGGTCACCGTTCCGCGCCGCCAGGACCAGCTCCGCGCCCCGCTCGATTCCTGTGCTCTGCCGCACGCCGACTGTCCCGTCTGTTGGAGATGGTTGCGCAGGGGAGAGCCTGGGGCCGATCCATGGATAACGGAAAGCCGAAGGACGGTGAAAGTGATGTGGGTCACATGAGGGGTGACGACCGCCCTCAGGGGGCGTGACGCCACTCTCCGGCCGTGCGCGCGGTCCGTTCGTGAACGTCCGGAAGACGTGCACAGACCAGTTACCCGGCACCCCGAGAAGTCCCATTTCTTGATCAAGAATCCTATTCGAACCCGGGTATTGTGACGCTCCTGTCCGTTCGATACGATCGCAACCCTCAACGACCGAAAGTCCGCCTATTTCAGGGGGCATTGTGGGTGCGTTAGCGTCAGCAATTCCTTCCGAGCGGCATTCTTGATGGGCGAGGCCGAGGAGAAGTTAAGACCATCCGGCCCCGACTTATCAAAGAATTCTTCCACATCCCCGTTCCGAAGACGGGATTTCTCACTCTTCTGGGCAGCGGGCGCCGTCGACGGTCTCGGCACCTGCGCTTCCTCTCTCTTTCTTCCGCTGATTCTGCTGGGCGCCGGATATTCGCCCGGACTCGCCGGACTCGTGGCGTCCGTGGCATTGGTCAGCGGACTGGTGGTCTCACCGATCGCGGGCGTCTTCGCCGACCGTTGGCCGCGCAAGCCGATGATGTACGCGGCGGCCCTGGTCGCGGCGGGGGCCATGGGATCGGTGTTCGTGGCCGTCGCCCTCGGTCATGTCGTCCTCGTCCACGTCCTCGTCGCCGCCGTGGTCGAGCAGGCGGCCGGCGCCACCTACGGGGCGGCGGCCTCCGGGACGATCCGGCGGCTGGTCCCGCCCGAGCAGTACTCCCGGGCGATCGGATACCTGCAGGCGCGGGACCAGGCGGTGCAGATCGTCGGCCCGACGCTGGGCGGCGTGCTGTACCAGCTGGCGCGGTGGGTACCGCTGCTCGCGGACGCGGCGTCGTTCCTGCTGGTGGCGGTGTTGAGCAAGGCGATCCGCGCGGACCTGACACCCGTACGGGAGGGTCCTCCCGCATCGTTCACCCGTGACCTCGCCGAAGGGCTGCGTTTCGTGTGGGCCGAGCCCTTCCTGCGCTTCGTGGTCGTGTGGACCGCCGGGATCAACGCGCTGCTCGGCGCGCTGTACTTCCACGCGGTCCTCACCTCCCACGCCCAGGGCGCCAGCCCCTCCTCGATCGGGCTCGTCCTCACCCTGGCCGGCGTCGGTGGGCTGCTGGGCGCCCTCGCCGCGCCGTGGCTGGTGCGGCGGGTGCCGGCCGCGCGGATCGTGACGGGTGCGTCGTGGGTCATGGTGCCGACGGCTGCCGGGCTTGCGCTCACGTCCCGGACCTGGGCCTACGGGCTGTTGCTGAGCGCGGTGTCGCTGATCGTGCCGTCCGTGGCGGTCGTCCTGCAGACCCGGGCGGTGCTGGTCACCCCCGATCGGCTCCTGGCCCGGATGGGGACGGTGCTGGGCACCGCCGGCCAGGGTGTCGCGGTGCTCGCGCCGGTGGCGGCGGGAGTTCTGGTCGCGGCGTACGGCGGCCGTGCGGTGGCGTTGGGCTGCGCGGGCGCGTTCGCCGGGCTGGCGCTGTACGCGACCGCCCGGGCCCGGCTCGTGGTCCGGGAGGCACGGTGACGCCGGCCCCGCCGAAGGCGGCCACGCGCACGTACGGCGTCTACCGGCCGGTGCTGCCGGTGACCAGCCCCCGCAACCCGGACCGGATGGTGTACACCGGGGATGCCGACGGCCGGTGCGAGATCTTCACCTGGGACCGCTCCAGCGGCGCCGGACGGCAGGTGACGGACCGTCCGCACGGCACACTCCTGTGCGCCGTCGACGGCGACGAGGCCGTGTGGTGGTTCGACGAGGACCGCGGCGGCAGCGGCGGCTGGCGCACCCAGGACTTCGACGGCGGCCCGGACCGTCCGGCGCTGACCGGGGTGCCGCAGGGGCGGCCCGCCGGACTCGCGCTGACGGACGGGGGCACGGTGGCCGTCGGCATCCGCGGCCCCGAGGGACTCAGCGTGCACTTGGGGCGGCGCGGCGGCGTCGGCATACCTGTCCTGCACACGATGGATTCCGGCACCCTGTGCGACCTGGCGCCGGACGGCGGGCTCCTTGCGCTGTCCGGGCCCGCGCACTCCGCCCGCGCTGTGACCCTGCTGGCCCCGGACGGGACCACCGTCGCCGTACTCTCCGGCACCAGGGAACGCACCTGGGCGCTCGGCTTCGCCCCCACGCGCGAGTCGTTACCGGGTCCGACGCGATTACCCGGTCCGACACCGCTACCTGGTCCGACGTCGTTGTCCGGACGCACCCTGCTGCTGGTCATGCGCGAGCGCGCCGGCCGCTACCACCTCGGCACGTGGGCACCCGGGCGTGGACTGGAGCTGCTCCCCTGGTGTTCCTTCGATACCGAGACGACCGCCCGCTGGTATCCCGGCCCGGGTGGCGCACGAGTCCTGCTCCGGCAGGACAGGCACGGCCGCAGCCGGCTGTTCACCGCCGACCTCGACCGCCGCGAGCTGACCCCCGTACCCACCCCGGAGGGGAGCATCCTCGACGCGTCACCGGCCGCCGACGGTGATGTGCACTTCATCTGGACCGACGCGGTGAACGTGCCGCGCGCGATGTCCCTTTCGGGTGCGCCACTGCCCGGCCAGAGCCAGTGGCGCCTCCCCCGGTTCGGCCGCCGCCAGGACCTGTGGACACCCGGGCCCGACGGCCCCGTGCACACGTTCGTCACCACTCCGGCCGACCGTCCCGCGCCGTACCCGCTGGTCTTCCTCGTCCACGGCGGCCCGGCCGACCACGACCGGGACGCCTACGACCCCATGGTGCAGGCCCTCGTCGGCTCGGGCTACGCCGTGGCCCGCGTCAACTACCGGGGCTCGACCGGCTACGGGCCGCGCTGGCGCTCCGCCTACTCCGAGGGCGTCGGCCACACCCAGGTCGCCGACCTGGTGCGGGCCCGGGCCGAGCTGCTGGACCGGGGTATCGGCCGCGAGGGCGCCGTGGGCCTGTGCGGCACGTCGTGGGGCGGCTATCTGACGCTGCTGGCCATGGGAACCCGTCCCGACCTGTGGGACGCCGGGGTGGCCGTGAAGCCGCTCGCCGACTGCGTCACGGCCTTCCGGCACTCCACGCCCGCCCTCCAGGCGCTGGACACCGCGCTGTTCGGCGGCACTCCGGACCAGGTGCCCGACGCCTACGCCCACGCCTCCCCGTCCTCGTACGCGGCCGCCATCCGCTCCCCGCTGCTGGTCGTCGCCGCACGGCGGGACGCCAAGTGCCCGCCGGAACAGGTCGAGGCGTACCTGGCCGTGCTGCGCGCGGGCGGTGTGGCCCACGAGCTGATGTGGCTGGACTCGGGCCATGACGGCTACGACGGTGCCGACCACCTGGCCGTGATCCGGCGGTCCCTCAGATTTCTCGGCCGCGGGCTGCCTTCGGCGCCCGTGCGGACCGAGCCGTCCCCGCACCCGGAGAGGAGGTGAACATCATGCAGAAGGACATCATCCACGGCGACCCGCTCGACGGCGACGAGGAGAGCCGCAAGCCGGGCGTCGGCGTCGTCGTCTACCTCCGCTCCGCGGAGGAGATGGAGGACGAGGACAAGTAGCACGTAGGGGCCGGTCCCGCACCCCGTGCGCGACCGGCCCCTATCCCACCGGACCGGACCGGACCCGGCCGGACCCGGCCGGATGCCTGGCACATGACCGACTTCGTGCACTGATCACATGAGAAGAGGCGAGCCATGCGCGTACTCCTGGTGAACATGCCCTGGGCCCCGATCGATCTCCCGTCGCTGGCTCTCGGAATTCTCAAGCGCAGTGTCGACGAGCGCGTCCCGAACGGAACAGCGGACGTTCTCCATGCCAACATCGAGTACGTGGACTGGATCACCAAGAACACCGAGTTCACCTTGGAGGACTACTCCTACTACGCGCTCGGTTCCTATTTCCTGGGCTGTGGTGACTGGGTGTTCTCCTCCGCCCTGTACGACGACCCCCAGTGGCGGGTTCCCGAATTCACCGATGCGATGAGCAGCCGGGTACGCGGGGCCCGGATGGAGATGACGCAGGCGCTGCACGTGACCGCGCCTGATTTCGTCCGACACATTGCCGAGCAAATCGTCGAACTCGCTCCGGACGTCGTCGGCTTCACCTCGACGTTCCAGCAGAACACCGCAGCTCTGGCGGCCGCCAAGTACGTCAAGCGCCTCGCCCCGCACATCGCGACGGCCATGGGCGGCGCCAACTGCGACGGCAAGCAGGGCGAGGCCGTCCACCGCAACTTCCCCTTCGTCGACTACGTCGTGCGCGGCGAGGGAGAGGTGTCGTTCCCCGCGCTGCTCACGGCGCTGGACGCGGGCGAACCGCTGTCAGAGGTACCCGGACTGTGCTGGCGCGACGCGGACGGCGCGTCCGTCGTCAACGCCATGAGCACCAAACCGCTGCCGCCGGCCTCGATCCTCCCGCCGGACTACGCCGGGTACTTCGAGCGGCTCGCCTCCTCCCACGCCCGGAACTGGGTCGAGCCCAAACTGGTTGTCGAGGGCGCGCGGGGCTGCTGGTGGGGCGAGAAGCACCACTGCACCTTCTGCGGGCTGAACGGCTCGTTCATGCAGTTCCGCAGCAAGAGCCCGGACGTGTTCTACGACGAGATCATCGAACTGGCCCGCAAACACCGGGTCCTGGACATGTACGTCGTCGACAACATCCTGGACATGGGGTACGTGAACACGGTGCTGCCCCGCATCATCGACAGCGGGTTCGACCTGCGCATGCACATCGAGATCAAGTCCAACATGCGGCGGGGCCAGCTCCAGACCCTCGCCGACGCGGGCCTGATCTTCGTCCAGCCGGGCATCGAGAGCCTCAACAGCCGGGTCCTCACCCTGATGGACAAGGGCGTGACCGGCGGCCAGAACGTCCGGATGCTCCGCGACGCCGCCACCGTCGGCCTCTCGGTGGCCTGGAACTACCTGCACGGCTTCCCCGGCGAGGACCGCGAGGACTACGACGACGTGGTGGACCAACTGGCCGCGCTGGAGCACCTCAACCCGCCCGTGGGCCCGTCGTCCCGGATCGCCATCGAGCGGTTCAGCCCGTACTTCAACGACCCCGGGCTCGGCTTCTCCGAACTGCGCCCCGCCGAACCGTACCGGCTCACCTACGACCTCCCCGACGCCGAGATGTTCGACCTGGCGTATGTCTTCGACGTCCCGCCGCGCGGGATCGGCGAGGACGTCGTCGACCGCCTCGACGAGGGCATCGCGCACTGGAAACGGAACTACGCCGGCAGCCGTCTCACCCACTGCGATCTGGAGGACCGGATCGTCCTGGTCAGTCGGCGCCGGGCCTTCGACTGGACACACCTGGAACTGACCGACCCGTTCGAGCTGGCCCTGTTCCGGCTGCTCGACCAGCCGCACACGGTGAAGGCCGCCGCCCGCAAGCTGGACAAGGACCACCACGTGGGCGAGGACGCCGTGCGTCAGGTGTTGACGCGGTGGCGGGCGCTCGGGGTGGTCTTCGAGGACAGCGGGCAGTTCGTGCAGATCGCGCCGCCGGCACTCAACGAGGAGTTCCTGCGGATCGACTTCATGCGGCACACCTCGGCCCGCGAGGCCGAGCTGACCGCGACGACCGCCTGACGACCGCCTGACGACGGCCGATCCCGACGACTGCCCAACGCCTGCCCGACGCCTGCCCGACGCCTGCCCGACGCCTGCCCGACGGAGAGACGACGATGACTCCTGCACTCACCGGTACCGCACCCTTCACCGTTTCCGCCTCACGGGACTACGACCCCGCGGTGGGCTCGCTGTCCGCCATGTCCCTGGGCAGCTACGAGATCGACATGACCGGCGGCGAGGCCGCCCGGCGGCTGTTCGCCGCCGGGGCCCGGCACGTCACGCTTCCCCGCCCGGTCGACGTGACGGACACCGCCGACGCAGCCTGGTCGGTGAGGGCGCTCAGCTTCGTGGGCGACCTGTCCAGCCTGGCCATCTCGGTCGACTGGCAGCTCCACACCGGCCCGGACCCGGAGGCCTGGCGCCACTACAGCCATCTGCACCCGCCGACCGCCGTCCTCGGCACCGCCGACCCGGCGGCGACGGCACTCGCATGGCGCAATGCGTACTACATCTGCAAGTGCGTCTTCCGGTACGGCCCCGGGTTCATCCAGGTCCGCGACCGGCGCTACGGCGAGCTGCGCCGCTTCACCATCGACGAACCGGAGTACCACGAGGCCATCGAGGCCCTCACCGACGGCGCTCTCGCCGACGCGATCCCGCAGCCGATCCTGGACGACCTCATGGCCGAGACCCTGGTCCTGCGCCTCGGTGACCACCTGTGGTGGGCCCCGTACCGCGTCCGCCGCTGGTCGGAGGCACCGCTGGTGATCTGATCCCCCGGCGCGAACGACGACGGAGCCCAGGCGCCTCGGTCAGGATCCGATCCGGATCAAGCGGTGTTCGTAGGCGTAGATCACCGCCTGTACCCGATCGCGCAGCCCCAGCTTGGCCAGGATGCGTCCGACGTGTGTCTTCACCGTCCCCTCGGAGAGGAACAGCCGGCGAGCAATCGTCGCGTTGGAGTCGCCGCGCGCGATCAGCAGCAGCACATCGCGCTCCCGGTCCGTCAGTGACGCGACCGGGTCCGGTGCGCCGTGGCGCGAAGCCGGGAGGTCCGCGGCCACGTGGTCGAGCAGGCGGCGCGTGGTGGAGGGGGCGATCACCGCATCGCCGCGGTGCACGGTGCGGATCGCCGCGAGCAGGTCCTCCGCCGGCGCGTCCTTCACCAGAAAGCCGCTCGCACCGGCCTGGAGTGCAGCGAAGGCGTGCTCGTCGAGGTCGAAGGTGGTCAGGACGATCACTTTCGGTGCGTCAGCGTGGGTCAGCAGCCGTCGAGTTGCTTCCACTCCGTCGAGTCGCGGCATGCGTACGTCCATGAGCACGACGTCGGCACGGCGGCCGGCGAGCAGTTCCAGCGCCTCGACACCGTCACCGGCCTCGCCGACGACCTCCATGTCGTCCTGCGACTCGACCACCATGACGAAGCCGTCCCGCACCATCACCTGGTCGTCCACGAAGACCACCCGGATCGTCATCGCGTCTCTCCTCCCGTTTGCCGCGGCAGTCGTGCCCGGACCAGAAAGCCTCTGCCGTCCTCGCCCGCCGGACCGGTGCGCACCGTGCCACCGACCACCGCCATCCGCTCGCGCATCCCGATCAGCCCCTGGCCCGCCCCGTCGTTCACGCCGGGCCCGTGTCCGTTGTCGCTCACCTCGACGACGAGCGCTCCGCCGGACCAGTCGAACCGTATCCGGGCCTGAGCGCCGCGCCCCGCATGTTTCAGGGTGTTCGTCAGAGCCTCCTGAACCAGGCGGTGCACGACGAGTCCGGCCGCCGCGCTCAGAGCGTACGGCTCCCCGCTCACCGTGTGATCCACGGTCAGCCCCGCGGCTCTGACCCGGTCCAGCAGCACTGGCAGTTCCGCGAGTCCGGGTTGCGGATCCCAGCAGTCGGCGGCCTCGGAAGTACCGGAGCGCAGCACCCCGAGCAGCCCTCGCATATCGGTGAGTGCCTGCCGCCCGGTCTCCTCGATCCGGCCGAGCACCTCGGCGGCGCGCTCCGGCCTGGCGCGCGCCGCATAGCGACCTCCCTGGGCCTGGCTGACGATCACCGACAGGGAGTGGGCGATGACGTCGTGCATCTCCCTCGACACACGCGCCCGTTCACTCAACACGGCACTGCGGGCCCGCTCCTCACGGTCGGCCTCGGCCCGTGCGGCGCGGGCCAACAACTCCTCCGTATAGGCCAGTTGCATACGACGATACGCGCCGAGGCTGACCGCGACCGCCACCACGGCCAGGAGCAGGCCGGCCAAGTACGCCACCGGGACGGGCATCCGTCCGGGTGGTCCGGCGGCGGACCAGACCGCGGCCGTGACCGCTGCGATCGCGCCGACGGCCGGGGCGACGAGCCGGGACCGGTCTCCGCCATGGGCCGTGTACGCGTACAGCCCGATCGGGAACACCAGCAGCGAGGGCAGCAGGGGAAGCCCTCCTGTTCCGGCGAGTTGCACGGTTCCCGCCGTGGTGACCACGGCGAACGACAGCGTCGGCGCGACGCGCCGCCAGGCCAGGGCCGCATGTCCGAGGAGCACCGCGACCGCGAACGGCAGGAGTCGGCTCCTCGGTACCGCCAGCCACAGCAGTGTCAGGGACCAGGCGCCGACCGGCACCGCGACGACACTCGCGAGCAGGATGTCTCGTGGCGCGGGACGCGATGTCAGTGCCCGCACTGCGCGCACTCCTTCCTGGTGCGGTGCCCGTACGAGAGGGCGGCCGCGGCGAGTGAGAGGCCGAACAGCGACCAACTGCCGTACACCGTCGTGATGACGAGGAAGTTGTCGTCCTCGGACCCGAACGGCAGCTCGGGTCCGCCGAACAGACGGTTGACGCCGGCGAAGACCGGGATCAGACCCTGCAGGATGTGCAGGGATGCCAGGCTCCATCCGGCGAGCAGCGGCACCCGTCGAGGGAGCCTGCGGCCCCACGGCCGGACCAGCGCCAGAGCCAGCAGCACGCTCCCGGCCAGCAGGAGCGCCGACATGACCGGGGCGCCGGTCTCGTTGAAGTCCGCGGGACGGCCGAACTCACCGCCCAGCCACCAGGAGAACTTCACCGCCGGATACACGCACGCCAGCACGCAGGCAGCGTATGCCGGCCACGCCGCCTGCCACGCCTCCGCGTCGGGCGTACGGCCGCACCTGTCGCAGCCGGTCCCCGTCACGCGTTGGTACGCCAGTACAGTCCTGGCCAGCGCCACAGTCGCGACGAAGGCCGCCGCTCGGGTGAGAAAGCCGGGCCAGTCGACCTGTGCGAAGTCACCGGCGGGGATACCGGTGGCCCAGAAGAAGGCGCGGAAGCCGTCGAAGACGACACCGACCGCGGCCCACAGCAGCAGCACGGACGCGAGCCAGCCGACGGCCACCACCGGCCGCCGCCGCCCCACGCCACGCGAGATGGCGAGCGTCGCGCCCAGTCCGAGTAGGCCGGCGGCACAGGGCGCCCAGCCCGGGACGATGCCCAGGGACGTGATGTAGTCCCGCCCGCCGGGAAGGTACGGCTGGACGGCCCAGGTCGCGAGAGTGGCGGCGGCGCCCAGGGCACTCACCGCCACTGGTACGGAGGAGGACCTGGGCACGGCCACAGGTGGTGTCCGGCTGTCGTTCGTCACGCGGTCGTTGGCCACGCGGTCGTTCGTCACGCTGTCGTTCGTCATGCGACCACCGTGGCCGCCGCAGGACCATGAGCGCGTCTGTCCTAAGTCTCGATGCCGTACGACCTGAGACAGAGACAGCGCGACTTCCCTGCCGCGTCACACCCTCGCGCGTGTGCGGGAGAAGGCAGCCGACCGCCATGCCGGCCTGAGTCCCGCCGTTACCGGACCTGAGAGCCTCGGGTGGTGGAGTTCCTCCTCGCGGTCGCCGTAGAGCATGGTCACGTTGATACGGAGGTTCTCGTAGCCGGGGCGGAAGCGGACCGCGTCCGACGCGTGGAAGAGGTCCGAGTTGAAGATCACCGCCCGGTTCCGCCGGTACGGGATGGTGATGCTGCGGGCCTGGCGGCTCCGCAGGAACGGCCGGATCAGGTCCTGGCGGCCGTTGTAGCTGTCGAAGCCCCAGGACAAAGGGGCGTCCACGTCGTGCACCACCAGGCCGCCCGAGTGCTCGTCGGCGTTCGCGGCGTCCGGCGTGATCCAGAAGTTGACGTTGACGGCGGCGAAGTCCGCGTGCGTGGTGACGTCGGCCGGTACGTCGGGGCCGCACTTGAAGCCCCAGATCTGGCGCAGCGGGTACCTGTCGCCGATCAACCGGGGCAGGGCGTCCCGTAGTTCCTCGGCGATCTGGGTGAGCAGGGGGCAGACGAACCCGTCCTGCATGAGCGAGCCGAGCCGACCGTGGTCGTAGCGGTTGCCGAACCACACCGTCGACTCCAGACAGAACCGGTACAGCTCCTCCAGTGCCTCCTCGGTGAGGAAGTCGTCGACGGTCACCACGCCGGGTGCGTTCGCCATGTACTGGTCCTCGACCCCGGTGGGATCCCACCGGCGGGACAGGGCACGCGCCACGCGCGGAGTGTCACGGACATGCAGCAGTCGGTTGTAGGTGGGCGCGATGCTCCGATTGGCGTCGGTGTCGAGGGGTTCCCTGGCGTCGGGTCCCCCGAGCACCAGCCGCTCGTGCACGGCCCGGTAGGAGTCGATGACCTGCTCGTACTCCGCACCGAGCACGCCCAGACGCCGGAGGTGGCGCATCTGGTCGATGTCGTGGCGCAGCTTCGGCACGCTCAGCGGGACGACCGACCGCACGGCCGGGTCGGAGGAGCCCCAGCGCAGCCGGGCGAAGAGGAGGGCACATGCCTCGGCGAGCGGGAAGTCGCCCCGTTCCAGAGCCACCGTGACCGCCTCCGGCAGCCACTCCGGCTCCGACTCCGGCTCCGGCTCCGGCTCCGGAGCGCCCTCGCCCGGGCCCGGCTCGTCACACCACGGCAGCGCCTCTTCCCAGCGCCCCGAGGCGGCCAGCAGGAGCGCCAGTTCGCGGCGGGCCGACCGGTCCTCGGGGTCGGCCCGGAGCACGTCGGCGAGGACGCGCGCCGCCTCCTCCGATCCGCCGGAACCGGCGGCTGCCCTCACCCGGGCGACCACCGGACCGGCGTCCCATGACGTTCCCACCCGCGTCACCCGAGCCCGAGCGCGCCGCGCGCCCGGAGCTCCACCGCGTAGCGGGCGAGACCGTCGAGGGTCACCGTGGTGTACGGCGGCGCGAAGTCCGAGCCGATCGCGTGGGCCTCCTCCGCCTGCGTCGTCCTGATCCACGTGGTCCAGGTGATGGAGGTCAGCGGCGTGATGCCGCGGGGCTCGATGCCGACGCCCTCCTGGGACTCCGCCGGCGCTCCGCCGTGCCGGCCGTTCTCGTCGCCGCAGAGCGTGTGCGCGGCGTGGAGGTTGACGAAGTAGTGCAGCAGGTCCTCGGTGAGTCCGTGGATGCCTGTCCCGGCCACGCACCCTTCGAGCAGGGCGGCGACGATGTCCTGACCACCGTTGGCGACCGTCGCCTCGCAGAAGTCGGCGAGGAACTCGGGACCGGTGGGGACCCTGTCCGTGTGGTCGTGGACGTAGTCCTGGAGCCACTGCAGGAGCTTCGCGTTGGCGAAGACCGCGTACACGAGGCGGTCGGTGTAGGCCGCCTGCTCCGCCGTGACGGGCGGGACGTCGAGGTACTCCGTGAGGATCCGGGACGGACCGGTGATGAACTGCTCGCGGAGCAGGAAGTCCGTCTCCATGGCCTGGAACAGGGCGTCGATGCGCCGTACGTTCGCGGCGCGGGCCATCATGGTGGACCGCTGCGCGTTCCCCTGCCTGCGGGACGGCCTCTCCGGCGCCTTGTGGTCCAGCGTCTTCTCCAGGACGTTCTCCACCGTGCTCTCTCCTTCGGGTTGTTCGTTCTCGTCGTGTGAACCAGGGGGGTCACAGGGCCGGTTCGGCTGGTGCCGGTTCGGCTGGTGCCGGTTCGGCTCGCTCGGCTTCGTGGAGGCTGCCCCACGCCATCCACTGCTCCGGTGCCGCGTTCACGCACCGGTCCAGCCACGTGCCGTACGCGTCCAGAGCCGCGTCGGCGGTGCCGGGCAGCCGGGCCCCGACGCACGGGGCGATCCGGCCCGCGACCTCCGGGGCCGCCACCGCCCGCGTCTCGAGCTGCCGTCTGGCGGCCAGGGCGAGCAGGCCGGTCGGCACGTTCAGCCGGCCGCCGAGCACCGACAGGGCGCGTACGTCCCGGGTGCCGGGGTAACAGGTGTCCAGATTCGCGACCATGACGGCGTCCGAGCCCAGCCAGCGGCGGATGTCGGCGGCGGCCAGCCGCGTCAGCAGCAGGGGTTCGCCGAGCCGCAGCCGCTCCGCGTACATCTTCCGTACCAGCGGGTTCCGGTCGTGCACGATCGGGAGGACGGGCCGTCCCGTGGCCTCCGCCACGAGGAGCGGCACCATCAGCGCGTGCCCGAGCTGGGTGGTCAGGACGAGGCGGGTCGTGCCCAGCCGGGCGCGCACCTCGGCGACGGCTTCTTGCCACCCCGGGAGGACCTCACGCGGTCCGTGCCGCAGGATGTCGTGCAGGCGGAGGTAGTACCCGGCCAGCCAGCTCACCATGGCGACGTACGGATCGGTGGGATGCCGCCAGTGCGCGGTGTAGCGCCCGCCGTGGCACCGGAGGAAGAGCTTGACGTCGTCGCCGATGGTCTCGGCGAGCACCCTGACGGCGTACCGGTGCCGTGCGCCTTCGCCGTACGGAGGCGGCGGATGTGCGGCCAGTTCCCGCAGGACGGCGACGTCCCAGTCCGAACCGGTGATCCGGATGCTCATCGCGGGGGCGCCACGGCGAGGTCGGGCGCCGTGGCCGCGCCGGAGCCTCCGGCCGCCCGGGACTTCGCCCGCTCGTGGTAGGCGCGGAGCGCCGACCCGCGGCGAGAGACGTCCTCCAGGATGCGGGGGAACAACGCGAGCCGGGTCGTGCACTCCAGCTCGTCCACCGAGAACAGCGAGCCGTTGTTGATCAGGGCGCGCGCCGGGCACGTGCCCGCGCACTGATGGAGCCAGGGGCAGGAGGCGCACGGCGCGTCCTCCGTGAGCCACCGCTCGCGGTCGCGCAGGGCGGCCGCCGCCGGGGTGCTCCGGCTGCGTACGGTCAGGGAACCGTCGGCGATCGGCAGCAGAGTGCGTCCGGGTGGCGGGGCCACGGCGGCCCGGGGCAGCAGCTGGAACGCGGGGTGGTAGCTGCAGTCGCAGGCCCGGACGGAGCCCACCGCGTCCAGGACCAGGAGGTCGCTGGAGGCGCCGCAGGGCATCTTCATGCACATGTTGGGGCGTTCGACGGAGAGGAACGGCTCGATCAGCTGGACCAGGTTGGTGAGGTACGGGGGTTCGAGGTCCCCGTCCAGCACCTCCGTGAGCCGTCTGCCGAGGAAGGCGGCGAACGTCTGCCGGAACCGGTGTGTCTCGGGCTTGTCGTCGGCGCGTCCCTCGGCGTCGGCCGGGAGCATCTTCCAGCTGTGCACGCCCATGCCCCGGAAGAACTCCCAGACGCGGTCGAGGTCGTCCGGTGTGGTGTCGGTGCCGACGACGCTGATGTAGCCGACCTCGTCGCGCATGAACTCGGGGAAGCGGTCGAAGTTCTCGACGATCCGCGCGAACGTGCCGCGGCCGCGGTGGTCGACGCGGTGCCGGTCGTTGATGTCCTGCGGCCCGTCCAGGGAGACGCCGACCGTGAACGCGTGCCTCCGCAGGAACGCGACGACGTCCTCGGTGAAGTGCCGGCCGTTGGTCTGGACGGTGAAGTGCACGGACGCCCCCACCTCGGTGGCGCGCAGTTCGGCGAACTCCACGAGCTCGCGGATCTGGCCGAACCGCAGCATGGGTTCACCGCCGTGGAACATCAGCGTCAGCCGACGCCCGGGGACCAGGCATTCGGTGATGAGCCGTCGAGCCACTTCGGAGGTCATCCGGCCCGGCCAGCGTCCGCTGTCGTAGTCGTAGCAGTAGTCGCAGGCGATGTCGCAGGCGCCGGTGAGTTTCAGCAGGAGCGCCGTCGGCGGCTCGGCGCCGACGGCCTCGCCGGCGCCGACGACTCCGTCTCCGACGCCGCGCGGTGCGGGCACGGCGCGGACCCCGGTCCGGCCGCCGACGAAGACCAGGCCGGCGTCATAGAGGGCCCGCAGGGTGCCGGCCGCGTCGGGAAACCCCGGCCAGGCGGTGAATTCGGCGACGCTCGTGCCGTCCAGGGCGTCGAGCATCGGATACAGGGCGGCCGGCAGTCGGAGCCAGCCCGGCCGGCCGTGCGGCAGCAGGAGGAGTTCGTCGTCCTCCACCGGGATGCGGTAGTGGCGGGCGACCCGGATCGGCTCGCCGCCGTCCAGGTCCTCCCAGCGGGGCAGCGGAGCGATGCTGTATTTCATCGTGGCGTCAGCAGCAGGTGGTCTTGGACCAGGAGGAGGGCAGCAGTGCGTCGTTGTCCGCACCGTCCACCTCACGGACGTCGAAGCGGCCGAACCGGTCGACGTCGAACCCGCTCTCCCGCAGGTAGTCGTGGATCTCCGGGCTGACCCGTGACGTGAAGGGAACGCCGTCGCCGCCGAGGAGGCCCCGGTTGTTCGCCGCGATCGCCTCCAGGTCCACCCCGTGAGTGCGCAGATAGGCGCGGGCCCGCTCCGAGAGCCGGCAGTCCCCGAACAGGGCGGTCGCGACGTCGGCGGTGAGCTCGTCCGACTCGGCGATGTCCCGGGCGCCGCTTCCCGGGAGCTTGATGTTGATCTCCAGCGCGTCGGAGGGCCGCTCCTTGCCGTCGTACGCGTCGTACGTGAAGGTCATGAGGGCGCACCCACCCGAGGTGAGGTCGATGCCGTGCCGCCGGCAGACCTCGGCGAGCTTGTCGCTCGGGACGAACTCCACGGCGCCGGGGGACGGGCAGATGCCGAGGGGCTCGCGGGCGGCGAGCGAGGCGAGGTGGTTGAAGTCGATGCCCTCCTGCGCGAGCGCTTCGCTCAGTTCGGGCCTGACGCGTTCGTTGCCGAAGAGGAAGCGGGCGAGTGACAGCTCGAAGCGGGCCCGCCGCCCGGCGGGCACGTCGACGGGGACGAGGACCTCGATCTGGACGACGGGGACGTTCGTGATCTTCTGGGTGGTCATCTGCTGTGCTCCGTTCTCTGGGGACGTGAGGGAGGAGTCTGTGGCGGTACGGCGGTCAGCGCGGCGAGAGCGGCGGCGACCTCCGCCACCGGGGGCGCGGTGCCGTCGCGGGGAGGCAGCACCTGGACTCCGGCGGACCGGAGGCGTCGGATGTTCCGCCGGACCGGTTCGCCGTTCCACATGCGGGGATGCATCGACGGCACGACGAGGGTGGGGATCCCTGTCGCGCACAGGTAGGCGGTGGAGGCCAGGTCGGTCGCGAGCCCGTTGGCCACCCGCCCGAGGAACCCGGCCGAGGCCGGGTAGACCAGCACCCGCCGGGCCACGTCCGTGAGCCAGACGTGCAGCGGCCGGAGCCCGGGGCCGGTGGTCTCGCGGGTCAGCACCGGGCAGCGGCCCAGGTGCCGGACCGCCGCCGGAGTCACGAACCGCCGTGCCGCGTCGGTGAGGACGACCGCAGTGGGCCCCGGAAGCGCCGACGACAGTTCGTGGAGGAGGCCGCCGATGTTGACCGCGGCGACCGACCCGGTCCCGATGACGAGCGTCAGCCCGTCGCGGGAGGCCGTCTCGGTGAACGCCTCGGTGAACGTCTCAGTGGGACCGTACGGGGGCGGCGCACCGATGTCGTCGAACATCCTGATCTCCGGAGGGGGGTGGGGTCGCTCGACGCCTCGCGGAACTCGTGCGAGAGCGCCATGGCCTCATCGATAGCAGGCGTGGAAAGGCCCTCCGGGGAACCTGCGTGCGACGCTCGGTCAATCAATCCCAACAGCGGACCGGCATGTGGGGTACGGGCCTCAGGCCCCGGCCCCGGCCTCACCGGCGGGTGCGCCCGGCAGGTCGCGGAGGCCGCGCAGCGGCCCCACCAGGAGGAAACCGCCGGCTGCGACAAGCGCGGCCGTGACGGCCCACATCGTGGAGCGGGCGCCGAAGAGGGAGGCGAGGGAGCCGCCCAGGAGGGCGCCGAGCGGGATGGTGCTGTAGTTGAGGAACAGGGTGGTCGCGGTGACGCGCCCCAGCAGCGCGGGCGGGCAGTACGCCTGCCGGAAGCTGACGGTGATGACGTTGCAGGCCACTATCCCGGCGAGCATCACGGTCGTTCCGAGCACGAAGAACGCCAGCCCCGGCCCGGGACCGGCGAGCGCGGCGAGGAGCCCGAAGGGCGAGGCGGCGAACTGGATGGCCAGCAGGGCGCGTGCCGTGCCCAGGCGCCGGGCGAGCCGGCCGGCCACGAGGCCGCCGAGCACCCCGCCGAGACCGCCGCAGGAGACGAGCCAGCCGAGCGTGTCGGAGCCGACGCCGACGGTCCGCACGAGGAAGACGATCTGGACGGCCTGGAAGCCGGCCATCGCCAGGTTGACCGCCGCGCCGAAGGCGGTGACGGCCCGGACCCACGGGTCACCGACGACGAAGCGCAGGCCGTCGGAGATCTCGCGGCTCAGGCGCCGCCGGGGCGGCGGGGCGGGGCGCGGCCCTTCGGGGCGGATGGCCAGGAGACAGAGCGAGGACACCACGAAGGAAGCCGCGTCGAGCAGCAGGCCCGGCACACTGCCCACGGTCTGGGCGATCAGCCCGCCGAGACCGGGGCCCGCCACCCTGGCGGCCTGATCCCCGGCCTGAAGCTGCGCGTTGCGGTCCATCAGATCGGCCGTGGGGACCAGTTGGGGCAGATAGGCCGAATAGGCGGTGGAAAAGAAGACGGAGGCGGTACCGGAGATCAGGGCGGCCGCAAGGAGATGGCCGATGGACAGGAATCCCAGCCACCACGTGGCCGGAACACTCACGAACACCGCCGCGGAGACGGCGTTGCACACGAGCATCACCCGGCGCGGCGGAAGACGGTCGACCCACGCACCGGCAGGCAGGCCGATGACCAGCCACGGCAGCCACGGCGCTGCGGTGAGCACACCCATCACGAACGGCGAGGCCTGGAGTGTGGCGACGGCCACGAGCGGCAGCAGGACGGACGTCACGCTGGTGCCCAGCTTGCTGGTGGTCTCGCCGACGAGCAGCAATCGGAAGTTCCGGCGGGAGCGTCGGTCCTGGCCTTTCGCGGACTGCGTGGCAGCCGGCACAGCGGATTCCAGAACGGCCTCCGGACTTCGATAGCACGACGAATTCATGGCGCGCCACAGAGTACGTGCGGTGGCCGGGAGTTCGGGCTGGATCGTACAAGTTCATCGCCCTGGAAACCAGGGTGGCCATTTCCCGCTGGTGCCGTTTAGGCTCTGCCGCGTCCATTGCCAACGAACCATGCCTCGTGGGAGGGTCGAGCCCGGATGATCAATCCGTTCGCGAATGAATCCGGTCAATTCCCGGTCCTCGTAAATGGCGAGAACCAGCACTCCCTCCGGCCTTTGGAATTTGATATTCCGGCCGGATGGAGCACGGCATTCGGACCGGACCTGCGGGCGGCGAGCCTGCGTACCGCGATGGCCACGGCACCGCACTAGCGACGGCCCCGGCGAGAGGCCGCGCCCCGCTCCCGTCACCTCCGTCATCGCCCACACCGGCACCGTCCTCTCTCCCCTGCAAGGAGCTGTCCGTGGTCACCAGCGCGATCGACCTCCTCACGCGGTTTCTGCGGGAGGCGGCCCGGCACCCCGACCGTGCCGCCGTGATGACGCCGTCGGAGTCGGTGACGTTCGGCGAGCTGGGCGAACGGGTCGAGCGGACCGCACAGTTGCTGAGCGCGGCGGGCGCGGGGCCCGGTACGACCGTCGCCCTGGATCTCCCCCGGGGTGTCGACCTTGTGGCGGCGATGCTCGCGGTGTGGCGGGCCGGCGCGGCGTACGTATCGCTCGACCCCGCCCATCCGGCGCACGGGCGGCGCCTGTTAGCCGAGGATGCCGGGGCTCGTCTCGTGCTCACCGCGGGGCCGGACGACACCGAGTGGCCGGCGGGCACGCGCCGCCTCGAACTGGGCTCCCGGGCCGGTCTCCCTTCCAGCCTCGACCCGGTGTCGTCGGGTACACCGGCCCCGGCGCGGGTGGTGTGGGACGCGGACCTCGGGTCGGACGCCTCGGTGCGGCAGTGGGTCCGGATCTGCCGCGGCGACACCCTGCTCCTCCCGACCGACGAACTGCGCGCCGACCCCGGACTGTTCGCCCGGTTACTCAAGGAGTACGGGGCCACCGGCCTCGACGGCGTGGACGCCCCGGCACGACCGCTGCTCGACCTCTTCGAGGAGCGCGCCGGGGCCGCCCCGGACGCCACCGCCCTGGTGTTCGGGAAGGACGAGGTCTCGTACGCGGAGCTCGACGCCCGCGCGAACCGACTGGCCCATGTGCTGGCCGCGCGGGGCGCCGGGCCGGAGACGGTGGTCGCCTCGGCGCTCGACCGCTCGGTGGAACTGGTCGTCGCGGTCCTGGCGGTGATGAAGGCCGGGGCCGCCCATCTTCCGGTAGACCCCGGCTACCCGCAGCAGCGCATCGCCCACATCCTGGGCGACGCGGCCCCGGCACTGCTCCTCGCGGATTCCGGCACGGCCCTCCCGGCCGGCACCGCGGTGCCGCGTACCGACATGGACGATCCGGAGACCGCCGCGGCGCTGCGGCGCGCCCCGGTGTCCGGCCCGCCGGCCGGCGCCCGGCGCGCAGAGCGCGACCTGCCCGCGTACGTCATCTACACGTCCGGGTCCACCGGCCTGCCGAAGGGCGTGGTCGTCACCCGCTCCGGTCTCGCCAACCTCACCGCCCACCAGCGCGACACCCTCGCGGTGGACGCCGGCAGCCGCGTCCTGCAGTTCGCCTCGCCCAGCTTCGACGCGTTCTTCTGGGAACTGGCGATGGCCCTGTCGGCGGGGGCCGCGCTCGTCCTGGCGCCCGCCCTCAGCCTGCTGCCCGGGCCCGGACTGCGCCGTCTCGCCGACGAACAGCGGGTCACCCACGCGACCCTGCCCCCGTCGGTGCTGCGCGTCCTGCCGTCCGACGCCCTCCCGCGCGTCCGTGTCCTGGTCGCCGCCGGCGAGGCCCTGGACGCGGACCAGCAGCGGCGCTGGGCTCCCGGCCGGACCCTGATCAACGCGTACGGACCGACGGAGGCCACGGTCTGCGTCACCATGAGCCGGCCCCTCGCGGCGAGCGCCGGCCCACCGCCGATCGGCGGGGCGATCCGGGGCACGCGCCTCCATGTCCTCGACGCCGCCCTGCGGCCGGTGCCCGCCGGAGTGGTGGGCGAGCTGTACGTCGCCGGGGCGGGCCTGGCCCGCGGCTATCTGGACCGGCCCGGTCTGACGGCGCAGCGGTTCGTCGCGGACCCGTTCGGCCCGGCCGGGACGCGGATGTACCGTACCGGCGATCTGGGCCGCCGGCGGACGTCGGGCGAACTGGAGTTCGCCGGTCGCTCGGACGATCAGGTCAAGGTACGCGGACACCGGATCGAACCCGGCGAGGTCGAGGCGCGGCTCGCCGAACACCCCGGGTTGTCCGCCGCCGCGGTGACCGTGCACGAGGACCAGGACGGTGACCGCAGGCTCGTCGCCTACGTCCGCCGCGAGTCGACCGCGTCGGCGAGCGCCGGCCGAGCGAGCGACGCGGCCCGCGTGGCCGACTGGCGCCGCGTCCTCGACGCCGTGCCGGCCGACGGCCGACCGACGGCCTTCGGCGAGGACTTCACCGGGTGGAACAGCGCATACGACGGCAGCGCGCTGCCGCTGGAGGAGCTGCGGGAGTGGCGCGACGAGACCGTACGGAGCATCCGTGCCCTGCGGCCCCGGCGCGTTCTCGAACTCGGCGTGGGCAGTGGTCTGTTGCTGTCGCGTCTCGCCCCCGAGGCGGAGGCCTACTGGGGGCTCGACCTCGCGCCCCGGGTGATCGAGCGGCTGCGGCGGCAGGTGGACGAGCGACCGGACCTGGCGGGGCGGGTGGTGCTGCACAGCCGGCCGGCCGACGACCACGAGGGCGTCCCGCGCGGGTACTTCGACGTGGTCGTCCTCAACTCCGTCGTCCAGTACTTCCCCAGCGGACGCCATCTCGCGCGGGTGCTGGAGCTCGCGGCGGCCGCCCTGGCGCCCGGTGGGTCGGTGTTCGTCGGCGACGTCCGGCACCTGGGGCTCATGGAGTCCTTCCACGGTACGGTCGCGGCCCGTTCGGCGGGCACCGTACCGGGAAGCGGGGAGCATCGCCGGGCCGTGGCGCGCGGCATCGCTGCGGAGCCGGAGCTGCTGGTGGATCCGGAGTTCTTCCGGTCGCTGACGGTCCCGGCCGAGGCGTCCGGGCCGCTCTTCGCGACCTGCGACGTACGGCTGAAGCGGGGAACCCATCACAACGAACTGACCCGCTACCGCTACGACGTCGTCCTGCGCCGCACCGGCGAAGCACCGTCGCCCCGCACCGGCGCGGTGGCGGAACTCCTGTGGGGAGCGGACGTGCGGACGCTCGCCGACGTCGCCGACGTCCTGCGCGACCGTGCGCGGGACGCCGTACCCGTCCGGGTCGCCGGGGTGCCCAACGCGCGCCTCGCCGAGGATCTGCGCGCGGCGGGCGGGACACCGGGCTCCGGTCCGGACCCGGAGGAGCTCGCGCGGCTCGGCGAACGGCTGGGGCACCGCGTCGTGGTGCGCTGGTCCGCGAAGGCTGGGCCCGACCACGTCGACGCCGAGTTCTCCTCCGGGGAGTGGGACGTCCCGCCGGAGATCGGAACCGAGCCGGTGGTCGATCCCGAGCGCCATGTCAACGTGCCCTTCGCGGCGTCCGACGACACGGAGCTCATCGCATCGGTCGGCGCATGGGCGGCCGCGTACCTCCCCGTGTACATGGTGCCGTCCGCGATCGTCGTCCTCGACGCGTTGCCGCTCACCCCGCACGGCAAGCTCGACCGGGCGGCCCTGACCGCCTTGCCGGCCTCGCACGGCGCCCGGCGCGGGGCCGGCCGCCGGCCGCGGACCCCGCAGGAGGCGGCGCTGTGCCGGATGTACGCGGAGGTCCTCGGGCTCGCCACGGCGGGCCCGGCGAACGGGGTGGACGCGCCGAGCGGGGACGACGCGGCGTACGTCGTGGGGATCGACGACGACTTCTTCGCGCTCGGCGGCCATTCGCTGCTCGTCACCCGCCTGGTCAGCCGCGTCCGCGCCGAGCTGGGAGTGGAGGTCCAGGTCCGTACGGTCTACGACGCGCCCACGGTGGCCGGCCTCGCGTCCCGGCTCACGGGAACCCGCACGGCACGACCGGCCATGCGGAGAATGCCGCGCCCCGGCTGACGGCGGCACGGGCTCGCGACACCGACCGGCTCACATACGGCAAGGGTTACCGAAGGATTCCCGATGGACTTCAGCCTCTTCTACTTCGCCGACGACAGCACACCGGAGGGAGACGCCGGACGGTACGAACTCCTCCTGGAGGGCGCCCGCTTCGCCGACCGGAACGGCTTCCGCGCGGTATGGACGCCCGAACGGCACTTCCACCCCTTCGGCGGGCTCTACCCGAACCCGTCCGTGGTGGGCGCCGCCCTGGCGATGATCACAAGCACCGTCGCCATCCGCGCCGGGAGCGTCGTCGCGCCGCTCCACCATCCGCTGAGGATCGCCGAGGAGTGGTCGGTCGTGGACAACCTCTCCGGCGGGCGGGCCGGGGTGTCCCTCGCCTCCGGCTGGCACCCGGTGGACTTCGCGCTGAGCCAAGTGCCGTACGAGGACCGCAAACGCATACTGGGCGACAGCATCGGGCAACTCCGCGGGCTGTGGCGCGGCGACGGCCACGAGGTCGTGGACGGCAACGGCGCCCCCGCGACCGTACGGATCTTCCCGCCACCGGTGCAGCGGGAGCTGCCGCTCTGGGTGACCAGTGCCGGCGACACGGACACCTTCCGTACGGCGGCGGTGGCGCGGGCCGGTGTCCTCACGCATCTGCTGCACCAGGACGTCGACGAACTCGCCGCGAAGATCGCCGCGTACCGGCGGACGGCGCGTGGAACGCACGACGGCTGGGACGGGCATGTCGTCCTGATGCTGCACACCTTCCTCGGCGCCGACCGGGACGAGGTGCGCGCCACCGTCGACGGACCGCTGCGGGCCTATCTGAGGAGCTCGGTCCATCTCCTCGCCCGCTCGTTCGGCGCCCTCGACCCGGACTTCGACATCGACGCGCTGGAGGACGAGGACCTCGACTTCCTCGTCGCCCAGTCCTTCGACACGTACTTCGAGCAGCGGGGGCTGTTCGGAACGGTGGAGGAGGCGACGGCGACGGTCGAGCGGCTGCGCGGCATCGGCGTGGACGAGATCGCCTGCCTGATCGACTTCGGCATCGACACCAAGACCGTTCTGGACGGGCTGCGCCATCTGAACGCCCTCCGCGAAGCATCCGCCCTCCGCGAAGCATCCGAAGCGAACTGATCCGAGAGACCCGAGAGGCCGAGACCACCGTGATCCCTCTGTCGTTTTCGCAGCTGCGGTTCTGGTTCCAGAGAGAGATGGACCGCGCCGGCGAATCGCCCAACGCCTCGATGGCACTCCGGCTGACGGGCCCGCTGGACCGGGCGGCGATGCGCGACGCGCTGCGGGACGTGGTGTCGAGGCACGAGATCCTGCGCACCGTCTTCCCGGTCACCGACGGAGTGCCCGGGCAGCGGATCCTGGAGGCGGTGACGGTCGAGCTGCCTCTGCGACGGGTCGCGGAGAAGGACGCCGATGCGGCCGTGACGGAGGCGGCCGAGCGCCTCTTCGACCTGGGGCGCGAGATCCCGCTGCGGGCCGTCCTGCTCGCCGTCGGCTCGCACGACCACCACGTCGACCACCACGTGCTGGCGATCACCGTGCACCACATCGCCTTCGACGGCTGGTCCGTCGCACCGTTCCTCCGCGAGCTGTCGTACGCCTACACCGCACGCCTCGACGGCGGACCACCGTCCTGGGACGAACTACCCTTCCAGTACGCGGATTTCACCCTGTGGCAGCGCAAGGAGCTCGGCGCACCCGACGAACCCGGCAGCCTCTTCGCCGAGCAACTGGCCCACTGGACCCGCGCCCTCGCCGACGCGCCCGCCGAACTCCCCCTGCCCTCCGACCGGCCGCGCCCTGCCGCCGCCACCCACCGTGCCGGCACCGTCCCCTTCCATCTGCCGCCCGACAGCTTCCGGCACCTCGCCGGCCTCGCCCTCCGGCACGGCGCCAGCACGTTCATGGTCCTCCACGCGGCGCTCGCGGGGCTCCTCCGGCGGCTCGGCGCCGGCACCGACATCCTGGTCGGCAGCCCGGTCGCCGGACGCACCGACGTCGGCCTCGACGACCTCGTCGGCTGCTTCGTCAACACCGTCGTCATCCGGACCGACACGTCCGGCGACCCCGACTTCCACGACCTGCTCCAGCAGGCCCGGGCGGGGGTCACGGCCGCGCTCGACCACCAGGACGTGCCCTTCGAGCAGGTCGTGGAGGCCGTCAACCCGGCACGGTCGGCGGCCCGGCACCCGCTCTTCCAGGTCATGCTCAGCCTGCAGAACAACGCGGGCGCCGCCGCGCACCTCCCCCACCTCGACACCCGCCTGCTGGACCCCGGCCCCCACCGGACGGTCTCCTTCGACCTGCTCCTCGACGTCACCGAGACCGACGGGGCGCTCGACGGCTCCCTCGTCTACGCCCGCGACCTCTTCGACCACGACACCGCCGAGCGTCTGGTCCGCTGCTTCACGGCCTTCCTGACCCAGGCGGTCGCCGCGCCGGAGCGGCGCATCGGCCGGCTGGAGATCCTCGACCCCGCCGAGCTCCGGACGACGTCGGAGACCTGGAACGGCCCGGACACGGCGCTGCCTGCCGACTCCGTACCGGAGCTGCTCCGGCGGCGCGCGGCCGCCGCGCCCGATGACACCGCGGTGATCTGCGGCGCGTCCCGGCTCACCTACGCCGGGCTTGAGGCCCGGTCCGACCGCCTCGCCCGCCGGCTGCGCGGACAGGGCGCGGGTCCGGAAGAGCTGGTCGCCGTGGCCGTGAACCGCTCGGCCGACCTGGTCGTCGCCCTGCTCGCCGTACTGAAGACGGGGGCCGCCTACCTTCCCCTGGACCCGCGCAACCCGGTGGAGCGGCAGCGCGCGATCCTGGAGGAGGCACGGCCCTGCCTGCTCCTGGCGGACGCGTCCACGAAGGAGCGGGCCGAGGACCTCACGGGCGTGCCGCTGGTCCTGGCCGAGGACGCCGATCCGGCCGATGCCGATCCGGCCGGTCTCGATCCGGATGCGGACGGTTGGCCGGACATCACCGGCGACCGGGCCGCGTACGCGATGTACACGTCCGGCTCCACCGGCCGCCCCAAGGGCGTCCTCGTGACCCATCGGAACATCGTCGCTCTCGCCGCCGACACCTGCTGGGCGGCGGACGGTGGCCACGCGCGGGTACTCGCCCACTCGCCGCACTCCTTCGACGCCTCGACGTACGAGCTGTGGGTGCCGCTGCTCGGCGGCGGCACGGTCGTGATGGTGCCGGCCGGTGACTCCTCGCCGGGGGCACTGGAGCGGGCCGTGGCCGAGGGGGGCGCGACGAGCGTGTTCCTGACCACCGCGCTCTTCAACCTGCTGGTAGCGGAGAGAAGTTCACTCCTCGGCCGGCTCCGGCACGTCTGGACGGGTGGTGAGCAGCCGTCGGGCGGGGCCGTGCGGCAGATGCTGACGGACTTCCCCGGCGCCGTGCTGACCCATGTCTACGGGCCGACCGAGAACACGACGTTCACCACCTTCAGGAGCCTGGACCCGGCCCGGGACGCGGACGGCGGCAAGCCGACGATCGGCCGGCCCATGGCGAACACGCGGGTGTACGTACTGGACGAGTGGCTCCGGCCGGTGCCCGTGGGGGTGCCGGGCGAGCTGTACGTCGCGGGCGCCGGACTGGCCCGCGGCTACCTCGGCCGCCCAGGTCTCACCGCGGGGCGTTTCGTCGCCGACCCCTACGGCGCGCCCGGCACCCGCATGTACCGCACGGGTGACGTCGTCCGGTGGACCGCCGGCGGCGAGCTCGACTTCCTCGCCCGCGTCGACGACCAGGTCAAGATACGCGGCTTCCGCATCGAACCCCGCGAGATCGAGGCCGTCCTGGAGCGTCACCCGGCCGTCGGCCGCGCCGCCGTCCTCGTACGGGAGGACGGGCCCGGGGAGCGCGGCCTCGTCGCCTACGTCGTCCCCGCCCCGCACGTCGACGGCGATCCCGCCCCGGAACTCGCCGAGCACGCCAGGCGGGCCCTGCCCGACTACATG
Organism: Streptomyces sp. NBC_01255; assembly: GCF_036226445.1. NCBI lineage: Bacteria > Bacillati > Actinomycetota > Actinomycetes > Kitasatosporales > Streptomycetaceae > Streptomyces > Streptomyces sp. NBC_01255. The sequence continues at coordinate 512,277 of NZ_CP108474.1, forward strand.
GTCCCCGTCGTCGTCGTACTCCCCGACGGGCTTCCCCTCACGCCCAACGGCAAGCTCGACCGGGCGGCTCTGCCCGCCCCCGGGAAGGGCAGCGGCTCCCGCGTGCCCCGCCCGCCCCGCACGCCCGCCGAGCGGATGCTGTGCGGACTGTTCGCCGAGATCCTCGGGCTGCCGGAGGTCGGTGCGGACGACGACTTCTTCGAGCTCGGCGGCCATTCCCTGCTCGCCATCCGGCTGGTCAACCGGCTGCGACAGGTGCTGGACGACGGAATCGGGATGCGGACGGTCTTCGAGTCGCCGACGCCGGCCGGACTCGCCCGGCTCGCCGAGAAGGCCGGGGCCACGGGTGCTGCCGACCGTGGGGCGCTGCGGCCCCGGCCACGCGGGGACGTACTGCCTCCGTCCTTCTCCCAGCTGCGGTTCTGGCTCCAGGGCGAGCTGGCGGAGGGCGCCGCCTCGCACACCGTCACGACCGCCCTGCGGCTCACGGGTCCGCTGGACACCGGGGCGCTGTCGGCGGCGCTGCGGGACGTGGTGGAACGCCACGAGAGCCTCCGCACCGTGTTCCCCGTCACCGACGGAGTTCCCCGCCAACTGGTCCTGGAGTCTGTGGAGTTCGACCTGACAGTACGGGAGGTGGCACAGCGGGACGTCGAAGCGGCGGTGGCCGCGGCGTCGGCGCACGACGTCGACCTGGCACGGGAGGCACCGGTGCGGGCCGCGCTCTTCGTCTGCGCCCCCGAGGAGCACGTCCTCGCGGTCACGATCCACCACATCGCCTTCGACGGCTGGTCCGCCGCCCCCTTCCTCCGCGATCTCTCCGCGGCCTATGCCGCCCGGCTGCGGGGGCGGGCCCCCGACCTCCCGGAACTGCCCGTGCAGTACGCCGACTTCACGCTGTGGCAGCGTGAGGCACTCGGGGAACCCGGCGACCCCGACAGCCTCTTCGCCCGTCAACTCGCCCACTGGAACCGCACGCTGGCCGAGGCTCCCGACGAGATCCCGCTGCCCGCCGACCGGCCACGCCCCGCCGCCGCCACCCATCGCGCCGGCGCGGTGCCGTTCCGGATCGCCCCGGAGGTCCACGCGAACCTCACCGCTCTGGCACGGAAGCACGGCGCGAGCGTGTTCATGGCACTGCACGCCGGCCTGGCGGGCCTGCTGCGGCAGCTCGGCGCCGGGACGGACATCCTCGTCGGCAGCCCGGTCGCCGGACGCACCGACAGCGGTCTCGACGACCTCGTCGGCTGCTTCGTGAACACCGTGGTGGTACGGACCGATGTCTCCGGAGATCCGGACTTCGGCGACCTGCTCGATCGCGTCCGCACCGAGGTCCTCGCCGCGCTGGAGCACCAGGACGTGCCCTTCGAGCAGGTCGTGGACGCCGTCGACCCGGTGCGGTCGGCGGCCCGGCACCCGCTCTTCCAGGTGATGCTGAGTCTGCAGAACAACGCGACCGGCGCCGTGGAACTTCCCGGCCTCCACGTCGACATGCTGGACCACGGCCGGTACCGGACCAGCCCCTTCGATCTGCTCTTCGATCTCACCGAGTCCGGCGGGGGCCTGGACGGCACCCTCTTCTACGCCCTCGACCTCTTCGACCACTCCACCGCGGAACGGCTCGCCGGGTTCTTCACCCACCTCCTCGCCGACGCGACCGCCCGTCCCACCCGGCCGGTGCGGCAGCTGGACGTGCTGTCCCCCGCCGAGCGGCACACCGTCCTCACGGAGTGGAGCGGGCCGGCGGCCGGTTCGGCACCGCCGACGGGTTCGGTGCCGCAGTGGTTCCGCGACCAGGCCGCCAGGACACCCGACGCGGTAGCTGTACTCCATGGGACCAGTCGGATCACGTACGGGGAGCTCGACGCGCGCGTGGACCGGCTGGCCGGGCGTCTGCGGCAGCTCGGCGCGGGCCCGGAGCGGCTGATCGCCGTGGCCATGGACCGTACTCCCGACCTCCTGGTCGCGCTCCTCGCCGTGCACCGGAGCGGTGCCGCGTACCTCCCTGTCGATCCGCACCACCCCAAGGACCGGGTGGAGACGGTGCTGTCCGAGGCCGCGCCGCTCCTGGTGCTCTCGGACCGCGCCACCCGCGACGCGCTCGGCACCGACGACTGGCTCGCCCTGGACGACCCCCGGCTCGACGTCGTGGTCGGTGCCGAAGGCCCGAGCCCGAGTGAGGCGATCCCGGCCGTCGCCACGGCGTACGTCCTCTACACCTCCGGATCGACGGGCCGGCCGAAGGGGGTCACGGTCACCCATCGCAATCTCGCCCATCTGCTGGCCGCCATGCGGGACCGGCTGCCGCTGGGCCCCGCCGACCGCCTGCTCGCCGTGACGACCGTCGCCTTCGACATCGCCCATCTGGAGCTCCTCCTGCCCCTGCTCGACGGCGCCGCGGTCGTCCTCGCCTCGCCCGACGAGGTGCGCGAGCCGCATGCCCTCGGCCGGCTGATCGGACGGCACGGGGTCACCGCCGTCCAGGCGACGCCCTCCCTGTGGTCCGGCCTCGTGGCCGAGATCCCCGACGCGGTCCGGGGGCTGCGCGTCCTCGTCGGCGGCGAGGCGCTGCCGCCCGCCCTGGCCGGCGGTCTCACCGCCCTGGCCGCGGAGGTCACCAACGTGTACGGGCCCACCGAGACGACCATCTGGTCGCTCGCGGCCCCCATCGGCCCGCACAACGCGGAGCACCCGCCGCTCGGCTCCCCGCTGGGCGACACCCGGGTCTACGTCCTGAGCGAGGCGCTGCGGCCGGTGCCCGTGGGAGTGCCGGGCGAGCTGTACATCGGGGGTGCGGGCGTGGCGCGCGGCTACCTCGGCCGCCCGGGGCTGACCGCCGAGCGGTTCGTCGCCGATCCGTACGGTCCGCCCGGCGCCCGCCTGTACCGGACCGGCGACCTGGTCCGGTGGACCTCCGAAGGGGAACTCGTCTTCCTCGGGCGCACCGACGACCAGGTGAAGCTGCGCGGGTTCCGTATCGAGCCCCGCGAGATCGAGGCGGTCCTGGACCGGCACGACCGCGTCACCCGCAGCGCCGTCGCGGTGCGCGAGGACCGGCCGGGCGAGCGCCGGCTCGTCGCCTACGTCGTGCCCGTCCGGGCCGCCGGCACCGCCGACGACCTCGTCTCCGCACTCGTCGAGTGGGCGCGGCAGGCGCTGCCGCCGTACATGGTCCCCACCGTCGTGGTGCTTCCCGACGGGCTGCCGCTCACGCCCAACGGAAAGCTCGACCGGTCCGCGCTGCCCGCCCCGCACGGACCCGCCTCCCCCGCCCGCGAGGCCCGGGAGCCGAGCACCCCCGCCGAGAAGCTCCTCTGCGAACTGTTCGCCGCCATCCTCGGACGGCCCGACGTCGGCGTCGAGGACGACTTCTTCGAGCTCGGCGGCGACAGCATCGTGTCGATCCGGCTGGTGTCCCGGGCCCGCTCACGAGGTCTGGCCATCTCCACGCGGGACGTCTTCCGATACCGGACCGTCGCCGAACTGGCCGCCCACGCGAAGGTACGGAAGCCCAAGGCGGGCGCGGCGACGGGATCCGCCGCGGCGCCGACGGCCGGCGAGGTGCCGCTCACCCCGATCGTCCACTGGCAGCGCGAACGGGGCGGCCCCGTCGACGGCTTCCACCAGTCCGTGCTCGTACGGACCCCGGCCGACCTGTCCCTGCCGCGGTTGCGGGAGCTGGTCCAGTCGCTGCTCGACCGGCACGACGCGCTGCGGATGCGGCTGACGCGCACCCCCGGTTGGCGCCTTGAGGTCCTGCCGCGGGGTGCGGTCGACGCTGCCGCGCGCGTCGTACGGATCGACGCGGCCGGCCTCGCCGCGGGGAGGCTCGCGGACACGGTCCGCGCCGAGACGGACGCGGCGCGGCGGCGGCTGGCGCCCGGCGACGGGAACATGCTCCAGGCGGTGTGGTTCGACGCGGGTCCCGGCCTGCCCGGCCGACTGCTCCTGATGATCAACCACCTCGTGGTGGACGGCGTCTCGTGGCGGATCCTCCTGGAGGACCTGAGTGCCGGTGCGGCCCCGCGGACTGCGGCGCCGGACTTCACGCCGGTGTCGTTCGCCGACTGGGGGCGCCTCCTGGAGCGCGAGGCACGCGGGCGGGCACCCGAACTCCCCTTCTGGCTGGGGCTCGTCGAGGGAGCAGGCGATCTCGTCCAGGGTGCGGATCTCGTGGCCGGCCGTGATGTCGAGGGCTCGAAGCGCATCGTCACCCGTGTCCTGCCCGCCGACCTGACGGAGTCGCTCCTGACCCAGGTGCCCGCGCGGCTCGGCGTCGGCGTGAACGCGGTGCTGCTCGGCGCGCTGAGTACGGCCGCGGCGCGCTGGCGTGCGGCGCTCGGCCCCGCCACCCCTTCGGACGGCGACGCGCCGTTCCTCGTGGACGTGGAGGGGCACGGCCGCGAGGAGATCGTCGGCGGCCTCGACCTGTCGGCGACCGTGGGCTGGTTCACCAGCATGTTCCCCGTACGGCTCCCAGGGCGGCCGGACGATCCGGACGGCACCGTACGGGCCGTGGACGGCCGGCTCGGAAGCATGCCGGACAAGGGGCTCGGCTTCGGCCTGCTGCGCCATCTCCATCCGGAGACCGCGCCCGTGCTCGGGGCGCGGCCCCGGGCGCAGATCCTGTTCAACTACCTGGGCCGGTTCGACCGGCCGGACGAGGCCGACTGGGGGCTGGCGCCGGAAGCCGGCGCGGTCGCCGGAGGCGGCGACCCCGAGATGCCCCTGACGCACCTCCTGGAGGTGTCCGCGGTCGTCCACGACCGCGGGGACCGGCCGGAACTCCACGTCACCTGGGCGTATCCGAAGGCCCTGCTGGAGCGGCCCCGGGTGGAGGCTCTGGCCGACGCCTGGTTCGAGGCACTGGAGACCCTGACCGCACGCACCGACGAACCGGGAGAGACGGCGTGACCGCACCGGAGCGCACCCACGAACAGGCCTGCGAGCAGGCCCAGGAGCAGGGCCACGAGCCGACGTCGAGGCCGGCGCCGCTCCAGCAAGGGCTGTTCTTCCACACGGCGTTCGACACGGACGGCCAGGACATCTACACGACCCAGCTGGCACTGGACTTCGAGGGTCCGGTCGACCCCGTTCTTCTGCGAGAGGTCTGCCAGGCACTCCTGGACCGGCACGACAGCCTGCGGTCGGGGTTCCGTACGGACGCGTCGGGATCGCCCGTACGCTTCGTACCGCCCTGGGTCCCGCTGGACTGGCGGGCGGCCGACCTCACCGGGACGGCGCCCGCCGACCGGGAGGCCGAGGCCGCGCGGCTGGTCGAGGAGGAGCGGCGGCGGCGCTTCGACACCGCCCGGCCGCCGCTGGTGCGCTTCCTGCTGATCCGTCTGGACGGCGCCCGGTGGCGCTTCGTCCTGACGAACCATCACATCATTCTGGACGGCTGGTCCACGTCGATCCTCCTCGACGAGCTGTTCCGGCTGTACGACGCCGGTGCGGGTGCCGCGGCGCACCTGCTGCCGCCCGCCCCCTCGTACACCTCCTATCTGGACTGGCTCGGCGAGGTGGACCCGGAGTGGTCCCGGGACGCCTGGGCGGAGGCGCTTTCCGGGATCGAGGGGCCGACGCTGGTGGCACCGCGGGCGCAGGGCACGGACACCGTGGTGCCCGAACGGGTGGTGCGCACGCTGCCCGCCGCGCGCACCGCCGCGCTGACGGACCGGGCGCGGGAGGCGGGGGTCACCCTCGGCACGGTGATGCAGGTGGCCTGGGGGCTGGTGCTGCGGCAGCTGACCGGGCAGGGCGACGTGCTGTTCGGGACGACGGTGTCGGGGCGGGCCGCCGACGTCGACGGCGTCGAGACGATGGTCGGGCTGCTCATCAACACCGTTCCGGCGCGGGTGCGGATCGGTCCGCGGGACACGCTGCTCGATCTCCTCGAACGGGTCCAGGACGAACAGCTCGACCTGTTCGAGCACCACCACGTCGGGCTGACGGAGATCCAGCAGCAGGCGGGCTTCGGGGCTCTGTTCGACACCACGACCGTCTTCGACAACTATCCGATGGGCTCGGGCGAGCGCCGCCTCGGCGAGGCACTTCTCGTCGACGTCACCGGGTTCGACGCCACCCACTATCCGCTCTCCCTGATCTGCACGCCGGGCGAGGAGCTGGGCATCCGGATCGATTTCCGGCCCGATCTGCTCGGGCGCGGGACGGTGGAGGGGATCGCCGAGCGGTTCGCCCGGATCCTGGAGGCGATCGCCGGGGATCCGCACCGCGCGGCGGGCAGCCTGCCGGTCCTCTCGGACGGCGAGCGCCGGCGGGTCCTCGAGGAGTGGAACGCCACCGGCCGCCCGGTGGCACCGGCGACGCTGCCCGCCCTGATCGAGGCGCAAGCCGCGCGGAACCCGCACCGGCCCGCCCTCTCGCACGAGGGACGGGTCCTCGGGTACGGCGAGCTCAACCGGCGGGCGAACCGTCTGGCGCGCGTGCTGCTCGCCGAGGGGGCGGGACCGGAGACGCGGGTGGCCCTGACGCTGCCGAGGACCGCGGACATGGTCGTCGCCCTGCTCGCCGTGCTCAAGACCGGGGCGGCCTATGTGCCGGTCGACGTGCGCTACCCGGCCGACCGGGTGGCGCGGATGCTCGGCGACGCGCGGCCGCGGCTCGCGGTGGTCACCGAGGCGTCCCGGGGCGTGCTGCCGGAGGGGACGACCGCGCTCGTCCTGGACGACCCCGCCGTGGCGCGGCGCGTCGAGGAGCAGGGGGACGCGGACGTCGTGGACGCGGAGCGGCCGGGACCGCTCCTCCCCCGGCACCCCGCCTACGTCATCTACACGTCGGGCACCACGGGCGCCCCCAAGGGCGTGGTCGTCGAGCACGCGAACGCCGTCAACTTCGTGGCGATCGTGGAGGACCACTTCGGCGCCGACGGCATGGCGCGGATCCTGGCGTCCACCTCGCTCAGCTTCGACGTGTCGGTCTTCGAGATCGTCACGACCCTGGCGCTCGGCGGCCATCTGGAGCTGGTCGACGACCTGTTCGCCCTGCTCGACCGGGACGGCTGGGAGGGGAGCCTGGTCAGCGGTGTTCCCTCGGCGATGGCGAGCATGCTGGCGGGCGGCGCCTTCGAGGTGGCGGCACCGCATGTGGTGCTCGGCGGGGAGGCGGTGCCGCTCGCCCTGCTGCGCGAGCTGCGGGAGCGGGTGCCCGGCTGCGCGGTCACCAACATCTACGGCCCCACCGAGGCGACCACCTACTCGACCTGGTGGCGCAGTGGCGACGAGGACGGCGACGGCGATCCGCCGATCGGCCGCCCGGTGCCCAACGCCCGGGTGTACGTGCTGGATCCGTGGCTCCAGCCGGTCGCCGTGGGGCAGCTGGGCGAGCTGTACATCGCCGGCGCGGGCGTCACCCGCGGCTATCTGAACCGTCCGGCGCTGACGTCGGAGCGCTTCGTGGCCTGTCCGTTCGGCGCGCCCGGCGGCCGGATGTACCGCACGGGCGACCAGGTGCGGTGGCGGGCCGACGGGCAGCTGGAGTATCTGGGCCGGCTCGACGGCCAGGTGAAGATCCGTGGCTTCCGGATCGAACTCGGCGACGTGGAGGCCGCCCTGCTGCGGCACAAGAGCGTGGCGCAGGCCGTCGCGGTCGTACGGGAGGACCGGGCGGGCGACCGCAGGCTGGTCGCGTACGCCGTGGCGGCCGAACCCGGGACGGCGCTCGACGGCGCGGAGCTGCGGCGTTTCACCCGTGACACGCTGCCGGACTACATGGTGCCGTCGGCGGTGGTGCAGCTGGAGCGGTTCCCGCTGATGCCGAACGGCAAGCTGGACCGGCGGGCGCTGCCGGCCCCCGCGTACGGCGCCGCCGCCCGCCGGGAGGCGGCCCACGCGCACGAGGAGCCGCTGTGCGCGCTGTTCGCCGAGGTGCTCGGGGTGGACCGGGTCGGCCCGGACGACGGCTTCTTCGATCTGGGCGGGCACTCGCTCCTTGCGACGCGGCTGGTGAGCCGGGTGCGTGCGGTCCTGGGTACCGACCTGTCCGTCCGTGCCCTGTTCGAGGCGCCGACCCCGGCCGCCCTCGCACGCCGGTTCGACGGCGAGGGAGACGGCTCCGGTCTGGACGTGCTGTTGCCGCTGCGGACCCGCGGACGTCTGAGGCCGTTGTTCGCGGTGCACGCGGCGAGCGGCCTCGCCTGGCCGTACGCCCGGCTGCTGCCGCACCTGGATCCGGATGTGCCGCTGTACGGGCTGCAGGCGCCGAGCCTCACCGATCCGGAGGGCGGCGCGCGCACGCCGGAGGAGCTGGTGCGGGAGTACGCGCGGCGGATCCGGGAGGTGCAGCCGGAGGGCCCGTACCGGCTGCTCGGCTGGTCGGTCGGCGGCACCCTTGCCTTCGGCGTGGCCGCGGAGCTGGTGGCGGCGGGGCTGGCCGTGGAGTTCGTGGCCCTGCTCGACTCGTATCCGGCTCCCGAGGAGGGGCTGCCCGACTGGGAGGAGACGCACCGGCACGTGGCCGGGTCGGCCGGTTTCGCCGCGGACGGGACGCCGCCGGAGCAGATCGCGCTGCTCGGGGAGCGGGCGGTGGAGGGCGCGCGGCTCGCGGTGCGGTCGGCGGTGGACGCGCTGCGGACCGCTCCGGCGCGGACGCACGGTGTGGACGTGCTCCACTTCCGGGCCGCGTCGGACGCCTCGGACGCCGCCCCGGACGCCTGGCAGGTGTGCGGCGGCGGGCGGCTCTCGACGTTCGACGTGGCGTGCGGCCACTACGAGATGCTGGATCCCGCTCCGCTCGCCTCGATCGGCGAGGTGCTGTCGGACCGGGCCGCGGAAGGCACGGCGGTCACGACGGGGCGTTGAGGGGGGGGGCGCGGCGGACCGGTCGCTCGTCAGAAGTCCCAGCCGTCGTCGTCGGCGGCGGTGCCCTTGAGCAGGTCGGGAGCGGCGAAGGACTCGCCGACCATGCCCGCGGTCAGAGTGGTGCCGTCGCCGGGGTCGATCAGGATGAACGAGCCGGTGCGGCGCGAGTCGGCGTAGGAGTCGACGGGCAGCCGCTCGGCGGTACGGATCGTGATCCGGCCGATGTCGTTGGCGACGAGGCGACCGGTGTGGGGGCGCAGGGACAGGTCGTCGAGGGTGAGCCGGGAGACGATGTCCGTGACGATGGCCTTGACCGTGCGGGTGCCGTGCTTGAGCAGCACACGGTGCCCGACGGTCAGCGCCTGATCGGCCACATGGCAGACGGTCGCCTCGATGTCCTGGGTGGTCGCCGGAGCGTCCGTCGTCGGCACGATCAGGTCGCCCCGCGAGACGTCGAGGTCGTCCTCGAGGAGGACGGTCACCGACTGCCCGGTCCAGGCCGCGTCGACCCACCTGCCGAGCAGGTCGATGCCGGAGATCCTCGTCGTACGACCGGACGGAAGGATCGTGACCGGCTCGCCGACGTGGAAGGAACCGGCCGCGATCTGGCCGGCGTATCCGCGGTAGTCGGGGTGCTCGGCGGTCTGGGGCCGGATGACGTACTGCACGGGGAGCCGGGCGTTGCGGTGGGTCAGGTCGTGGCTGACCGGGACCGTCTCGACGTGCTCGAGCACCGTCGGGCCGCTGTACCAGTCCATGACCGCCGACGGCTCCACCACGTTGTCCCCGGCCAGGGCCGAGATCGGGATCGCGGTGACCTCGGGGATGCCCAGGTCGGCCGCGTACGCCGTGAACTCCGCCACGATCGTGGCGAACACCGGCTCGCGGTATCCGACCAGGTCCATCTTGTTGACCGCCAGGACGACCTGCGGAACGCGCAGCAGTGCGGCGATGGCGGCGTGCCTGCGGGTCTGCTCGACGACACCGTGGCGGGCGTCGACCAGGATCACGGTCAGTTCGGCGGTGGAGGCACCCGTGACCATGTTGCGGGTGTACTGCACATGCCCGGGGGTGTCGGCCAGGATGAACCGCCGCTTCGGGGTGGCGAAGTAGCGGTAGGCGACATCGATCGTGATGCCCTGTTCGCGTTCGGCGCGCAGACCGTCGGTGAGCAGGGCGAGGTCGGGGGCGTCCTGGCCACGGCCGGCCGAGGCCCGCTCCACGGCCTCCAGCTGGTCGGCCAGCACCGACTTGGAGTCGTGCAGCAGCCGGCCCACCAGCGTGGACTTGCCGTCGTCGACGGAGCCTGCGGTGGCGAATCGCAGAAGGGTGGCGGTCGAGGGTTCCGTGGTCCCGGTTCTGGTCCCGGTCCTGGTCCTGGTCCTGGTCCTGGTCATGCTCAGAAGTACCCCTCGCGCTTGCGGTCCTCCATGGAGGACTCGGAGAGCTTGTCGTCGGCGCGCGTCGCGCCCCGCTCGGTCAGCCGGGACACGGCGATCTCGGCGATCACCTGGTCCAGGGTCACCGCGTCGGAGTCGACCGCGCCGGTGCAGGACATGTCACCGACGGTGCGATAGCGGACGAGCCGCTTCTCCACGGTCTCGCCGGCCTTCGGGTCGCCCCACTCCCCCACGGGCAGCCACATCCCGGAGCGCCGGAAGACCTCGCGCTCATGGGCGAAGTAGATCTCCGGCAGGTCGATGCCCTCGCGGGCGATGTACTGCCACACGTCCAGCTCGGTCCAGTCGGACAGCGGGAAGACGCGGACGTGTTCGCCGGGGGCGTGCCGGCCGTTGTAGAGCCGCCACAGCTCGGGGCGCTGGCGGCGCGGGTCCCACTGCGAGAACTGGTCCCGGAGGCTGAACACCCGTTCCTTGGCCCGGGCCTTCTCCTCGTCACGACGGCCGCCGCCGAAGACCGCGTCGAACCGCTCCGCTTGGATCTTCTCCGTCAGCGCCAGCGTCTGCAGCGGATTGCGGGTCCCGTCGGGGCGCTCCTTGAGCACTCCGCGGTCGATGTAGTCCTGTACGGACGCCACATGGAGGCGCAGTCCATGGGCCGCCACCACACGGTCCCGGTACTGCAGGACCTCCGGGAAGTTGTGTCCGGTGTCCACGTGCAGCAGCTCGAACGGCACCGGGGCGGGCGCGAACGCCTTCAGCGCGAGGTGCAGCATGACGATGGAGTCCTTGCCGCCGGAGAACAGGATCACCGGCCGCTCGAACTCGCCCGCCACCTCGCGGAAGATGTGCACCGCCTCCGACTCCAGCGCGTCCGCATGGGTCAGGGTGTACGGGTGGTCGGTTCTCTCGGACCGCGTCGTCACCGTCGTCATGCCAGCCCTTTCTCCCGCAGCAACGCGACAAGCGCCTCCGCCGACTCCGTCTTGCTCTGCTCGTGGGCCGGGATCCGCAGATCCGGTGCGGCAGGCGGCTCGTACGGATCGTCCACCCCGGTCAGGCCGGACATCTCGCCCCTCGCCTGCCGCGCGTACAGACCCTTCACATCGCGTACGGCGCACACCTCGACCGGCGTGGCCACGTGCACCTCGACGTACGCGGTACCGGCGGCCGCGTGCCGCTCGCGCACGGCTGCGCGGGCGTCCGCGTACGGGGCGATGACCGGTACGAGCACCGTCACACCGTGGGAGGCGAGCAGCTCGGCGACGTAGCCGATGCGGCACACGTTCACCTCGCGGTCCTTGCGGGAGAAGCCGAGGCCGGCCGTCAGGTGGGCGCGTACTTCGTCGCCGTCCAGGATGTGCACCCGGCGGCCCGCGGACCGCAGTTCGGCGGCGGCGGTCCGCGCGATCGTGGTCTTGCCGGCGCTGGGCAGGCCGGTCAGCCACACCGTCGCGCCGGCGGCGTCGCCGTTCATGAGGCGTCCGAGGAGCGGGGGCCCGCCGGCTCGATCCCGATCTCGATCGCGGTGACGGCTATCAGCTGCCCGGTCGCGGTGTCGCGCAGGGCCATGTCGGCCACCTCGACGTCCGGGGAGCCGGTGCTCCGCCATCTGCGGACGGTGACGGCGAAGACCGTGCCGGGGTCGGCGTTGCCGAAGTAGCCGATCTTCTGGTCGATCACCTTGCGCCGCAGGAACTGTTCGTCCGTGCGTCCCAGCGATCGCCACAGTCGCAGCAGCACCGTGTCGAAGACGGCGAAGTACGAGGCGAAGTACATCAGCCCGGCGCCGTTGAGGTCGCGCACGACGTCCAGGGTGTACGCGAAGGTCTCGGGCTGCCCGGCCTCGTGGAACCCGGGCGGCCCGTCGGGGTGGAAGCTTCCGGTGGCCCGGGCCCGGCCCACGAGGGACCGGGGAGAGTAGGCGTTCGGAAGCGGCGCCAGGTCCTGGTAGGTGAAGTCCGGAGGTGTCACCTGGGCGAGACCCCGGTTGCTGCCCGCGGTGGTACGGGCGACCCACCGGTTGAAGTTCTCCGCGTAGAGGCACTGCGGGTGCGGGTTCTCGTACACCTCCGCCGGGTCCAGCGGGCCGTCCGGCAGCTCCAGACCGGCGGGGGCCAGCCGGTGCAGCGTGATGACCGACTGGGTGCCGAACTGGAAGGCCCGGGAGTCGACCCGGAGTTCGTCGCCGAAGGTGAGCCCGTGGGGGTGGACGACGTCTCCGCCGCGCACATGGAAGTAGTAGAAGGACAGGTAGGCGGGGTCTCCGTCGGCGGTCCGGGCCGCGTGCACGTTGATCCGGCACGACTCGCTCACCACCTCCCAGGTCCAGTCCCCGATCCGGCCGAACACCAGTGAGCCGCCGCTGCACATGCCCGGCGCGACGACGACGTGCCGGGAGACCCCGGCGTCGTGCGGGACCAGCGCACCGGGTGCGGTGTGAAGAGTGGTCATCCTTCCGTCTCCTTTCCGGCCTGGCGCGTCCGGCCGGCTCCGGCCACGGCCGTCTGCCGTGCGGAGCTCCACTCGTCCGCCGCGGCGAGGAACTGGTCGTTGTCCTCGGCGGAACCGATCGACACCCGCACGCCCACGCCCGGGAACGCCCGTACCGTCACGTCCCTGCTCGCGCACCACGCACCGAAGTCGACCGCGTGCGGGCCGAGTCGCAGCCAGACGAAGTTCGCCTGGCTGTCCGGGATCTCCCAGCCGCGGCGCACCAGGGTGTCACGCACCCGATGGCGTTCCGCGACCGTGCTGTCGACGCGCCGCAGCAGTTGCTCTTCGAGTCCGAGGGCCGCGACCGCCGCCTGCTGGGCGACGGTGTTCACCGCGAAGGGGAGACATGCCCGGCGCAGCCGTTCGACGACCTGGGCGTCTCCCACCAGATATCCGGTCCGCAGTCCGGCCAGTCCGTACGCCTTCGAGAACGTGCGCAGCACGACCAGGTTCGGATGCGCGGCGCACAGCCCCAGCGCACTGGTCGCCGCGGGCCCACGGACGTACTCGTGGTAGGCCTCGTCCACAGCGACCAGGCAGGTCGGCGGTACGGACTCGACGAACGTCCGGAGTTCCTCGGGACCGACGACCGTGCCCGTCGGGTTGTTGGGGTTGCAGACGATCACCAGCCGGGTCCGGGAGGAAATCCGGCTGGTGATGGCCCGCAGATCATGGGTGTCGTCGCTCAGCGGCACTTGTACGGACTCCACGCCGGCCAGGGCGGCGAGCGTGGGGTAGACCTCGAACGACGGCCAGGCGTAGACGGCTTCGGCGCCGGGGTCGGCGACCGCCTGGAACAGCGTCTGGAGGAGGGCCACGGAACCGGCACCGACCGCGATCCGGTCCTCCGCGACCCCGTGGGCCTTGGCTATGGCGCGTATCAGCGCTCCGCAGCCGGGGTCCGGGTAGCGGTTCACCGTGGAGCCGGCCGCCGCGATCGCCTCGACGATGCCGGGGAGAGGGGTGTGCGGCGACTCGTTCGCCGACAGCGGGCGAGGTCGCGCCGTCGATCCGTGGGCGCCTGCGGACGGCTTGTAGGAGGCGACGGTTTCGAGAACCGCACGCAGAGGTGGAGAGGACATGGGACTCCCGATGGAGTGGACCCCGCCCGCGCTGAGTCGCGCGAACGGCGCCCGGATCGACTGGGGGGCTCTCAGCCTCCAGGCCGCCGCTCCGCCATCAGGCGGGCCACGTCGGCGAGGGTGCGGGTGTCCAGCAGTTCGTAGTCGTGGACCTCGATGCCGAACCGCTCGTTCAGTACGGTGGCGAGTTCCTGCACCGCCAGGGAGTCCAGCCCGACCTCGTCGCGGGTGGCAGTGGGCACGACGTCCTTCTCGCGTACGTGCAGGTCGCTGACCAGGATGTCCTTGAGTACGTCGTACACGGCTGGCTCTTCCCTCGCTGTCCTCACCCGACCGGAAGCCGCGGGCTTGCGGCTTTCACGCACCACGAGCCGCCTTCAGAGCCAGGGCCACCTCGACGATGAGGTCCTCCTGGCCCGCCACGGCCTGCCTCTTGCCCAGTTCGAAGAAGACGTCACGCGGATCGACGTCCTCACGCCGCGAGATGTCCAGGACCCGGGTCTTGAACCCGGAGAACACTCCGGCCAGACCGCTGACGACACTCACCGAGTCGATGGTGGGCGGGGCCGGCATGAGCTCGCGCTCGGCGAGGTCGGCCGCGTCCAGCAGTCCGTACAGGTCGATGCCCGTCGAAAAGCCCATCCGTTCCAGCACGGGCACCAGGACCTCGAGCTGGGTGTTCCCCGCGCCCGCCCCGAAGCCCCGGGCACAGGCGTCCAGGATGTCCGCCCCCGCCTCCACCGCGGCGATCGAGTTCGCGACCGCCATCCCGAGGTTGTTGTGGGCGTGGAACATGACCGGCACCGCGACGGCTTCGCGCATGGCACCGATGCGCTCCGTGACATCGGCCGGCAGGTAGTGGCCGGAGGAGTCCATGATGCCGACCGCGGTCGCGCCGAACTCCACCAGCCGGGCGCATTCGCTCGCCAGCCGTTCGGGAGTCGCCATGTGACTCATGAGAAGAACGGCCTGGGCCTCGACCCCTTGCTCGCGGAGGAAGCCCAGATGCCGTTCGGCGAGGTCTCCTTCGGTGCAGTGCGTGCCGATCCGGACCACGTCCGCCTGATGGGCGATGGCCCGTTCGAGGTCTGCGGTGGTGCCCCATCCCGGCAGCATGAAGACGGCCATCTTGCTGTCGCTCAGGGCCTCTCGCACGACCGACAGCATCTCGTCGTCGCCGAGCCGGGCCTGCCCGACCTGGAGGGACGAGGCTCCCAGACCGTTGCCGTGCCCGACCTCGACCACCGGAACGCCGGCGGTGTCCGCGGCCCGTGCGTAGGCGCGCAGTTGGTCACGGTCCAGCTGGTGGCGGACGGCGTGATGCCCGTCGCGCAGGGACGCGTCGTGGATGAGAACCGGCTTTCCGGCACCGCCGGGAGATGGTGCCGCGCTCATGACGTCTCCGTTCCGATGCCCGCCAGGCCGACCGCCGCACACTGTTCGGCGACATGGACCGCGGCGGAGTTGATGATGTCGAGGTTGCCTGCGTACAGGGGGATGCGTCCGCCGGACGACGTGACCTCCGCGGCGACGAACACCTTGTGCTCCTCCACGACGCACGCGGTGATCCGGTATCCCTTGGCGAAGGCGCGCACCTGGTCGGCCGCGGCCGTCACGGCCGCGTTCACCGACTCGGTGCCGAACCCTTCCCCGAGCATCGACATGGCGACTCGGAAGGTGGCCGGCGGCCTGGCCGGGCTGATGTTGAGGATCGCCTTGACGTCCTTGACGCCGGTGAAGTCGCGTACCGCGTCCTGCGTGGTCTCGATGTACTCGTCGAGATTGAGCCGGGTGGAGCGCCCGACACTCGGGCTGGCGGCCGTCGTGACGACCTCGACGCACTCGACCCGGTGGCCCTGGGTGATCGCGTGCAGGATCGGTATCGAGGCCTGGCCACCGCAGCTGATCATGTTGATGTCGTCGCAGCCCAGGACTTCCGTCCCGTTCACGCTCGGAATCACCATCCGCCCCACCTTGCTCGGCGTCAGGTCCACGAGCTTCGTGCCCGACAGACTCAGGCGTTCCGCGTGCTCGGCATGGGCCATCGCGTTGGTCGCGTCGAACACGATGGCGAACGGCTGCGGAGCGTCCAGGAGGGACTCGATGCCGCGCGTGCCGATGGGAAGACCGAGGTCGGCCGCCTGCCGCAAGCCGGGCGTCTTTTCGTCGCGTCCCACCACCAGGCCGCAGTCGAGGAACTCCGAACGCATGATCTTCTCGGCCAGATCGACTCCGATGAGGCCGGCGCCGAGGACGGCCACGGGCAGGCGCCCGTTTCTCTTCATGGCTGCTTCTCCCTTCCCTGTCCAGAGGTTGACCTTGGGCGCGTCGGTGGTCTAGGCGTCGCCCACGTGCAGAGTGACGGTGCCCAGCCGGTCGAACTCGGCCACGAAGCTGTCTCCGGGACACATCGCGACCGCGGCGTGGAGGGCGCCCGTCATGATCAGCTGGCCCGCTTCGAGCGTCACACCGTGTTCGCCGAGGACATTCGCCAGCCAGGCGACCACCGCGACCGGATCCCCCAGGGCGGCGGCGCCCGCTCCGGTCGCCACGAGTGCGCCGTTGCGGGAGAAGGCCATGCCGATGAGGCGCACATCGCAGTCGTCGGGCAGTGCGACCGGCGGGCCGAGCACCACCGCGCCGTTCGACGCGAGGTCGGCGACCGTGTCCGCGAGGCGGATCCTCCAGTCCTCGATCCGGGAATCGACGATCTCGAGTCCCGCCATGACGTCGGAGATCGCCTCGCGTGCCGCCGCCACGGTGACACCGGGCCCCTTCAGGGGCGTTCCGAGCCGGAAGACGATCTCCGCCTCGACCTTGGGCGCGATGAACGCCCCGCTCGGCGTGGTGGCCCCGTTCTCGTACACGGTCGAGCTCAGCACCGGTCCGTAGTCCGGGGTGCTGACACCGAGCAGCTCCTGCATCGGGACGGAGGTGAGTCCCGCCTTGTATCCGACGACGCTGTCGCCGGCGGCCGTGAGCATCCCGACCAGTTCGCGCTGGATGGCGTATCCGTCCTGCATGTCCAGCGCCGGATGCTCGTCGGTGAAGGGAGGGATGGGGCAGCCCGTCGCGCGTGCCTCGTAAAGTGCCTTGGCCTTGATCCTGGCGTCGTCCACCGAGATGTTCACTCTGCTCCTGTCAGAACACATCGCACCTGCCGCATGGGCCCGTCGGTCACCTGCACGCGAGCGTCTCCTCTTACGACGCGTCGCCGTTCACCCACGACGCCGGCCCGCCTCTGACGGACTGCCACCGGCACCTGGGGAACACGAGGTCCATGACGTGCGGACCGAATCACTGGGATCAGCAGAGCGGATCCGGGCGAGGGGAGCACGGCCGCGAAGCCCGGGGCCCGATGCCTGCCCCCTCGTTTCGCGTCTCACCGTAGCCACGAAGTCCGCGCCGCAGAAGGTTCCATCCATGCCCACGGGTCGGGCAATTGGTCATATTCAGCACCCTGTCCCCCACGTAATCGGCAGGAAGCGATGCGATCCCCACGTCAAACGTGAGCTTCGTCACTCCCGGTTTCTCATGTTCGCCACCTGTGCCTGGAAATGCGCCATGGCGCCCCAACGTCCTAACGGACCGCGCGCCAGGAGCTGTTCAGCGGGTCGGTCTCCTGCAGCCCGGCGGCCAGCCGTTCCCACTCCCTGGCGTAGTGACTCACCACTTCGGTGAGGGCCCGGGCGCAGTGCGGTGGGACGGAGGCGAGCAGCTGCTCGCCCGCCGCCAGCCCGTGGGCCTGGCCGTTGAGCCAGCGCAGCAGAGCGCGGCCACTGTCCGTGAAGCGAATCGAAGGATCGTTGGACAGCACGTCCATGGCCCGCACCCGGATGCGCGTGGTCCCTCGTGAGGAGGGGTCCGCCGGGGCCGGAAGGGAGGTCGGGCCGGAACACCGCTGGGACGCCGCGACCACGAGCTGGGCGACGTCCGCGGAGTCCTCGGGCACGGGCGCCGCGGCCGGCGCCCGATCCTCCGAGTCCGGGACGGCCGTTCCGGTCCGCAGCTCCTGCCGCAGGCGGTGCGCGGTACTCACGGAGACGCCGGCCTCCTGGGCCACTTCGCGCAGCGTCGCGCGGGGCCGTTCCGCCAGCAGGGACCGGGCTTTCTCCCGTCGCTCAGGCATGTCCACCGGGCGCACCCGGCCGTCCCTGCCCACACGCGGGATCGAGGGATTCGACTGAGGAGATTCCTCAGTCGAACGTCTCCCCCGTACGGCCCCTACCGTCTTCGGCGACACCCCTGTGACGGCGGCGATGGCCCGGTCGGACCAGTGGGGATGGGTCGCGAGGATGCGCAGGACCGCCGCCTTGCGGTCCCCGAGCGTCAGGGGAAGGCCATGGCTGATGTTGGCCTGCACCGACCGGATGAACAGGTCGGCCGACGGGCCGTCGACATAGTGGACCGTGATGCGGCGCTCCCCGCGCAGGATCGCGGCCCGCAGCCGATGCATTCCGTCGACGACGCGTCGCGTGTCCTGGTGCACGAGGATCGGCTCGAACGCGGTCCCGCTCTCCGCCAGCGCCCGGGCATGCCCCTCGTTCAGACCCTCCAGACGCGGTGAGTCCGCCGGCAGCAGGGATTCGACCGGCACTGTGTGCGTCGTCGACTGCGATTCGTCAGACAACTGTTCACCCCTTCTGCCCAGCCTCACACCTTCTCGGCCGGCACTGTCTCGGGGACGAACCCCCGATAGGTGGTGTACGAGAACGGACTCAGCAGCAACGGAACGTGCAGGTCGCTCGGGTCACCTGGATGGTGGAGCGAGACGATGACTTCCGTGTACAGGCTGTCGACCGCCCGCTCGGCGAAGTACTCACCGGTGTCGAACACCAGCCGGTAGGACCCGTACGACAGGGCCTCGTCGCAGATCGAGCCGATCTTCCCCGCGCTGTCGGTCCGCGACCGGGCCACGGCCGGCCATGAGCCGTTCTCCCGGGCGTGCAGGGTGACGGCCAGATCCGCGACCGGGCGACCATTCGTGGAATCGATGACCCGAACCGAGATGCTCAAGTCAGCCCCAGATGGTGTCGTCCGCGGTGTAGACGCCCGCGAATCCGGCCAGGGTACAAAGCAGAGCCAACATATCGATCTCCCATGCGGAAACTCGTGACCCGAAGGTCCGGGTGGACATCTCCAGTTCTAGTGAGTTCCGTTTTCGTCCTCCTACTGGAACGCTAAGTACTCGCTAAGCGTCCGTTGTCGGAGGGTGACCGCCGGTCGGCGAGGGGCGCGAGGAAGGGATCGCCTTCACCCGCCGCTGCCTCGTCGAAGTCGGCGGCACGGGATGACCAGGGTGCGGTCGCCTGTCGTCGTTCCTCGTTCGTGTGCCGCGGCTACTGGGCGACGGCGCAGACCGCGTAGCCGTGTGGGGCGATCACGATCGGGATCTCCTGGTCCGTCTCCCACTCGGCGAACACGACCGAGATGTGACTGTAGAACGGCCGCATCCCGAGGGTCGTGAAGTACCGGTCCGTTTCCAGGATCAGCCGGAGCGGCCCAGGAGTGTCCTCCGGCAGGGACGGGCGGTCCAGCCGGCCGTCGCTGCCGGTCAGCCCGTGCCACACGGTCTGCCACTCGTCCTGGCGAGGTCGTTCGATGCGGATCAGCAGCCCGTCGACGGGCCGCCCATTGGTTCCATCAGAGACACACACTCCGAGTTTCACGTAACACCGGCCTCATCGATTGCATCCTTTGTGGGACGGAACACCGGATGCGTCCCGTCTGCGAACATCTGCCCCGCCGCTGCCGCGACGGTTCTTTCCTTCCTTCCCACCGTCCGGCATCCGATGTCCGGACGGAGTTTCCCGCCGAAGCGGGAATGATGTCACGCGGCCGGAAGCCGCGCGGAAGTTCCGTTCCCGGCAGGCCGGTTCCGGTCCTCGGGCCACACTGCCGGGCACGGGGACGGCGGCATACCGCTCTGCCGCCGGTCGCCCGCGGCCCCGGCGTCAGCCCGAGCTCGCCTGTGCGTAGGCGGCGGCCGCGGCCGCGTCGTCGGAGGCCGCGCAGACGTCGCTCATCAGGCGCAGCGTCTGTTTCTGCCATCTGACGGCCTGCATCCGCTCGAAGATGTCCAGTGCCGCGGTGATGTGCTCCTTGGCGCGGTCGTAGCTGCCCTTGTCCGCGGCCACCTCGCCGAGCGAGAGCTGGATCCGGCCGATGGCCAGCGTCTCGTGGGCATGGGAAGCGATCACCATGGCCTGTTCCAGCATCTCGTAGGCCGCGCTGTGACTCCCCTGGCGTGAGCGGACAATGGCCAGACCACGCAGCGCGTAGCACTCGCCCACCGGGTCGCCGACCGCACGCACGGTCTCGAGCGCCCGTGTGAACACGTACTCGGCCTCGGTCACCTCGTCGATCTGCAGATGCGCCTCGCCCAGGCGGACCAGGATCTGCGCGCGCACCCGCCGGTTGCCCGACCTCTCCACCGCGGCCAGACCGGCCGCCATCGTCTGTTTCCCCTCCGCGATCAGGCCGCGGTCCAGATGGATCTGTGCCATGTTGCTCAGCACGTGCGCCTCGGCTGTCGAGTCGTTCACCTCGGAAAGCATGACCAGCGCCTGCTCGTAGCCCTCCATCGCCTCGTCGAGGCGGCCCTGGATCCGGTCGACGAACGCGAGGTTGCGCAGGGCCAGCGCCGTGCCGTGCACGTCGCCGACCTGACGGAACAACTCGCAGCCGAGCCCCAGACGGCGTCGTGCCTCGTCCAGCTTGTACTCGAACATGTGGAGGGTGCCGAGGGAGTACAGCATCGCTGCCTGACCACGTCTGTTGTCGTGGTGCCGAGTGACCTCGAGCGCGATCTCGTGGGTCGTGCGCCAGTCGTCGAAGTAGCCGTACATCTCGAAGAGCGTGACCAGGGTCAGCGCCAGATCCCAGCAGAGCTCGTCGAGGCCCGAGCCCGCGGCCTGTCTGACCGCAGTGATCAGACTGGCCCGTTCGTCCTCGAACCACCCGAGCGGATCGGCGAGTTCGCGGTCGACGACCGACTGGTCGAGTGCCAGGCGCGGCGCCTCTCCGTGGATCAGCGTGTGGTCCCCGCCGTACGCCCGCCGGTGCGCCTCCTCGACCAGGAGCAGCCACGTACTCAGCACGCGGCCGAGCACGACGGATCTCTCGGCGGTGCTCTCGTGCTCGGCCAGGCACTCCTGGGAGTAGACCCGGACCAGGTCGTGCAGGCGATAGCGGGGGCGGTGGCCCTTCACCACCTCGACGTCGACGAGCTGGGCGTCCACGAGGAACTCCAGGGTGTCCTCGGCCTCCGCCACGGCGACGTCGAGCAAGGGAGCCGCGACCCAGCTGGAGAACTCCGCCGCCTCCAGCATGGACAGGCGCCGGAAGAGGCGCTGCGCGTCGGCCGGCAGGCTCTGATAGGCCATGGCCAGGCCGGCCCGGACGCCGACCCCGCCGTGGGTCAGTTCGTCCAGCCGCTGGCGTTCGTCACGAAGCCGGGCCACCATCTTGCTCAGGGGCCAGTGCGGCCGGGCGGCCAGTCGCGCCGCCACGATCCGCAGCGCGAGCGCGAGGTTGCCGCACAGCTGTATCAGTTGCAGGGCGCCGGACAGTTCGCTGTGGATCCGCTCCGCACCGAGGATCCGGCTGAGCAGTTGCAGCGCCTGTTCGGTGGTGAACACGTCGATCTGGACGGCGCTCGCGCCCTCCAGACCGGCCAGCCGGGACCGGCTCGTGATCAGGACCGGGCAGTTGGACGATCCGGGGAGCAGCCAGCGCACCTGTTCCTCGTCGATCGCGTCGTCGAGGACGATGAGCATGCGCCGGTCGGCGACGAGGTTCCGGAACAGTTCCGCCCGTTCCTCGATGGTCGACGGCACTGCCGAGCCCGGTATTCCCAGGCTGCGCAGGAAGCGTTCGAGGATGCGTGTCGGCAGGATCGGCTGGGCTGATGGTCCTCGCAGTTTGACGAACATCTGGCCGTCGGGGAATCGTTTCGCCAAGGAGTGTCCGAGGTGCACCGCGAGGGTGGTCTTGCCGACGCCTCCCTTGCCGGTGATCGAGACGATCCGCAGGGCGTACGACGTCTCCGTGGCGTCTTCCAGCGTCGCTTTGAGGCTGGCGAGCAGGTCGTCGCGTCCGCTGAAATCGGCGATCGCGCCGGGGAGCAGGCGGGGCACCGCGGGTGGTTCGACGCCCGTCACGGCCGCCGTCGGTGCTGCGGGTGTGGGTGCCGGTACTGGTTCCGGTGGCGCTGCGGGTGCCGCGGGCACGGCCGGTACCGCCCGCGGCGCGGGCGGGGCGCTCACCGGCGGCGGACAGTCCAGCCGGCCGGCCAGGATCGCTTCCTGCAGTCGGCGGAGCTCCTCCCCCGGCTCGATGCCGAGTTCGTCGATCAGCTCGCGCCGACCGCGCCGGTAGACCTCCAGCGCTTCGGCCTGGCGGCCCGACCGGGACAGCGCCACCATGAGCTGGGCTCGAAGGCGTTCACGCAGCGGGTTCTGCATGACCAGGTCGATCAGCCTCGCCACGAGCTGCTGGTGCAGGCCAAGGGCCAGCCGCGCGTCCGCCCACTGCTCCACGACGGCGAGCCGCTGTTCGTCCAGCCGCGCGGCCGGAGCCTGCAGCGCCATGCTGGGGGTGCCACCGTCGAAACACGAAGACCCGCGCCAGAGCCCGAGCGCGGATTCGAAGGCGGATGCCGCCTCGTCGAAGCGGCCGGCCTCCGCGGCGGTACGTCCGGCCGACGCGACCCGCTCGAAGACATGCAGATCCAGCTCGTCGTCCCCGACTTCGGCGAGGTATCCGGGCGACCTGGTCTGGATGACATCGGGCAGCCCGACCTTCGCCATGCTGGCGCGGACGATCGAGACACAGATCTGGATCTGGGCGCGTGCGGTGGGCGGCGGGGACACGCCCCAGACGGCGTCGACGAGGTGACCCATCGGAACGATCCGATTGGACTCCAGCAGCAGAACCGCCAGAACGATGCGCTGGCGCTCGGCGGTGATCAGCGCTGGGCCACCGGGGCCGACGACTTCCAACGGCCCGAGTAATCGAAAGCGCATGACCGTTCTTCACATCCCCGCCATAGTTTCCGCCGGTCAGCTACGCACCAACGTCATATCTACCTAACCCGATCGGGTCTGTCCAGTGAGCGGTGTTGCCCAAGTGACAGGGGATTCAGGGGCGGGAAGCAGGGTGGCTCAATGATGTCCTCACCGCCGTCGCGCGGCGGTGAGGTCCCCCATCGCCGGTCCGCCCAGCAGGGACGGCAGGTCCGCGCGCCGGCTGATGCGAAGCTTGCGGTACGTGCGCGTCAGGTGCTGTTCGACCGTGCTGACCGTGACGTGCAGCCCCTCGGCTATCTCCCGGTTGGAACAGCCGACCGCGGCCATCGCGGCCACGCGGCGCTCCGCCTCGGTGAGCCCGTCGCCGCCGGCGTCCGGTGCCGGCAGCGCGGTGGTGCTCTCCACCACCAGGCCCCGGACCAGTGCTTCGGCGTGGCAGTCGGCGGCCACGATGACCGCGCGTCGCTCGGCCGCCGCGGCGCGCCGGAACTCGCCCAGGGTGCGGTAGGCCCGGGCCAGGTCCGCGAAGGCCAGGGCGAGTTCGTACCGGTCGCCGTCGTCGGACTGCAGCAGTTCGGCCGCCTGGCGCAGCATCGTCGGCCGGTGCCCGGGAGCGCCGGTTCCGGCCAGGACCCGGGTCGCGGTGCCGCGTACCCGGTTCGGCATCACGCTGAACTTGGCCGACTGTTCCTCGAGTATCCGCTTGGCGTCGTCCGGTCGGCCCAGGCCCAGGTACACCTCGGCGACGTCGGTACGCCACGGGATCAGGCCAGGCGTGTCCATCCCCCATTGGCGCAGCGTGGCACCGCACCGGAGCAGGTCCTCCAGGGCCATCTCCAGGTGACCGGTGGCAAGCCCGAACCGCGCTCGCGCGTACTGGTAGTGCATGCCGTACCGGGTGGAGAACATCGCCTCCGGAACGCGGTGGTCCAGGTAGGTCTGTGCCTCGTCGTAGCGGCCCATCGCGGTGGTGGCCAGGATCAGTGTGCTCAGCGGCGCACCGACGGTCACTCCCCAGCTGATCGCCGGCAGGGTGGCGAGCGCTTCGCTCGCGTGCCGCCGGGCGTCGGTCAGGTCACCTCGGCGCAGGGCGATCTCGGCCCGTACCGCGCCCAGCCTCGCCTGTCGGCTCGGCGTGTGCCGCGACCGCATCCGGTCCAGGAACAGGTCGCACCAGACTGTCGCACGCTCGGCTCGCCCGCTGTACGCCAGGGCGAGGAGGGCGCTTTCGACGGTCTCGGTGGACAACTCGTCCGGCCGGGTGCCGTGGAGCACCCGCTGCGCCACGCTCACGGCCTCCTGATGGGGCCCGTCGCTGACGACGGCGGCCAGCGCGGACACCGCCTGCAACCGCCGGTCGGCGCTCACCGAGTGCGTGGGGGGACGTCCGGCACCGGACCGCGGGCCGAGCGCGGCCAGGAACGACGGGTAGGTGTGCCGCAGCCGGCGCCGGGTGATCTGCAGCTCGGTGGCTGCCTCCGGGTCGGTCACCTGCCCGGCGCCGGCCAGGTGACCGAGGACCTCCTGGGCCTGGTCGAAGCGGCCGTGCCAGAGCAGCGCCCGGGCCAGCGTGAGCGCGTCGGCACCCCGCAGGCAGCCCTTGCGCATCGCCTCGACGAGTTCGCCGAGCCGGCCGCTGGACACTCCCGGGTTGATGCTCCACTCGGCCCGGATGAGGGCGGCGGTGATCCGTGCCCGTCGGAGCGGGTCCGCGCAGACCAGGCGGGCCAGCCGGAGGCAGTCCACCGCACGGCCGGCGGCGCCGTCGCGCAGGGCGTGCGCCGCGGCGTCCTCCAGCGTCGGCAGCGCCCACGACTCCTCCAGCACACTGCCGGCGGCCGGCGCACCGGCGTGGAGCAGGTGGCCTGCGACCACGGCGGTGCCGGCGCCGCGCTCGTGGGCGAGGACCGCCGCGCGGGCGTGCAGCCGGGCGAGCTCGTCGGCGTCGATCGCGCCGACGACCGCGGCGCGGGCCGCCTCATGGCGGAAGCCGTCCATGGTGAGCAGCCCGCCGGCGATCAGCGCGTGCACCGCCTCCGTGGTCCTGGCCGGACTCAGGTCCACCAGGCGGTCCAGGTTGTCCAGCTCGCCGAGCACCACGTAGCCGCTCAGCACGCGGACCATGTCCGGGCAGCCGCGGCGCACGCAGGACAGTACGGCCTCGCGGTAGCGCGGACCCGCCTCGCCGCCGCCCAGGTGATCGCGGACCAGCGCCTCGACGAGCAGCGGGTTGCCCCCGCTGTAGGCGTGCCAGTCGGCGGACCGCTCGTCGGCGGTCACCGCGCCCAGGTGCTGGGCTATCAGCTGCCGTACGCCCGCCGGGGAGACCCGCGACACCTCGACACGGTGGCAGTTGGGCTGCCTCATCAGGTCGGCCCCGAAGCGGAAGTCGGTGTCGCAACCGTGCCCACTGTGCGTGAACACCGCGAGCACGCGGGCACTGTTCAGTCGCCGTGCCAGGTACGCCAGGCACGTCAGTGAGGCCTGGTCGGCCTGCTCCACGTCGTCGACGGCGATGTACAGCGGGCAGCGTTCGGCCAGTTCCAGCAGAACGGTGCTGAGGCCGTGCACGATGCCGTCGTCCACCTGCTCGCCGGTGTCCCGGCACCGGGCGGTGCGCACGCCTTCCTCGATCAGCGCCGCGGCCCGCGCCCGGTCCTCGGCGTCCAGCGGCGCGTCGTCCACCAGCTGCCGCACGACGCCCAGGGCCAGGTGCCGCTCGTCCCGGGATCCCAGCGCCGACAACGGAAGCATTCCCAGGCTCAGGGCGCGATCGGCGAAGTCGTGCACCAGCACGCTCTTGCCCGCTGCCACCGCTCCGGAGATCAGCACGGCGCGTCCGTGTCCGTCCCGCGCCTGTTCGGCCAGCGCGGTCAGTAGCGCCATCGGTGCTTCGCGCTCCACCAGTTCCACCGCGAACTCCTCCCATGGGTCGGTGAGAAAGAGAGAAAGCCGTTCCTCGGCCAGGCAGTAGGTCGCATACGTGTGCCGCGCCATCAGCGCATGTGTCTCAGCTGCGCGCCCTCGTCGATGGCCTGCGCGGTGGTCGTCATCTCGCCTCACGCCGTCGACACCGCGGACCGGGCGTTCCGGTCGCCTACTCGACGCATGCTTCCCGCCCGGCTCATCGACCGGCTATCAGCGCGCTATCGGCGGCCGCGGGCGCCGGCGGCCGCCGCGATGCGGAGGCGAGAGAATCACGCGTGCGGAAATTCCCTGCGGAATGGGCTCGCTGTGGGCCCATGCAGAAGCCGCCAGGGTTCACGCGACCTGATCGCGTGAACCCTGGCGGCTTCGGGGCAGGCGCGTCAGTCGGCCTGGCGCATCGCGTCGACGAGGCTCTTCGGCCGCATGTCGACCCAGTGTTCGTTCACGTAGTCGAGGCACTCCTGCCGGGTCGTGCTCTGCAGGGCGACGGTCCAGCCGGCCGGGATCTCCGCGAAATCCGGCCACAAAGAATACTGCTCCTCCGCATTGGTCAGAACGCGGTATGAGGCATTTTCGTCCTCGAACGGATTGCTCATGAACCCTCGCACCCCTTTATCGCCGCCGAATTACAGAGCTGCTCGTATTCTGGCCGCGTCACCATCTCTCGACAACCCCTACAACCCCTACGCCCCCGTGGTGACCATTCCGGCCGGTCCGTGCGGTCCGTGCGGTTCGTCATGCGCTCAGCGAGGTGAGGACCGCGTCCACCGCGGCAACGCCCTTGTCCAGGTCGTCGAGCCCGACGGTCAGGGCGGGGCGGAAGCGTACGGCGCGCGCCCCGCCGGGCAGCAGGAGCACCCGGTGGTTGCGGCGCAGGCGGTCCAGGACCTCCTTGCGCAGCGCCGGATCCGGCAGGTCGAACGCCCACATCAGGCCCAGGCCGCGTACGTTACTCACCAGCGTCGGGTGGGCGGCGGCCAGGTCGGCGAGCAGGCGGCCCAGATGTCCGCCCTTGGTCTCGGCCGCGTCCATCAGGCCGTCGCGTTCGATGATCTCCAGGATCCGGGTGGCCCGCACCATGTCCGCGGTGTTGCCGCCCCAGGTGGACCCGAGCCGGTCCGGGACGGCCAGGGCGCCCTCGGGCACCTGGTCCACCCGGCCGCCCGCCATCAGGCCGCACACCTGGGTCTTCTTGCCGAAGGCCACCACGTCCGGTGCGAGTCCGAGCCGTTGGTACGTCCACGGCGCGCCGGACATGCCGCAACCGGTCTGCACCTCGTCGAGCACGAACAGCACGTCGTACGCGTGGCACAGGTCCTGCATGCGCAGCAGGAACTCCCTGCCGAGGTGCCGGTCGCCGCCGGCTCCCTGGATCGGCTCGGCGACGAAGCAGGCGATCCGGTCGCCGCGCTCGGCCAGGTGCCGTCGCGCGACCTCGACCGCCTCACGTTCGGCGCCGGGCTCGGGCACCGGTACGCGCGGCCACGTCCACGCCGGGTACCGCGCGGTCACCGTCGGCGAGGTGTTCGTCAGACTCAGCGTGTAGCCGCTGCGCCCGTGGAAGGCGCCCTCCATGTGCAGGACTTCGAGGGGCACCGTCGGGTCGCGTCGCGGTCGCTGCGCCCGCCAGTCGAAGGCCACCTTCAGCGCGTTCTCCACCGCCAGGGCGCCGCCGTCGATGAAGAACAGGTGCGGCAGCCCCGGGTCGCCGAGCACCCGGCTGAACGTCGCCGTGAACCGCGCGTACTGCGCGGTGTAGATGTCGGAGTTGGTCACCTTGTGCAGTGCGGCCCGGGTGAGTTCGGCGAGGAACGCTGGGTCACCGGCCATGTCGGGGTGGTTCATGCCCAGGGGCAGTGAGCCGTAGAACGTGAGCAGGTCCAGGTACTCCTCGCCGCCGCGCGCGTCGACCAGCGTGCTGCCGCGGCTGCGGTCCAGGTCGAGTACGAGGTCCAGGCCGTCCATCAGGACGTGCCGGGACAGTTCCTCCAGGGCGTTGTCCGCCGTGATCTCCATGTCACACCTCGTCCGGCCGATAGCTCAGCAGATCCAGCTCGTTCAGGCTCGGCAGCACCGCGTCGGCACCGGCCAGGCCGGGCGCCCCGGCCGGCTCCCAGGGCACCGCCACGCAGCGTAGACCGGCGGCCTGGGCGGCGCGGACGCCTCGCGGGGAGTCCTCGACGGCCAGCGCGGAATCGGCACCCACCCCGGCGCGTTCCAGTGCGAGCAGGTACAGGTCCGGTTCCGGTTTGTGCCGGTCGGTGTCGTCGCCGGTGACGAGGAAGGCGAAGTGGTGCCGCAGCCCGAGCCGCCGCAGGTGCTCCTCCACCCAGGCGGCCGGGCTGCTGGAAACGATCGCCGCGCCCTCGGCGGTGCGCAGCAGCCGGTCCACGCCGGGCCGGGCCGGGGCGGCGGCGCACCGGGTGGTACGCCGCTGCCGCTGCCAGGCCCACTCGCCGTCCTCGACCGGCCGGCCCAGCCGGTCGGCCAGGTCGGCCAGGGCGACCCGGGCTCCGGCCGAGTTGCCGAGCATCCCGGCGCGCACCTCGGCGCTCAGGGGCACGCCGAGCCGGTCGTACAGGTCCTGCCAGGCGAGCAGCGCGGCCCTTTCGGTGTCGCACACCACGCCGTCGAAGTCGAGCATCAGGAACGGCGGCCTGGGCATCAGTGGTTCACCGTGCCTCGGTCGACGGCGGTGAGCCGGGCGCAGTACCGGGAGAGGGAATCCGTCCAGTGGGGCATCGCGTGGACGAAGGCGGCCGCGCGGGTGCTGTCCAGGCGGGAGTCGCGCGGCCGGCCGCCGACGAAGCCGGCGTCGTCCATGGACATCGGCACGGGGTGGGCGGTGCCGAGCCGTTCGGCGAGTGCCATGCCCACCTGGTACCAGCTCGCCCGGCCCCGGTTGGCGATGTGCAGCAGGCCGCGGACGGCCAGTGCGCCGGGCAGCAGCCGTACCAGCGCGGACGCCAGGTCGGGGATGTAGGTCGGGCTGCTGAACTGGTCGTCGATCAGTCGCGGTCGGCCGCCGTCGAGGAACTCGTGAACGGCGGCGAGCACCTGGTCGAGGCGTGGGTCGGTACCGCCGTACAGCCAGGACGTGCGGACCACGAGGTGGTCGGGCACGGCCTCGACGATCCGCTCGCCGGCGAGTTTGCTCAGGCCGTACACGCTGACCGGGGCGGGGATGTCGTCCTCGTTGTACCCGGCAGGGCCGGGTGCCCGGCCGTCGAACACGTAGTCGCTGGAGATGTAGATCAGCCGGCTGCCGTGCCGTCGGCAGGCCTCCGCGACGTGACGGGTGCCGCCGACGTTGACCCGCAGGGCGAGCGCCGGGTCCCGTTCGCAGGAGTCCACGACCGCGTTCGCGGCGGTGTGCACCACCACGTCTGGCTTGAAGTCGGCGATCGAGTCCCGGACGGCGGACTCGTCGCCGATGTCGAAGTCGGAGAGGGACACTCCGAGGACGGGCCAGTCGGCGGTTTCGGGCCGCGCCGCGAGCTCCTGCCGCAGCGCGGTGCCGAGCATCCCGTCCGCGCCGGTGAGGTAGACGCGCATCACAGGTGTCCGAACTCGGCGATCAGTTCGGCGACCGAGAGGCCGGAGCTGATCTTCTCGCGGATCACCCGCTCCCTGTCGATGTTCATCCTCGTGTGGGCGAGGACGGTCTCGGCCTCGCCGTGCGGCACGACCGCGATGCCGTTCTCGTCGGCGACGACGATGTCCCCGGGGTTGATGACCTGACCGTCGATCACCACCGGCACGTTGACCTGGACCGGCTCGGTGCGGTCGTGCACGGCGGTCGGGGAGGGCCTCGGGACGGTGCTGCGGTACCAGACCGGGAAGTCCAGGTCGCGGATCTCGTCGACGTCGCGGATGGCGCCGTCGACGATGCCGGCGGCCAGTCCGATCTGCCGCGACAGGGTGGACATCAGGCCGCCCCACATCGCGGTGCGGGTGGTGCCGTGGCAGGCCACCACGACCACGTCGCCCGGCTGCGCCCGGGCCAGCACCGGCATGCAGTCGACCAGGTCGTCGATCGACAGATTGACGGTGAGCGCCGGTCCGGCGATCTTGTGGTGGTGTTTCACCGGCAGCAGCCCTCCGATCGCGCCGACCCGCCGACGCGCGTCGGTGACGAGGCAGCTGGGGCTGTACTCGGCGAGTACCGCGCGGAAGCCCTCGACGATCTTCTCGGGCGGGCGGTTCAGTTCGTTGCGGACAGTTTCCACGGTGTCTCTCCCGTCGGTTGAGTGGTGCGGGTGGCGTCCTGGACGTCCCCGCCGATCAGCTGCGCCAGGTGCGCCGCGTCCATGCCGTGTGCGGCGAGCACTTCCGCGTCGGTGCCGCAGCGCGGTACGTCGGTGAGGCAGATGCCGCGGAAGGCGGTCCCGTCCCCCGCGCCCGTCTCCAGGAGGTGCCGGGCGAGCAGGTCGGCCTGGCCGCCGCTGCCGTACTGGTGCTCGACCACGAACACGTGCCGGACGCCGGTCAGCAGTTCGCCCAGCCACAGCGGGTCGACCCGGTTGTGCCAGGGCAGGTCCACCACGGTCAGCTCGACGCCCTGGGCGGCGAGCAGGTCGGCGGCGCCGAGCAGTTGCGCGAGGACCACCGGGCCGGCGCCGAACGCGACCGCTCGGCCGCCGGTCCGCAGGACCTGTCCCTGGCCGACGACGAGGGGCGCGGGCGGCAGATCCGCCAGTTCGGCGGGGACCGGTTGGCTGGAGAGCCGCAGGTAGACGCTGTCCGGGGTGGATCGGCAGTAGCGCAGGGCGGCGGCCAGTTGGGCGGGGTGGGACGGTTCCAGGATCGTCAGGCCGGGGACGGCGCTGAGCGCCGACACGTCGCGGACCGCCTGGTGCGAGTGTCCGGGCCCGGCGGGCAACAGCCCGGCGAGCGAGCCGACGTAGACCACCGGCCGCCGCTCGGTGGCGTTGTTGTAGATGTGCTCGTTGGGCCGTGCGTGCAGGAAGCAGGAGAACGAGTGCACGAACGGCCGCAGACCGCCCGCTGCCAGTCCGCTCGCCATCGAGACCATGTCCTGCTCGGCGATGCCGCATTCGACGAACCGGTCCGGATGGGCCTCGCGGAACGGGATCAGGCCGGTGTCGAGTACCAGGTCGCCGTCCAGCGCCACGATCCGCGGATCGTCGTGCGCCGCCTCGGTGAGCAGGCGGCCGTACAGTTCGGGCAGCCGTACCCCGGTCGGTTTCACCGGCAGGTCCAGCGTGCGTTCGACCGGCCGGAGGGCCGGCAGGTCGCGCCTTTCGAGTATCTCGTCGGCGGTGTCGAGCAGCTCCTTGTACGCGGAGCGGTAGTCCTCCGGGCTCGGCGCGCCGCTGTGGTGGCGGTAGCGCCATTCGCCGGGTGCCATCGAGGTCGCGGCGAACGTCGGGCATCCGCCGCCCTTCACCGTGTCCGCGATGATCACGACGGGCTGCTCCGGGTGGTCCGCGGCGCGGCGGGTGAACGCCTGCTGCAGCTGCCTGGGGTCGTGCCCGTCGCAGCGCAGCACGCCCCAGCCCGCGGCGGTGAACTTGCCCGGCAGGTCACCGAGGTCGCTGACGTCGGTGACGAACGTGTCGGACTGCATGCGGTTGTGGTCGACGACCACGGTCAGCTCGCCCATCCCGTACCGCGCGGCGCTGGGCAGCGCCTCCCAGTTCTGGCCCTCCTGGAGCTCGCCGTCGCCGGTCATCACCACCACTCGGGAGACCCGGCCGGCCAGGCGATGGGCGAGGATCAGGCCCTTCGCCTTGGAGATGCCCATGCCCAGGGAACCGGTGTTGAAGGGCATTCCGGGGGTGCCGACGTCAGGGTGCCCGGGCAGGCCGTCGATCCGCCGCAGCCGGTGCAGGAGGTCCTCGTCCAGATGTCCGAGCGCGATCATCGCGGCGTACAGTCCGGGCGCGTCGTGCCCCTTCGACGAGAAGTACACGTCGCCGTCGGCTTCGAACGGCCGGTGGAGTTCCTCCAGCAACAGCCAGCTGACCACGTCGGCGGCGCTGAAGCTGGAACCGATGTGGCCCGACCCGGCACGCGCGATCATGTAGAGAGTGTTGATCCGGGACATCGCCGCGAAGGCGAGGGCCCTTTCATGCGGATCGTCGACGTGGCCCAGGACCCGCTCGAACTCGGTACGCGGTATCCAGGCCAAGGACCTGTCCATGCATTCTCCTCGTGGATGGGTCGGTGTCACCAGCAGCTGAACCCGCCGTCCACGGCGAGTTCGGTACCGGTGACGTAGCGGCTCAGGTCGGACGCGAGGAACAGCAGCGGTCCGGTCAGATCCTCGGCGCGGGCCATCCGCCGCAGCGGCACGCGGGCGTCGAACTTCTCCCGGAACACGGGGTCCTGCGCGCCCAGCACACCGCCCGGCGACAAGGTGTTGACCCGCACCCCGGCCGGACCCCACAGCGCCGCGAGGTACCGCGACAGCGAGGCGACGCCGGCCTTGGACATGCCGTACGCGGGCGGTTTCAGGAACGGCGGGTCCACCGGCAGGTGCTCGTACATCCGCGGGTCGGGCGCGAGGCCGCCGTACATCGAGCCGATGTTGACGATGGATCCGCCGCCGTGCCGGACCATCCTCGACCCGAACACCTGGCACATCCGCAGCGTCCCCTGGGCGTTGACCGCGAGGACGCCGCCGGACACCTCGTCCGGGATGTCCTCGAAGCGCCAGCCGGTGCCGTCGGCCGACGGCGGACTGTCGACGCCGGCATTGTTGATCAGGACGGTCGGCTCGCCGGCCCGTTCGAGACAGTCGTCGAGCGCGCGGCGCAGGCTGCCGGTGTCGGTGACGTCCGCGACCAGCGTCGTGAACCGCTTCGGGTCGTGCCGGTCGAGCACGGCCCGCAGCTCCGGCCCGCGGGTGTCCCGGACGTCCAGGCCCACCACCTCGGCTCCGGCGCCCAGCAGGGCGTCCACCCACACCGGTCCGAGCCGTCCGCACACGCCGGTCACCACGGCGACCGAGCCGGTCAGGTCAATCGCGGCCGGCATCGCCGTCCACCAGGTCGTCCAGGGTGATGTCGGCGTCGGTCGCGAGCGGCCGGCCGAGGCGACGGCCCACCACGTCGGCGAGCCGGTCGGGCGTCAGCCCGTCGCCCGGCGACTTGATCGCCACGTCCTCCAGGGTGAGGCGGTGCCCGGCCGGCAGGTCCTTGTGGGCGACCAGCTTCTTGCCCATCTTGCCCATCGCGGGCCGTTCGCCGTCCAGGACCTTCTTGTCCGCGCTGCCCAGCGAGCGCCGCACCCGGCGCAGTCCGTCGACCAGTTCGGCGATGTCCGCCTGCTCCAGCGAGAACTTGTGGTCGCTGCCGGGCCGGGTGCGGTCGAGGGTGACGTGCTTCTCCACCACCCGGGCGCCGAGCGCGTACGCGGTCCAGGCGGCCAGCGGGCCGAGGTCGTGCCCGGAGAAGCCGACCACCGTGTCCGGGAACTCGGACCGGTACGTGGCAAGGACCGCCAGGTTCAACTCCTCCGGCTCGGCCGGGTACATCGCCGTGCACTGCAGCAGGGCGAGGTCCGGGTTGATCGGCAGGATGGTGCCGCAGGCGCGCCGCACGGACTCCATGTCGGCGCCGCCGGTGCTCACGACCAGCGGCTTGCCGACCTTCGCCGCGTAGGCGAGCAGCGGGGTGTTCCTGATGTCCCCGGACGCGATCTTGATCGCCGGCACGCCGAGCTCGGCCAGGAAGTCCACGCTGGCAAAGTCGAAGGCGGTCGCGAAGAAGTCCACGCCGAGTTCGGCCGACAGCTGCTGGAGATGGGTGTACTCGTGGGTGCCGAACTCCAGGAACTCGCGGTGCGCTCCGTACGTCGGGCCGAAGCTGTTGCGTCCGGGGTAGGGGGAGTCGTACATCGCCTTGGTGTAGAGCAGGCGGTTGTCCCGCTTCTGCAGCTTGACCGCGCTGGCTCCGGCCGCGGCTGCCTGGCGTACCAGCTCCTCGGCCTTGCCCAGGTCGCCCTCGTGGTTGTGGCCGATCTC
Organism: Streptomyces sp. NBC_01255; assembly: GCF_036226445.1. Lineage (NCBI taxonomy): Bacteria > Bacillati > Actinomycetota > Actinomycetes > Kitasatosporales > Streptomycetaceae > Streptomyces > Streptomyces sp. NBC_01255. The sequence goes on from NZ_CP108474.1 coordinate 546,021, forward strand.
CGCGATCACATAGGCGTCGGTGTCGTCGGAGATGGTCCGATCGTTTACCGTCAGCGCTCTCATGGTGCTCAGGTCCTTTCCAGAAGATCGGTTACCAGCGAAGCGAACCGGTCCAGACCGAGGTCGATCTCCTCCGGCGTGAGCGAGCTGCAGGACAGGCGCAGCTGCCGCTGTCCGCCCCCCGCCGCGTAGAAGTGGTGCATCGGTGTCCAGATGACCTTGTGCCGCTCGGCCGAGTGGGCGAGCAGGTCGTCGTCGGCGACGAAGGGCACCGTGACGACAAGGAAGAATCCGCCGTCCGGCCGGTTCCAGGTGACCGGCGACGGTGCCGGGAAGCGCGTGGCGAGGCCGTCGAGCAGGTGCCGCAGCCGTTGCCCGTACCGTGCGGTGGCGTCCCGGTTCGCCTCGCGCAGCGCGAAGCCGCTCTCCAGCAGCTTGCCGCCGATGACCGCCTGCGCGATCGGCGGGGTGTTGACCGTGATCATGCTCTTGATCTTCGAGAGCTCGTCGGCGAGTGTGCCGAGGAGCTCTCCGTCCCGGACGACCGGCTGATCCGCCACCACGAACCCGATCCGGGCGCCGGGCAGGGCGGTCTTGGCGTACGAGCCGAGGTAGACGACCCGATGGCCGGTGTCCAGCGACTTGAGCGTCGGTTTCGGGGGCGCACCGTCGCCGAAGAAGCCGTACGGGTTGTCCTCGATGATCAGGATGTCCAGCTCGGCGGCCAGGTCGAGGAGCCGGCGCCGGGTCGGCACGTCGAGACTGAGCCCGGTCGGATTGGCGAAGTCGGGCACCAGGTAGCAGGCGCGGGGCCGCAGTCCGGCCTCGCGTGCGCCCCGTACCTTGGCCGCCAGGTCGTCCAGGTCGATGCCGCTGGTGCCGCTGTCGACCGGTACGACCGGCATGTCGACCAGGCGGGCCGCGCCGGTGATGCCCACATAGGCCGGTTCGGTGGCCAGGAGGACGTCGCGGTCGCCGGCGCGCAGCGCGCGCAGCGCCAGGACCATGGCCTCCTGGCAGCCGACGGTCACCAGGATGGACTCGGGGTCGACGTGGATGTTCTCGTCGGTCGCGAGGTTCCGGGCCACCAGGTCCTGGATCACGCCTTTGGTTCTGCCGTACTGGTAGAGCCGGTTGCGGGCCGTTTCCGCGCCTCGGGCCGTGCCGTCGGTGACGTGTTCGGTCCAGGTACGCAGGAACCGGTGGACGTCCTCGATCGAGAACCCGCCCGGGTCCGGCCGTCCGGGCGCGAAGGAGACCGCGTCCGGGTACCGGTCGGACACCTCGTTCAGCAGGTTCATCGACAGCAGCGCCGGATCGGACAGCGACCCGTGCAGGTCGCCCAGGTCCAGCACCGTCCCGGGCCGTGCCGTCGAGGTGGGAGAGGACTCGGTCATGACTCCTCCCGTCCGTGCGTGCCCGAGGCCCACCGCACGCCCAGCCATCCGGCCGCGGCCACGTTCGGCGCACCGGCGAGGGCCATCGACACCTCGAGTTCCGAGCGCAGCAGCTCCAGTACTCCGGTGACTCCCCGCTCCCCGCCGGAGGCCAGTCCCCACAGGACCGGCCGGCCGAGCAGCACCCCGGACGCACCGAGGGCCAGTGCGCGCAGCACGTCGGTGCCGCTGCGCACGCCGCTGTCCAGCAGCACCTCGCACGCGTCGCCGACCTCGTCCCGGATCGCGGGCAGGGCCAGGAGGCTGGGCACGGCGCCGTCCAGTTGGCGGCCGCCGTGGTTGGACACCACGAGGCCGTCCGCGCCGAGGTCCACCGCGCGCCGCGCGTCCGCCGGGTCGAGAACTCCCTTGAGCACCAGCGGCAATCGTGTCCTTCGCCGCACCCAGTCCACGTCGGACCAGGACAGGGTGGGGTCGATCACCGCGGCCGCGTGCCCGCCGACGCTCTGCCCTCCGCCGCGTTGGCCGTCGGACAGGTTCACCGGTGCGGCGTGCGCCGGCACGGCGAACCCGTTGCGCAGATCGCGCAGCCGCCGGCCCATGAACGGAACGTCCACGGTGAGGATCAGGGCGCGGGCGCCGAGCCGCTCGGCCTCCCCGATCAGCCACTCGGTGCGGGCCCGGTCGCGCAGCCAGTACAGCTGGAGGAACAGGTCACCGTCGGCGGAGGTCAGCTCGTCGAACGGGCAGCCGGCCAGGGTCGCCGCCGTGAAGGGGACGCCCGCCGCGGCCGCAGCACGGGACACCGCCGGTTCGCCGTCCGGGTGCACCAGCGAGTGGAACGCCATCGGGGCCACGGCGACGGGCATCGACGCCGGCACCCCCAGCAGGGTGGTCGTGGTGTCGGCGGTGTCGACCCCGGACAGGACGCGCGGGACGAGGTGACACCGGTCGAACGCGCTCCGGTTGGCGTTCAGGGTCGACTCGCCGCCGCTTCCGCCGGCCACGAAGTCGTACACCTCGGGCGCCAGTACGGCGCGGGCACGGTCCTCGACATCGGCGAGGGTGAGCGGATCCGTCGCCAGGACGGCCGATCCGCTCGTCACGCCGTGTCCTGTCGCTCGACCGCCTCGTACAGCTTGCGGATGTTGTTGCTTCCGAACGTGGTCGCGCCCCGGCGTTCGATGATCTCCATGAAGTGGGTGCGGCGCGGGTGCTCGGACCGGGTGAAGATCTGGAACAGCTCACCGTCGTGATCCCGGTCGGCGAGCACGCTGTACTTGCGCAGCTCCGCCACCGGATGGGCGGACGACCCGAGCCGCTGCTCGAGGTCCTCGTAGTAGGAGTCGGGCGTGGCCAGGAACCGTACGCCGGCGGTGCCGAGATCGGCGACCGCGTCCACGATGTCCGGGACCGCGAAGGCCAGGTGCTGCACACCACCGCCGCCGTGCTTCCTCAGGAAGTCGTCGATCTGGCCCGGGACGGCACCGCTCATGGGCTGCAGCAGCGTCAGCGTCACCCGCCCGCACGGGCTCTGCACCACTTTGGACTGCATGGCCTGCGCGCCGACGTGGATGTCCTCCTCGAACACCACCTGCCAGCCCAGCATCCGCTCGTAGGACTCCACGGTCCGGTCCAGCTCGCCGGTCTCCAGGCAGACCGCGATGTGGTCGACGCACAGCAGGTGACGCTTCGCCGGCCCCGTCGTCGCCGTGGTCCCTGTGGTCCCTGTGGTCCCGGTGGTCCCGGTGGTCTCCTCGGTGCGCACCGGTGCGATACCGGGCAGCGACCAGGGTTCACCGGCGGGCCGGCTCACGAAGGTGTGCGTGACGTCGCCGAAGGCGTCGAGCACCGTGTGGTCCGGCGCTTCCACCCGCAGGGCGATGTCACTCACGCCGTCGCCGTGCCGGGCGACGAACCGGGTGGCCGGATGGTCGTCGGTGCGGCCCTCCAGCAGCACCAGGACGACGTCCCGCTGCCGCACCGCCACGGCGGTGAACTCCGGGGTGTCCCCCACGGCGATCACCTCGAAGCCGTAGCGGTCGACGAACTCGGCCGCCCGGGTGCGGGCGTCACCGACGGAGAGTGTGATGTGGTCGATCCCGGCGTCGACAGCGTGCTGATTTCTGGTCTGGGGTGCGGACGACACGAATTCCCCCAAGGCTCGATAATCGGTTTCAACGGCGGGAACAAGAATTGTCAGATCCCGGTACCGCGACGAAAAAACGCTACGGACGATCACGGAAGAAAGTCAATGCGCGCTGCCACGAGCCGCCGAACAGTGCGGAACGCGCCTTGCCGCACCTGGGTACCGGGGTATCCGCTATGGGGTTCGTAGGGGTTGCGCGCACCACGGTGACAGGTGAATATGCGTGCGGTTGAAGCGGCGGACAAGGAGCGGTACGTGTTGATTCATCAGGTACTCGACGAGTGCGCGGCAAAATACGGCGACCATATTGCGCTGATTGACGACGATGGCCCGGTCACCTATTCCCGACTTGTTTCGACGGCGGATTCGTATGCCGCCGCGCTTGCCGAGGCGGGGGTGGGACCGGGTTCCCTGGTGCCGGTACGCATCGCCCGCTCGGCCCGGATGGTGACGCTGCTGCTGGCCGTGCTGAAGACGGGTGCGGCCTACTGCCCCATCGACGTGAAGTGGCCGGACGAGCGCGTACGGGAACTGCTGCGCCTGCTGCGGGCACCGTTGTTCGTCACGGACACCCCCCTCGCCGGCGCACCGTGCTGGACACCGTCGTCCGCGCCCGCGCCCGTACCCGGGTCCCGGACGGTCCGGGCGGACATCGGGCCGGACGACCCGGCCTGTGTCTTCTTCACCTCCGGCAGCACCGGCGCCCCCAAGGGAGTGGTGACTCCGCACCGGGCCGTGCTGCGGCTCTTCGACAGCGGCCCCTTGGCGGCCTTCGGCCCCGGGCGGGTGCTGCCGCAACTCGCCCCGGTCGGCTGGGACGCCTGCGGGCTGGAGCTCTGGGGCATGCTGTCCCGGGGCGGCACCGTGGTGCTGCCGGACGAGGACCACCTGCTGCCGGACACCCTGCGCGACCTGATCGAGCAACACGGCGTGAACACCCTCGTGCTGGTCGCGTCCGTGGTGAACCTGCTGGTACGGCTGGACCCCGACTGCTTCCGCGGGGTCGACCTGATGTTCATCGGTGGTGAACGGCTGGCGCCGGAGCCGGTGCGCGCACTGCTGCTGCACCACCCGGACACGACCGTCCACAACTGTTACGGCCCGGTGGAGAGTTTCGCCTTCACCACCATGCATCACATCCGGCCCGAGGACTGCGACCGGCCGCACGGCGTGCCCATCGGGCGGCCGGTGCCCGGCACGGAGGTCCACCTGATCGACGGCGAACTGTGCGTCGCGGGCACCGGCCTGGCCCAGGGTTACCTGCGCGACCCGGAACGCACCGCCGAGCGGTTCGTCACGGTCGATGTGCGCGGTGTGCCGACAAGGGTCTACCGCACCGGTGACCGCGCCGAACGCGACGCCGAGGGAGTGCTGCACTTCCTGGGCCGCGCCGACCGGCAGGTGAAGATCCGCGGATACCGGGTGGAGCTGGGCGAGGTGGAGAGCCACGCCGCGGGCCGCGCCGGCGTGCGCGACTGTGTGGCGGTGGCGCTCGCCGGCCGCAGCGGCGCGTACGAACGTCTGGCGCTGGCCTTCACCGGCGACGCGGACCCGGACCGGGTCCGTGCGGAGCTGCGCGACCGGCTCCCCGGCCACCTGGTGCCCGATCTGGTACGCCGCCTCGACGAACTCCCCCACAACGCCAACGGCAAGGTGGATCACCGAGCCGTGACAGAGCTGCTGCTGCGCGTCCCGACCCCAAAAAAAGGGCTGACGATGACCACGTACATCGAGACGACCGAGACCACCCCTGCCGAGACGACCGAGACCGCCGGGGGCACCTCTGACGGGGCGATCGACAAGATCGTGGAGGACTACCTCACGCTCGTCGACGACAGCATGGTCGCGGTGCTGCCGCACGCCTTGCGCATCGCCATCGAACTCGGCGTCGCCGATGCCATGGACTCCTCGACCGCGCAGCCCGTGGCGACCACGGCGGAGCTGATCGACGCCGACCCCGACGCCCTGGGCCGGCTGTTGTCCGCCCTCGGCGCGGCCGGATTCTTCGCAGGCGACTCCGCCACCGGCTTCCGGCTGACCGCACTCGGCGCGCGGCTGCGCCGGGACGACCCGCAGAGCCTCTCCGCGTCGCTGGTCAACGCCGAGAGCCAACTGGCCTGGCTGCGCGCCACGGACACGTTCCGCACGGGTGCGGCATCCTTCGCCGGCGACGACGGCGACTTCTTCGGGGTCAAGAACACCCAGCGCGGCGCGAACCTCGCGTTCCTGCGCCGGATGCAGGAGCGTACCGGCCGTCTGTACCGCCAGGCGGCCGAGGCCGTCGACTGGTCGCGGTCGGAGACCATCCTGGACATCGGCGGCGCCGACGGCTTTCTCCTCGGCGAGATCCTCTCGGCGGCCCCGCACGCGAGCGGCATCCTGTTCGACCGCCCCACGGTGATCGACGAGGTGAACCTCCGCGGCGGGGTCCCCGGTTGCCGCACGGTGCCCGGTGACTTCTTCACCGCGGTGCCCACCGGCGCGGACACCCACCTTCTGTGCAGCGTCCTGCACGACTGGACCGACGACCAGGCGGTGGAGATCCTGCGGTCGAGCCGTCGCGGGCTGGCGCCCGGCGGCCGGCTGCTGGTCATCGAGATGCTCGTACCGGAGGACGGCTCCCAGCACATCAGCCGCTGGAGCGACCTCGGCATGATGGTCCTCACCGGCGGCCGGGAACGCGACCGGGCCGGGTTCGCCCGGATCCTGGAGGCCGCCGGCTACCGCATGCACCAGGCCGTGGCGATCCCGGAGTCGCCGTTCTCCGTGATCGAGGCGCGCTGACCGGCGATGGACATCGACCTGCTCACGCCGGAGATCTTCTCCGGGCACCGGTTCCTGGACCAGCTCGCGGCCGTCCGCGCCCGCCCCGGCCTGACCCGGCATCCGGAGCCGGACGGCCCCGGGTTCTGGGTGGCGGCCCGGTACGACGACGTCCATACGGTCCTGGGTGATCCGGCCACGTTCAGTTCCCGCGCCGGCATCAGGATCGGTGGCACGGACGAGTCGGCACGCCTGGTCGCCGACCGGATGATGGTGGTCAGCGACCCCCCACGGCACGGCCGGATCCGCCGCGTGGTGGGTGCGCCGTTCACCCCGGCATCGCTGCGTCTCTGGCACGACCGGATCGTCGCCGGCGTCACCGATCTGGTGGACGAGGTGGTCGAGTCGGGTGTCGGCGGGCCCGTGGGTGACCGGCCGGACGACGCGGCCGGGCCTCTGATCCGGGACGCCGTCGGTGACCTGACCCAGCGGCTGCCCAACCAGGTCATCTGCGCCATGATGGACCTGCCCCGGGCCGACTGGCCGCTGATCGGCAGACTCACCACCGACGGCCTGGACTCCCCCGACCCGATCGACCGGCTGGACGCCAACGCGGAGATCTTCGGCTACTTCGCCGACATGATCGGCCGACGCCGGGCCCGCCCCGGCGACGACCTGATCAGCGCACTGCTCGCGGCCGATGGCGACCTGACGGACGGCGAGCTGATCCTCAACTGCAGCGGCGTGCTGACCGGTGCCAGCGAGACCGTCCGGTACGCGGCGGCCGGAGCGCTGCTGGTCTTCGCCGACCGGCCGGAGCTGTGGACGGCGCTGCGCGCGGCGCCGGAGCTGCTGCCCACCACCGTCGAGGAGATCCTGCGCTGGACCAGCCCCGGTCTGCACGCGCTGCGCACGGTGACCCGCCCGGTGACGGTCGCCGGCACAGACCTGCTGCCCGGCGACCAGGTGACCGCCTGGATCTGCTCGGCCAACCGCGACCCGGCCGTCTTCGCCGACCCGGACACCTTCCGGCCCGACCGCACCCCCAACCGGCACGTCGCCTTCGGCTGGGGCCCCCACGTCTGCGTCGGGGCCCGGGTGGCCAGGCTCGAACTGACCGCTCTGCTGACCGCGCTGATCCGCCGCGTACGCACGATCGAACCGGCCGGAACGCCGGTCTGGAGCACCGGAAACTTCATCCACGGACTGACCAGCCTGCCGGTGCGGCTCTGCCCGGCCTGATCGGCAAGACACCCCCTAGGAGCTGATAGACGATGGGTACCACCGCAATCGCCGAGATCTGGCAGGAGGTTCTCGGCGTCCCGGTCGAGGACGACGACGACTTCTTCGCCCTGGGCGGTCAGTCGCTGGCCGCCATGGAGGTGGTGGCCGCGGTGCGCCGGCGCCTCGGCATCACGGTCCGGGTCCGGGTCCTGCTGGAGCACCCCGTCCTTGCGGACTTCGCCGGCCAGCTCGGCCTGTCCGGGGAACGGTCTCCGGATCGATCCTGACCGCCCGGTCGACAGGACGGCGGGAGCGAAATCCTCGCTCCCGCCGTCTTGTCGCGTGTACTCACCCGGCCGCGTCCCCGGGGGCTCCGCCCCCGGGGACGCGGCCACCGTCACGACCGGGCGAGCCGGTCCAGGACACCGCGCAGCGTCTCCGCCAGTGTGGTCAGGTGGGGCTGCTGAAGCATGGTGTGGTGGTCACCGGGGACCGTGTGGAGTTCGAAGCCGTCACGGGCGAGGACACGCCACGGGCGGATCTTCGGCCTGCGCGGTTGCTGCTCCGCCGACAGCAGCACCAGGCGGCCGTCGACGGGGCCCGGGCGGTGCCGCAGCAGTGCGCGGGTGTTGGCCTCGAAGACCGCTATCCGCTCGCGCATGTCGTCACGGATGCCCTCCGGGACGAGGGCCGCGCGCTCCAGGAGGTCCAGCAGTGCTTCGTCCTGGCGGTCCGGCGCCAGGCCCCGCAGCGCGGCCTCGTCGTACCGGGGTGCCGGTACGCCCGCCAGGCCGGCGAGGTCGTGGACGAATCCGCCGAGGAGCACCGCGCGGTCGGGCAGTTCCTTGCCCAGGTACGGCGGCATTCCGGTGTCCAGCATGACGACCAGCGCGACCGGTTCGCCCGCTGCGGTCAGCTGACCGGCCATCTCCGCGGCCACCACGCCGCCCAGGGACCAGCCGCCGAGATGGTAGGGGCCGTGGGGCTGGACGGCGCGGATCGCCTCGACGTACCGCGCGGCCAGGCCGGTCAGCGACGTGGTGACCGGGCCGCCGTCGAGGCCCGGATCCTCCAGGGCGTAGAGCGGCTGCTCGGGGTCGATCAGGCGGGCCAGCGGCAGGTACGGCACCACGGATCCGCCGACGGCGTGCACCAGGAAGAGCGGCGGCCGGCCGCCGGTGGGTTTGATCGGCACCAGCGGTGAGGGCTGGGTCCGGTTCTCGCGGGTCGGGTCGAGCAGCATCGCGGTCATCTCCACGGTCGGTGCCGAGTACAGGTCGCGCATGTCGAGTTCGACACCGAACTCCCGGCGGATCTCGGCACGCAGCCGGGTCAGGTCGAGGGAGGTGCCGCCCAGGTCGAAGAAGCTGTCGTGGACGCCGATCCGGTCGGTGCCGAGGAGTCCGGACCAGACCCGGGCGACCGCGTGTTCGGTGTCGCCGCGCGGCGCGACGAACTCGCCGGCACGGCTCGGCCCCGGTGCGGGCAGCGCGCCCCGGTCCACCTTGCCGTTGGCGGTCAGGGCGATGCGCTCCACGGGCACCAGCGCGGAGGGCACCATGTAGTCGGGCAGGCGGGCCGCCAGGTGCGCGCGGAGCTCGCCGAGGTCGCCGAGGTCGCCCGGCGCCTTGGTCACCACGTACCCGACGAGGCGGTCGTCGCGAACGGTCACGCACGCGTTGTCGACGCGGGGATGAGCGGCGAGTACGGCTTCGATCTCGCCGAGTTCGATCCGGAATCCGCGGATCTTGACCTGCTGGTCGATGCGGCCCAGGTACTCCAGGCCGCCGTCGGCGCGGCGCCGGGCCAGGTCGCCGGAGCGGTAGAGCCGGGCGCCGGGGGCGCCGCCGAACCGGTCGGCGACGAACCGCTGGGCACTCAGGTCGGGCCGGTGCAGGTAGCCCCAGGACAGTCCGGCGCCGCCGACGAGGAGTTCGCCCGGTACGCCGATGGGTGCCGGATGGCCTGCCGGGTCGACGACCCACAGCGACAGGTCGGGTATCGGCTCGCCGATGGGGCTGGCGTTGTCCCGCAGGAGCTCCCGGGTCAGCGGGCAGTAGGTGACGTGGACCGTGGTCTCGGTGATGCCGTACATGTTGACCAGCCGCGGGTGGTCCTCGCCGTGCCGGTCGAACCAGCGCCGTACCGAGTCGATGTCCAGCGCGTCGCCGCCGAAGATCACGTACCGCAGGGAGAGTTCCTCCGGGCTCGCCTCGTCGGCCGCGACCAGCTGCCGGAAGGCGGCCGGGGTCTGGTTGAGCACCGTGACCTTCTCGCGGGCCAGCAACCGCTGGAAGTCCTCGGGCGAGCGGGTCTGCCAGAACGGCACCACGACGAGCCGGCCGCCGTGGGCGAGGGCGCCCCACAGTTCCCAGACGGAGAAGTCGAAGGCGAACGAGTGGAACAACGTCCACACGTCCCGCTCGTCGAACCGGTACCGGTCCTGGGTGGCCCGCATCAGGCGGACGACCTGGCCGTGCGGGACGGTGACCGCCTTGGGTTCGCCGGTCGAGCCCGAGGTGTAGATGAGGTAGGCCAGGTCGGCGCCGGTCGCGGTCGCGTCCGGTACCGGGAGGTCCCCGTCGGTGTCGTCGTCGAGGGGCAGCGCGGTCGCGGGGACGTCGAGTCCTCGCTGGGTGACCACCACGGACAGGCCCGCGTCGGCGGCCATGTAGGACAGCCGCTGCGCCGGGTAGTCGGGATCCAGCGGTACGTACGCGGCGCCGGCCCGCAGGATGCCCAGGATCCCGACGACGAGGTCCGTGTCCCGGCGGGTGCAGAGGCCGACCAGGCTTCCCCGGGTGACCCCTCGGGCGGCCAGTCGGGCGGCCAGCCGTTCGGCGCGCCGGGCCAGTCCGCGATAGGTCGTCCGCTCCTCGCCGGCGACCACCGCCACCGCGTCGGGGCGGAGTCGGACCTGTTCGGCGAAGAGGTCCCACAGCGAGGCGTCGGCCGGCACCTCGGACCGGGCGGCGCTCCACCGGTGCAGCAGCGCCGCCTCGTCCGGCCCGGGCAGGACGACGTCGGACACCCTGGAGTCCGGGGCCGCCACCGCGTGGGCCAGGACACGGCCCAGGTGTTCGAGGAGCCGGGTGATCCGGTCGGCGTCGAACAGGTCGGTGGCGTACTCGGCCTGGAGCCGCAGTCCGCCGTCGGCGGTGACGGTGGCGTGCGCGGCCAGGTCGAAGCGGGCGACCGAGCCGGCCACCGGCAGCGGTTCGACGGTGACCGGGCCGAGCGCCGGCGCGGCGTCCGGGACCTCGTCGGCGTGCAGGGTGAGGCTGATCTGGAAGAGCGGGTTGCGGCCCGGTTCACGGGCGGGCCGGAGCTGTTCGACCAGCGTGCCGAAGGGGAGGTCCTGGTGTTCGGTGGCGCCCTGCACGGCCAGTTCGCAGCGGCGCACGAGTTCCCGGAAGGTCGGGGTTCCGGCGACGTCGGCGCGCAGCACGACGGTGTTGGCGAAGTAGCCGACCAGCGGCTCGAGTTCGGGACGGTTGCGGCCGTAGAACACCGAACCGATGCCGATGTCGTCCTGCCCGGTGTGCCGGGAGAGCACCACGAGGAATCCGGCCATCAGGACGGACAGCAGTGATCCGCGTTCGGCGTCGGCCAGTCCGCGCAGCGAGGCGCCGAGACCGTCCCGCAGGTGGAGTTCCACCGTGGCCCCGGGGTGCCCGGCGCCGGTGCCGCGCGGGCGGTCGGTGGGGAAGTCGAGCTGCGGCAGCGCGTGGAGCTGTTCGCGCCAGTAGCCGAGCTGCTTGTCCAGGACGTCGTCGGCGAGCCAGGCGCGCTGCCAGACGGCGTGGTCGGCCGGCTGGATGGCCAAGGCCGGGAGGGCGGCGTCCGGGTCGGTGTACAGGGTGGACAGTTCGTCGAGCAGGACGCCCGCCGACCATCCGTCGGCGATGATGTGGTGGGTGCACAGCACCAGGACGTGCTCGGCCGGGCCGAGCCGCAGCAGTTCCGTGCGGAGCAGCCGGTCGGTGGCCAGGTCGAACGGGCGGGTGGCGGCCTCGGCGAGCGCCTTTGGCACGTCGTCCGGGTGGGTCGGGGTCACCGTGAGCGGCCAGGCCGGCGGTGCGGGGTCGTGCACCTGGACGGGTACGCCGTCCACCGCGACGAACCGGGTGCGCAGGCTCTCGTGCCGGGCGACCAGCCGGCCCAGGGCGCGGGAGAGCCGGTCGACGTCGAGCCGGCCGCGCAGGCGCAGCGCGAGCGGCACGTTGTAGACCGGGGAGCCGGGATCGAGCTGGTCCAGGAACCACAGGCCTTCCTGCTGGTACGACAGCGGCAGCGCGGCGGTCCGGGCGGCGGCGGGGATCCGTCGGCGGCCGTCCGGTTCGACGAGCCGGCCGGCGAGTTCGGCGACGGTGGGCGCCTGGAACAGGGTCGCCACGCCGAGGTCCACGTCGAACGTGGTGCGGATCCGGTTGATCAGCCGGATCGCGAGCAGCGAGTGGCCGCCGAGCGTGAAGAAGCCGTCGTGCACACCGACCCGCTCCACCCGCAGTACCTCGGCGAACAGTGCGCACAGCGCGCGTTCCCGGTCGTCGCGGGGTGCCACGTACTCCGTGCCGGAGGCGGCCTCGTCGGGTGCCGGCAGCAACCGCCGGTCGATCTTGCCGTTCGGGGTGAGCGGCAGCTGGTCGAGCGGGACCAGAGCGGAGGGCACCATGTACGGCGGGAGGACCGAGGCCGCCGCGGCGCGGATCCCGGCGAGGTCCGGCGACGGTACGGCGGGCACCACGTATCCGACGAGGCGCTTGTCGCCCGGCCGGTCCTCGCGGGCGTGCACGTGGGCCTGCGCCACGTGCGGGTGACGGACCAGCACGCTCTCCACCTCGCCGGGTTCGACCCGGAAGCCGCGGATCTTCACCTGGGTGTCGGCCCGGCCGGCGAATTCGAGGGTCCCGTCGGCGCGCCACCGGGCGAGGTCTCCGGTGCGGTACATCCGGGTGCCGGGCGCGCCGAACGGGTCGGCGACGAAGCGTTCGGCGCTGAGCCCGGCACGGCCGTCGTACCCGCGGGCGAGACCGGCACCGGCGCCGTAGAGCTCGCCGACCACGCCGACCGGTACCGGCCGCAGCCGGTCGTCGAGCAGGTAGACGGCGGTGTTGTCCATCGGCCGGCCCAGCGGCACGCTGTCCGGAACCGTGTCGGGGGCGTCCAGGGGCATCTGCACCGAGCACATGGTCAGTTCGGTGGGGCCGTACGTGGCGCGGACCCGCAGGTCCGGGTGGCGGCGCAGTGCCGCGCGGACCGCGGCGGGGCTGATCACGTCGCCGCCGGTCATCACCTCGCGCAGGCCGGTGAAGCAGTCCGGGTCCTCCTCGGCGATGACCTGGAAGAGGCCGGAGACCAGGAGGACGTCGGTGAGTCCTGCGGCGCGCACGACGGCGCCGTCGACATCTCCGACGGGTGCCACGACGACCTCTCCGCCGGACAGCAGCGGCACCCAGATCTCGCAGGTCGACGCGTCGAAGGCGTGGGGTGAGTGCAGCAGCGCGCGGCGGGGCCGTTCGTCCTGCCAGCACCGGTCGTGGGCGAACGCGAGCACTCCGCGCTGGGTGGTGACGACCCCCTTGGGCGCACCGGTCGAGCCCGAGGTGTACATGATGTAGGCGGCCTGCTCGGGGTGCGCGGCACCGGCCGGTACGGCGGCGCGGTCGGCCGCCGTGGCCTGGAAGCCGGTCACCGTCAAGGTCTCCACCGTGGCGCCGGTCACCGTGTCGTGGTCGCGCAGCGCTTCGTCGGCCAGCAGCAGTTCCACGCCGGACCGGTCCAGCATGTCGCGGAGCCGTTCGGTGGGCGCGGTGAGCGGCAGCGGTACGAAGCAGCCGCCGGCCTTGAGCACCGCGAGCATCGACACGATCAGGTCGGCGGAGCGCTGCTGGAGTATGGCGACCCGCGTCTCGGCCGCCACGCCCAGCCGGGTCAGGCGGCCGGCCAGCAGGTCGCTTCGTCGGTCCAGTTCGGCGTAGCTCAGCGTGCCGTCCGTGTCGGACACGGCCGGCGCGGTGGGCGTCCGGGCGGCCTGCCGTGCGAAGGCCTGGGCGAGTCCGATCGGTGGTTCCGGTCGGGTCGCGCCGTTCCACTCGTACAGCACGGTGTCGCGTTCGCGGGCGGCAAGCAGGTCGATGTCGCCCAGGGCGCGGTCCGGGTCGTCCACCACCGCTTCGAGCAGCCGCACCAGGCGGTGCGCGAACGCCGTGACCGTGTCCCGGTCGAAGAGTTCGGTGCGGTAGACGAGCTGCGCGGACAGTTCGAGGGGTGTGCCGTCCTCGGCGTACCGGTCGGTGAAGGCGACCGACAGGTCGAAGTGCGCCGCGATGGTCCGGTTCCGCAGCTCCGTGACGGTCAGGCCGTCCATCGTGTACTGGGCGGCTGCGTTGTTCTGGAGGACCAGCGCGACCTGGAAGAGCGGGTGCCGGTTGAGCGCCCGGCTCGGGTTGAGCGCCTCGACGAGCCGGTCGAACGGCATCTCCGGATGCGCGAGGGCGGCGAGGTCAGCCTCGCGGGCCCGTCCGAGCAGCTCCCGGAACGTCGGGTCCCCGCTCGTGTCCAGACGCAGCACCAACGTGTTCACGAAGAACCCGATCAGGTCCTCCAGGTCCTCGTCGGCGCGGCCCGCGTCCATCGTGCCGAGCGGAATGTCGGTGCCGGCGCCCAGTCGGGTCAGCAGGGCGGCGAGGGCCGCGTGCACGACCATGAACAGCGACGCGTCGGCGTCGCGCGCGAGCCGCAGAAGTCGCCCGTGCAGGGCCGCCGGCAGGTCGAGACGTACCTCCCCGCCGTCGTCACCGGAGACGTCCGGCCGGGGCCGGTCCAGGGGCAGCGGCAGCTCGTCGGGCAGGCCGGTGAGGCGCCCGGACCAGTGGGCGAGGAGGTCCGCGCCGTCCGGGCCCTCCAGGAGTTCCCGCTGCCACAGCGCGTAGTCCGCGTACTGGACGGGGAGCGGTTCCCAGTCCGGCGCGCCACCGGCCCGGCGGGCCGCGTAGGCGGCGCCCAGGTCGCGGCCGAGCAGCGCCATCGACCAGCCGTCGCCGACGATGTGATGGAGCACCATGTACAGCGTGTGGCTTCGCTCGCCGGTGCGCAGCAGCCACGCCCTCAGCGGCAGGTCGGTCGTGAGGTCGAACGCGTGCCTGGCCAACCGGTCCAGCGTCGTGGGCAGTTCGGCCGCCGTGACGTCCAGGCCGGTGACGAACTCGGCGACGTCCACGGTGTCGCGGACCTGCTGCCACGGCTCGCCGTCGACCTCGGGGAAGACCGTGCGCAGGCTCTCGTGCCGGGCCACCAGGTCACCGAGGGCGGAGCGCAGGGCCGCGGTGTCGAGCGGGCCCTCGAGCCGCAGCGCGAGCGGCAGGTTGTAGGTCCAGGCCTCGGTGTCGAGCCGGTTGAGAAACCACAGGCGTTGCTGCGCGAACGACAACGGGAACACGGATCCTCCTGCGCCTGCGAGACATCGACGGTCGTCGGCCGCACACGATAGGACGGTTCCACGGAATGCAAGGTCAGCGACTCCGAAAGGGCTGTGTCCCAAGGGGTTTTGGCGCCCCCATCTAGGGGTTGTCGCCCATCTCGCCGCCCGCCCATCATGAGCCAGCCCGCATGGACCCACCGGCACACATCGATCATGGAGAGCCGCGATGCCGTTTTCGCCGGAGCGCTTGCCGTCAGCCGATACCGACCTGCCCGGGTCCTTGCATGGCCTGGTGGCCCGGCACGCGGCGCGTCGCGGTGACGCGCCGGCACTGCGCTGCGGCCGGGCCGCGTTGAGCTACGCCGAACTGGACACCCGGGCCAACCGGCTGGCCCACGTGCTGCGCGGTCGCGGCATCGGCGCCGAGGACGTGGTGGCGCTGGCACTGCCCCGCTCGGCCGACCTGATCGTCGCCATGCTCGCGGTCGGTAAGGCCGGCGGCGCGTTCCTGCCGGTCGACATCCATCACCCGGCCGAGCGGATCGCCTTCATGTGCGCCGACAGCGCGCCCCGCGCCCTGCTGGCCACCGAGGCGGTGCTGCCCGGGCTGCCGGACACCCCGGGCACCGCCCAGTTGTCGCTGGCGGAGCTCCTGGCCGAGGCGGCGACGGCGCCGGTGACCGCCCCCGACCCGGTGGACCATCCGCTGTCACTGGCGTACGTCATCTACACGTCCGGTTCGACGGGCAGGCCCAAGGGCGTCGCCGTACCGCACCGGGGGGTGCCGCCGTTCGGCGCCGACCTGGCGGACCGGATGGCGGCGGGCCCCGACGGCGTGGTGTCCCAGCTCGCCTCGCCCAGTTTCGACGCCATGATCATCGAGGTGCTGCTGGCGTTCGTGCCGGGCGGCACCCTGGTCGTCTCGCCCCCCGACACCCTGGTCGGCGAGGACCTGGCCACGTTCCTCGCGGACCACCGGATCACCCACGCGTTCGTCCCGCCGTCGGTGCTGGCGACCGTGCCGCAGACCGATCTGCCGGGGCTGCGGTCGCTGATGGTCGGTGGTGAGGCGTGCGGCGCACGCCTGGTGGACACCTGGAGCCCCGGCCGCCGGATGGTCAACGGCTACGGGCCCACCGAGACCAGCATGGCGATCACCCTCTCTGCCCCGCTCACGCCCGGGCCGGACGCGCCGCCGATCGGCCACCGGTCCGGCGACACCCACCTGTACGTCCTGGACGACGCGCTGCGCCCGACGCCCCCCGGCGAGATCGGCGAGCTGTACAGCGGAGGCGGTGGCGTGACCCGCGGGTACGTCGACCGCGCCGCGCTCACCGCGGAGCGCTACGTCGCCGACCCGTTCGGGGCGCCGGGCACCCGGATGTACCGCACCGGCGACCTGGTGCGGCAGCTGCCGGACGGACAACTCGCCTACTGCGGCCGGGCCGACGACCAGGTCAAGATCCGGGGCCTGCGGATCGAACCGGGCGAGATCGAGGCGGTCCTCGCCGGGCACCCGGCGGTGGAGCAGGCCCGGGTCCTGGTGCACGAGGACCAGCTCGGCGAGAAGCGGCTCGCCGCCTACCTGGTCGCGGCACGGACATCGGACCCCGACGACGGCAACGCCGAACGGCACGTCGACGAGTGGCAGCAGATCTACGACACGTTCTACGACGAGTCCGACCGCACGGCCTTCGGAGCCGACTTCTCCGGCTGGAACTCCACCTACACCGGCGAGGGGATCCCGGTCGAGCAGATGGCCCGCTGGCGGGAGGCGTTCGTCACCCGCGTACGGAGCTTCGCGCCGCGGCGCGTCCTGGAGGTCGGCGTCGGATCCGGCCTGATCCTGACGCCACTGGTCGGCCAGGTGGACGAGTACTGGGGCACCGACTACTCGGCGTCCGCGATCGAGGGGCTCCGCGAACGGCTCGCCGGCGAAGCCGACACCGCCGGGAAGGTCACCCTGCGCCACCAGGCCGCCGACGTCACCACCGGCCTGCCGCAGGGCCACTTCGACACGATCGTCATCAACTCGGTCGTGCAGTACTTCCCCCACGAGGAGTACCTGCGGGACGTGCTGGCCAAGCTGCTCGACCTGCTCAGGCCGGGCGGCCGTTTGCTCGTCGGTGACGTGCGGTGCCTGCCGCTCGTGGAGAGCATGTGGACCGGCGTACGGCTCGGGCAGCTCGACCACGATCCGGGACCCGAGGTACTGCGCCGCGAGATCGAGCAGGCCGTGACCCTGGAGAAGGAGCTCCTGATCGACCCGGGCTTCTTCGGGACCGTGGGCGTCGGCCCGGTCGACGTCCGGCTCAAGCGCGGCGCGGACCACAACGAACTGACCAAGCACCGCTACGACGTGGTGCTGCACAAGGCCGGCACCGACGCGCAGAACCTGTCGGCGGTCCCGGCGCTGCGCTGGGGCGTCGACGTCCGGGGTCCCGAGGACCTGGCCGCGCGGCTGGCCGACGGCACCGCGCTGCGGCTCACCGGGATACGGAACGCCCGGGTCGCGGGTGAGGTCGCCGCCGCGCGAGCGGTCCAGGCGGTCGCGCCGCTGGAGACCACGCGCGCCGCGCTCGAAGGGCCGGGCGACGGGATCGACCCGGAGTACTGGCACTCCCTCGCCGCGGAGAACGGACGCACCGCCGTCGCCACCTGGTCCGCGGACGCCCCGGACCTGCTCGACGTGCTCTTCCCGGGCACCGACGGCACCCAGGTGCTGGACGGCGTGTACCTGCACGGCGGCTCAGCCGACACCACCGGCTCTGCCCGCTGCGTCGGCTTCACCAACGACCCGATCGCCACCCGCCGTCGCGGGCTGCTCGTCGCGGCCCTGCGCGACTGGGGCAAGGAGCGGCTCCCGTCCTACCTGGTGCCCTCCGCGTTCATGGTGCTCGACGCGCTGCCCCTGACAGCGAGCGGCAAGCTGGACCGGCAGGCGCTGCCCGAGCCCGACTTCCGCGGCAACGCGTCCGGCCGGGCACCTCGCGACGCGCGGGAGAAGCTGCTCTGCGAACTCGCCGCCGAGCTGCTCGACCGGGCCTGGGTCAGTATCGACGACGACTTCTTCGACCTCGGCGGCCACTCGCTCCTCGCCACCCGCCTGCTCAACCGGGTCCGCAGCGCTTTCGGCGTCCGGCTCGGGCTCGACGCGCTGTTCGCCACGCCCACCATCGCGGGGCTCGCGGCCACCATCGCCGAGACCGCCGGGCAGGAGGCGCCTGCCCTGGTCGCGGCCCCGCGACCGGAACACGTCCCGCTGTCCTGGGCCCAGCAGCGCCTGTGGTTCGTCAACCGGATGGATCCCCTCGGCTGGACCTACAACCTCCCCGTGGTCCTGCGCCTGGCCGGCCCGGTCGACCGGGCCGCGCTGGCCGCCGCGGTCGAGGACCTGATGGTCCGGCACGAGTCGCTGCGCACCGTGTTCGACGAGCAGGACGGCCGGCCGTACCAGCGGATCCTTCCCCTGGTACCGGAGACCGATCCGGTCCGCGTGCTCGACGTGGACGAGTCCGACCTGGACGAGGCCGTACGGACCGCCTGCCGCGAGCCTTTCGACATCACCGCGGAAACGCCGGTGCGGGTACGGCTGCTGCGCACCGCGCCGGACCGGCATGTGCTGGTGCTGGTGCTGCACCACATCGCCGGCGACGGATGGTCGATGCAGCCACTGGCCCAGGACCTGGCCGCCGCGTACGCGGCGCGGGTCGCCGGCACCGCGCCGGTCCGGCAGCCGCTGCCGGTGCAGTACGCCGACTACGCGCTGTGGCAGCGAGACCTGCTCACCACGGCGTACCAGGAGCAGATGACCGGGTTCTGGCGCGACTACCTGGCGGAGCTCCCGGAGGAACTGGCCCTGCCCTACGACCGGCCCCGCCCCAGCGGCGCCGACCACGACGGCGCGCTGCTCCCGTTGCGGATACCCGCGTCGCTGCACGCCGGCCTGCTGGCCGTGGCGCAGCAGAGCCGGACCACTCTCTTCATGGTGCTGCACGCCGCCCTGGCCGCGCTCTACACGCGGCTCGGCGCGGGCACCGACATCCCCATCGGGACCGTGGTCGCCGGGCGCGGCGACGACAAGCTCGACCATCTGATCGGCTTCTTCGTCAACAACGTGGTGCTGCGCACCGACACCGCGGGCGACCCGACGTTCCGCGAGCTCCTGGAGCGCACGAGGACCGACGACGTGGCCGCCCTCAGCCACCAGGAGCTGCCCTTCGACCGTCTGGTCGAGGCGCTCAACCCGTCCCGCGTGCTCAGCCGTCACCCGCTCTTCCAGACGATGCTGGTCCTGCAGAACAACGCGGACGCCGACTTCGCCCTGACGGGCCTGGACGTCGAGGTGGTCCGGTCGACGCCGTCGGCGGCGCAGCTCGACCTCTTCGTGAACCTCACGGACACCTACGGGCGGGACGGCGCCGCCGACGGCGTCGTCGGCGAGATCGTCTACCGCACCGGGCTCTTCGACCCGGACACGGTCCGCTCGCTGGCAGACCGGTTCCTCCGCGTCCTCCAGGCGGTCGTCGCCGACCCCGACCAACGCCTTGCCCGGCTCGACGTGCTCGACGGCGACGAGCGCGAGACCATCCTCCGGTCCTGGAACGACACGGAGCGGCCGCTGCCGGACGCGTCGATACCGCGGCTGTTCGCCGCACGCGCCGCGGCTGCCCCCGACACGGTGGCGGTCACCGGGCCGGTCACCCTGACCTACGCGGAACTGGACCGGCGCGCCAACCACCTGGCGCACCGACTGGTCACTGCCGGCGCGGCGCCGGACCGGCCGGTGGCGCTGTTGCAGGAGCGTTCGGCCGACCTGATCGTGTCGATGCTCGCGGTGCTCAAGGCCGGCGCCCCGTACCTGCCGCTGCCGTCGACGGCGCCCGCGGACCGACTGCGCCGGATGGCCGACCAGGTCGGCGCCACGCTGCTCGTGACCGACGGGCCGCACGACCTGGCGGGACTGACCGTGCTGGCACCGGGGGACGGCGAGTCGCCCGAGCCTCCCCGCACGGAACCGCACCCGGACCAGGGCGCGTACGTGATGTTCACCAGCGGCTCGACCGGTACGCCGAAGGCCGTCGTCCTGACGCACCGGAACACGGCCGGGTTCGTGCGCGACCGGCTCTGGCGGGCCGGCGGCACGGTCCTGATGCACTCCGCCACCGGATTCGACGCGTCGGTGCACGAGATCTGGACTCCGCTGCTGACCGGCGGCACGGTCGTGGTGGCTTCCGAGGAGATCCTCGACGACGCCGGTCTGGCCCGCGCGGTGACCGCGTACGGCGTGGACAGGATCTGGCTCACCTCCGGTCTGTTCGCGGCTCTCGCGGAGAACCCGGACTGCTTCGCGGGGATCCGGGAGGTCCTGACCGGTGGCGACGTGGTGCCGCCCGCGGCGGTCGCACGGATTCTGGACCGTCACCCCGACCTGACCGTCAGGGCGTTGTACGGTCCGACCGAGACCACCACCTGCTCCACCCGGTTCTCGATGTCCGGCGCACAGACCGTGCCGGGCCGGGTACCGATCGGCACTCCGATGGACAACACCCGGCTGTACGTGCTCGACGGGCACCTCCAGCCGGTGCCGGCCGGTGTCCCGGGCGAGCTCTACATCGCGGGCTCAGGGGTGTCGCGTGGGTACGCCGGACAGCCCGACCTGACCGCCGAACGGTTCACCGCCGATCCGTGGGGACCGCCCGGCAGCCGGATGTACCGCACCGGGGACATCACCCGGTGGCGCAGTGACGGCACCCTGGACTTCGTCGGGCGGGCCGACGCCCAGGTGAAGATCCGCGGCTTCCGGGTCGAACCCGCCGAGGTCGAGTCCTCGCTCACGGCCCTGCCGGGGGTCGGGCAGGCGTTCGTCACCGCCCACGAGGACCGCCGCGGCGATCGCAGGCTCGTCGCCTACCTGGTGCCCAGCGGCGCCGACCTGGACGTCGCCGACGTACAGGACCGGCTCGCCGCCGCACTGCCCGACTACCTGGTGCCCAGTGCCTTCGTCGTCCTCGACCGGCTGCCGCTCACCGGGAACGGCAAGGTCGACCGGCGGGCCCTGCCGGAGCCCGAGTTCGAGACCGGCACCGGATACACGGCGCCGCGCACCCCGACGGAGGAGATCCTCGTCGCGCTCATGGGCGAGCTGCTCGGCAGGTCCCGGGTCGGCGCCCACGACAACTTCTTCGACCTCGGCGGCCACTCGCTCCTCGCCACCCGCCTGGTCAACCGGGTCCGCACCCACCTGGGAGCGGACCTGGGCATCGCGGACCTGTTCGAAGCCCCGACGGCGGCGGCACTCGGCGCACGGCTCGGCGCCGGCCAAGGGGCGAACCGCACCCGCAGCCCCCTGCTGCCGGCCGTGCGGCCGTGTCCCCTGCCCCTGTCGTACGCCCAGGAACGGCTGTGGTTCCTGTCCCGGTGGAACGGTCTCGGCTGGCCGCTGGTGCTGCGCCTGGACGGGGCCCCGGACCTCGGTGTGCTGCGCGCCGCGGTGGGCGATCTGCTGGAGCGGCACGAGACGCTGCGTACCCTCTTCCCGGAGGTCGACGGGGCGCCCGGCCAGCAGGTCCTGAAAGCGGCCGACCCGGACGAGGTCCTGCGGGTGGCCGCGGTGGACCCGGCCGACCTGGACCGGGAACTGACGACCGCCGCCCTCCACTCGTTCGACCTCACCACGGACCTGCCGCTGCGGCTGCATCTGTTCACCACCGCTCCGGACCGGCACACGCTGCTGCTGCTGATGCATCACATCGCGGGCGACGGATGGTCCCTGGCCCCGCTGACCCACGACCTCGCCCAGGCGTACGCCGCCCGCGTCCGTGGCGACGCGCCGGTCTGGCGCCCGCTTCCCGTCCAGTACGCCGACTACACGCTGTGGCAGCGGGCCCTCCTCGAAGGACCCACCGGGGAACGCCTTTCGGGCTACTGGACCGAGCGGCTGGCCGGGCTCCCGCAGGAGCTGGCACTGCCCTACGACCGGCCCCGGCCCGACTCCTCGGACCTGCGTGGCGCACTGCTGCCGGTCACCCTGCCCGCTCCGCTGCACGCCGGCCTGCTGGACCTGGCCCGGCGTACCCACACCACGCTGTTCATGGTGCTGCACGCCGCACTCGCGACGCTCTACACCCGGCTCGGCGCGGGCACCGACATCCCCATCGGCACCGCGGTCGCCGGGCGCAGCGACGACAGCCTCGACCATCTGATCGGCTGTTTCGTCAACAGCCTGGTCCTGCGGACCGACACCGCGGGGGATCCGAGCTTCCGTGAACTGCTGGGCCGTGTGCGGGACCTGGACCTGGCCGCCTACGCCCACCAGGAGCTGCCGTTCGACCGGATCGTCGACGCGCTCAACCCGGCCCGCACCCTGAGCCGGCACCCGCTCTTCCAGACCATGCTGGTCTTGCAGAACAACGCCGAGTCCGCTTTCGCGCTGTCCGGCGTGGACGTGTCGCCGGCACCGGCCGAGGGGGCGGTCGAGGCGATCCGGGTCGGTCCCGTGGACTTCGACCTCAATCTGAGCTTCGTCGAGCACCACGGAGACGGCCGGGTGCCCGAGGGCATCACCGGTGAGGTGCGCTACCGCACCGACCTGTTCGACCCGGACACCGTGACCGCCCTGATCGACCGCCTCCTGCGGGTGCTGACCGCGGCCGTCGCGGATCCGGACGCGCCGATCGGGCGGATCGACCTGCTCTCCGAGGTCGAACGACGAGCCGCGCTGTCGGGAGGGGGCGACACCGCGCGGCCGGTCGTCGACGAGGACCTCGCCGTCCTGTTCGCCCGGCAGGCCGCCGCCACCCCGGAGGCGATCGCCGCTGTCGAGGGCGACCGGTCGATCAGCTACCGGGACCTCGACCGGCGCGCCAACCATCTGGCGCACGCGCTGGTGGCGGCGGGCTGTGCGCCCGACGATCCGGTGGCGGTGCGTCAGCCGCGAGGGATCGACTACCTCGTGACCGTCCTCGCCGTCATCAAGGCCGGCGGCGGCTATCTGCCCCTGCCCGGGTCCGCGCCGCTCGCCCGGCAGCAGCGGATGGTCGACCACATGCGGGCCGCCCTGCTCGTCACCGACGAGCCCACCGGGCTGACCGGGGTCACGATCGTCACGCCCTCCCGCGGCACCGAGGAGCACGGCCCCACGACCACCACCCACCCGGACCGCACGGCGTACACGATGTTCACCAGCGGCTCGACCGGCACGCCCAAGGCGGTCGGCGTCTCGCACCGCAGTGTCGCCGAGTTCGTCGCCGACCGTGCCTGGGAGGGGCTGCGACCGGCCGACACGCTGATGCACTCGCCGACGTCGTTCGACCCGTCCACGTACGAGATCTGGCTGCCCCTGCTGACCGGCGGCCGGGTGGTGATCGCGCCCGAGGTCGACCTGGACACCGAGGTACTGGCCCGCACCATCGTCGACGGGAGAGCCACGACCGCGGTCTTCACCTCCGCGCTGTTCAACCTGATGGTGGCCGAGGCCAGGCCGGCTCTGTCCGCGCTGGACCTCGTCTGGGTGGCCGGTGACGTGGTGTCGCCCGCGTCGGTCGGGGACCTGCTGGCCGACGCGCCGCGCACCGCGGTCGCGGCCGCCTGGGGCACCACGGAGACCACGGTCATCTCCTCCTGGTACCCGATAGCCACGGCGCCCGCCCGTACGGTGCCGATCGGCCGGGCGATGGACAACACCGGGGTGTATCTGCTCGACGAGCGTCTGCAGCCGGTGCCCCCCGGGGTACCCGGTGAGGTGTACGTGACCGGTACGGGTCTGGCCCGCGGCTACGCGCATCAGCCGGACGTGACCGCCGCCCGGTTCGTGGCCGACCCGTACGGCCCGGCCGGTGGACGCATGTACCGCACGGGCGACCTCGCCCGGTACCGGCCCGACGGGGTACTCGAGTTCGACGGCCGCGCCGACGCACAGCTGAAGGTCCGGGGGTTCCGGATCGAACCGGCCGAGGTCGAAGCGGCCCTCACCGGCCACCCGGACGTGGCTCACGCGACGGTCACCGCGGACGGTGAACGGCTGATCGGCTACCTCGTACCCCAGGATGTGGACGTGGCCGCCGTGCGGGCGCACGCCGCCCTGACGCTCCCGGACTACATGGTGCCGAGCGTGTTCGTCACACTGGAGCGGCTGCCGCTGACCGGCAACGGCAAGGTGGACCGGAAGGCACTGCCGGCGCCCGACCCGAGCGCGTCCGAGACGGCCTACGTGGCACCCCGCGACGAGCGGGAAGCCGCGTTGTGCGAGATGTTCGCCGAGGTACTGAAGGCACCGCGGGTCGGCGTGCACGACAACTTCTTCGACCTCGGCGGCCACTCCCTGCTCGCCACCCGCCTGCTCAACCGGGTGCGCACCCGGTTCGGCGCGAGCCTCAGCGTGGCCGCGCTCTTCGAATCCCCGACGGTCGCCGCCCTCGCCGCACGCCTCGGCGAGGCCGCGACCCGCAGCCGGCCGAAGCTTCGCCGGCGCACCGGCCCCGCCGGTGTGGAAGGCAATGCCCGATGAGGCCACGGGCGAGCACCCTGAGTGTCGGTGCCGACCGGACCGGTCGGCACGGCAACCACCCCGCCGGCGTGCCGGGCGGCGCGGACCTCGACGAACCCGACCGGTTCGCGCGCACCGCCTGACCCGCCCTCCCCTGCCACCCGGTGGCAGCGGGACCCAAGACCGGCACGGCGCCGAAGGTGCCGCGCCCGCCGGCCGGACACCCCTCCGGCCCGGCACCGTGGAACTCGAGATGATCGTCGAAATGGAGTGGGAGCGCGATGTCACGCATCAGTCCCCCTGAGACCGCAGCCGATCTCGCCGCCGTAGCCGCCTTGCTGGAGATGGCCGACCGGCTGGGCATCGTCCCCCTGCTGGAGCGCGGCGAGCCGGTCACCGTGGCCGAGCTGGCCGTCGCCGCGGACGTGCCGGAAGAGGGCATGGGCAATTTCCTGTCCGCGCTGGTCGCCGCGGAGCTGCTGGTGCCGACCGGCGTCAAGGAGTTCCGGATCGCGGACGACTTCGCCGACCGGATCTACCAGTCCGGCTACCTCACCTGGTCGTTGAGGGCCAACCAGCCGTACCTCCAGAACCCCGCCGCGTTCCTGCGCGACCCGGCCGGTGCCGCCGCGCAGTACCAGCGCAACGGGCGTGAGGTGGCGGTCAGTTCCCGGTGGATCGGCAGCCAGGGCTTCTACCCGGCGGCCACCGAGGCGATCCTCGCGGCCCGGCCGAAGAGGATCGTCGACCTGGGCGCCGGTGCCGCCGGTCTGCTGATCGACCTGCTCGGCCGGCTGCCGGAGAGCAGCGGGGTGGCCCTGGACATGAGTGCCGGCGCATGCCAGGAGGCGGCCCGCGCGGCGCTGGCGGCGGGCGTCGGCGACCGTCTCGAGGTGGTGGAGCGGCCGATCCAGTCCGTCGCCGACGACCCCGCGCCGCTGGCCGGTGCCGATGTCATCCACGCCGGATTCGTCTTCCACGACATCGTGCAGGAGGGCGACATCTTCGACCGGGTGCTGCGCCGGTGCCGGGAGGCGCTGCGTCCGGGCGGCATCATGGCGATCACCGACTCGGTGCCGTACGCGTCGGCGGAGCGCGAGCGCCGGTTCAGCGCGCTGTTCACCTATCTGCACGCCGGATTCATGAACGTGAAGCTGCCTCCGGAGGAGGACTGGCTGGCCCGCTTCCGGCAGGCCGGTTTCGACCAGGCCCAGTGCGTGCCGCACCGGTTCCCCGGCGGCCGGCTCTTCATCGCGACCAAGTAGGTCGTCGTACAACGGTGACCGCGCCGGACGTCGTCAACGACGTCCGGCGCGGTCACCGGCATGTCCGGACAGACCCTAGGCGGGCGACTCCCCGGTGGGCTCCTTGGGCGCCCAGAACATCAGCAGGAACTCGACCGGCACGACGGCGTTCTCCTCGTCGTCGGGGCGGTTGAACTCCTCCATCAGCGCGGACAGGCGGGACCGGAACTCGGTGGCCCGCTCCGGCGACAGCCGGCGGTCCAGCGCCACGACCATGGGGCCGAGCGGATCAGGCTTCTCCGCGGCCTCGGGCTCCGGTTCGGGCTGGAAGCGACCGCTGATGATGTCCCGTACGAGCCGGTCGCGGAAGTCGTTCAGCGCGACGGCGAACGCGTCGGCCAGTTCGCCCGCGTTGCCCGGCGCGGCCAGCAGATCGCGACTCAGCCGCAGGGCGAACTGCGCCACCTGGTACTGGCTCTCCTGAATCCCGGAGACCATCCGGGTCTGCGTCACCTTGATCAGGCCCGCCGCCTCGAGCACCTTGATGTGCCGGTAGAGCCGGGTGGGCGGCTGGTCCAGAAGCTGGGCGATGTCCTTCACCCGGTGCGACCCGCGCACGTCGCTCATCATCGTGCGCAGGATCGCCAACCTCAGCGGGTCGGACAGGGCCTTCAGCGTCTCCACGTCGTCCACCTCCCGGACGACCGCCATCGCGTCGGCATCGTCAGCCATCGACCCGTCAGCCATTGACCCATCTCCGTTTCCTCATAGCGAACCATTCACCTGCATGCTACCGTTCACGCATGAGTGAACGCTTACGTCAGCGTGATAGCGAAGCTCCTGCCACGCCCGTGCCCCTGCGCCGTAACCGGCGCTTCCAAATTCTGTGGATCGGGGCGGCCGCAGCCAACCTCGGCCTCGAAACCGTGGAGGTCGCCTATCCCCTGCTGATCATGTCCTTGACCGGATCGCCGGCGCTGGCCGGCCTGTTCGGCTTCGCGCAGATCGGCACCGCTCTCCTGGTCGGACTGCCGGCCGGCGCGGTGGTCGACCGGTGGGACCGGCGCCGCATCCTGTTGATCTCCGAGGCGGTCCGCGCTCTCACTCTGGCGTTCATCGTCCTCATTCTGATGGCCGGCCGGGCGAACTTCGCCCTTCTGATCATGGCCGCGATCGTCCTGGGCGCCGGTACGGCCTTCGGCGCACCCGCCCGCATGCTGCTGATCCGCGCGGTCGTGCCGGACCATCAGCTGACCGCGGCGCTCAGTCAGGACGAGGCGCGCAGCGGAGCCGCAGCCCTGGCGGGACCGCCCCTCGGCGGCGCGCTCTACCTGGTCTCCCGCACGTTCCCGTTCGTCGCGGCGATCGCCGGTTTCGTGATCTCGTTCGTCTGCGCCCTGATGATTCGCGTGCCGAAGGCGGCGAGCGAAACCGAGCCGGTGAGCAACGAGCCTGTGGGCAATGAGCCTGTGGGCAACGAGCCGAAGAGCGCGCTCAGTCCGCTGACCAATGTCTTCTCCGGACTGCGCGAACTGATCGGCGACCGACTGCTGCGGTCCGCGCTGCTCCTGGTCAGCATCTTCTACTTCAGCATCACCGCCGCGATCCTCATGGTGATGGTGACCCTGCAGGACCAGCACCACTCCGCCGGCACGATCGGTCTGGCCCTGTCCGGAACCGCCGTCGGCATGCTCGTCGGCTCGGCGCTGGTGCCACGGCTCAACAGGCGGCTCAGCCCCGGCGCGCTGCTGCTCGCCGCGTCCACGCTGACCACGGTCGCGGTGGCTCTCCTGGCACTCCCGCTGGGACCGGTCTGGGTCTTCGCCATGCTGACCCTGGCGGCGCTCGGGCTGCCGGCACTGAAGATCCTCGTCGACATCATGATCTTCCGGCAGACCCCGGACCACCGGCGAGGCCGTGCCATCGCCGCGACCATCACCCTCATCGGCGCCGGATCCCCGCTCGGTTCCCTGGCCGGCGGTCTGGCCCTGCAGTTCCTCGGCGTCACCGGCGCCATCGTGCTGATCGCGGGCGTCCAGGCCGTGATCACCGTGGCCGGGCTCGCGAACCGGCACGTCAGGTCCGCTCGCTGGCCCGCATGAGAACCCGCCTCCTCACGAAAGCGACCTCAGCCATGCTCAAGCAGCCCATCTTCATCGTCGGCCACCCCCGTTCCGGCACCAGCCTCGTCCGCAGCCTGATCGAACGCAGCGAGCACGTCTGGAGCATCGGCCGCGAAGGCAAGCCGATCTGGGAACGTGACAGCCTGCACCCCAGCCGGCGCGGCTGGCACTCCAACGCCCTGGACGCCTCCGACGCGACCCCCGAGGTGGCGGCCCAGCTGAACACGGACCTGCTCGCCGCCGCGCGCAAGCCCGGCGCGGAGTGGTCGGTCGGCGACAAGCTCGACTTCCTCGGCTTCATCAGCGCCCAGGGCCTTCAGCCGCACTACTACGACGTGCCGCTCAAGGCCCTCCAGGAGCGCTTCCCGGGCGACGTGCCGGTAGGCCCGCCCACCACGCGGGACGGCGGCGAACTCGACGAGATCACACCGTTCTGCTTCCCGCCGCGCGGCCCGCGCCCCACCGAGGCCGAACTCACCGACGGGATCCGGCTGGTGGAGAAGAGCATCCAGTCCTGCTTCCGGATCCCGTTCCTGCAGGCCCTCTACCCGGACGCCAAGTACGTCTTCGTCGTCCGTGATCCGCGCACCAGCATCGGCTCCCTGATGGACGCCTGGCTCAACCCGCGGATGTTCTTCTCCTACCCGGTGCCGGTGCCGCTGCGCATCAAGGGCTACTCGGACGTGTTCCCGTGGGGCAAGCAGTGGTGGAACCTGAGCCTGCCGCCCGGCTGGCAGGACTGGGTGGACCTGCCGCTGGCCGAGGTCTGCGCACACAACTGGCTGGCCCACAACCGGGCCGTCCTGGACGCCGCCCAGGCCTTGGCCCCCACCGGCAACTCCGTCCTCGTCCGCTACGAGGACGTCAAGACCGACCCGGTGGCCACGATGGAGGCCGTGGCCGAGGCGGTGGACCTGCCCTTCGCCGACGCCTGGGGCCGCCGCGACCTCCCCGTCGTCATGACCCAGACCGTCCCCGACCCCGACAAGTGGCTCCGCCACGAGTCCGAGATCCGCAAGGTCCTGCCGCTCGTCGGCGACCTCGCCAAGGAGGCCGGCTATGACGACTGCTGAACCACCCGGCACTCGATCGGCGGTGGACGACCGTCCTACGATCCCGGTCATGAAAGCGATTCAGGTCAGCAAGGCCGGCGGGCCCGACGTGCTCGAACTCGTCGACCTGCCACGCCCCTCGCCGCGAGCGGGCGAGGCGCTGGTGCGGCTCGCCGCCGCCGGGGTCAACTACGTCGACGTCTACATCCGGTCCGGCCTCTATCCGCAAGAACTGCCGTTCGTCCCCGGGCAGGAGGGCGCCGGCACCGTCGTCGAGGTCGGGCCCGGGGTGCGCGAGGTCGCCGTCGGTGACGTCGTCGCCTGGGCGAACCTGCCGGGATCCTATGCGGAGTACGCGCTGCTGCGCGCGGACCGGCTGGTGCCGGTGCCGGACGGACTGGCCCCCGAGCTCGCCGCGGCCACCGTGCTCCAGGGCATGACCGCGCACTACCTGTGCCACGACACGTATCCGGTCCAGGCCGGCGACACCGTCGTCGTACACGCGGCCGCGGGCGGTGTCGGCATGCTGCTGACCCAGCTCGTGCGGCTGCGCGGCGGCACGGTGATCGGCACCGCGTCGACCGAGGCCAAGGCCGAGGCCGCGCGTGCCGCCGGCGCCGTCGAGGTCGTCGACTACCGGCCGGGCGCGCTGCTGGAGGCGGTGCGGCGGCACAGCGGCGGGCACGGCGCCGCCGCGGTGTTCGACGGCATCGGCGGCCCGACGTTCGACGAAAGCCTCGCCGCGCTGCGCCCGCGCGGAGTCCTGGCGGTCTACGGGCAGTCCGGCGGCGCGGTGCCGCCGTTCGATCTCCAGCGCCTCAACGCCGCCGGGTCCGTATACGTGACCCGTCCCAACCTGACCCACCACATCCAGGACCGGGCAGAGCTGCTCCGCCGCGGAACGGCCGTACTCCAGCTGGTCCGTGACGGTCGTCTGCGGGTCCGGATCGGACAGCGGTTCGCCCTGTCCGACGCGGCGGACGCCCATGCAGCTCTCGAAGCCCGCACCACGATCGCCAAGACACTGCTCATCTGTTCCGAGGAGCGCGGCTGAACGTCCCCTCCTCGCGCAGGTTCACCCGGCACGAGGAGCGGACGTCACCAGGTCGCCTCACGCGACGGCGGTTCCCTCCAGCTCGACCAGCTGGCCGGGGATCGCCAGCCGCGTCACCCCGAGCATCGTGGTGGTCGGCGCCACCCCGGCCGCGCCCAGCCGCGCCGCCAGCACGCCGTAGTGCCGGAACAGCAGATCGACGTCGGTCGTATAGACATTGAGCCGGACGAGGTCCGCGAGAGACATGCCGGCCTCGCCGAGCACGGCCTCCACGTTGTCGATACTCAGCGCCAACTGCGCCGCCATGTCACCGTCGTGCTCGGGCTTGCCCTCGCCGCTCATCGCGGTCTGCCCCGAGATGTAGAGGGTCCGGGTGTGCCCGGAGACGAGCTCCCCCTGGTTGAAGCCCATGTCCACCGACCACGTCACCGGGTTGACCGCAGTTCGTTCCATCGCCACGTCAGCTCCATTCGATTCATGGGGAGTACGGACGTCCCTCGGCTCGGTGACCACCGGCTTCGACGTCGCATGAACGAGCCTCGCAGCAATACATGACACCCTTGGTCATGTATTCCGATAGCGTTCTCGGATGCGCGCCGACAGGTTGGTCTCGCTGGTCCTGCTGCTGCGTCAGCGCGGTCAGCTGACGGCGGACACGCTCGCCCGCGAGCTGGAGGTGTCCACCCGTACCGTGCTGCGCGACATCGAGGCGCTGTCCGCGTCCGGCGTCCCGGTGTACGCCGAGCGCGGCCGGCACGGCGGTTTCGCGCTGTCGCCCGGTTTCCGAACCGAGCTCACCGGACTGAACCACGACGAGGCCCTGGCCTTGCTGACCGCCGGATCGGGGCGCGGGGAGCTGGTGTTCGGCCTCGGCTCGGCGCTCGCCTCGGCCATGCGGAAGGTGGTCGACGCGCTGCCGGAGGGCCACCGAGCCACCGCGAGCGACGCCGCACAGCGCTTTCTCGTCGACCCGGAGACCGATCTGCTCTCGCGCCGGCTTGTGTCCGAGGAGGTACCCGGCACCACGATGATCGAGGTCCGGCGCGCGGTGCTCGCCGGACACAAGCTGCGCATCCACTACGCGGCCACGGGCCAGGCACCGCGGTGGCGCACGGTGGACCCGATCGGGCTGGTCACCGTACGCGACCGGGCGTACTTGCTGGCCACGAGATCGGGCGAGGACCGCACGTACCGGCTGTCGCGGGTGTCGGCGGCCGAGGAACTCCCCGAAGCGGCGGAGCGACCGAACCAGGTCGATCTGGACCGGATCTGGCGGGAGCGCTCGGCGCGGTTCCTGTCCGGCGGCGACCACATCGTCGTACGGGTACGGGTGAACCCGGCGCGGCGGGAGGAGCTGCTGGACGCCGCGCTCGCGGTCCGCGCGGAAGACCCCGACGCGGACGGCCGGCTGGTGCTGGACGTGACCTTCCAGGATGCGCGGCACGCCGTATGGGCGCTGTGGCAGCTCGGCGCGGACGCGGAGGCCCTGGCCCCGGAGTCGGTGCGCACCGCGCTGCGCGACCGCGCCGCCGCGGTCGCCAGGCAGTACGGCGAGTCGCCCTAGAGGGCGGGGCCGTCGGGAGGCACGGGGCACGGGCGGAGGACCATGAGGGAGCCTTCCAAGGCAGCCACCATGGCGAAGGGGAACCGGTCGAGCTCAAGGCAGAGGGCGATGTCATCGGGATGGGCTCCTTCACGCACCCCCTCCGCCAGCTCGGTGGCGGCGCGTGACGCGGCGCCTCGGCGGAGGTACTCGCCGGCGTCCGCCCCCGTCTCGGTGACCCTCCGAGCGATGTACTGGGCACACGCCAGGTCTTCCTCGGCCCGACCGTCTTCGCCGGTGACCACGAAGGTGACGCTGTCGCTGTTCCGTGTCCGCAGGACCCTTGCCGTCGCCTCCGCGACCACGAAGCCGGCGCACAGGACCAGCGACGCGTCCTTCACCGCGAGGGCGCCGACCGTCCCCGCCGTGGTCTTCTGCACGACGGTCCGGCCGCTCAGGTCGATCGAGCGCAGCAGGCCGGGCGAGTTGACGGCACCGAACCCGGGCGCGGGCGGACCGTCCTTGAGCGCCACCCAGTCCGGGTGGCGGGCCTTGAGCGCCAGGGCCTCGTCCAGCGACTCGGCGAGAACGATCTTCTCCGCCCCCTGGGCGAAGGCCCAGGCGGCAACGGTGTAAGCGCGCATGACGTCGATCACGACCGCCACGGACGGGGCTTCGACCAGATCAGCGATACCAACGAATCGAGCGTCCATGCCGATCATGATGTCAGGTGACAATACGTGCCGTCAGTCCTTGTGTACGGGGCGCACGGTCACCAGATCGGCGCCGTCGCAGTAGGTGAGGACACCGCCGTCGCCACCACGCAGGAAGGCCTGGCAGTCCGACTCCCCCTCCCACAGCGGGCGGTCGTCGTAGCCGAGCAGGACCAGCCTCCGGCCGTCCTGCCAGAAGCGGCCCGCGAGGGCCTGTGCCGCGGGGCTCAGACCTTCGGGGCGGACCGGACGGTCGGCTGCGTACAGGAGCCGGTCCGGGCGGCCGGGTGCGCGGATGATCTCCTCCATGCTGCCGTCGGTGACCAGGTATTCGCCCGGGGCGAGCCGCCGGGAGTGGCCGGCGGGGCCGAAGTAGGGGTCGATCACCAGGGCCCCCTTGGCATCCGGCAGCGTCATGCGAAAGCCGACGGTCAGCGGAAGAGTACGGTCCCAGCGGCACCCGGTGCGCGGATCGCGCGGGGCCTGGGGCTGATCCCAGACGAACGTCCGCTGCCAGCCGCGGGCTTCGGGGATCTCCGCCGATGCCCGCCCCGTGAGGACGGTGGCGCGGCAGCTCCCCCTGGCCGGGGCGGTGACCATGACGATCCGTCCGCTGACGTCGGCGATCCGGTCGACGCCGGCGGGGGGCCTCAGCCCCGCCTCCCAGTACGGCCGGCCGTCCTCCGAGTCGAGTCGGGCGATGCGGTCGGAGCCGACCAGGTAAAGCTGACAGCGGTTCCCACGAAGGCGTTGACGGGCGTCGAACGCGTCGGCCCGGCAGGCGTCCAGGACTCGCGACACGCCGGGCACCGTTCGCGCCCACTCCCGCTGCCCGGTGAACGGCTGCCAACCGGTCAGACGGCACGATCCCGGGCGGCACTCCGCCACCACCACCGTCCCGGAGTCCCACCCGTACAGGACCTGGCTGCCCGGGGGCAGGGCCTTCCGCCAGGACAGGCGGCCGTCCCACGGGTCGATCCCGGCGATCACGCTCGGCCCGCGGTGCCCGTCGCGTCCGCCGACCAGCACCACCGTGTCGTCGGCGAGCGCGGAGTGCGCGGTGCCGGGCCACT
Source organism: Streptomyces sp. NBC_01255 (assembly GCF_036226445.1). Lineage (NCBI taxonomy): Bacteria > Bacillati > Actinomycetota > Actinomycetes > Kitasatosporales > Streptomycetaceae > Streptomyces > Streptomyces sp. NBC_01255. Next base: position 579,266 of record NZ_CP108474.1, read on the forward strand.
GCGACGTCAGAGCGAACTCGGCGGGCAGCGTCAGGCGCCAGCCGCGGCTGTACGGGCCCGCCTGCCGGACGAGCGTCCGGCCCTGGCCGAACATGCCCCATCCGGGGCTGTTCACCACCCACATACCGTCCGGCCCCGGCCGCACCGGCAGCCGCACACGCGAAGCCTCTTCGGGAACCGCCGCACCGTCACCGAACATCGGCTCCTGCGGGGCGAAACAGCCCGCGAGCAGTAACCCCACCACCACGACCAGCAGCCCCCGCCACGACCGACGCCGCATGACACCCCCCGGATCGGCCTTCACCGTAGAACGCCCGCCGACCGGTCGGCCGTGCCCGAGTCCCTTTCGTGACGGCCTCGTAGCCACAAGGCAGCCAACGCGCACATTCCTCACCTCGACAGTTATTACTGTCGCTCACGTCATTCGACAGGTAGACTTGTCGCATGAACGATGTGGCAGGGATCCCTACTCCCGACAAGAACGACGAGAACTTCTGGTCCACCGTCCTGACTCTGACGGAGCCCGCCTGGAACGAGCCCACCCAGGACGACGCGTTCGCCATGGACGAGAGGGTCCATGACGCGGTCCGCGCGCTGGCCGAGCGGATCTCGACGCGTGCGCTGGCCTATCGCGCCGCGGACAAGCCCTTCGACCCCGCGCTCATGGCCTCGCCCGATGTGCAGTTGGCGCTCCTGCGGGCGCTGTACGAGGCCAAGCAGTCCGTCGACCGGCTGGCGGAGAGCGCCGCCACCGTCGCCGGCCGCAGCGGGGCGAACTACGCCCAGCTGGGGGCGGCCTGGGGCGGCATCAAGCGTCAGTCCGCCCGTCTCAAGTGGCCCCACGCGGTGGTGAAGAAGTCCGCCGGCGAGCCCATCCCGCTCCGTTACGCGGGCGGTTCCGCCGTGGTGCACCACGACCCGGACGCCGATGCCTGGTGGTACAGCGCCACCGGCGCGGACGAGCGGACCCAGGAGTCCCAGGCCGTCCACGGCACCTACGCCGAGGCCATCGCCGGGGCGACCGAATTCCTCCTGGGGCACGCGCTGCCGCCCGGCCGGCCGACGTCCGGGTGACCTTTCGGCCCCGCCACCGCCCCGTACCGGCCTGAGGTCAGCCGACCGCCGACCCGCCGTTCGTCGGCGGGTACCCGGGGCGGGACGGAATCGGCGGGTGGGCGGGCGGCGGGGTCGGCTGGACCGGCAGCGGAGGGAGCGCGGGCGCGTGGAGCCAGGACGCGAGCAGGCCGTCCACCGGCTCGGGCGCGTAGCGGGCCACGTGCGCGGTGAAGCCCGCGGTGGTCACCACGCCGTGGCGGTGCGCGGTGGCCCAGTCGCGCAGCATGCGGAAGAACGGGCCCTCGCCCAGCGCGCAGCGGATCGCGTGCACCGCGAGCCCCCCGCGCTGGTACAGGCGGTCGTCGAACATCAGCTTGCGGCCGGGGTCGGCGAGGACCAGGTCCTGCGGCTGCGAGGCCAGCAACCGGTGTGCGGCGGCCGCCAGCTCCTGCGCGGTGCGGCCGCCGGAGCGCTCCGACCAGAGCCATTCGGCGTATTTCGCGAAGCCCTCGTTCAGCCAGATGTGCCGCCAGTCGCCGATGGTCACGCTGTTGCCGAACCACTGGTGCGCGAGCTCATGGGCGATGAGCCGCTCCGAACCCCGCACACCGTCCACGTGGTTGGCGCCGAAGAGGGACAGCCCCTGGGCCTCCACCGGCACGTCCAGCTCCTCGTCGGCGACGACGACCGCGTACTCGCCGAGGGGGTAGGGGCCGAACAGCTCCTCGAAGACCCGCATCATGGCGGGCTGCCGGGCGAAGTCCCGGGAGAACCTCGACAGCAGATGCGCCGGTACGTGGGCGGTCTGCGGAACACCGCCGAGTCCGGGGTCGCCGAGCAGCACGGTCTGGTACATGCCGATGGACAGGCCGACCAGGTAGCTGGAGGTCGGGGCGGTCTGCTCGTACACCCAGGTGGTCGTGGAGGCCTTGGTCGTCCGGGTCAGCAGCCGCCCGCCGGCGACCACCGTGTACGGGGACGGGGTGTTGACCGAGATGTGGTACGAGGCCTTGTCGGCGGGCCGGTCGTTGCACGGGTACCAGGAGGGCGCGCCGACCGGCTGGCTCGCGACGAGCGCACCGTCGGTGAGCTCCTCCCACCCGAGGCCGCCCCAGGGGCTGCGTACCGGCTTGGGGTTGCCCGACCAGTGGATCTCCACGGTGAAGGCGGCGCCGGCGGTGAGGGGCTTGGCGGGCCGGACGCGCAGCTTGCCGCCCCGGTGGGTGTAGTGCGGAGCCCGGCCGTTCACCTGGACCCGGCCCACCTTGAACTCGGCCAGGTTGAGGTCGAACTCGGTGAGCGGCGCCCGGCCGACGATCGCGCTCAGCCGGGCCGTCCCGGCCAGCCGGTTGGGGCCGGGACGGTAGTCCAGAGCGATCTCGTACCGGTGTACGCGGTATCGGGGATCCCCGTTGGCCGGAAAGTACGGGTCCGACGCCGTTGTCCGCTGGCCGCTCACTGCCGCTTCCGCTCCCTGCGCTGTGCTCGTACGCCGTGGCCCCTTCAGGACCGCCACGCCTCGATCGGATTGCCCAGCCAGCGGGTGTCGGCGGGGACGGATTCCCCGGCCATCACGAGAGAGGCGGGTCCCAGTGTGCTGCGGGCCCCGACCGTGCTTCCGGGCAGGACGATTCCGCCCGGGCCCAGGGTGGCGCCCTCGCGGAGGACCACAGTATCCGTCCTCAAGATCCGGTCGTGGAAGAGGTGCGTCTGCAGCACACAGCCGCGGTTCACGGTGACGGCGTCACCAAGGGTCACCAGGTCCGTCTCGGGCAGCCAGTAGCTCTCGCACCACACGCCCCGGCCGATCCGGGCGCCGAGACCGCGCAGCCACAGAGCGAGGAGCGGAGTTCCCGGCACCGATCCGGCGAGCCAGGGCACGGCCAGTACCTCGACGAACGTGTCGGCCAGTTCGTTACGCCACACGAAGCCGCTCCACAGCGGGTGCTCCGCCGTCCGGTGCCGGCCCACGAGGAGCCATTTCGCGGCGACGGAGACCACCGCGGCGGCCGCCCCGGCGGCGAGCAGGACCACTCCGGACAGTAGTGCCGTCCCCACGGTCCCGAGCCCTTCCGTCGCGGCCAGGGCGCACAGCGCGGCCACGGTCAGGACGGCGAGCGCGGCCGAGCAGAACACCGGGACGAGCCGGCACAGCTCGACCAGGCCCCGGGCCCACAGCAGGCGCGCGGGCGGATCGTAGGTGCGGCTCCGGTCCGCGGCGGCGGCGGACCGCGGCAGCTTGACCGGCGGCAGGCCCAGGTACGAGCTGCCCTTCTTGGCCTTCTTCGGGGTGGCGGACAGCACGCCGACAAGACCGTCGTCGGGCACGCTCCGGCCCGGGGCGGTCATGCCCGAGTTGCCGAGGAACGCCCGGCGGCCGATCTCGGAGTGTCCGATGCGGACCCAGCCGCCGCCCAGTTCGTAGGGGGCGGTCAGGGTGTCGTCGGCGAGGAACGCGCCTTCGCCCACGGTCGTCAGGCTCGGGAGCGCGAGCACCGTGGACACCTCGGCGCCCCGGCCGATCCTCATGCCGAGCAGCCGCAGCCACACGGGGGTGATCAGCCCGGCGTACAGCGGGAAGAGGGTCTCCCGGGAGACGTCCATCAGCTGCGTGACGGTCCAGGCCTGCCAGCCGACCCGGCTGTGCGTGGGGTGGGTCCCGGTCCGCAGCCCGAGGCTCAGCAGACGCACGGAGACGAGCAGCAGCAGCGCGTACGCGAAACCGAAGGCGAGTGCCCCTGGCACCACGGCCGTCAGTGCGCCGCGCAGGGCCTCGGCGAGCGTGGCGTCGGCGGGGACGAACAGGCTGACGACGAGCAGCGCCGGCAGGGCGGCGAGCACGGGCAGGGCCGTGAGGCAGAAGCCGGTCGCTCCGTACATGGCGCGCCAGTGGACGCCGCGCGGCGGGCGCCCCTCGGGCCAGTTGCGCTTGGCCTTGCCGAGCTTGACGGCGGGTGCTCCGGCCCAGCGCTGGCCGGTCGGGATCTGTCCGGTCACGGCGGAACCGGGGGCCACCTCGGCCCGCTTGCCGACCCGTGCGCCGGGGAAGAGCATGCTGCGGGTGCCGACGACCGCGCCCGCGCCGACCTTGACCGGGCCGATCACGAGCCGGTCTCCGTCGAGCCAGTGCCCGGTGAGGTCCACCTCGGACTCCACGGCGCAGCCGCGTCCGAGCTTGAGCATGCCGGTCACGGGAGGCAGGGAGTGCAGGTCGACGTCGGGGCCTACCTTGGCGCCGAGGGCCCGTGCGTAGCGCTCCAGCCAGGATCCGGTGAGGGAGGTCGCGCCGACGTGTTCGGCCAGGCGTTCGGCCGTCCACAGCCGGAGGTGCACGCTTCCGCCGCGCGGGTACCGTCCCGGCGTGACGCCGCGCAGCAGGAGGCGTGCGCCGCCGGCCGCGAGGGCCAGCCGGCCCGGCGGGCTGTAGAGCAGGGCGGCGCCGGCGGCGACGAGCCACCACGAGGCGGTGGGCGCCCACGGGTAGGGCCCGAACCGGTGCAGGACGTTGCCCAGGGCGAGGAGCGCCACCGTCCAGCGCAGGCCGACCAGGGTGAACAGCGGGAGCAGGAGGAGCGACTGCGTCACCTGGGTCCGGAGCGGGACGGGGGCGACGGTCCGGGCCGCGGCGTCGTCCTGTGCGGACTTCTCGAGGTGGCGGGCGAGCTTGCGCAGGGTGGGCCGCTGGTAGATGTCGACGACGGCCGCGCTCGGGTAGCGGGCGCGCAGCCGGGTGGTGAGCTGGGCGGCGGCGAGGCTGTTGCCGCCGATCGCGAAGAAGTCGTCGGCGGCACTGGTGACGGCGACGCCCAGGGTCGCGCTCCACTGTTCGGCGAGCCAGGCCTCGGTGCCGTAGAGCTGTTCGGCGGAGCCGGTGGTCTCCAGTTCGGGCAGCGGCCAGGGGAGCGCGTCCCGGTCCACCTTGCCGGAGGTACGGGTGGGCAGGTCGTCGACCGGCGCGAGGAGCGGTACGAGGGCGGCGGGCAGTTCGGCGCGCAGCCGCTCGACCGCCGCCGTGTGGTCCCAGCCCTCCTGGGTGACGAGGTAGCCGACGAGGAGCTGGTTGCCGCTGCGCGCGGTGCGGACGGCGGCGGCGGCGCCGGCGACGCCGGGCAGGGCCTGGAGCGCGGCGTCCACTTCGCCCAGTTCGATGCGGCGGCCGCCGAGCTTGATCTGCTCGTCGCCGCGGCCGAGGAAGACGAGCCCTTCCGGTTCGGCGCGGACGAGGTCGCCGCTGCGGTAGGCGCGCTGCCAGCCGAGGGACGCGAGCGGGGCGTACTTCTCGGCGTCCTTCGCGGGGTCGAGGTAGCGGGCCAGGCCGACGCCGCCGATCACGAGCTGGCCGCTGCCGCCCATGGGCACCGGCTCGCCGGACTCGTCGACCACGGCCAGTTCCCAGCCGTTCAGCGGGAGACCGATGCGGATCGGTTCCTCACCGGTCAGGAGCGAGGCGCAGGCGACGACGGTGGCCTCGGTGGGGCCGTACGTGTTCCAGACCTCGCGGCCCTCGGTGACCAGACGCTGGGTCAGTTCGGGCGGGCAGGCCTCGCCGCCGAAGATCAGCAGCCGGACCTCGCCGAGGTCGTCGGGCTCCCAGAGCGCGGCCAGGGTGGGCACGGTGGAGACCACGGTGATCTCCTGTTCCACCAGCCAGGGGCCGAGGTCGGCGCCGCTGCGCACCTGGGAGCGCGGGACGGGCACGAGGCAGGCGCCGTAGCGCCAGGCCAGCCACATCTCCTCGCAGGAGGCGTCGAACGCGACCGAGAGACCGGCCATGACCCGGTCGCCGGGTCCGATCGGTTCGTCGGCGAGGAAGAGCGCGGCCTCGGCGTCCACGAACGCGGCGGCGCTGCGGTGGGCGACGGCGACGCCCTTGGGCACGCCGGTGGATCCGGAGGTGAAGATGATCCACGCGTCGTGCTCGGGCCCGGGGCGGGCGGCGGGCGCGTCGCCGGGCTCGGGTGCCCGGGTGACCTCGACGGACTGTCCGGCGCCGAGCACCGCGCGCACCGCGGCCTCGCCGAAGACCAGCTCGGCCCGCTCGTCCGGGTCCTCGGCGTCGACCGGCACATAGGCGGCGCCTGCGGCGAGTACGGCGAGGATGGCCACGTACAGCTCGTTGGTCCCGGAGGGCACGCGTACGCCGACCCGGTCGCCGAGCCCGACGCCGGCCGCGGCGAGGTCGCGGCGCCGACGCTCGACCTCGGCGGCCAGCGCGCGGTACGTCAACCGGGTGGTGCCGTCGTCGAGGGCGAGTTCGTCGGGGTGGGCCCGGACGGTCGCGTCGAGGATGTCGACGAGCGTACGGGGCGGGGCGGCGGGTCCGGCGGAGAACCGCGCGGCTTTGCCGGGCTCCTCGTACGTCTCCGCGTCGTCGAGCAGAGTGAGTTCACCGCGCTCTGGTGTGGCTGACATCGGCCCTCGTGTCTCGCTCCCGGAACGTCCGGGTCGCCGGAGGAGCCCGGGTCTGCCCGGGTTGTTCCGATCCAGCGCCAAACAGCCCGCCAGTCTAGTGCTCCGACCGGGATTTCCTTGTCGCACCGCTTGCGCGTGGCTGAGGAGGGGCGGTAATGCGGCAGCCCGTCGCGGGGTTGCGAGCGGGCCACCGCCCGGCCTGAGACGGGCCTTGACCTCAAGTTCAGTTCAGGTTTTAGCGTGGCGATTCCGCGCAACGCCGCGGATGGCCCTGGACGGACCGGGCCACGACAACCTGATCGAGGATGACGTCGATGACCACTGCCTCAGCACCGACCACTGCCTCAGCACCGACCGATGCTCAGCCGGCCGCGCCCATGACCGTGACCGTGCTCGGCTTGGGCGAGATGGGCTTCACGCTCGCGAGCGCCTTCCTGGCCGGCGGGCATCCGACCACGGTGTGGAACCGTACGCCGGAACGGGCCGACGCCCTGGTCGCGAAGGGAGCTCGGCGGGCCGCGACCGTCCGCGAGGCCGTCGCGGCCGGTTCGCTCGTGGTCGTCAGCGTGAAGGGCAGCGCCACGGCCCGCGAACTGCTGGAGGCGTCGGGTGACGCCCTGTCCGGCCGTGCCGTGGTCAACCTGACGGACGGGACGTCGGCGGAAGTCAGGGCCGTGGCCGACTGGGCCGCCGGCCAAGGCGCGCAGTACCTCCACGGGCAGATCATGACGATCGCTCCGGGCATCGGAGGAGCGGACACCGTGATCTTCTACGGCGGTTCCGAAGCCGTGTACGACCGCTGTCGGACGACGCTCCGGCTGGTCGGCGGCCGGGGAACCCTGGTCTCGGACGACGCGGGTGTACCGACCCTGTACGGAATGGCCGTGCACGGCACCATGTGGGGCACGCTCAACGGATTCCTGCACGCGGCCGCGCTGCTGTCCAGCGAGGGCGTCGAGGTGAAGCGCTTCCTGGACGACGCCCAGGCGTCCCTGTCCGCACTGTCGGCGTCCTTCCCGATGATCGCCGGCGAGGTCGACCGCGGCGCGTACGCGACGGAGTACGGAGCACTCCAGCACCACCGGCCCTCCGTCGAGGACCTGGTCCGCGAGAGCGAGGCGCGGAACATCGACGCCGAGTTCCCCCGCTACACCCTCGGCCTCGTGAACGAAGCCGTCGAAGCGGGCCATGCCGACGACAGTTACTCGCGTCTGGTCGAGCACTTCAGGAACAGCAAGTAGCACGCGCGGGACACCGTGGGCCCCCGCTCGCCCGGGACAACCGCCGGGCGGGGGGCCTCCACTGCCCGGAGGGAGGACCGTTCCATCAGGGTGTGGATACGGGCCAATGGGAGGAACACGCTCCGGCCGTAGCCGTGCCGGTCATCGAAAAGCGCGGGAAGCCCGGTCCGGACTGCGATCCGGACGGGTTGCCCCGCGGCGCTGTCGCGGAAGCATCGCCCGGGTGTCACACGGTCGTCACACTGCCATCGTCGCCCCATCAAACTCGGCGACCTCAAGATGGCTTGAACACACGCGACTTGAGGCCTCGCGCACGGACCGCCGTTGATCACGCCCCTCTCCCCTCACATACTGCGCTGACCAGCAGCGGGCGCCAGTGCGCCCCGCGCTGACCAGCGACGGGCGGCAATGCGCCCATGGCTGGAGACGACCACTCGACTTCATCCCAAGCTCCTGGGGGAGACTTGCGCGCACACGTGCACAGAGCACGCGCCTTCACCATCGCGGCGGCCACATCGGTGGCCCTCGTGGCAGGCATGACCGGCCCCGTGACGGCGATCGCCGCACACACGACGACCACTCCGGACACCACGGGCCCCAACGGCGACCAGCGGATCCAGCTGATCACGGGCGACGTACTGGTCGTCGACGCCGAAGGCCGGATGGCGGGCTTCGAACCCGCCAAGGGCCGTGAGCACATACCCGTACGGATACAACGCACCAAGGACCGGACGCTGGTGGTGCCCAGCGACGCGCAGCGCCTGATCTCCACGGGCAAGCTGGACCAGCGGCTCTTCGACATCGAGGAGCTCACCGATCCGCTGCTGCGCGAGAGCCACCGCGGCGGGCTCAAGCTGATCGTGCAGTACGACGGCGGAGCCGATTCGGCGCGGGCGGAGGTGCGTTCGGCCGGCGACACCCAACTGCGGCGTACGTTCCCCACGATCAACGCCGACGCCCTCCGTGCGTCACAGGACGACGTGGCCCGGGTGTGGGAGGCACTGACGAACCCGCGCCCGAGCGGCCTGCGCGCCACCAGCTCCGGCATCGGCAAGGTGTGGCTGGACGGGGTGCGCAAGGCGAGCCTGGACCGCAGCGTCCGGCAGATCGGCGCCGACAAGGCGTGGGAGTCCGGGTTCGACGGCACCGGCGTCAAGATCGCCGTCCTCGACACCGGCGTCGACAAGACCCACGAGGACCTCAGCTCCCAGGTCGTCGGCGAGAAGAACTTCTCCGCCTCCCCCGACGCCGTGGACCGCGTCGGACACGGCACGCACGTCGCGTCGATCGCCGTCGGTACGGGTGCCAAGTCCGGCGGGAAGTACAAGGGCGTCGCTCCCGGCGCCAAGGTCATCAGCGGGAAGGTCCTCGACGACGAGGGCTACGGCGACGACTCCGCCGTCATCGCGGGCATGGAGTGGGCCGCCGCCGAAGGCGCCGACGTCGTCAACCTCAGCCTCGGCAGCGGTGACAGCCCCGGCGTCGACCCGGTGGAGGCGACGGTGAACAGGCTGTCCGCCGAGAAGGGGATCCTGTTCGCCGTCGCGGCCGGCAACGAGGGCAAGCACGGCGCCTCGTCGGTCGGCTCGCCGGGCAGCGCGGACGCCGCGCTGACCGTCGGCGCGGTCGACAAGGACGACAGGCTTGCGCCCTTCTCCAGCATCGGCCCGCGCGTCGGCGACGGCGCCGTCAAGCCGGACCTGACCGCACCCGGCGTCGCCATCACCGCGGCCGCCGCCCCCGGCAGCACGATCGACACCCGCCCCGGCACACCGCACCCGGCGCCGGGCTACCTCCAGATCGACGGCACCTCCATGGCCACCCCGCACGTCGCGGGCGCGGCGGCGATCCTGAAGCAGCGGCATCCGGACTGGAAGTCCACCGAGCTCAAGGGCGCCCTCATCGCGTCCACCAAGGGCGGCGACCACACCGTCTTCCAGCAGGGCTCGGGCCGCGTCCAGGTCGACAAGGCGCTGGCGCAGAGCGTGATCGCCGAGCAGGTCTCGCTCAACTTCGGCATGGCGGTGTGGCCGCACACCGACGACAAGCCCCTCACCCGGAAGGTCGTCTACCGCAATCTCGGCAGCACCGACGTCACCCTCGACCTCTCGGTGACCTCGCAGGACCCGGCGGGCAAGCCCGCCCCGGGGTTCTTCTCGGTCGGCGCCGGCACGGTGACCGTGCCCGCCGGCGGCACGGCCGACGTCGACCTGACGGCCGACACCAGGATCGGCGACGCCGACGGCGCCTACTCGGGCTACGTCACCGCCACGGGCGCGGGCCAGTCGGTCCGTACCGCCGCGGTGGCCGTCCGGGAGGCGGAGTCGTACGACATCACGCTCCGGACCCTCGGCCGGGACGGCGCCGACGCCCAGAACTTCACCAGCACCCTGACCGGCGTCTCCGAGGCCACCAAGGACGTCCAGACGCGGATCGACAGCGAGCCGGGCGCGCACACCATGCGTGTGCCCAAGGGGTCGTACACCCTGGACACGGCGGTCTACGAGGACCCGTCGGACCTCGCCAAGGGCACCGACTGGATCGCCCAGCCGAAGCTGGAGGTCACCGGCGACACCACCGTCATCGCCGACGCGCGCACCACCAAGCCGGTGCACATGTCGGTGCCCGGCCTCGACAAGGTCGACTACAGCGGGGCGTACTACGAGCGCGAGACCGAGCTCGGCGGCGTCGGCAGCGGCTGGGTCCTCAGCGGTTTCACCGGCTTCCGCACCGCCCACCAGGGTCCCGCCATCACCGACGGCTCGCTCCTGCAGACGTGGGACGCGCACCTCGTCAAGGACCCCACCACGCAGTACTCGGTGTCCTTCGGCGGGAAGGTGAGCAAGGTCGCGACCGGCTACTCCCGGCACGTGAAGGCGAACGAGCTGGCCACGCTCAAGGTCGAACTCGGCTCCTCCACTCCCGGGAAGACGACGCTGTCCTCCCCGCACTCGCAGCTGCCGGGTGCGCCGCTGGGCATCGGGTTCTCGGCGCCGCAGGCGGCTCCGGGCACGCGTACCTTCCACGTCTCCACCGCCGACGGCGTCAAGTGGCTGACCAAGTTCAACCAGTTCGGCGAGCCCGACCAGTGGGGCTACCCGGCCTTCGAGGGCGACTACGAGATGGTCCGGCCGAAGGGCTACGTGGCCGGCAAGACGTACCGGGAGACGTTCAACACGGGCGTCTTCGGCCCGCTGCTCGGCGAGAAGATGGGCGTCTTCCGCAGCTCGCCCGACCCGGACACGGGCGAGCAGCAGCTCGTCGGCGCCCTGCCGCTGTTCGCCGACGGCAAGGGCCACGCGGGATCCACGAGGCACACCTCGGCCACGACGACGCTGTACCGCGACGGCGTCAAGGTCGCCGAGAACGACGACCCGCTGACCGGAGTGGAGCCCTTCACGGTCGACTCGACCGACGCCGAGTACCGGCTGACGACGTCCGTGGAGCGCTCGGCGACGGTCGCGGCGGTCTCCACCCGTATCGACGCCGACTTCACGTTCCGCTCGAAGCAGGTGGCGGCCAGGACGGCGCTTCCGGTGTCCACGGTCCGCTTCGCGCCCCCCGTCGACCTGACCTCGCGCGCGCCGGCCGGCACGTCGGTCCTGGTCCCGGTGACCGTGCAGGGCGCGGCGGCCGGGAAGAACCTGTCGTCGCTCGCCGTGTCCGTGAGCTACGACGACGGGCAGACCTGGCAGTTCGTGAAGGTCGAGAACGGCAGGATCTCCGTGAAGAACCCCGCCAAGGACAAGGGTGTCTCGCTCCACGCCGAGGTCACGGACAAGCAGGGCAACGCGTCGAAGCTGACGATCCACAACGCGTGGCTCGGCAAGTGACGTCGACCTGGTGACGCGTCTCGTGTGACGACGTCGCACGAGCGGCCGGCCCGGACCTCGAAGGTGAGGCCCGGGCCGGTCGTTCGTTCAGTCAGTCAGCCAGTCGGTCAGCGGTTGGGTTCCTGCATGGTGACGCAGTGCGCGCCACCGCCGCCGTTGCCGTAGAGGTTGTCGAGGTTGAGCTGGACGACGGGGCGGCCGTAGGCGGCCGCGATCGCCGTCTTGGCCGCCGCGTCCTTGGCGGTGTCGCCGAACTGGGTGGTGATCACCGCGTTGTTGGTCACGGTCCAGTTCATGTAGGAGCTGAGGAAGTCCGCCCGCTTGCCGGCCGAGATACGGGGCAGGACGTCGGGTCCTTCGATGGTGAGGACCTGGAGGCGGCGGCCCCTGGCGTCGGTCGCGTTCACCAGGACGTCGTGGATGGCCTGGGCGTTGTCGGTCCAGACGTCCGGCCGCACGGCTCCGGCCAGCTGCACCATCACCACACCGGGTTTGATGTACCGGGCGGTGCCGTCGATGTGGCCGTCGGTGACGTCCCACCCGGTGACGCCGGGCAGCCAGATCATCTTGGTGGCGCCGAAGCGCGCCAGCAGCTCGGCCTCGACCTGGCTGCGCGACTTGCCGGGGTTGCGGTTGCTGTTGAGCCAGCAGCTCTCGGTCGCCATCAGGGTGCCGTCGCCGTCGTACTCGATGCCGCCGCCCTCGCCGACCACGGACGCCTTGGCGAAGGTGACGCCCGTGTAGGCGGCGACCCGGCCGGCGAGCACGCGGTCCTTGGAGTAGGCCGAGTAGGGCAGGCCGTAGAAGGTCGTGGCGTTCTCGCCCCAGGCGTTGAAGTTCAGGCCGAAGGAGTCGAGGCCGCCGGCCCCGTCCACCCGGAACAGCGGGCCGGTGTCCCGCATCCAGCAGTCCGACACCGGTATGGAACTGATCACCGTGACGGTGGATCCGCAGGCCGCCCTGGCCTGCGAGGCGGCCGACGAGCCGTCCGCGCACATGATCACCGGCTCGTGCTTGGCGACCTCCTTGGCGAGCTTGGCGATGTCGGCCTGGATCTTGGACAGCAGGTTGCCCCAGATCGTGGAGCTGGACGGCCAGGCCATCCAGGTCCGCTTGTGCGGCGTCTCCTCCCCCGGCACGCGCCAGGACGCGGCCTGGGCCGGCTGGATGCCGCCGAGTACGGGTCCGACCGCGAGTCCGGCCGCGACCGCGCCCGTTCGGGCCAGGAGGCTTCTGCGGCTGATGCCGGGGGTGTCGCCGTCGTGTGCTGTCTTCACGTGGTGCTCCTTCTGCCAAAGGTTCTGTACGTGCGGGCGCGGGTGGCTCAGTGGAGTCGTTCCAGCAGCCCCTCCTCCCGGACCATCCGGCGTTCGGTCGCCAGATCGAGACTTCGGGCGAACGCCCAGTAGAGGACGCCGGCCACGGGCAGGCCGACGAAGAGCGAGCAGTCCACGCCGCCGAGGAGCTCGGCGACGGGGCCGACGTAGAGGCCGGTGATGACCATGAACGGCGCCATGCAGGCCAGCCCGATGGCGTAGGCGAGGTTTCCCCGCCAGCCCCAACGGCCGTAGATTCCCTGCGGGTTGAAGATCTCCTTGACGACGTACTGGCCGCGCCGGACGAGGAAGAAGTCGACCAGGTTGATGGCCGTCCACGGGATGAACAGGTACGTGAGCACCACCACGACGTTGGCGAAGAACCAGTTGAACTGGTCGATGCCGACGGCGGTGGAGACCGTCCCGACGGCCACGAGCATGATCCCGATCGTCGCGACCCGAATGGTCCGCGTCGGCTTGACCGGCCGGAACGAGTCCAGGATCGAGATCATGGTGAGGCTGCCGCCGTACTGGTTGATCGCCATGATGGAGAGCAGCCCGACCAGCAGGACGACGACCGCGACCGTGCCGAACCCGTCGAACAGCCGGTCGGCCGACAGCTTCAGGGCGGTGACCGGATCGGTGCCCTCGGGAGCACCGGCCGAGACCACGGCGCCGAGGAGGAACACCCAGATCCCGGAGATCGCGCTGGGCAGGTAGGTCCACCAGAAGGTGCTGCGTACGGGGACGTCGGGTCTGAGGTAGCGCGAGTAGTCCGAGACGTACGGCGCCCAGCCCAGCTGGAAGCCGGCGACGAAGACGAACACGAGCATGAACGGCGCGAGATCGAACGGGCCCGCGTCCCAGACGCCTTCCGGCAGCCCTCCGCCGAACAGGGCGGATGCGGTGACGGCCGCGGTGACCACGACGAAGGGCCAGGTGAGCCACCGGTTCAGCCGGTGGATCCACTCGTATCCGAAGAGAGCGATCACCGTCGCCACGGCCGCGGCCAGGACGTATCCGAGCCCGTTGGGCATTCCGGTGAGCAGGTTCATGGCCTGGCCGGACAGCAGGGCGTCGGAGGTGTTGAAGCCGATGTAGTTGACGAGGGCGAACACCCACACGGTGAGCGCGGCGCCCAGATAGCCGAACTGGGCTCTCGACTGCACCAGTTGGGGAAGTCCCAGCTGGGGCCCCTGGGCCGAGTGGAACGCCATGAAGAACGTGCCGAACAGCGATCCGAGGACGGTGGCGACCACGGTCCAGACGAGCGAGGCCCCCATGGACAGGGTCACGACGCCGGTCGCGAGACCGGTGAGGTTGAGGCTGCCCACGAACCAGATGGCCCCGACGTTCGACGGTTTGCCATGCCGTTCGGAGAGGGGCACCCAGTCGATCGAGTGCTGTTCGATGCCCGCGAGAGGCGCGGAGTCGTGCGGCTGCGAGGCAACTGGCCCCATGTGGGCTCCTGTCCAGGGTGCGTCCATGAATCCGCTCGGCGCCCATGACCTTCCGGCGCCGAGCGGTGCGCTCACAGTAGGGGCTGACTTAAATTTCAGTCAACGCTTCGGACAGGCTTCATTGACGGAATTTTCAGTCGATGCGGCCGCAGGGCCCGCTAGCGGACGGGCTGCTGCTGGGTGACGCAGTGGATGCCGCCGCCGCCCGTGCCCAGGCGGTCGATGTCGAGCTGCTCGATGACACGGTCCGGGTAGAGGCGGGCCAGGGTCGCCTTGGCGGCCTCGTCCGCCCGCCGGTCGCCGAACTGGGCGCTGATGACGGCGTCGTTGCAGAGGTAGAAGTTGGCGTAGGAGGCCAGGAAGTCCCGGTTGGCGGATCGGATCTTGTTGTAGTCCGGGCCCTGGAGCCGTATGACGTCCAGGGCGCGACCGCCGGCGGTCGTCGAGGCGGACAGCTTGCCGTACTGCAGACGCGCGTCGCGGGCGTAGGCGTCGGTGTCCGCGGCGACGGGCATCTGGACGAGGGCCTCCCCCGGCGCGAGGAAGCGGGACGTGGCGTCGACGTGGTCGTCGGTGATGTCCTGGCCGTAGACGCCGTCGAACCAGATGACCTTGGAAGCGCCGTACGCGTCGCACATCGCCGACTCGATCTGACGCTCCGACATCCCGGGGTTGCGGTTGCGGTTCACCAGGCTGCTCCGCGTGGCCATGAGCGTGCCCGCGCCGTCCTGCTCGATCGCACCGCCCTCGCCGACCAGGTCGGCGTAGGTGAACGGGACGCCGACGTAGGCGGCGACGCGCTCGGCGACGAGGGCGTCCTTGGCGTGGGTCTGCTTGTTGCCCCAGCCGTTGAAGTTGAGGCCGACGGTGTCCAGGCCGCCGCTGCCGTCGGTACGGAAGACGGGGCCGCTGTCGCGCATCCAGCAGTCGTCGACCGGGATGGAGCTGATGACGGTCACCGTGGGCCCGCACATCTGCCGGGCCTTCGCGGCGCTGCCGGAGTTGGCGCACATGACGACCGGTTCGTACTTCGCGATCGTCCGGGCGATCAGGGCGATGTCCACCTGGACTCCGCTCAGCTTGCCCGGCCAGATCGCGGTGCTGTCCGGCCAGGCCATCCACGTACGGGTGTGGCGGACGTCCTCGACCGGGACCCGGAAGGTGCCGGCGGCGGCGCGGGCCTTCTCGGGGAGGGTCGTCGCGAGGGCCGCGCCGACGGCGGTCGCTCCGACGGTGACGAGGAAGCCTCGACGGTTCATGCCTCCGCGCGGCCGTCGGCCGACGGTGTGATCGTTCATGCTGGCTCTCCTGTTGCGAGGGACGAGTGTGACGGCGGACGGGTGTCAGAGCGCTCGGCGGGCCGCGGCGATCGCCTCGGGGTCCCAGCCGGGTCGGGGCACGGATTCCAGCAGAAGCCGCGTATAGGGGTGTTGCGGCGCGGCGAGCACCTCGGCGGTGGCGCCGGCCTCGACGACGGCGCCGTGGCGCATGACGATGACCTCGTCGGTGACGCACCGGACGACACCGAGGTCGTGGGTGATGAAGAGGTAGCCGATCCGGGTCTCCTCGCGGATGTCGGCGAGGAGGTTGAGAATCTGCGCCTGTACGGACACGTCGAGGGCGGCGACCGCCTCGTCCAGGACCAGGACGGCCGGTTCGACGGCGAGGGCGCGGGCGATGGCGACGCGCTGGCGCTGGCCGCCGGAGAGCTGCCGCGGACGCGCGTCGGCGGCGCGGGTGCCCAGACCGACCTGGTCGAGGAGCTCGCGGACGCGCCGGTCGTAATCCGCGCCCGGGAAGTGCAGGTGCAGGGTCTCGCGCAGGACGCCTTCGACGCTGGTCCGGGGATCGAGGGAGAGGTACGGGTCCTGGAAGACCATCTGGACCTCCCGGGCTCGGGAGAGGCGTCCGGCCCGGCCTCGGCTCCGCGCGCCGCGGACCCGGCCGCGTACCCGGACCTCACCCGCGTCGGCCCGTTCCAGACCGACGACGATCCGGGCGGTGGTGGTCTTGCCGGAACCGGATTCGCCGACGATGCCCAGGGATCCGCCCTCGGGAAGGGTGAACGACACGTCGTCGACGGCGCGCACGCTGCCGAAATCGCGGTGGAGTCCGACGGCCTCCAGGACGGGTTCAGGCATCGACGGGGCTCCCTTCGAGCAGGTCGCTGTGGTGGCAGGCGGCCTGGTGGTGCGGCAGCCCGGGGGCGGGCCTCGGGTCGGGGGCCTGCCGGTCGCAGATCTCCGTGGCCAGTGGGCAGCGGGCGGCGAACGCACAGCCGCTGAGCTGCTGTCGCAGGTCGGGTGGCTGGCCTTCGATGGCGGCGAGTCTGCCCCCCGGGGCTTCCAGGCGGGGCGTGGAGGCGAGCAGCGCCGACGTGTACGGGTGCCGGGGCCGGGCGAAGAGGGCTTCCGCGGGGCCGCTCTCCGCGATCCGTCCGGCGTACATGACGTAGACGCGGTCGCTGATGGCGGCGGCCAGGTCGAGGTCGTGGGTGACGAAGAGCAGGCCGGTGCCGAAGCGTTCACGGAGCTGTGCCAGGAGGGCGATGACCTCGGCCTGGGTGGTGACGTCGAGCGCGGTGGTCGGCTCGTCGGCCAGCAGGAGGGCGGGGTCCCCCATCAGGGCGGCCGCGATCATGACGCGCTGCAGCATGCCGCCGGAGACCTGACCCGGGTACTTGCGCAGGGCGGAGTCGTCGAGACCGACCGCCTGGAGGAGTTCGACGGCGCGCGCGGTGGCGTCCGCCTGACTCATGCTCTTGGTCAGGGTGACGCTCTCGGTGAGGAAGTCGCCGATGCGGCGCAGCGGGTTGAGAGCGGCGCGCGGGTCCTGGAAGATCATGGACACCGTGCCGGTGCGCAGGGTCCGCACCTGGTCGGTGTCCATGGCGAGGACGTCCTGTCCGCGGACGCGGACGGTGCCCTCGGTGACGGCCCCGGGCGGCAGCAGGGCCAGCGCGCTGCGCGAGGTGAGGGACTTGCCGGAGCCGGACTCGCCGACGAGGGCGACGGTCTCGCCGGCGGCGACGTGGAGGTCGACGCCGTCGAGCACGGGGCGGGCCGTGCCGGGCAGGGTGACGCGCAGCCCGCGGATGTCGAGTGTGTACGTCGTGGTCATCGGGTCCTCCTGGCGACGCGGTCGGCCCAGCGCTCTCCGACCACGTTGAAGGCGACGACGGTCAGCACGATGAACACGCAGGGCAGGATCGCGGACAGCGGGTAGCCGTGCTGGATGGCGGTCTGACCGTCGAAGACCATGCGGCCCCAGTCCGGGGTGAGCGCGGGCACGCCCAGGCCGAGGAAGGAGAGCCCGGCGAGGTCCATGAGGGCGTAGCCGAAGTTGATGGTGGACTGGGCGAGGACGACGGGGGCGATGTTGGGGAGGACGTGGCGCAGGCAGATCTGGAGGGCCGAGTGGCCCTGGACCTGGTAGGCGCTGACGTAGGGACGTGCGCGTTCGGCGAGGACCAGGGAGCGGGTCAGCCGGCTGACGTACGGCAGGTAGGCGACGGAGAGGGCGAGGACGGGGGCGAGCAGGCCTTCGCCGTGGATCGAGATGATCAGGATGGCGAGCAGCATGCCGGGGAACGCGAAGACGAGTTCGGTGCTGCGGGACAGGACGGAGTCCAGCCAGCCGCCGCACCAGGCCGCCGCGGTGCCGACCGCGACCCCGGCGACGGTGGAGAAGACCACGACCCCGAGGGGCCCGAGGAGCGAGGTGCGGGCGCCGAGGAGCAGCCGGGAGAGCGTGTCGCGGCCGGCGGTGTCCGCCCCGAGCGGGTGTGCGGCGGACGGGCCGGCCAGGGCGTTGCCGAGGTCGACCGCGTTGGGGTCGTACGGCACCACCCACGGCGCGAGGATCGCGGCGGCGGTGACGAGGGCGACCAGGCCGAGGCAGACCAGGTGGAGCGGGGACCGGGCGGTGCGGACCTTGGAGAGGCCGGGTCGGCGTGTCAGGACGGCGGTCATGCGGAGGAACTCCTCGTTCCGAGGGTGATCCGGGGGTCGACCAGGGGCAGCACGAGGTCGACGATCAGGTTCACCGCCATGAACAGGGCCACGATGATGAGGGAGATGGCCTGGACGGTCGGGAAGTCCTTGGTCGTGGTGGACAGTTCCAGGAGCTGACCGACGCCGCCGATGCTGAAGGCGGTCTCGACGAGGATCGTGCAGACGAGCAGCGTGGAGACGATCAGTCCGCCGGTGGTGAGGACGGTGCCGAGCGAGTTGCGGAACACATGGCGGCGGATGACCTGGCCTTCGGGGACGCCCCGGCTGCGGGCGACCGTGACGTGCTCGCTGTCGAGCGCGTCGAGCATGGCGGCGCGGGTGACGCGGGCGAGCATGCCGATCAGGTAGAGCGCGAGGGCGATCGCGGGCAGGGTCAGGTGCCGGACGCTGTCCAGGAAGCCGTCGCCCGTGCCGCTGCTGGGGAACCACCCCAGTTTCACGGCGAACAGCCCCTGGAGGAGCACGGCGGCGACGAAGGACGGGGTGCCGACGGCGAACGTGGTCCCGACCAGGACGGCGGAGTCGGTGGCTCCGCCGCGGACGGCGGCGATCCATCCCAGGATCAGGCCGACCACCGCGACCACGACCAGCGCCATCACGACGAGCAGCAGGGTGGTAGGGAGGCGGTCGGCCAGGAGCCGGGAGACGTCGGTGCGGTACGTGATGGAGCGCCCGAAGTCCCCTTGCACGATGTCGCCGAGCCAGCGGAGGTAGCGGACGAGGAACGGATCGTCCAGGTGGTACTGGGCGTTGATCGCGGCGAGGGCCTCCGGCGAGGCCGAGCGTCCGGAGAGCAGGAAGCTTGCCGGGCTGCCCGGCGCCAGGTACATGGCGCCGAAGACCACGAACGACGCGGTGAGCAGGGTGGCGGCCATTTCCGCCACCCGTCGTGCGGCGAATCTCAGGAAGCTCACTCCGCGGCCCCCACGTCGGCGGCCCACGGGTAGTACATGTAGGCGATGGTGGTGGGGGCGCCGGTGATCTTCTTGTTGAGGAAGACGGCGGTGGGCCACTCGGCGACCGGTATCCACAGGAGCTGCTCGGCGGCGTGCTTCTGCAGTTCGGCCTCGATCTTCATCCGCTGGTCCGGCTCGTAGACGGCGGTGGCCTGGTCGACGAGGGCGTCGTAGCGCTTGTCGCTGTAGCCGGAGAAGTTCATGTAGGCGCCGGTCTTGAAGTTCGTCAGCAGGTCCAGCGGGTCGGTGATGGAGTCGTAGTAGGTGAGCGGGAACATGTCGATGCCCTTACGGGCCTCGGGGTCCGTGAACAGGGCGGTGAAGGCGTTCGGGGCGATGACCTTGAGGCTGATCTTCAGGCCGATCTGGGTGCCGGCCGCCTGGACCGCGGTGGCGAGGAGCGAGACGTCCTGGCCGATGGAGCTGGTGGCGACGGTCAGGGTCTTGCCGGTGGCACCGGCCTCCTTGACGAGCGCCTTGGCCTTTTCGATGTCCTGTGTGGTGGGCGGCAGCGCGGCGAAGGCGGCCTGACGGGTCTGCTCCGAGGCTCCGGCCCAGGCTGCGCGGGTGGTGAGGGAGTTGGTGACGGTGCCCGCGCCGCCGAGTCCGGCCTTCACGAACCCGGACCGGTCCAAGGCGAGGGACAGGGCCTGCCGGACGCGGAGGTCGCCGAGCGGGCCCTTCATGTCGGTGATGTTGACGTTGACCGTGCTGAGGCCTTCGCCGAAGTACAGGGTGCCGAGGCCGCTGTCGCGGAGGCGTCCGTAGCTCTCGGTGGGGATCAGGTAGCCGCCGTCGACGTCTCCGCTGAGCATGGCATTGGTACGGGCCGAGGGGTCGGTCAGGACGCGGAAGACGGCCTTCTTGGCCTTGGCCTTGGTGCCCCAGTAGCCGTCGAAACGCTCCAGCTCGATCGACTGGCCCTTGCTCCACGTGCCGAGTTCGAACGGGCCGGTGCAGGCGAGGCCGCCGCTCGTGCCGTAGTCCTTGCCCGCCGCCTCGACGCCGGACTTGGAGGCGACCACTCCGGCGGCGGTCGCCATGTACTGGGGGAACTGCGAGTCGGGCTTCTTGAGCTTGACGGTGACCTGGAGCGGTCCGGCCTTCCCGATGGAGGCGACGTTCTGGAAGTTCTGTGCCCAGGCGGCGGCGTTGTCCGGGTCCCGCTGCCGGCCCAGGCTGTGGACCACGTCGTCGGCGGTCATCACCTTGCCGTCGTGGAAGCGCACGCCGGGCCGCAGGTCGTAGACCCAGGTGGTGGGGTCCGGGTTCGACGCCTTCCGCGCCAGACCCGGCTCAAGGGTGAGCCCCGGCGTCCAGCGCATGAGGCTCTCGCACACGTTGGAGAGGATCGTGTTCTGCGGATAGTCGAAGGCGACCGTGTAGTCGAGGGTGGGAGGCTCGGCGTAGACGGCCCAGGTGAAGGAGTCGATCTCGCCGCGGGCCTTCGGCGTGGTGGCGGAGAGCTTGACCTCGGCGCCGGTGTCGCCCGCGCCCTTGGGCGGGCCGGAGCAGGCCGCGAGGGCCGCGAGGGAGGTCAGGGCGACCGCTGTCGCGGCGATCCTGCCGCGGGGTCGTCTGCTGCCGAGGGGCTGGGGTGGGGTCATCGTCGCGCTCTTTCCGTGAGGGGTGCGGGAGCGGAGGGCCGCCGGTGCGGCCCTCCGGGAGCGGTCCGTCCCGCGTCAGGCGGTGGCGGGGGTGACGGGTGCGGCGGGTGCGGGGATCTGCTGGGTGATGCAGTGGACCCCGCCGCCGCCGAAGGCGATCGCGAGCGCCGGCACCCCGACGACCTTGCGACCGGGGTAGGCCTCGGCGAGGACGGCGAGCGCTTCGTCGTCCTGGGGCAGTCCGGCGATCGGGACGACCACGCCGCCGTTGGCCACGTAGTAGTTCAGGTACGACACCTCGACCCGGCCGTCGGGCATGTCACCGAAGGCGGTCTGCGGGATGTCGACGATCTCGAACGGCCGGCCCTGGGCGTCGGTGGTGGCTTCCAGGACGGCGCGGTTGGCGCGCATCCGGGCGTAGTCGGGGTGTGCGGGGTCGTCGGGCAGGGAGACGACGACCTTGCCGGGGGCGGCGAAGGCGCAGACGCCGTCGACGTGCCCGTCGGTCTCCGTGTCCAGCAGCCCTCCGTACGGAAGCCACACCACCTTGGTGACGCCGAGCCGGGCCTTCAGCTCCGCCTCGATCTCGTCCCGGTTCATTCCGGGGTTCCGGTTGGGGTGGAGCAGGCACTGCTCGGTGGTGATCAGCGTGCCTTCGCCGTCGACCGTGATCGCCCCGCCTTCGAGGATCATGTCGGAGTGGACGCGCTCGACGCGGAGGTGCTCCAGGAGCAGGGCGCTGACCCGGTCGTCGGAGTCGTACGGGTGGTGCTTGCGGCCCCAGGCGTTGAAGCGGAAGTCCACCCCGGCGCGGTTTCCGTCGCCGTCGAGCACGAAGAGCGGGGCGGAGTCACGGAACCACGAGTCGTCCTGCGCCAGCTCCACGACGGTGATCTGCCGGCCGCACCTCGTCCGCGCCTCGTCGCCGTGGCCGGCCGGGGCGACCATGGTCACCGGCTCGAACTCGGCGATCGCCCGGGCGACGTTCGCGTACTCCTCCTTGACGTCGTCCAGCACGCTGTCCCACAGGTCCTCGCGGACGGGCCAGGCCATCAGGCACCCCTCGTGCGGGGACCACTCGGCAGGCATACGGAATGCGGTCATCACGGGTCTCTCTTCTTTTCGCCAGAAGTACCTGTCGGCGGCGGCCGGCTCAGCCGGGGGCGAGCACAGGACGGGTACGCGGTGTGAACAGCATCCTCCTCCCGACTGAAAATTCAGTCAAGAGAAGGGAGATGCGACTTCCCGGGACTTTCGAAGGCCGCGTCGGCCAGGTGGAATCAGAGGAGGTTCAGAGGAAGTACAGGCGGCTCAGGGAGACGTCCTGCGCGGGCTCGGAGCGCATGGGGGTGCCGTCGAGCGTGACGAGGCCGCTGCGCGGATCGACGTCCACCTGCCCGAGCCTGGCGTTGTGCACCAGGTCGGCCGGGCCGATGCCACGGGTCCCCCGTACGGCCACACGCCTGCGCCGGGTGCCCAGCGTGTCGTACGGCGAGCCGAACGATCCCGACTCGGCGGCGGCGCGGCTGACGAAGGCGACGGAGAGTTCGGCCGGCGCGGCCCCATGGGCGCCGAACAGCGGGCCGAGCACCAAGGGCTCGCAGGTGTCGGTGGCGGCGTTCGGGTCGCCCGTGACGCCGTAGGCCGGGAAGCCGGCCTTCAGGACCATCTGCGGTTTCGCCCCGAAGAACGGCGGGCGCCAGAGCACGATGTCGGCGAGCTTGCCGATCTCCAGGGAACCGACCTCGTGCGCGAGGCCATGGGCTATGGCGGGGTTGACCGTGAGCTTGGCGATGTACCGCAGGACACGGGCGTTGTCGTCGCCCTCGCCGTCGCCTTCCATGGGCCCGAGTTCGGCCTTCATCTTCCCGGCCATGGCGAAGGTCCGGCGTACGGTCTCCCCCGCCCTGCCCATGCCCTGCGCGTCGGACGAGGTGATCCCGATCGCGCCGAGGTCGTGCAGGACGTCCTCCGCGCCCATCGTCCCGGCCCGGATCCGGTCGCGCGCCATGGCGGCGTCGCCCGGCAGGTCCGTCTTGAGCGCGTGGACAGAGACGATCATCCCGTAGTGCTCGGCGATGGCGTCCCGCCCGAAGGGCAGGGTGGGGTTGGTGGACGAGCCGATGACGTTCGGCACGCCCGCCATCTTCAGCACGTTCGGTACGTGTCCCCCGCCGCAGCCCTCGATGTGGAAGGCGTGGATC